>NZ_CP070353.1:1423750-2135625 GCF_016919405.1 Ensifer sp. PDNC004
GAATGGACGTCGAACGACGTTGTCGTGCACCTCGTCTTCCCGTCCCGCCAGGGCATGTTGCCGGCGACAAGAGCCTTGATCGACTATCTGGCCGAGAACCTGCTCAACGCCCTGCAGAAATGCCGCGAGGTTCCGGTGCGCATGGGGCCGTCCTTCGACATCTGATGCCGCAGCAGTGCGGCTTTCCGATCAGTACCGACAGATCATCAGCGCATTGCCGTCGGGATCGCGGATCGTGAACCATTACTCGGACAGCACTGGCGTTACGATCTCGACGTCGAGGGCCTGTGCATGGCTGGCTGCGGTCGCGACGTATCAGTGTCGAAGTGAAGATGCGTGGAGCCGCTCATCGATCAAACGTTGACCGCTTACTCCGACCGGGGACGGCGCCGCATGTCATCGGCTGCACTGCTCGCCGTTTTCAAGCTCGGCAAAGGATCTGGCGCCGGCGTCATATCGGTAGGCGATCACCTGCGCCGTGCAGGCGTCCTCATACCGGGCGCAAGCTTGCATCGAAACGCAAAGATGGCCTTGAACACCCCAGACCTTTGCAGGCGGCCTGTCGTAGATGCCTTCGTAGATCGTCTGCGTCCGCTTAGCGCCGTCACGCCACTCAACCACGATCTCCGAACGAAAGTGGTCATAGCCGATGTTGCTGTATCCCACGGAATACCGGACCGACCCCAAGCCGGAAACTTGCGTCGCGCCCGAACTCATCTCCGCCCAATCGGATCCCTCCTGCGCGTTGGCGGGGCTCCAAACGATAAAACCGCACAGCAAAACGCACGCCCATCGGATCGGCGCCAGCACTGCGGGTTTGGCGAAGCTGGCCTTGGCCGCTGCTGAAAGAACGTGTTCGATGATCAGGACCTTTCCACGAGAAGCAGCCGAAGAATGCTCATATGCCGCTTATCAAAAACGGGAGGTACAATCGGCGGTGGCCGAAACCACTGACTCCCTATAGTTCAGGAGTATGAGAACTCTTGGAAGACTGATCGTCTCCGCCGTCCTGGCATTCCTTGTCAGCCTGATCGTCGCCGGACTGTTCCTGCCGGTCTACGACATATTCGAGGGCGGGCCGTACAACTGCCTGGAGGATGGCATTGCGGCATGCGCCGCCAGCATACCGCTGAGCGCGCTGATCTATGGACCGCTGTTTTCGATTGTCGGCGTTGTGATCGGCACGCCTGTGTTCATGGCCATCTTTGCGATGCGTGACTGACGGCTCGCTTTGCGTTGACGGTGTATCCGCAGCAACGCCCCGAACAATCAAAATCCGGCACGGTAGCGGCCAAAAACTCGGAAGAACCAATGGGGAAGAAATGAAGTGGTGCCCCCAGAGAGACTCGAACTCCCGACCTACTGATTACAAATCAGCCGCTCTACCAACTGAGCTATAAGGGCACTTGCTTTGGTGGGAGTTACCATAATCTCATGTGGTGTAAAGCAAAATTGCGAATTCTCCCAATTTTTCAGATGCGTTCGGTTCCGGGCCATGCCAGAAACGATGGAGAAAGATTGCCGCTGGCGGCGCATAACATATCGAGCGGACTAGAATTTCATGGCCCGAACGTTCAATTCCTTCGCCTTTCTCGCCTCGCCCGCGGAAGAGGCACAAAAGGCTGCGGCTGATCTCAAGGCGATCTATGGCGACCATGATCCGTCGAAAGCCGATGTGATCGTCGCGCTTGGCGGCGACGGCTTCATGCTGCAGACGCTGCACCAGACAATGAACAGCGGCAAGCTGGTCTATGGCATGAACCGTGGCTCTGTCGGGTTCCTGATGAACCGCTACAGCACCGAGAACCTGACGGACCGGATCTGCCAGGCGGTCGAGAACGCTTTTCATCCGCTGGAGATGCAGACGACCGACGTCTATGGCGAGAGCTTCACGGCACTTGCAATCAACGAGGTCTACCTCTTCCGCCAGTCCTACCAGGCAGCAAAGCTTCGCGTTCTGATCGATGGCAAGACACGGCTGGAGGAGTTGACCTGCGACGGGCTGCTGGTCGCCACCCCGGCCGGCTCCACCGCCTACAATCTCTCCGCCCACGGACCGATCCTGCCGCTCGAGGCCCCGCTTCTGGCGATGACCCCGGTCAGCGCCTTTCGCCCGCGCCGCTGGCGCGGTGCGCTCCTGCCGAACCATGTCACGGTCGAGATCGAAATCCTCGAGGCCGACAAGCGGCCGGTGAACGCCGTGGCGGACCATCAGGAAGTAAAGTCGGTGGTCAGGGTAAAGATCGCCGAATCGGAAAACATGACGGCGCGTATCCTTTCGGATCCCGATCATTCTTGGTCGGACCGCATCCTGGCCGAGCAATTTTCGAACTGAGCGCACGTTCTCCGCGCGACCTATGGTATCATCCTGCCGGCCAGGTCTCCGCCGGCCCGCAGCAAACGGCAGCCGAGCCGCCGCCTTAAGGACGACGACCCAATGCACAGATCCGCCCTCCTCGCGCTGTTCCTGATTTTTAGCAGCGCCGGCGCCAAGGCTCAGGATGCCAACATCGTTCCGCCTGAGGCAACCTTCGTGACCAGCACCGGCTACTGGGAGGAAAGTGGAGAGCCGCTGTCGTCACTCGACCCGAACGCCGCCGCCGAGAAGCCGGGCGACTCCCGGCGCGGCTACTACAAGCTGATCGCGCTTCGCCAGGCGGACGGAACCGCCCAGGTCCATTTGCAGCAGGTGGAAGCGACCTCGGCCGGCCCCGTGGTGATTTCGTCGGCGGAACTCGAAGAATTCTCCGCGCTCAAGGCCTATGTCACCGACATCCGTCCGGAGACATCGACCGGCGTCACCGCACAGCCCGGCATGTTTGCGACCGTCTATCTGAAGACCGACCCGTCGGTGCGAGAACCTGAGAGCTGGACCGTGCTCATCGATGATCTCGGCGACATCAAGATCGAGCGCGCTTCCAACTGAGCAAAAGAAAGGGCCGGATGTGAACATCCGGCCCTCTTCAATTTCAGTTCGGCAGACCGCTGTCAGCCTTAGTTCAAATCATCCACGACGGCATCCGCGCCACCGGCAACGCGGTGTGCAAGGGCTGCTTCCATGAACTCGTTAAGTTCACCATCGAGAACGTCGCCCGGTGCCGTGCTTTCGACGCCGGTGCGCAGATCCTTGACTAGCTGGTAAGGCTGAAGGACGTAGGAGCGGATCTGGTGGCCCCAGCCGATGTCGGTCTTCGACGCGGCTTCGGCGTTTGCGGCATCTTCCCGCTTCTTCAGTTCGGCTTCATAGAGACGGGCACGCAGCATGTCCCAGGCCTTCGCCCGGTTCTTGTGCTGCGAGCGTTCCTGCTGGCACTGCACGACGATTCCCGACGGGATGTGCGTGATGCGCACGGCCGAGTCGGTGGTGTTGACGTGCTGGCCGCCGGCGCCCGACGAACGGTAGGTGTCGATGCGGCAGTCGCTCTCGTTGATGTCGATCTGGATCGAATCGTCGACGACCGGGTAGACCCAGATCGAGGAAAACGAGGTGTGACGGCGGGCATTGCTGTCATAGGGCGAAATACGAACGAGGCGGTGTACGCCCGATTCGGTCTTCAGCCAGCCATAGGCATTGTGGCCCTTGACGAGCAACGTCGCGGACTTGATGCCAGCTTCTTCGCCGTCCTGGATTTCCATCAGCTCGACCTTGTATCCCTGGCGCTCGGACCAGCGGGTATACATGCGCAGAAGCATGTTGGCCCAGTCCTGGCTCTCGGTGCCGCCGGCACCCGAATGCACTTCGAGATAGGTGTCGTTCTGGTCGGCCTCGCCCGAGAGCATGGCCTCGACCTGCTTCTTGGCCGCTTCCGCCTGGAGAACGCGCAGTGCCTGTTCGGCATCGGCGATGATCGCCGCGTCGCCCTCTTCCTCACCGAGTTCGATGAGTTCGATGTTGTCGTTGAGCTGCTGCTCGAAACGACGCAGGCCATTGATGCCGTCGTCGAGTTGCTGACGCTCGCGCATCAGCTTCTGCGCTTCCGCAGCATCGTTCCACAGGGTCGGATCTTCCGCCTTGTTGTTCAACCAGTCCAGTCGTCTTACCGCCTGATCCCAGTCAAAGATGCCTCCTCAGCAGGCTTATGGCCTGCTTGATTTCGTCGACAATATTCTCGATTTCGCTGCGCATGATCCTGCTTCTTGTGAACCGATAGGAAAGTGAGCGTCAAATAGCGATGCCCGCCGCTGATGTAAAGGCGGCGGGCATCGCGTGACGGGTATAAGGACTAGAACAGGCCGTTGGAACCGGAGGTCACTGCCTGGTTCGCCTGTGGCGAATTCTTGAGGATCTCTTCCGGCGGCACGTACTGGTCGAGACCGCCGATGACCGAGAAGGTGTCGGCCGGACCGGTGCCGGGCTTGAAGGCCTCGATGATCGTGTCCGGCTCGCCCTCTTGGGCGGCCATGCCGGTCTTGCGGTTGACGGCGACCATGCTCATTCCTTCGGGCACGACGAACTTGCTCGGGCGCGTACCCTTCACCGCTTCGGTCATGAAGTCGTTGAAGATCGGCACGGCAAGGCTGCCGCCGGTCGCGCCGCGGCCAAGCGGGGCCGGGTTGTCGAAGCCGAGATAGAGGCCGGCGACCATGTCGGGGGTATAGCCGACGAACCAGGCATCCTTTTCGTCGTTGGTGGTACCGGTCTTGCCGGCAACCGGACGATCGAGCTTGATCTTGCCTGCAGCCGTGCCACGCAGCACCACGCCCTCCATCATCGACGTGATCTGGTAGGAGGTCATCGGGTCGAGCACCTGCTCGCGGTTGTCGGTCAGAACAGGCTCTTCCTGGTTCTGCCAATCGCCGGCGTTGCAGTTGTCGCAGGTGCGGTCCTCGTGACGGAAAATCGTCTTGCCGTAGCGGTCCTGGATGCGGTCGATCAGCGACGGCTTGATCTGCTTGCCGCCATTGGCGAGAACCGAATAGGCCGAAACCATGCGCAGGACGGTGGTTTCACCCGAACCCAGCGACATCGCCAAGAGCGGCGGCATCTTGTCGTAGATGCCGAAGCGTTCGGCGTATTCGGCAACGAGGTTCATGCCCATGTCGTTGGCGAGGCGAACGGTCATCAGGTTACGCGACTTCTCGATGCCGAGGCGCAGCGTCGACGGGCCGGCGGAGCCGCCGCCGTAGTTTTCCGGACGCCAGACCTGGCCGCCGGCGACGATCTCGATCGGCGCGTCGAGGATAACCGACGCCGGGGTATAACCGTTGTCGAGTGCGGCTGCGTAGACGAAGGGCTTGAACGACGAGCCCGGCTGGCGCATCGCCTGGGTCGCGCGGTTGAATTCCGACTGGCCATAGGAGAAGCCGCCGACCATCGCCAGCACGCGGCCGGTCTGCGGGTCCATGGCGACAAGGCCACCCTGCACCTTCGGCGGCTGGCGCAGACGGTATTCGCCCTTTTCGGCGAGCGGCTCGACATAGATCACGTCGCCGGCGCCGAAGACGCCTTCAGGCGATTTCGCCGACTTGCGGTCGCCGTTGGCCGAACGATAGGCCCACTGCATGTTCTTGGCGGAGATGTGTCCCGTGACACGCTCGGCGACGATCTTGCCCGAAGCTTCCTTCTCCGGCTGGATGCCGATCTCGGCTCCCTGGCCATCAACGGAAAGCACGACGGCGAGCTTCCATTCGGGCACGTCGCTGAAGGCGACGACCGCACCGAGCGGCTCGCCCCAGTCGCCGCCGATCTCGATCGACTTGACTGGGCCGTGGAAGCCGCGACGCTCGTCATAGGTCAACAGGCCGGTCTGAAGGGCCTTGCGTGCCGCGGTCTGGAGACGCGGGTCAAGCGACGTGCGGACCGAAAGGCCGCCTTCATAAAGCGCGTTGTCGCCGTACTTCTGGATGATCTGACGACGGACTTCTTCGGCGAAGAAGTCGGATGCAAAGAGATGGGCGCCGCCGCGGCGCGGATTGACGCCGAGCGGCTGCTTCTTGGCCTCTTCGCCATCAGCCTTGGTGACGTAGCCGTTTTCGACCATGCGGTCGATCACCCAGTCGCGACGCTCGAGCGCTGCTGCGGTCTTGCGGAACGGATGGTAATTGGCCGGGCCTTTCGGAAGCGCTGCAAGATAGGCAGTCTCGGCAATGGTCAGTTCGGTCACCGACTTATCGAAATAGGTCAGCGCGGCGCCGGCGATGCCGTAAGAGTTCAGACCGAAGAAGATCTCGTTGAGATAGAGCTCGAGAATGCGGTCCTTGCTGTAGGCCTGCTCGATACGGAAGGAGAGGATCGCTTCCTTGACCTTGCGGTCGATCGTCTGGTCGGATGAAAGCAGGAAGTTCTTGGCCACCTGCTGTGTGATCGTCGAGGCGCCGACCGGGCGGCGGCCGGAACCGAAGTTCTGCAGGTTTACCGCGATGGCGCGCGCGAGACCGGTGATGTCAACGCCCGGATGCTGATAGAAGTTCTTGTCTTCCGCCGAGATGAAGGCTGCCTTGACGCGATCCGGGATGGCCTGGATCGGCAGATAGAGGCGCCGTTCGCGGGCATATTCCGCCATCAGCGCGCCGTTGCCGGCGTGGAAGCGCGTGGTCACCGGTGGCGAATATTTCGCCAGCACCTCGTAGTCCGGCAGGTCCTTGGTGACGACACCAAGATAGAGCGCCACGGCTCCGGCCACACCCAGCAGCAGAAACGCGCCAATCCCGAAAAAATATCCAATCAGCCTGATCATCAGTCAGATACCGGTACCTTAATTATCGTCCAATTGCCGAACCGCCCGACTGACAGTCCATGCTCTGTCCTGCCGGCTTTATGGCAGCGGCCCGACCAAACACTTTCACGCGAAATCGTCTGGCGTCGCAGCGTCCCGCCAACCCGGCTCCTCATATGGCGGGGAACTCCGGGCTTCAACTCGTTTCTCAACAAATCCGGGCGCAATTCCGGTTAGGTCCCGGATTGTGCGTAAAATAGGGCTGTTATGCGATAATCCCGTGCGCATCCCGTTGAAAAGCATAGCGCTGTTACCGGGGCGACACAAATCACTTCGTTCCCGGACCTGCCTTCAAACGTCAGCCGCCGCTGGCGACGGCCTGCTCGCGGTAGCGCTGCACGGCGACTGCAAGACGCTCGGAAACCTTCTTGCGCCATTCCGGGTCGAGCAGCAGCTTTTCGTCCTCCTTGTTCGACAGGAAGCCCAGTTCAAGCAGGATCGAGGGCACGTCCGGCGCCTGCAGCACGCGGAAGCCGGCGAAACGGTGCGGATTGTTGATGAGATTGATCTGCCCCTCAAAGGACGAAACGACGGCGCGTGCCATGTTGACGGAGAAGGCCTGCGTTTCGCGGCGTGTCAGATCGATCAGGATGTCGGCCACTTCCGCCGGCTCGCTCTGAAGCGGCACACCGGCGATTTCGTCGGACAAGTTTTCGCGGGCGGCTAGGCTTGCAGCCAGATGGTCGGAGGCCTTGTCGGAGATGGTATAGACCGTCGCGCCGCGGATGTCCTTCTGGCGCAGCGCGTCCGCATGAAGAGAAATGAAGAGATGGGCGCCCTTGTTGCGGGCGATCTGCACGCGCTGGGGAAGCGAGAGGAAGACGTCCTTGTCGCGGGTGAGAAAAGCCTCGATCCCGGCGCCCTTGTTCAGGGCCTCGACGAGATCCTTCGCGAAGGCGAGCGTAACGTGCTTTTCTTCCGTCTTCGTTTCGCCGGCGAGCGCGCCGGTATCGATGCCGCCGTGGCCCGCATCGATCGCGATGATGAACGGCCCGCCTTCCCTCGTGGGGGCGACGGCAACCGGCCTGTCGGTCTTGGTGGCGGCAACCGATCCGGTCCACTGCTGCTCACCGAGAAGCGCATCGAAGCGCGCCTGGTCGACGCGCTCGGCATCGAGCACGAGGCGGTAACCCTTGCCCCCCTCTTCCGCGACAACTTCCGCATGGGTGACCGCGACCGGGCCTTTTGCCGAAAAAACGATGCGGGAACTGCCCGCCCCCATGCCGCCGTAGCGGATCGCATCGAACAGGCCGCGTGGTTCAAGGCTGTCCGCCTTCAGGCCGAAGGCCGTTTCCGGCAGGTCGACCACGACACGAACGGGATCGGCGACATAGTGCAGGGAGAATTCCGGTTTGCGATCGAACTCGACGACGACGCGCGTGCGCGCATCGTCACCTGCGATCCGTGCCGCAAAGGCGAGCAAGGGACCCGGCTCGGCGGCCCCTGCCGCCGGCACGTTCCAAAGAAGACCGCCGGCTAGCAGCGATGCTCCGAGCAGAAGCCTGCCCGCGCGCGACATCAAAGACAACAGCGAACCACGCATACAAACCGCCAAAGGCCTCACCTCGGGCTCTCCACCACTTTCTCAGAAAACCAAACAGCAGCCGACGCACGGCTGCTGTACGCACAGGTTGATCAATGAACCCTTATGGTTAACCAATGCTTGACAATGATCATCTTCCCCGGCCAGCGGGGACAATCGATTTACCGTTTATCGACCTACTCCACGTGGACAAGCGAATCGATCATTATTGTGGCGGCACGGGCTTTTCCCTTGCCAATGTGACATAGAAAACATAAAAGCGTCACAAGGAGAAAGTGTTGACGGGATAGAACAGTCGACCGGGCAGCCGGAGCTTCTCCAAAGCTTGGCGCCAGGGTGCGGTCGAACCGGATTGACCGGTTAACTTATCGCATTGCGGTCGCAAGATGTTCATCCGCCGTCGCTGCATTTCCTCCCCGTACACTGGATCGCAAATTTCCGGCGGTGGCCGGAGTTCTTGATGGTGATTTTTCACCGACGCCCGCAAGCGGGCGCATTCATCGGGTCTTCATGAGACCTTAGACATTGGCATTCTTGTTTGGTCATTGATGTTGACTCAGCAGTATCGGTCAGAAGTAGCGCGGCCCCGGGACACACATGTTCCGGCTGTCGTCTGGCTGCTGCACCATCGCCTGCGCCAAACAGGAACTTTCATATCCGGCGCACCTTCCGACGTGTTTGGCAGTCTTCCTAAGGAAGCAGGTCTGTCTCCCGTTCCGCTGGCGCGCCGAGGAGCACAGCTTAGATGGCAGAGAAAATGCTTATCGATGCGTCTCATTCAGAAGAGACGCGCGTCGTTGTCGTTCGCGGGAACCGCATAGAAGAGTTCGACTTCGAGTCGGAACACAAGAAGCAGATCCGCGGCAATATCTACTTGGCGAAGGTCACCCGGGTGGAGCCCTCGCTCCAGGCCGCCTTCGTCGATTACGGCGGCAACCGCCACGGGTTCCTGGCTTTCGCCGAAATCCACCCCGACTACTACCAGATCCCGCTCGCCGACCGTCAGGCGCTCTTGAAGGCCGAAGCCGAAGAAGCGCGGCGCGACGACGACATCGAGCATGTCGAGACCGCCCCTGCCCCGGTAAGCGAACTCTCCGTTCCCGTGGATCTCGAAATCGTCACGGAAGCTGACGCTGAAGCCGAGCCGGTCGCAGCCGTCGCTGACGCCGCACCGGTCGTCGAAGAGGAAGCCCCGGCCGAAAAGCCGAAGGCGAAGCCGAAGCGCACCCGCAAGACCAAGGCCAAGGCTGCGGAAGAAGCCGCTGCCGCGTCGGCCGATGGCGACGAGAGCAATGGCGGCGAGATGGCTGCCATGGTCGATACCGACGCCATTTCCGAGGATGTCGACAGCCGCCGTCGCCATGACGACGACGATGATGACGACGACAGCCACGACGGCGAAAAGGAAATCATCGAATCCGTCGGCGCCGAAGACGCCATGGAAGAGGTTCCGGACCGTCAGGTTCGCAAGCCGCGCAAGCAGTACCGCATCCAGGAAGTCATCAAGCGCCGCCAGATCCTGCTCGTTCAGGTCGCCAAGGAAGAGCGCGGCAACAAGGGCGCTGCACTAACGACCTATCTGTCGCTTGCCGGCCGTTACTCGGTGCTGATGCCGAACACCGCACGCGGCGGCGGCATCTCCCGCAAGATCACCAACCTTCAGGACCGCAAGCGCCTGAAGGAAATCGCCCGCGGCCTCGAAGTGCCGCAGGGCATGGGCGTGATCCTGCGCACCGCCGGTGCCAACCGCACCAAGGTCGAGATCAAGCGCGACTTCGAATATCTGATGCGCCTGTGGGAAAACGTCCGCACGCTGACGCTGAACTCCACGGCCCCCTGCCTCGTCTATGAGGAAGGCAGCCTGATCAAGCGCTCGATCCGCGATCTCTACAACAAGGACATCAGCGAGATCATCGTCTCCGGCGAGGAAGGCTACAAGGAAGCCAAGGGCTTCATGAAGATGCTGATGCCGAGCCACGCCAAGGTGGTTCAGCCTTACCGCGACGTGCATCCGATCTTCTCGCGCTCCGGCATCGAAGCGCAGCTCGACCGCATGCTGCAGCCGCAGGTAACGCTGAAATCCGGCGGCTACATCATCATCAACCAGACCGAAGCGCTGGTTTCGATCGACGTCAACTCCGGCCGTTCGACGCGCGAGCACTCGATCGAAGACACCGCACTCCAGACCAACCTGGAAGCTGCCGAAGAAGTGGCTCGCCAGTTGCGTCTGCGCGACCTTGCCGGCCTCGTCGTCATCGACTTCATCGACATGGAAGAAAAGCGGAACAACCGCTCGGTCGAGAAGCGTCTGAAGGATTGCCTGAAGAACGATCGCGCCCGCATCCAGGTCGGCCGCATCTCGCATTTCGGCCTGCTCGAAATGTCGCGCCAGCGCATTCGTGCCTCGGTGCTCGAATCGACGATGCAGACCTGCCCGCACTGCAACGGCACGGGTCATGTTCGCTCGCAGTCCTCCGTCGCCCTGCACGTGCTGCGCGGCATCGAGGAACACCTGCTCAAGAACACGACGCACGACATCACCGTGCGCACCATCCCGGATATCGCGCTCTACCTGCTCAACCAGAAGCGCGGCACGATCATGGACTACGAAGCCCGCTTCGGCGTTTCGATCATCATCGAGGCTGACGCCCATGTCGGCGCCCAGCACTTCGCGATCGATCGCGGCGAGCCGGTCGAAAACCCGGTCAAGATCGAGCAGCTGCTGCACTTCGAGCCGGAAGAGGAAGAAGACGACGTCGTGATCGAAGAGGATCTCGACGAGGAAGAAGCAGGAGAAGTCGTCGGCGAACAGCGCCAGGAACAGCCGAAGGCTGCTGCCCAGTCCGACGATCAGAATGGACGCAAGCGCAAGCGCCGTCGCCGCCGTCGCGGCAAGGGTGGCCAGCAGGCCGAAGGCAGCGCCCTCCAGGTTTCCGAATCGGCAGGCGATGCTGACGACGGTTCCGATGAGGATGAAGGCGATGACGAGGGTGTCGATGCGGACGCCGCGACCGCCGATGGCGATCAGAAGCGCAAGCGCCGCCGCCGGGGCAAGCGTGGCGGCCGCCGCAACCGTCCGGAAGGCGAAGGTGAAGGCCAGCTCGATGCCGATGCCGATGCGGAAGCCGGCGACGATGGCGCAGACGAAGCCGAAGCCGTAGAGGCACCGGCCGCTGCAGCCGAGGTCGAAGTGGCTGTCGCTGTCGAGGAAACGGCTGTGGTTGCCGAAGAAGTCGAGGTGGCGGACGCAAAGCCTGCCAAGCCGAAGCGCACCCGCAAGAAAGCCGTCAAGGCTGAAGAACCGGCAGTCAGCGTCGACGAAGTTGCCCAGGCAGCGATCGAAGACCAGCCCGCCGTTGCCGACCCGGCCGTCGAAGCGGTGGAAGAGGCTGCGGCCGACCTTGCCGAGACCAAACCGGTGCGCGCCAACCGCGACCTTTCGAAGATCGCTTCCGAACCGGTGGTAACGTCGAGCGCGACGAAGCCCGAAGAGGAAGAGCCGGCCAAGCCGAAAAAGGGTGGCTGGTGGCAGCGCCGCGGCTTCTTCTAAGCCGCGCTGCAAGTACCAAACTCTGAAAATACGAAAGGCCCGGAGCGATCCGGGCCTTTTCCTATAGACGGATGACAGAAGGGGCTTTGCCCCTGCCCGTTCGCTCAGGCGGTCACGCCAGCCAGCGTCCGATCCTGTCCATCGCCTCGACCATGTCGGCCTCGGCACCAGCATAGGAGAAGCGCATCGTGCGGTGCCCTTCCAGCGGATCGAAGTCGAATCCAGGGGTCGCCGCGACATTGATCTCGGCGAGCATCCGCTTGGCAAAGGCCATGCTGTCATTGGTAAAGCGCGTGACATCCACGTAGGCGTAGAAGGCGCCGTCCATCGGCGAGGCGATGGAGAAGCCGATCTCCGGCAACCGCTTCATCAGCATGTCCCGGTTGGCGGCATAGGCGGTCTTGTAGCGGTCGAGTTCCTCATGGGCGTCGAGTGCTGCTTCTGCCGCAATCTGCGAGAGCTCGGGCGGCGAGATGTAGAGGCTCTGGGCGATGCGCTCGAAACCGCGCACCTTGTCGGCCGGCAGCACCATCCAGCCAATCCGCCAGCCGGTCATGCAATAGTATTTCGAGAAGGAGTTGATGACGATCACCTCGTCGGTCACCTCCAGCGCGCTTGCCTCTTCGCCGGCAAAGGTCAGCCCGTGATAGATCTCGTCGGAGATGAAGGCAATCGATTCGGCTCGGCAATAGTCAGCCAGCGCCTTGAGGCCGGCCCTGCCCGTCACGGTGCCGGTGGGGTTGGCCGGGCTCGCCAAAAGCACGCCTTTCAAAGGACGGCCTAATTTCGCAGCGGCACGTGAAAGACTTTCAGGCGTCAGAGTGAAGCCGGTCTCGGCATTGGCCTCGACCTCGACGACCGTCAGGCCGAGGGCTGCGAGGATGTTGCGGTAGGCTGGATAGCCCGGCCGCGCAATGGCAACACAGTCGCCGGGATCGAAGAGAGCCAGGAAGGCGAGATTGAAGCCGGCGGATGAGCCGGAGGTGACCGCCACCCGCTGCGGATCGAGCGCGATGCCGTGGCGTTTTTCATAGTGCCGGGCGATTGCTGTGCGCAGCGACAAGGTGCCGAGCGCGTCGGTATAGCCGAGCCTGCCATGCTCAAGCGCCTTGCGCGCAGCGTCGAGAGCTGCTTTGGGCGCCGGGTGGGCAGGCTGCCCGACCGCCATCGAGATCACCGGGTGGCCGGCGTCGCGGCGACGAGTCGCCTCCGCCAGTACGTCCATCGCATGGAAAGGTTCGACGGCACTGCGTTTTGACAAATCTACCAACGGAAAATCCTCGATATGCGGCTGTTCTCCAGCCCTTTGCCCGATGAAAATGACCTTCACAAGTCCGCGAGTGCCGTATTTCCGCCGATTTTGCCGTTTCGTTTCCGCAACACCCACCCTATGCTGCCGGCATATTGCGGATACGAGGAATCCTGTTGTCACTCAGAACAGCCGGTTGACCCGGCGACACGCGATGGACGACACACAGGATACGCAAGGACAACGAGGTAGAAATGAACTTCAGCACCAAGATGATTGCCGCCGGGACGCTCGCAGCGTTCGTGGCCGGGGTCAGCCTGCCCCAAAACGCGTTCGCGCTCGACGCGAAGCAGAAGGAAGAGATCGGCGCCTTCATCAAGGAATACCTGATCGCCAATCCGGAGATCATGCTCGAGGTCCAGGAGGCGCTGACGACGAAGCAGCGCGCCAAGCAGCAGGAAGCGGCGGAAGGCGCGATCACTGAGAACAAGAAGGCGATCTTCAATTCCGACTATGACATGGTGCTCGGCAACCCCAAGGGCGACGTCACCGTCGTCGAGTTCTACGACTACAATTGCGGCTACTGCAAACGCGCGCTTTCCGACATGGACGACATCCTCGCCAAGGACAAGAACGTGCGCTTTGTGCTGAAGGAACTGCCGATCCTCGGCCCGGATTCGCTGGCCGCCCACAAGGTGAGCGCCGCCTTCCGCCTGGTCGCTCCGGAAAAATACGGCGACTTCCACCGGGCGCTGCTCGGCGGCGAGGACCGCGCCACGGAGGAGACGGCGCTTGCGGTTGCCGCCAAGCTCGGCGTTTCCGAAAAGGACCTGCGCGCCAAGATGGAAAAGGAGCCGCATGACGCGGCCGTGCGCGAGGCCTACAGCCTTGCCAACGACCTCGGCATCACCGGAACGCCTTCCTACGTCATCGGCAACGAAGCGGTCTTCGGAGCAGTCGGCGCCGAGGAGATCGAAGGCAAGGTCGCCAATATGCGCGAATGCGGCAAGACAGCCTGCTGACAAACCTTCCCATGACTGTGGACAAATCCCGCGGGGGCCCAAAGGGCTTTTCCTCGCGGGACCATCAGTCTATAGGTAACCCTCCATGACCGGACCGGAATCCCTTATGCCATCGACCATTTTCGTGCTGAACGGCCCCAACCTGAATGCGCTGGGCAAGCGCGAACCGGGTATTTATGGTGGGCAGACGCTGGCCGACATCGAGGCCATGTGCAAGGCGGAAGGCAAGGCGCTCGGCTTCGACGTCGATTTCCGCCAGTCGAACCATGAGGGAACGCTGGTCGATTGGCTGCACGAGGCCGGCAACGTCGCCGCAGGCGTTGCAATCAACCCGGCTGCCTATGGCCACACGTCGATCGCACTTCATGATGCCATCCGCGCCATCGGCATTCCGGTCGTCGAACTGCACCTCTCGAACATCCATGCGCGTGAGGAGTTCCGCCACAAGTCGATGATCGCACCCGCCGTCAAGGGCGTCATCTGCGGCTTCGGCGCACAGAGTTACATTCTTGCGCTGCATGCGCTAAAGAACCTGACAAATCCGTCGAAATAAAAAGAACACAAGAGGCTCATATTCCATGGCTGACAAGAAACCAGGTATCGACCAGGCGCTGATCCGCGATCTCGCCAATATTCTCAAGGACACCGATCTGACCGAGATCGAAGTCGAGCAGGACGACCTGCGCATTCGCGTTTCGCGCAACGGCACGCCGGTTGCGATGCCGATGGCCATGCCGCAGATGCCGGCTTACCAGATGCCCGCCGCAGCGGCCGCCCCGGCAAACGCCGTTGCCGCTCCCGCCGCCGAGAGCGCCCGCGCATCGAAGAATGCCGTGACCGCGCCGATGGTCGGCACTGCCTACCTGTCCCCCGCACCGGGAGCCCGCCCCTTCGTTGAGGTCGGTGCCACGGTCAAGGAAGGCCAGACGATCCTCATCATCGAAGCGATGAAGACGATGAACCAGATCCCGGCTCCGCGCTCGGGCAAGGTCACCGAAATCTTCGTCCAGGACGCAGCCCCCGTCGAATATGGCGAACCGCTGATCGTAATCGAATAAGGCGGCGCGGCGATGATCTCGAAAATTCTCATTGCCAATCGCGGCGAAATCGCCCTTCGCGTGCTTCGTGCCTGCAAGGAACTCGGCATCGCCACGGTCGCCGTTCATTCCACGGCCGACGCCGACGCCATGCATGTTCGCCTCGCCGACGAGAGCGTCTGCATCGGCCCGCCGCCCTCGCGCGATAGCTATCTGAACATTCACCAGATCGTCGCCGCCTGCGAAATCACCGGTGCCGACGCCGTGCATCCGGGCTACGGCTTCCTGTCGGAAAACGCCAAGTTCGCCGAAATCCTCGAAGCGCACGACATCACCTTCATCGGCCCGACGGCGGAACACATCCGCATCATGGGTGACAAGATCACCGCCAAGCAGACGGCGCAGGAACTTGGCATCCCGGTCGTTCCGGGTTCCGACGGCGAAGTGAAGCCGGAGAACGCGCTCGAAGTCGCCCGCAAGATCGGTTTCCCGGTCCTGATCAAGGCGACCGCCGGTGGCGGCGGCCGCGGCATGAAGGTCGCCCGCAGCGAGGCGGACCTCGAAGAGGCCGTTGCGACGGCCCGCACCGAAGCGCTTGCCGCTTTCGGCAACGACGCCGTCTACATGGAGAAGTACCTCTCCAAGCCGCGCCACATCGAAATCCAGATCGTCGGCGACGGCGCCGGCAATGCGGTGCATCTCGGCGAACGCGATTGCTCGCTGCAGCGCCGTCACCAGAAGGTCTGGGAAGAGGCGAATTCGCCGGCCCTCAACGTCGACCAGCGCATGAAGATCGGCCAGATCTGCGCCGACGCCATGAAGAAGCTGAAGTATCGCGGCGCCGGCACGGTCGAGTTCCTCTACGAGAACGGCGAGTTCTATTTCATCGAAATGAACACCCGTCTTCAGGTCGAGCATCCGATCACCGAAGCGATCACCGGCATTGACCTCGTGCACGAGCAGATCCGCGTCGCCTCCGGCGGCGGTCTCTCGGTCCAGCAGGAAGACATCGTGTTTTCCGGCCACGCGATCGAGTGCCGCATCAATGCCGAAGACCCGCGTACCTTCGTCCCCTCCCCGGGCACGATCACGCATTTCCATGCGCCGGGCGGCCTTGGCGTGCGCGTCGATTCGGGCGCCTATCAGGGCTACCGAATCCCGCCTTACTACGACAGCCTGATCGGCAAGCTGATCGTGCATGGCCGTACCCGCGTCGAATGCATGATGCGCCTGCGCCGCGTGCTTGACGAATTTGTCATCGACGGCATCAAGACGACGCTTCCGCTGTTCCAGGACCTGATCAATAATCAGGACATTGCCAACGGCGACTACGACATCCACTGGCTGGAGAAGCATCTGGCCACCACGTCCGAGTAAGGACCAGACATTGAAAGGGACGCGCAGCAAGCAGCCCGATATTACGCCGGACATGCTGCTGCGCGCCTATTCGATCGGCCTCTTCCCGATGGCCGATTCGGCCGATGATCCGGAGCTCTTCTGGGTCGAGCCAGAAATTCGCGGAGTGATCCCGCTCGCAGGCTTCCACACCTCTCGCAGCCTCGCCAAGACCATCCGCCGAAAGCCTTTCGACATCCGCTTCAACACCGCCTTCGAAGCGGTCATGGACGGCTGTGCTGCCCCTGCTCCCGACCGGCCGACAACCTGGATCAACAATAAGATCCGCACGCTCTACGCGACACTGCACTCGATGGGCTATGCCCACAGCGTCGAGGCCTGGGAAGGCGACCAACTGGTCGGGGGGCTTTACGGGGTTTCGCTCGGCTCAGCCTTCTTCGGCGAAAGCATGTTTTCCAGACGCACCGACGCCTCGAAGATCTGCCTCGTGCATCTGGTCGAGCGACTGAAGGCGCGCGGCTTCGAACTGCTCGATACACAGTTCACCACCGAACACCTGAAGTCGTTCGGCGCCGTCGACGTGCCGAAGGCGGAATACGAAGTATTGCTCGCGAACGCGATGTCGTCGCCCGACCTCGCCTTCTAACCAAGGCAAATTCTAAAGAATGGGGATATGCCCCGCCGCTCAGCGCTTCTGCGCGGTATCCGGCGGCGGCAGGTCCGAGGTCGCCTTGCAAGACTGCAGCCAGACGTCATAGACCGGATGCTCGACGGCGTTCAGACCGGGGCTGTCGGCAAACATCCAGCCGGTAAAGATACGGCGGATCTTGCGGTCGAGCGTGATTTCCTCGACCTCGACGAAGGTGGTGATCTTCTGCGCTTCCGTATCGTCACGGCTATAGCAGACGCGCGGCGTGACCTGGAGGGCGCCGAACTGCACGGTCTCGCCGATATAGACGTCGAAGGTGGTGATGCGGCCGGTGATCTTGTCGATGCCGGAGAAGACGGCGACGGCGTTGGAAAGGCGGGCTGCGTCAACGGCTTCCGCAGATGCGACCAGCGGCAAGGCGGCAAGCAGGGACAAGCCCAAACGCCGTGCTCCTTGGCCGATTGCCTTGCGCAGATCAGAACCTGCCATCGTCGCCTGTCTCCCGCGTATCCTGTTCGTCATGGATTTCAGGCGCTAACCATCAATTGTGGCCTCGCCATGATCGAGGAACCCATTCCGCGGTCCGTCGTCGTCACTGAGAACAGATTATTCAGGAGCCGGGCGTCCAGGCGTCGTAGTCGCCGGTTACGCGCGGGCGCTTGCCGGTGGCAGCGATCGAGCCCTGTGGGCGGTAGGCGTTGGCCGTGCCGGTCGGATTGGCGCGGTGCGCCTTCTGCCATTCCCGCGGCGTGTACTTTTCATCGGCCGGCGAAACGTCGGTCCGGTGGTGCATCCAGCCGTGCCAGCCGGCCGGAATGGCGGAAGCTTCGGCGTAGCCGTTGTAGATCACCCAGCGGCGGGTGCGACCTTCAGAGTCCTTGCCGCCCTGGTAGTAGACATTGCCGAGTTCGTCTTGACCGACCCGTTGACCGTGGCGCCAGGTGTGAAAGCGCGTTCCGATCGTCTGTTCGTTCCACC
This sequence comes from Ensifer sp. PDNC004, assembly GCF_016919405.1. NCBI lineage: Bacteria > Pseudomonadati > Pseudomonadota > Alphaproteobacteria > Hyphomicrobiales > Rhizobiaceae > Ensifer > Ensifer sp. PDNC004. Next base: position 1,441,851 of record NZ_CP070353.1, read on the forward strand.
AGGTGAAAATCTGCAGCAGGAGCTTCATGGATGCCGTCCTTGACCGGCCGTTGGGAAGGCGGCCAGATACCAAAACAATGTTCCCGCTTATGCCCCGCCGCTCAGGGCTTGTCCAGTGATTCCGAGGTAAAGGCGGTCATTTCAACGGTAGTTGAAAGCCGAAATGGCTGCGCGCAAAGCCCAGGCGCTCATAGAAGCGATGTGCATCGGTGCGCACGGCGTTGGACGTGAGCCTCACCTTCCTGGCCCCCTTCTCCCGCGCCTCAGCAATCGCATGGCGCATCATGCGTTCGCCGATCCCACGGCCGCGCATGTCGGCGCGCGTCTGAACGGCTTCGACGATCAGGCTGGAGCTTCCCCGCCCGGACAGCGATATGTGCAGCGCGGTTTGAAAGGTGCCGACGACCTGCCCTTCGAGAACCGCGACGAACAGCGTCTGCAGCGTCGAGGCTTCAATCCGGTCGTAGGCAGCGGCGTAGTCTGCGAAGGCCTCAGCGTCGGTCGTGTCGCCGTGACCGCCCAGCGGATCATTGGCGAAGAGCGCGACGATCGCTTCGAGATCCTTGCGCTCAGCCTTGCGGATCATGAGTTCGGTCGCGTCCATGGTTCTCCGCTCACATCGTTCATCGGCTGCGGATCAAGCACTCGGAGGTAACGGCGCGATGACAGCGCCGCTTCTCTCAGGCTTATCCACAGGCATGCGAAACGTCAGGCAACCGGGCGGATCGCCTAGCCGAGAAGCGGCTTTTCCAGAACGATGGCCGGCAGGCCGGACGGGTCGTCGCCCGCCGTCTCACCCACTTCGGCAAAGCCATGCGCCCGATAGAAGGTGAGCGCGTGCAGGTTCTGCGGCTCGACCTCGACGCGCATGCGTTCGGCGTCCGGAAAGCAGGTCTCGAGCTCGGCGAAGATATCGCGGCCGACGCCCTGGCGCTGGAACTTCGGAAGGACATAGAGCTGGTGCAGCACCACCGTCTTGGCCTGCGTGTCGGACATCGCCGCATAGCCCATGCCGCCCAGCTGCCTTCCATCGTCGGCAACAAGAAACTCGGCGTTCTTGCGCGCGAGCCGGGCTTTGAGCGCTGGCAGCGAATGCCAGCGCTCGTTCAGTTCCTTGACCTTCTCGACACCGTAGAAAGTGTCATAGGTCGCGTGCCACGTTTCGATCAGCAGAGCGCGAACCTTCTCCAGGTCGCGCGCGCTTGCCGTGCGCACGAAGAACATCGTTATTCCTCGATGCCGAGCTTGGCCTTGACCAGCGCCTGAACGGCCTGCGGATTGGCCTTGCCGCCGGTCGCCTTCATCACCTGGCCGACGAACCAGCCGGCAAGCGAGGGCTTGGCCTGCACCTTGGCGACCTGATCCGGGTTGGCGGCGATGATCTCGTCGACGGCCTTTTCGATGGCGCCGGTGTCGGTCACCTGCTTCATGCCGCGGGTCTCGACGATCTCGGCCGGGTCGCCCCCCTCGTTCCAGATGATCTCGAAGAGGTCCTTGGCGATCTTGCCGGAGATGGTCTCCGCCTTGATGAGGTCGATGATGCCGCCGAGCTGGGCCGGCGAAACCGGAGTCTCTTCAATGGCTTTGCCGGCTTTGTTCAAGGCGCCGAGCAGGTCGTTGATGACCCAGTTGGCGGCAATCTTGCCATCGCGGCCTTCCGCCACCGCCTCGAAATAGTCGGCGATCGACTTTTCGGAAACGAGCACCGAAGCGTCATAGACCGAGAGGCCGAGGTCGCGCACGAAGCGCTCCTTCTTGTCGTCGGGCAGCTCCGGCAGGTCGGCCTTCAGTGCCTCGACGAATGCGTCGTCGAATTCGAGCGGCAGCAGGTCCGGATCCGGGAAGTAGCGGTAGTCGTGCGCGTCTTCCTTGGAGCGCATCGAGCGGGTCTCGCCCTTGTTCGGGTCGAACAGGCGGGTCTCCTGGTCGATGCTGCCACCGTCCTCGAGAATTCCGATCTGGCGGCGTGCCTCGTATTCGATTGCCTGGCCGATGAAGCGGATCGAGTTGACGTTCTTGATTTCGCAGCGCGTGCCGAAGCCCTCGCCCGGACGACGGACGGACACGTTGACGTCGGCGCGCATCGAGCCTTCGTCCATGTTGCCGTCGCAGGTACCAAGGTAGCGCACGATCGAGCGCAGCTTCGTCATGTAGGCCTTGGCCTCATCCGACGAGCGCATGTCCGGCTTGGAGACGATCTCCATCAGCGCGACGCCCGAGCGGTTGAGATCGACATAGGACATCGACGGATGCTGGTCGTGCATCGACTTGCCGGCGTCCTGCTCAAGATGCAGGCGCTCGATGCCGATCTCGACATCTTCGAACTGGCCCTGGCGGTCCGGACCGACCGAAATGATGATCTTGCCTTCGCCGACGATCGGATCCTTGAACTGGGAGATCTGATAGCCCTGCGGCAGGTCCGGATAGAAATAGTTCTTGCGGTCGAAGATCGAGCGATTGTTGATCGCGGCCTTGAGACCGAGACCGGTGCGCACCGCCTGCTTCACGCATTCCTCGTTGATAACAGGCAGCATGCCGGGCATGGCGGCATCGACCAGCGAGACGTTCGCATTCGGCGCATTGCCGAACTCCGTCGATGCGCCCGAGAACAGCTTCGAATTGGAAAGCACCTGGGCATGGACTTCCATACCGATGATGACTTCCCAGTCGCCGGTGGCGCCAGGGATGAAGCGTTTCGGATCGGGGGTGCGGACGTCGACAATGCTCATATCATGCTCTTCTTTGAAGCCTGAATTCTTGGTTTCTCGGTAGAACAATTGGTCCGCCGGTGCAAGTTGTTCGGCTGGATCAGACACGCCATCTGCAATCTCATGCAAACAGCTGGCGTCTCTTAACCACCGTTTAGCGCCTATCGGCAAGACTTCGGCCATGTCCATCGCCTTTGCCCTGCTCGCGTTCGCAATTCTCGTCAACTTGGCTGCCTTCGGGCTGTTCTGGTACGACAAGCAAGCGGCGCGGTCCGGCAAACGGCGGATCAGCGAGCGGACGCTGCTGACGGTCGCCCTGTTCGGCGGCAGCCCGGGTGCAATGACGGCGCGCCATATCTTCCGACACAAGACGCGTAAGGAACCCTTTCGCACGCGCCTCGCTTTGATCATCGTCTTGCAAGTGGCGCTGGCGGCCATTGGCACCCTGGCGTTGCAATGACACCTTGACGCGCGAACGACGGCCTTTTAGGAAGGCACCGTTCTATTGGAGTTTTTATGTTCCGTTCTTCGCCTGAGTCCCGGTAAAGCCCGTCCGCGTAATCCCCTTTGATTGCGCGCACGGGCCGGAAACGTCACCCCGCATCTTCAGTATTTTGCGGAACGTTTTCCTGCGTTCATACGAACGCGATTCCGGAACATTCAGACAATGGACATCTCGCGCGCAGAACAGCGCATTCTTCATCATTTGGCCCAGGGCGGCCGCATCGAAATCACCCGCGACGACAAGGCGATCACCGAAATCCGGTGCTTCACCCGTGACGGCTGGGTCTATCCCGGCTTCGACCTCGAACTTTTCCGCAAATTGAAGCGGAAGAAGGCGATCTCATCGTCCGGCGGAAAACCCTACCGCATCACGGAACGCGGGCTGCAGCTCGTGCGCTCCGAACTTAACAACCGCTAGCGGCGAATACGAACGATACCGGGCATGCCAGCATGCCCGGTATCGTCAGATGCGCACTTTACTTAACGGAAAGCGACTTACTTAGCGTGAGCGCTCGACGGGGCCGCGCATTGCACGCGGTCGCGGCCCGCAGCCTTCGCCTGGTAGAGCGCGCGGTCGGCCGCAAGCAGCAAGCCGTCGAGGCCAGTGTCGCGGGTCATGACTTCGGCAGCGCCGATGCTGATGGTGACGGCGATGCTTCCGCCCTGCTCCAGATCGATATGAAGCGCCCGCACGGCCTCAAGCAGCCGCTCGGCAACTTTGAGCGCATCGGTCGGGGATTGCCGAACCAGTACAACGGCGAACTCTTCGCCGCCAAGCCGGCCGACGAGATCGTCACCGCGCAGTGCCGCGCGAACGACGCCGGCAACCGAAATCAGCACCTGATCGCCGACGGCATGACCATAGGTGTCATTGATCGCCTTGAAGCGGTCGATATCGAGCATCATCACCACCGTTCCGCCTTTTCGGGCGACCGGCGCTGCGATCAGCGCGGCCGCGCGCGCCATGAAGGTCGCGCGCGCCAGGCACTGGGTCAGAAAATCATAATCGACCGCATGGGACAGGCGCCCAATCAGCGCCCGTCGTGCGGCATCGACGCTGGCGACCGCCAGCGGGCAGAGCGCAAGCAGGGTCGTTCCCAGCCGGGTCGAGGTGAGCGTTTCCTCGGCAACGCCGCTGACGCCGAGGTGCAGCGCGCCGGAGGCAACGGCAATCTGCGTCAACACGCAAACGATCGCCGTCAGGATCGTCACCGGAAACAGACCATAACTGAGCGCGCACCATAAGAGCGCCGGCACCGGGAAGGCGAAAGCGCCCGGCCCGCCGACGAAGAGCGCCGCAGCGCAGGACAGAACCAGGGAGACGAACGGCCAGGCAGTCGCTGAAGCCGGGGCCACCGACGACGCCACTCGCGCGCCACGGGACCGCAAACTGTCTTCCGGAAGCGGTGCAGCCAGGAACACCGGAAGCAGCACGACATAATTGACCAGCTCGGTGGTCAGCCAGGCGACGAATGCTTCCGTGGCCGGCGTGCCGAACGACAGCTGAACCGCAACCGCTCCAACGAGCGAGGCGCCCATCGCCGCCAGGGAGGATGCCGCGAACATATAAAGCACCGAGCGCGCCCGGCGCAGATGCCGGTGCTCAGGCGAAAAGCGGCGATAGAGCAGGAAACCGATGACGACGCCGACCATGTTCGCCGTATTCAGCGCCGCGGCTTCATAGAGATCCGCACCGGTCACCAGGTCCGCAAGTACGTAGGCCAGTGCCGCCGTCAACCATCCAGCCGGGCTGGCAAGCGACGGTCTTCTGATCAGCAGGCCGAGCAGGATCGCATTTGCCGGCCAGATCGAGGCCAGCATGCCGACAGGGCGGCTCAAGATGCCGAGCACGCAGGCGGTGAAGACGATCACGCCTAGGCCGGCAAGCCAAAACGAATGGTGGAAAGGTCTCAGAACCAACGGTCGCGGAACCGTTTTATCCAGCATCTGCAACAAGCGTCCCCCTTGCGGTGCCCCACCACCACGTCATGCCCCATAATATTTCATGGGCCTAATGAATGCGGTGTGAATAGGCCAGCCCGCTTTGCGCGTGGCTGCCATGCATAGGGCGGCGGGGTGTCAGGGACCCGGGGTCTGCTCCAGGGATTTGCTCAGGCCGATGAAGGCAACGTCGCTGTCGAGTTGTGGCGCATAGGCGGTCGACAGCCAGCTCACGCCATAGCCGTGATTGCGGAAGAAGCGCACGGCGCGGTCATTTCGCGCGTGTGTCTTGGTGGTGACGGCGTCGAATCCATCCGCAGCAATGCGATGTTCGATCTCGCCGAGCAACAGCGCGCCGAAGCCCCTGCCCTGGAGCTGCGGCTCGATCCACAAATCGGAGATCGCATTGTCGAAGTTCTCTCGCGCGCACCATCCGCCGATGGCGCCTTCGCCTTCGACGAGCAAAACGGAAAGCCAGTGATCGGACAGAAAACGGAGAAATGCGGCCTCGGCCACGCGCCGCATCTTTTCGCCATCGGCAAGGCCCGCGATTGCCGATTGCCAGGCCCTAAAGCCGATTTCGGCCAGCCTTTCAACGTCGCCGGCGCGGGCATGTCGGATGACGGGCATGACGCGGGTCTCCTTCCGCGACAAGAGTGGCGATCAATGCAGCAAAAGTAGGCGGCAGAAGTGGAAAGGGCGGCACCGTGGGTGCCGCCCTTCAAGAGATTACCACCACTTGGTGGGGGTGAAGCGGCCGGCCGCCTGTTCGATCACATGCGCCGTCTTGAACAGCGTCTCTTCCTCGAACGGCTTGCCGATCAGCTGCAGGCCAAGCGGCAGGCCCTTGTGGTCGAGGCCACCGGGAACGGCGATGCCCGGGAGGCCGGCCATGTTGACCGTCACCGTGAAGATGTCGTTGAGGTACATCTTCACCGGATCGGATGCGAGATCCTCGTCGGCAATACCGAAGGCGGACGACGGCGTTGCCGGCGTCAGAATAGCGTCGACGCCGGCGTGGAACGCCAGTTCGAAGTCGCGCTTGATCAGCGTGCGCACCTTCTGCGCCTGCAGATAGTAGGCGTCGTAGTAGCCGGCCGAAAGCACGTAGGTGCCGATCATGATACGGCGCTTGACTTCGTGGCCGAAGCCGGCGGCGCGCGTCTTTTCGTACATGTCGACGATGTCCTTGCCGTCGACGCGCAGGCCGTAGCGAACGCCGTCATAGCGGGCAAGGTTCGAGGAGGCCTCGGCCGGAGCGACGATGTAGTAGGCCGGCAGCGCGTATCTCGTGTGCGGCAGGGTGATGTCGACGATCTCGGCACCGGCTTCCTTCAGCCAGGCAATGCCCTGCTGCCAGAGCGCTTCGATCTCTTCCGGCATGCCATCGACGCGGTACTCGCGCGGAATGCCGATCTTCATGCCCTTGATCGACTTGCCGATCGCGGCTTCGTAATCCGGCACCGGCAGATCGACCGAGGTCGTGTCCTTGGCGTCGACGCTTGCCATCGACTTCAGGAGGATTGCGGCATCGCGCACGTCACGGGCGATCGGGCCTGCCTGGTCGAGCGACGAGGCGAAGGCGACGGTGCCCCAGCGCGAGCAGCGGCCATAGGTCGGCTTGATGCCGACGGTGCCGGTGAAGGCGGCAGGCTGGCGGATCGAGCCGCCCGTATCGGTAGCGGTCGCACCAGCGCAGAGATGCGCGGCGACGGCCGCTGCAGAGCCGCCCGAGGAGCCGCCCGGTACGAGATCGAGGTTCGAGCCCTTGGCGCGCCACGGGTTCTTGACCGCGCCGTAGTAGGAGGTCTCGTTCGACGAGCCCATGGCGAACTCGTCCATGTTCAGCTTGCCGAGCATGACGGCGCCGTCGTTCCACAGGTTCTGGGTCACGGTCGATTCGTAGCGCGGCGCAAATCCGTCGAGGATGTGGCTGCATGCCTGGGTGTGCACGCCTTCGGTGGCGAAGAGGTCCTTGATGCCGAGCGGGATGCCTTCAAGCGCACCGGCCTTGCCGGCGGCGATACGCGCATCCGAGGCCTTGGCCATCTCGCGCGCCTTTTCGGGCGTGACGGCGATGTAGGCGTTGATCGCCTCATTGGCGGCATCGATCGCGCCGAGATAGGCGTCGGTCAGTTCGACGGCGGTGATGTCCTTGGCGGCGAGCTTGGCGCGGGCTTCGGCAATCGTCAGGCTGGTAAGGTCGGTCATGGTAAAATCTGGCTTTCGCAATCAGAAACGTCGGGGCGGCTGGCGGGAGATTACTCGACCACCTTCGGAACGAGGAAGAAATTGCGATCGGAATTCGGCGCATTGGCAACGATGTCGTCGGCCTTGTTGCCGTCCGTCACGGTGTCCGTCCGCTTCTTCATATCCATCGGCGTGACCGAGGTCATCGGCTCGACGCCTTCGACATTCACTTCGGAGAGCTGCTCGACGAAACCGAGGATGCCATTGAGCTCGCCCATCATCCGTTCGGCTTCTTCTTCGCTGACGGCGATACGGGCAAGGCGCGCGACGCGCTTCACGGTGGCAAGGTCTACGGACATGATCGTCTCCGGTAACTGGAACTTCCCCCGCTATAATGGCGCAGGGCGAGCCACGCAACGGGGGAATTGCCGGAGGACCGGGCCTCTCGTCAAAAGGCCCGGCGCAACATCACACGGCGACGACGCCGCCGACCTGTGGCGTCGCCACCTTCGTTGATGCACTTTCCATGCCGGCAACGAAGGTTTCCGGCGTCTGGTCGATGATCGGGAACGAGCCGTAATGGCAGGGGATCGCCGTCGAGAACGAGAAGAAGCGCTGGCAGGCGAGTGCCGCAACCGCCCCGCCCATGGTGAAACGATCACCGATCGGCACGATGCCGATCTCCGGCTGATGCAGCTCGTTGATCAGCGCCATGTCGGAAAAGATGTCCGTGTCGCCCATGTGATAGAGCGTCGGCTCGTCCTCGAAATGCAGCACCAGGCCGTTGGCATTGCCGAGCGAGTGCGAGACGCCGTCCTCGGTCAGCTGCGCCGACGAATGCAGCGCGTTGACAAAAGTCGTCGAGAAACTGCCGAGTTGGATCGTGCCGCCGGTGTTGCCCATTTCCAGCGCCTTGACGCCATGCCGGCCGAGCCAGGCGGCCAGGTCGGCATTGGCAACAACCGTTGCGCCCGTCTCCTTGGCGATCGCAATGGTGTCGCCGACATGGTCGCCGTGACCATGGGTCAGGAGAATGTGGGTGAGCCCGGCGGTCGCGTCCCGGCGCTCCTCATCGCGGAAGGCAGGATTGCCGGTAAAGAAGGGGTCGATCAGGATTTTGGACTTTGCCGTTTCGATGTGAAAGGCGGCATGGCCGAGCCATTTGATCTTCATGACGATCTCCCTGATGATTTGTCTGTCGCAACAGCATATGGATCAGACAACTCTCCGCGCAAAGATCGAATCGACAATCCCATGGCAATTCTCACCATCGAAGAACTCGCAGCCCAGCTACAGCCGAACCAGGCGATCGCGGGTCTCGACCTCGGCACGAAAACGATCGGCCTCTCGGTCTCCGATCTGGGCCGTCGCTTTGCGACCCCGCGCGAGGTGATCCGCCGGGTCAAGTTCGGCGTGGACGCGGAGGCGCTGCTCTCGGCAGGGAACAAAGAAAAGATCGCGGCCTTCGTCATCGGCCTGCCGGTCAACATGGACGGCACCGAAGGACCGCGCTGTCAGGCGACCCGCGCCTTCGTGCGCAACATGGAACAGAAGACGCCCCTGCCCTTCATCTTCTGGGATGAAAGGCTGTCGACGGTCGCGGCCGAGCGGGTGCTGATCGAGATGGATGTGTCGCGACGCAAGCGGGCCGAACGCATCGATTCGGCCGCAGCATCCTTCATTCTTCAGGGTGCGCTCGACAGGCTGGCGTCGCTGGCAAGAGACGGCCTCTCGGACTGAGGGGCCGTGGCGCCGAAGCGGCGGCGATACCAGGCCGCGATCTGGCGGCGCTTGCGAAAGCCGATGATGGCAAAAACGATGAGGCTGTCGACGACGATCGCGCGCGCGACGAGCGGCGGGATCGATTCCGGTGGAATGCCGAGGACGTTGCCGTAGATCTGGAACACCAGATCATGGGTTTGGCGCGTCAGCATGAAAAAGCCGAAGCTCATGTCGTAGTACGAGAGACTGTACCAGCCCGTCAGCAGAAGGATCGGTCCGCCCCAAAGGATCAGAAACCACTTCATGCGGCTCCCCTTTCCGAGATCTGCCGAAAGACGACGGGATAAATTGCGCGGTCTGCCAGGACGACGGCCACGAGAACCATCGCGGGAACTGCGATATCTAGCGCCAGTCCGGCAAAAAACATCATCATGATGATCATAAGACCAGTTCTCACCGAACCGCTCCATTCCGGAATCCATTAAAATGCCGGATCAATCTCCGCCCTTACGGGGGCCTGCGCAACGTAAACCATTTGTTAAGGTTAATTTTCACAGGGACGCGCCCGCAATCGGGCCTGGATAAGCCCTTCCCCGCATTTCCCGTGCGGCAAGACATTCCGGTTTGCGGAAATTTGCGGTAGCGATAGGGCTCTCGCACGCAGGCCCTCCCCATGACTATCGTCTTCGAAAGCATCCTCCCCGTCTTCCTGCTGGTTCTGCTCGGCGCCTGGCTCAAGCGCTCGACGCTTGTCGACCAGAACCTTTGGCTGGGGCTGGAACAGTTCGGCTACTTCATCCTGTTCCCTGCCCTCCTGTTCTCGACCCTGGCTGAGGCCAATTTCACCGGATTGCAGGCGGACGCAACGGCCATCGCCACGATCGGCAGCGTCAGCCTGATGTCGCTTTTCGTGCTACTGCTTTGGCCTATGCTTAGAAACCGCAAGGTTTCCGCGGCGTCCTTCACCTCGACGTTCCAGACGGCGACACGGTGGAACGGCTTCATGGCGCTTGCGATCGCCCACAAACTCTACGGGCAACTCGGCCTGACACTGACCGCGCTCTTGATGACGCTCCTGATCATCCCGACCAATCTCTACAATATTGCCGTGCTCGTGTGGTTCACGGGCGGCAGACGTGACTTTCGCCGCTTCTTCATGCGAATCGCCACCAATCCGATCATCGTGTCTTCGGTGCTCGGAATTTTCGTCAACCTGATCGGACTGAAGATCTACAGCCCGCTGATGGCCACCATCGAGATGCTGGCGAGCGCGTCGCTCAGTCTCGGGCTGGTGATGGTCGGCGCCGGGTTACGGGCATCGGACGCGCTCAAACCAAGCGCCGTCGCGCTGCTTGCCGTCTTCCTCAAGCTGATCGTCATGCCGGTCTTCATGGTGAGCGCCAGCTACCTACTCGGCATTCGTGGCGACGCGCTTCTCGTTGTTGCCCTTGGCGCGGCGGTACCGACGGCGATGAACGGCTATTTGCTCGCCAAACAGATGGGTGGCGACGCCGAGCTCTATGCGGCCGTTGCCACCGTTCAGACCGTGGTTTCGTTCTTCACGATCCCGCTCGTCCTTCTTCTCACCGCCTACGTCGCGAGCAACTGACGACGTCACGGGGGGGCTGAAGGCTTACGCCGCAGGGGGATAGAGAAGGTCGAGGATGTAGGCGGAATCGAAGCGCGAATCGAGCATGCCGTAGGTCGAGCGCCAGCCAGCGGCCAGGCGTGATTCCAGGAACGCATCGGCAATGCGACCGGCACCGAGACGGTAGAGCTCGGCGGCAGCGGCAGCGAGCGCCAGCTGTTCGACCAGCATGCGGGCGGCACCTTCATCGCGTTCGCACAGCAACATGGCCGCGCGCAGCACGTCGATGGTCTTGCGGCCGGACGGGCCGAGATCGCGCGCCAGCACGACGAAGAGCTGCTCGAACAGGTCCTTGCCCTTGGCGAGAACCCGCAGCACATCCAGCGCCATGACGTTGCCGGAGCCTTCCCAGATGGCGTTCACTGGCGCTTCGCGGTAGTGGCGCGCCAGTGCACGCTCTTCCACATAGCCGTTGCCGCCCAGGCACTCCATCGCCTCATAGATCAGTGCCGGCGCGATCTTGCAGGCCCAGTATTTCGCAACCGGCGTCATGATCCGCGCATAGGCCGCGTCTTCCGCGCTGCTGCGGGCCCTGTCGAAGGCTTCGGCCAGGCGGAACGAAAGCGCGCTCGCCGCGGCGACGTCGAGCGCCATGTCGGCAAGCACGCGCGTCATCATCGGCTGGCTGACGAGCGGCTTGCCGAAAACCTTGCGGCCGCGCGTATGATGCACGGCTTCGGCAAGCGAAGCGCGCATCATGCCGGCGGAGGCGAGCGCACAGTCGAGCCGCGTCAGCGTTACCATGTCGAGGATCGTGCGAAGGCCGGCATCCGGCGCGCCGAGGATGAAGCCGAACGTGTCGGAGAACTCGACCTCGGAAGATGCATTGGAGCGGTTGCCGAGCTTGTCCTTCAGCCGCTGGAACCGCAGGCCGTTGGCGCTGCCGTCCTCAAGCAGACGCGGCACCAGGAAGCAGGCAAGGCCTTCGCGGGTCTGCGCCAGCATGACGAAAGCGTCGCTCATCGGCGCCGACATGAACCACTTGTGGCCATTCAGCCGATAGATCCCCTCGCCCACCCGTTCGGCGGTCGAGGTGTTGGCGCGCACGTCGGTGCCGCCCTGCTTCTCGGTCATGCCCATGCCGACGGTGACGGCAGACTTCTGCATCCACGGACGGTTGGTGGAATCGTATTTGCGCGACAGGATCTTCGGCGCCCACTCCTTCTGCACCGCCGGCGAGGCGGTGATCGCGGCCAGCGACGCGCTGGTCATCGTCAGCGGGCAAAGATGGCCGCATTCGAGCTGCGCCGTCAGATAGAAGCGGATCGCACGGACTTTATGCGACTGGTTGCGCTCGTCCGGCAGATTTTCCCAGGCGGACGCGTGCAGGCCCGAGGACATCGAGCGGCGCATCAGCGCATGCCAGGCCGGGTGGAACTCGACGACATCGAGACGCTCGCCGCGCGGCCCGTGGGTCTTCAGCTTCGGCGGACCTTCGTTCGCCATGCGCGCCAGTTCCTGCGCCTCCGGCGAGGTGACGTAGCGGCCGAGCACATCGAACTCGTCGCGCAACGTCTTGCTCATGCCCGAGGTGATGTCGACCACGAGCGGATCGGAACGATAGGCGTTGACGCCGGACCAGGGCTTGGGCTGGTTCAGCTCGGCGAGTTTCTGTTCAGTCCGGTTCATCTGATTCATGGGCCGGTTCTAGCGCAAGTTTCTCGACCACGGAACGGGGCGCAGAAAAGATAGGATCGCCGTTGCAAGTTTTCTGCGGACGGGCACGCCCAAGCCTTGCCGTGCCGGGGACCAGGTCTTATAGAGCGACCACATTTCCAGAGCGCAAGGGCGGCCCATGATCACTTTCCCGCATCGCCACCTGCTCGGCATCAAGGGGCTTACGGAGCAGGATATAACCTATCTGCTCGATCGCGCCGATGAAGCCGTCCAAATCTCCCGTCAAAGAGAAAAGAAGACGTCGACGCTTCGGGGTCTGACGCAGATCAACCTCTTCTTCGAGGCCTCGACCCGCACGCAGTCTTCCTTCGAGCTTGCCGGCAAACGCCTTGGCGCCGACGTGATGAACATGTCGGTCGGCAACTCCTCGGTAAAGAAGGGAGAAACGCTGATCGACACGGCGATGACGCTGAACGCCATGCACCCCGATGTGCTGGTCGTGCGCCATTCGTCGGCGGGTGCTGCCGCCCTTCTCGCGCAGAAAGTCTCCTGCTCCGTCGTCAACGCCGGCGACGGCCAGCACGAGCACCCGACGCAGGCGCTGCTCGACGCGCTGACGATCCGCCGCGCCAAGGGCAAGCTCTCGCGCATCATCGTCGCCATCTGCGGCGACGTGCTGCACTCGCGTGTGGCGCGCTCCAACATTCTGCTCCTCAACCAGATGGGCGCACGCGTCCGCGTCGTCGCACCGGCAACGCTGCTTCCTTCCGGCATCGCCGACATGGGCGTCGAGGTCTACCATTCGATGGCCGAGGGCCTGAAGGATGCGGATGTCGTCATGATGCTGCGCCTGCAGCGCGAGCGCATGGCCGGGTCCTTCGTGCCGTCCGTGCGCGAATACTTCCACTACTACGGGCTCGATGCGGAAAAGCTGAAGGCGGCCAAGGAGGATGCGCTTGTCATGCATCCCGGGCCGATGAACCGCGGCGTCGAGATCGCCTCGGAAATCGCCGACGGGCCGCAGAGCGTGATCGAACAGCAGGTCGAGATGGGCGTTGCCGTGCGCATGGCAGTGATGGAAACACTGCTTCTCTCGCAGAACCAGGGGCCGCGCACATGACCAGACCACTCGTTCTGAAGAACCTTCGCATCGTCGATCCCTCGCGCAATCTCGATGAAGTCGGCACCATCGTCGTCGGCGACGACGGGCATATCCTTGCCGCCGGTGCCGATGCCCAGAACCAGGGCGCGCCGGATGGCGCCTTCGTCAAGGACTGCGCCGGGCTCACCGCTGTCCCGGGCCTCGTCGATGCCCGCGTCTTCGTCGGCGAACCGGGCAGCGAGCACCGCGAGACCTTCGAGTCCGCGTCGCGGGCGGCCGCTGCCGGCGGGGTCACCACCTTCATCGCCATGCCGGAGACCGATCCCGTCATCGACGACATCGCACTCGTCGAATATGTGAAGAAGACGGCGCGCGACAAGGCGCTCGTCAACGTGCACCCGGCCGCAGCGCTGACCAAGGGCCTCGCCGGCGAAGAAATGACCGAGTTCGGTCTGCTTCGCGAAGCGGGTGCCGTCTGCTTCACCAATGGCCGCCGCTCGATCCACGACACGCTGGTCCTGCGCCGCGCCATGACCTATGCGCGCGAATTCGGCGCCGTCATCGCCCTTGAAACGCGCGACAAATATCTCGGTGCCAACGGCGTCATGCACGAAGGCCTGCTTGCCAGCTGGCTCGGCCTTTCCGGCATCCCGCGCGAAGCGGAGATCATTCCGCTCGAGCGCGACCTGCGCATCGCCGGGCTGACGCGTGCCGCCTATCACGCCGCCCAGATCTCGGTTCCCGAATCGGCAGCCGCAATCCGCACCGCACGCGAGCGTGGCGCCAATGTCACCTGCGGCGTATCAATCAACAATCTGGCGCTGAACGAGAACGACATCGGCGAGTACCGGACCTTCTTCAAGCTTTCGCCGCCGTTGCGCAGCGAAGACGATCGGGTCGGCATGGCCGAGGCGCTCGCCGACGGCACGATCGATATCATCGTTTCCTCGCACGACCCGCAGGACGTCGATACCAAGCGGTTGCCCTTTGCCGATGCCGCCGATGGCGCGATCGGCCTGGAAACGCTGGCCGCGGCCGCGCTTCGCCTGCATCATAGCGGCCAGGTGCCGCTGATGCGCCTGATCGACGCGATGTCGACGCGTCCGGCGGCGATCTTCGGTCTCGATGCCGGTACGCTGAAACCCGGCGCCAAGGCGGACATCACCGTCCTCGATCTCGACGAGCCCTGGGTGCTTTACGAAGAGGCGATCGTTTCTCGCTCCAAGAACACGCCGTTTGAAAATGCGCGCTTTACCGGGCGGGTCGTGCAAACCTATGTTGCCGGCAAGCTGGTGCATTCGGCCTAAGCCGAAAGCGATCGCGCGGGAGGGGAACCGGTGGAACTATTGTCCTGGCAGCTTGGGCTGCCCTCTACGCTTCTAAGCCTTGCCTTCGGCTATCTGCTCGGCGCGATCCCGTTCGGGTTGATCCTGACGCGCATGGCCGGGCTCGGCGACGTGCGCAAGATCGGCTCCGGCAATATCGGCGCGACCAATGTGCTGCGAACCGGCAACAAGAAGCTTGCTGCCGCGACGCTGTTGCTCGACGCCCTGAAAGGCTCGGCCGCAGCCTTCATCGCATCCTACTGGGGCATCGAGGCCGGAATTGCCGCCGGCTTTGCCGCCTTCATCGGCCATCTCTACCCGGTCTGGCTTGGCTTCAAGGGCGGCAAGGGCGTCGCGACCTATATCGGCGTGCTGCTCGGCCTTGCTCCTCTGATGGTGCTCGCCTTTGCGGTCATCTGGCTCGGCATGGCGAAAATCAGCCGCTACTCCTCATTGTCCGCCCTGGTTGCAACGGCTATCATCCCGGTTCTACTTTACGCGGTAGGCAACGAGAAGGTCGCCCTCCTCTTTGCCGCCATGACGGTCATCACCTGGGTAAAGCACCGCGCCAACATACAGCGGCTGCTTGCCGGCACGGAAAGCAAGATCGGAGACAAGGGATAATGTCTGAGGCCAGCGCAGGACGAACCGGAGTGGCGCTGACCGAACGACAGAAAATATCCTGGCTCCGGCTGATCCGTAGCGACAATGTCGGCCCCATCGCCTTCCGCGACCTGATCAACCATTTCGGCACCGCCGAAAACGCACTCGATGCCCTGCCGGAACTGTCGCGGCGCGGCGGCACCAAACATAGCTATCGCGTGGCATCCATCGCCGAAGCCGAACGGGAACTGGAGGCGGCACGACGCCACGGCGCCATCTTCGTCGGCATCGGCGAAGCGGCCTATCCCTCGGCGCTGCGGCAGATCGACGGCGCTCCTCCTCTCCTTGCGATGAAAGGCGATCTCAGCGCGGCTGCCCGCCCGTCGCTTGGCATCGTCGGTTCACGCAACGCTTCGGTCAGCGGCGCGAAGTTCGCGGCGATGATCGCGCGCGACGCCGGTCGCGCCGGTTATGTCGTGACCTCGGGCCTTGCGCGCGGCATCGACACGGCCGCCCATCGCGCCAGCCTCGATACCGGTACCATCGCAGCCCTTGCCGGCGGGCTCGACCGTCCCTATCCGCCCGAGAACGTCGGCCTGCTCGAAGAAATCACGGCTGGTCGGGGCCTCGCGATCAGCGAAATGCCTTTCGGCTGGGAGCCACGGGCGCGCGACTTTCCGCGCCGCAACCGGCTGATCGCCGGGATCAGCCTCGGCGTTGCGATCGTCGAGGCCGCGCACCGCTCCGGCTCGCTCATCACCGCGCGCTACGCCGCCGATTTCGGCCGGCTCGTTTTTGCGGTTCCCGGCTCGCCGCTCGATCCGCGCTGCCATGGCACCAACGATCTCCTGAAACAGGGCGCGATCGTCACGACCGGCCCGGATGACGTGATCGAGGCGCTGGCGCCACTCAGCCAGCTGGAGCTGCCGCTGCCGGGCGTGCGGGAACCGGATGGTCAGGCGCGGGCTGGTGTTCCGGCGAGCGCGAGCGACGGCGACCGCGCCGCGGTCAGCACCGCGCTCGGCCCGACGCCGGTCGAGATCGACGATATCGTCCGCCACACCGGGCTTTCGCCGGCGCAGGTCTATCTGCTGTTGCTGGAGCTTGATCTTGCCGGCCGCCTCCATCGCCATCCCGGCGGTTTGGTGTCCGTGGCAGCAACGGAATGAGGACTGGCCTGACGGCGCACCAACCTTTTCTGAGGGCGGAAACGACCCAATCCTGCATGAGTTGCATAGTCTGCTCTCATCGTTATTTTGGGCGAACCCCCTTGACCCCGTTCGAATCCCTGTCCATTTCGGGGCGTCGATATCAGGCGAAGTACGGCGCAAACGGCGCTGACGCCGAACCAGGACCGGTTGTCTCAGAAAATGACGATGAATGTTGTAGTGGTGGAATCGCCTTCCAAGGCAAAGACGATCAACAAGTACCTGGGCCCCGGCTACAAGGTACTGGCTTCGTTTGGTCACGTGCGCGACCTGCCGGCGAAGGACGGTTCGGTCCGTCCCGACGAAGACTTCGAGATGTCCTGGGAAGTCGACAGTGCCTCGGCGAAACGCATGAAGGACATCGCCGACGCGGTCAAATCCGCTGACGGCCTCATTCTCGCAACCGACCCGGATCGCGAAGGTGAAGCGATTTCCTGGCACGTACTTGACCTTCTGAAGAAGAAGAAGGTGCTCGGCGACAAGCCGGTCAAGCGCGTAGCCTTCAACGCCATCACGAAAAAGGCCGTTCTCGAAGCGATCGCTCATCCGCGCGACATCGACACCTCGCTGGTCGACGCTTACCTGGCGCGCCGCGCACTCGACTATCTCGTCGGTTTCAACCTCTCGCCGGTGCTCTGGCGCAAGCTGCCGGGTGCCCGCTCGGCTGGCCGCGTGCAGTCGGTGACGCTGCGCCTCGTCTGCGATCGTGAAAACGAGATCGAGCGCTTCATCTCCGAGGAGTACTGGAATATCTCGGCGCTCTTGAAGACGCCGCGCGGGGACGAGTTCGAGGCGCGTCTCGTTTCGGCCGATGGCAAGCGTCTTGCGCCGAAGGCTGTCGGCAACGGCGAAGAAGCAAATCGTCTCAAGACCCTGCTCGATGGCGCCGCCTATGTGGTCGATAGCATCGAAGCAAAGCCGGTCAAGCGCAACCCGTCGCCGCCTTTCACCACCTCAACACTGCAGCAGGCCGCCTCCTCCAAGCTCGGCTTCTCCGCTTCGCGCACCATGCAGGTCGCGCAGAAGCTCTATGAAGGCGTCGACATCGGCGGCGAGACGGTCGGTTTGATCACCTATATGCGTACCGACGGCGTGCAGATGGCGCCGGAAGCGATCGAAGCCTCGCGCCTTGCGATCGCCAGCCAGTTCGGCGACCGCTATCTACCGGAAAAGCCGCGCTTCTATTCGACCAAGGCGAAGAACGCCCAGGAAGCGCACGAAGCCATCCGCCCGACCGATTTCAACCGCACGCCGGATGAGGTCCGCCGCTTCCTCGATGGCGACATGCTCAGGCTCTACGACCTCGTCTGGAAGCGCGGCATCGCCAGCCAGATGGCATCCGCCGAGATCGAGCGCACAACGGCTGAAATCACCGCCGACAACGGCGGCCAGAAGGCCGGCCTGCGCGCTACGGGTTCCGTCATCCGCTTCGACGGCTTCATCGCCGCCTATACGGATGCCAAGGAAGACGGCGAGCAGACGGACGACAGCGAAGACGACGGCCGCCTGCCGGAGATCAATGCTCGCGAGAACCTCGCCAAGCAGAAGATCAACGCCTCGCAGCACTTCACCGAGCCGCCGCCGCGCTATTCCGAAGCAAGCCTGATCAAGAAGATGGAAGAGCTCGGCATCGGCCGGCCGTCCACCTATGCCGCGACGGTCACCACCCTGCTCGACCGCGACTACATCACCAACGACAAGCGCAAGCTCATCCCCCAGGCTAAGGGGCGGCTGGTGACGGCGTTCCTCGAAAGCTTCTTCACCCGTTACGTCGGCTACGACTTCACGGCATCGCTCGAAGAAAAGCTCGACCAGGTCTCGGCCGGCGAGGTCAACTGGAAGGACGTTCTGCGCGACTTCTGGAAGGACTTCTTCGCCCAGATCGAGGAAACCAAGGAACTGCGCGTCACCAACGTGCTCGACGCGCTGAACGAAGAGCTCGCGCCTCTGGTTTTCCCGAAGCGCGAAGACGGTGGCGACCCGCGCATCTGCCAGGTCTGCGGCACCGGCAAGCTGTCTCTGAAGCTCGGCAAGTACGGCGCCTTCGTTGGCTGCTCGAACTATCCGGAGTGCAACTTCACCCGCCAACTCTCCTCCGAGAGCAACGGCGAGGAGGCCGCCGTTTCGAACGAACCGCAGGCGCTCGGCAAGGATCCGCATACCGGCGAGGAAATCACGCTCCGGAGCGGCCGCTTCGGCCCCTACGTCCAGCGTGGCGACGGCAAGGAAGCCAAGCGCTCAAGCCTGCCGAAAGGTTGGACGCCGTCGACGATCGACCACGAGAAGGCGGTCGCCCTGCTGTCGCTGCCGCGCGATATCGGTGCCCATCCGGAAAGCGGCAAGATGATCTCGACCGGGCTTGGCCGCTACGGGCCGTTCGTGCTGCACGACGGCACCTATGCCAATCTCGAATCGATCGAAGACGTCTTCTCGATCGGCCTCAACCGCGCGGTCTCGGTTCTCGCCGACAAGCAGTCGAAGGCCGGTGCCGGCCGTGGCCGCACCGCCGCCGCATCGCTCAAGGAACTCGGCGACCATCCCGATGGTGGCCCGATCACCGTGCGCGACGGCCGCTACGGCCCCTATGTCAACTGGGGCAAGGTCAACGCCACCCTGCCGAAGGGCAAGGATCCGCAGTCGGTGACGGTCGAGGAGGCACTTGTGCTGATCTCGGAGCGTGCCGCCAAGGGCGGAACGACCAAGGGCAAGGCAACCAAGGCCAAGACGACCAAGGCAGCGGCGAAGTCCGAGGACGGCGCCAAGGCGACCAAGGCTAAGGCCAAGGCGCCCGCCAAGAGCAAAACAAAGACGGCCGCCAAGGCCAAGAAGGACTGATCTTGACCAGAATACCGCGCGACCCGACCGAACAGTCCGGCAAGAGAAGCCAGGGCAAGAAGCCAGCTCGCGCGGCAAAGGGCGGATCGGCCCAGCCAAGCGAACCGATCATCCACGGCGCGGTCCCGCCGCGTGACGTGCTGATGCGCTTCATCGCCGAAAACCCGGACCGCGCCTCCAAGCGCGAGATCGCCAAGGCCTTCGGGCTGAAGGGCGAGACCCGCGTCGAACTGAAAGCCCTGCTGAAGTCGCTGGAAGTCGACGGCATGGTCGAAAAAAAGCGCAAGTCGCTGGTGCGTCCGGGCGCCCTGCCCCCGGTGACCGTGCTCGACATCACCATCCGCGATGTCGACGGCGAGTTAATCGGCCGCCCGGCCGAATGGCTCGACGACGACGGCGTCGCGCCGGCGGTGCTGATCAAGCAGTCGGCCGTCGCCAAGGGTAAGGGCAAGGCTCCTGTCGGCGGTCTCGGCGACCGGGTGCTCGCCAAGATCTTCCCGGCCAAGGAGCGTGGCGGTCCTGCCTATACGGCGCGCATCATCAAGGTTCTGGACAAGCGCAAGGATGCCGTGCTCGGTGTCTTCCGTTCGACGCCCGGCGGCGGCGGACGGCTGATGCCGATCGAAAAGCGCGGCGAGGAAATCCTGGTTGATCCGGAGTTCACCGGCAATGCTCAGGACGGTGACCTGGTCGAGGTGCAGCTGTCGCGGCTCGGCCGCTACGGCCTGCCGCGCGCGCAGGTGCAGACCGTCATCGGTTCGGTCGCCTCGGAAAAGGCGATCTCGATGATCGCCATCCACGCCCATGGCATCCCCCACGTCTTCCCGGAGCGGGTGATCGAGGAGGCCAACGCCGCCGGTCCGGCCACCATGGCGCACCGCGAGGACTGGCGCTCGCTGCCGCTGATCACCATCGATCCGGCCGACGCCAAGGACCATGACGACGCCGTTTATGCGGAGCCGGATCCGTCCGAAGACAATCCCGGCGGCGTCATCGTCACGGTGGCAATTGCCGACGTCTCGTACTACGTGCGCCCGAAGTCCGCTCTGGACCTGGAAGCGCTGAAGCGCGGCAACTCGGTCTACTTCCCCGATCGGGTCGTGCCGATGCTGCCGGAACGCATCTCCAACGATCTCTGCTCGCTCAAGGAAGGCGTCGACCGCCCGGCGCTTGCCGTGCGCATGCGCTTCTCCAAGGAGGGCCGCAAGGCCGGCCATACCTTCCATCGCATCATGATGAAGAGTGCGGCAAAACTCTCCTACCAGCAGGCGCAGGCAGCGATCGACGGCAATCCGGACGACAAGACCGGGCCGATCCTCGAGACGATCCTGAAGCCGCTCTGGGAAGGCTATCGCATCCTCACGCGCGGCCGCGACCGGCGCCAGCCGCTCGAGCTCAACATGCCCGAGCGCAAAATCATCCTGAAACCCGACGGCACGGTCGACCGTGTCTTCGTTCCCGAACGCCTCGACGCGCACAGGCTGATCGAGGAAATGATGATCCAGGCGAACGTCGCCGCCGCCGAGACGCTGGAGCAGAAGCGCCAGGCGCTCATCTACCGCGTGCACGACCAACCGTCGCTTGCCAAGCAGGAAAGCCTGCGCGAATTCCTCGCGACGCTCGACATCTCGCTCGTCAAGGGCGGAAACATGCGCTCGAACCACTTCAACGGCATTCTCGCCAAGGCCGAAGGCAAGCCCTTCGAAACCATGGTCAACGAGATGGTGCTGCGCTCGCAGAGCCAGGCGATCTACAGCCCGGAGAACATCGGGCACTTCGGCCTCAACCTTTTGAAGTACGCGCACTTCACCTCGCCGATCCGCCGTTATGCCGACCTCATCGTGCACCGGGCGCTGGTTGCCTCGCTCGGTCTGGGCGAAGGCGGGCTGACGTCGCAGGAAGAGGCGGTGCTCGACGATATCGCCGCCGAGATCTCGACCTTCGAGCGCCGTGCCATGGCGGCCGAACGCGACACGGTCGACCGGCTGATCGCGCACCATCTCAACGGTCGCGTCGGCGAAGAATTCGATGGCCGCGTCTCCGGTGTGACCAAGGCGGGACTCTTTGTCACCCTGCCCGCCTATGGCGCCGACGGCTTCGTTCCGATATCAACACTCGGACGCGACTACTTCATCTATGACGAGGCGCATCAGGCGCTTTCCGGCGAGAAGACCGGGCTCGGCTATCGCCTTGGCGATCCCGTACGCGTCAAGCTCGTCGAGGCCGTGCCGCTTGCCGGTGCGCTTCGCTTCGAGATGCAGAGCGAAGGACGCAAGATGCCGACGGCAACGCGCTCCTTCCACAAGTCCGGTCGCAGGGATCGCACCGGCGCCCGGAAGAAGCCGGGAACACGGCCGCCGCGCGGCCGGCGATAGGGTCCCGATAGGACAGAGGAATGCACATGAAAGCAGCATCAGGCGAAACACTTCATCTGGGCGGGTCCAAAAGCGACGAGCGCTCCGTTAGTCTTTCGATGAAGCGCGGCTTTCTCGGCCGCTGTCCGGCGTGTGGCAGCGGCAAGCTGTTTCGCAGCTATCTCAAGTCGGTTGAGACGTGCGCGGCCTGCGGCGAGCGCATGGACCACCACCGCGCCGACGACTTCCCGCCCTATATCGTCGTGACCATCGTCGGCCACCTCGTGCTTGCCGGCTACATGGCGACCGACCTCATTTTGCCGCTCAACAGCTGGCAGCATCTCGCCATATGGGCGCCGATCACCGTCATCAGTTCGCTGGCGCTGTTGCAGCCTGTAAAGGGCGCCGTCATCGGCCTGCAATGGGCGCTGAAGATGCATGGCTTCGGCGGACACGAGGATGCCCCTGAGGACGTACTGCCGCCGAGGGACGAACGGGCATGACGCCGGCACGGGCGACGGGCAGTGAGCCCAAGCCTCCGCGTCCCGCGACCCTGCGGCCCCGGGATGCCGCTTCGATCATGCTGCTCGATCGCGTTGGCGGCCGCGTGCACGTGCTGATGGGGCGGCGCCATAGTGCCCACGCCTTCATGCCGGATCTCTACGTGTTCCCCGGCGGACGTCGCGATACTGGCGATCACCGAATTGGCTTCGGTTCCGATCTTCATCCCTCCGTCCTGCGAACGCTGAAGGTTGCCGGCGCGCGCGGGCTGTCGGATGCCCGGGCGCGCGCGCTCGCGCTTGCGGCCCTGCGTGAACTCTACGAGGAAGCCGGCATCGCCATAGGCGCGCCGCTTCCGTCCGCGGAAGCTCCCGTTCCCTTTCTTCCCGATCTTGCAAAGTTGCGCTATATGGCTCGGGCCATCACCCCTCCAGGCAACACGAGGCGGTTCGATACGCGCTTCTTCGCCGTGTTCGCCGACGAGGCCGAAATCGATCCCACGCGGTTCCTGGACAGTCGGGAGCTTCAGGATTTGCAGTGGATCGATGTGAACGCTACGCCGTCGCTACGGATACCTGACATCACCGCGGTCATCCTCGCGGACCTCCGGAACGGACTGGACGCCGATCCTTCGCTGCCCTGCGAACGACCGGTTCCGCTCTACACCTCGCGCCATGGGCGCTTCGTGCGCACATTGCTCTAAGGATCCGCGTCAGATGTCACAGCCATCGCCCGGTACGGCTGCACCGGTAGAGGAAATTCACTGGCGGTCGCTGATCGCGGCCGTCGCCGCCATCAGCGCGGTCGGCATCGCCATCGGCCTCGGCCTGCCGCTGCTTTCCATCATCATGGAGAAGCGCGGGATTTCCTCGACCCTCATCGGCCTGAACTCCGCCATGGCGGGCCTGGCATCGATGGTGGCTGCCCCGTTCACGACGAAGTTCGCGCACCGACATGGCGTAGCGCCAACGATGCTCTGGGCCGTACTGATCGCGGCCACCAGCGCGCTCGGCTTTTATTACATCACCAATTTCTGGCTCTGGTTCCCGCTCCGGATCGTCTTCCACGGAGCGATCACCGTCCTCTTCATTCTCTCCGAGTTCTGGATCAACGCGACGGCACCACCGCGCAAGCGCGGCTTCGTGCTCGGGATCTACGGCACATTCCTGTCGCTTGGGTTCCTGACCGGACCGCTTCTCTTTTCGATCCTCGGCAGCGAAGGCCTCCTGCCCTTCCTCGTCGGCGCCGGCGTCATCCTGTTGGCGTCCGTGCCGATCTTTCTTGCGCGCGACGAAAGCCCTGTCATCGACGAGAAGCCGGAGCGGCATTTCCTGCGCTATGTCTTCCTCGTACCCACGGCAACGGCCGCCGTCTTCATCTTCGGCGCGGTCGAATCAGGCGGCCTTTCGCTGTTCCTCATCTTTGGAACACGGTCCGGTTTCAGCGAATCGCAGGCAGCGCTGCTGCTGACGGTCATGGGCGTCGGCAACTTCATCTTCCAGATACCGGTCGGCATGCTTTCCGACAGGGTGAAAGACCGCCGCACACTGCTCTCGGCGATGACGCTGATCGGCCTCATCGGCGCGCTGTTCCTGCCGCTCTTGGTGGAGAGCTGGTTCCTGATGGCAATCGTGCTGTTGTTCTGGGGCGGCTGCGTCTCCGGCCTCTACACGGTCGGCCTTAGCCACCTGGGCTCACGGCTTCAGGGCGCGGATCTCGCGGCCGCCAACGCGGCCTTCGTGTTTTCCTATGCCGTCGGTACCGTCGCTGGGCCGCAGGCGATCGGCGCGGCGATGGACGCCACCGGCAACAACGGCTTTGCCTGGGCGATCGCCGGCTTTTTCGGTCTCTATGTCGCGCTTTCGGTGGTCAGGATCGTTTTGAAACCAAAACGGTCTTGACTTTTCGGCCGCGATTTGTAGTTTCGCGCCAACCTTGCCCGTGGCCCGCAACCGGTTGTCCACGGCTTTCATTGTTACAAAGGCAGGACGACCATGGCAAAAGCCACTACCATCAAGATCAAGCTGCTTTCGACAGCCGACACGGGTTTCTTCTACGTCACGACCAAGAACAGCCGTACGATGACGGAAAAGATGACGAAGACCAAGTACGACCCGGTCGTCAAGAAGCACGTCGAATTCAAGGAAACCAAGATCAAGTAAGATCGCAGGTTTTCGGGAATTGAAGGGCGCCGACCGCAAGGTCTGGCGCCTTTTCCTTTTTGGGCCAGCGCCTGGGGCATCTCGCAAAATTTGCCGAGCGCAACGCGTTCACGCCGGCGCCAGCAAACGGCTCGCCCTCCCCGGCTCTTGCCCCAGAATCAAAACGCCGCCCCGAAGGCGGGACGGCGTGTCGGAAAGGGGGTCGGCTGGCCTCTGACTGCGGCACGAGGATTCCGCGGACGCCAAAAGCCAACCGACCGACCCCACGACCCAGGAGATGCGGCGGACCTGAGCATCATGGGGTAACGAATATCGCAGAAGGCTGACGCCCCCTCTTTCATGAGCATCACCTGAAAATAAAAAAAAATCAACGAATTCTTAATGCGCGGAGCGGTGCCGCTCGGCGCATGGTTAATTCTGTATCAGACCTGGACAGGCACACTGCATGATCCCTGCTGCTACCCAAACTCCCCGGTAGCAAGAGGTGGCGCGAGAATACAACTTTGAATGCAGGCCGCAAGAGGAAGCCCAAGAAATTCCTTGAAGGGCGCCGAGGCCTGAGACGCGTTAGCCGCGGCTCAGGCGGCGGCTGCCACCACCCGGTTACGGCCTTCATGCTTGGCCTGATAAAGCGCCGTGTCGGCGCGCTTCAGCAGCGCTTCGGCCGTGTCGTTGCCGGGCCTGAGCGTCGCAATCCCCATGGATGCGGTGACCTTCAAGGGGCCATCCGCCTGCGGGATCGCAAATGGCAGGCTTTCGATGATCGTGCGCAGACGCTCGGCGACACCGGCTGCCATTTCGGCGGAGGTATCCGGCATGACCACGATGAACTCTTCGCCGCCGAACCGGCAGGCAAGGTCGGCTCCACGCACCGTCGTGCGGATGCGATTGGCGAATTCCCGCAGCACTTCGTCGCCGACATCGTGACCATAGGTATCGTTGACCTGCTTGAAGCGGTCGATGTCGGTCATGCAGATGGAAAGCGGCCGGCCGCGCGCGGCGGCACGATCCATCAGCAGCTTCAGGTGCGTGTCGAAATAGCGCCGGTTGTGCAGCCCGGTGAGGCCGTCGGTGACGGCAAGCTCGATGGTCTGCTGCACGCTAGACCGCAGCCTGTCATTGCAGTGCTTGCGCCGGATCTGGGTCATCGAGCGGGCGATCAGTTCATTGGGGTCGACCGGCCGCATCAGGTAATCCGTCACGCCGAGATCGAGCGCGCGGACGACCAACTCGTCGCTGCCCTGCTCGGCGATCAGCAGGATAGGGATGAAACGGGTGCGCTCCAGCGAACGCAACTGCGAGCAGAGCCGCAACGGATCGTAGTCGTCGAAATTCGCATTGACGATGACGAGGTCGAAATTGTTCTCCGCCGCCTCGAACAATGCCGCCTGCGGATCGGAGATGACCGAGACCTCGGCAATCGGCTTGAGGGCGCGCTGCAGCCGCTCCTGCGACGAGCCGCGGCCATCGACGAGCAGGACGTTGCCGGGCTCGTCAGGCCGGTCCGCCCGGCCAACATCTTCAAGCCCGATCGTCTGCGCCGTCTGGGCCCGCAGGCGCAGCTCATCGCTGACGTTCTTCAGCCGCACCAGGCTCTTCACCCGCGACATCAGCTGCAGATCGTTGACGGGCTTCGTCAGGAAATCGTCGGCGCCGGCCTTCAGGCCACGCACGCGGTCCGAAGGCTGGTCGAGCGCGGTGACCATGACAACCGGGATATGTGCCGTCTTCGGGTTCGCCTTCAGCCGCTCGCAGACTTCGAAACCATCGAGACCGGGCATCATGATATCGAGCAGCACCAGGTCGATGGGCGTCTTTTCGCAGAGCGCCAGGGCGGCATAACCGTCACTGGCCGTCAGCACGTCGAAGTACTCGGCAAGTAACCGGGCTTCGAGCAGCTTCACATTGGCCGGAACGTCATCGACAACAAGAATACGCGCAGTCATATCAATTTTCCCGCCGCTCAGGCATCGCCCAGGTAGGTTTTGATCGTCTCAATGAACTTTGGTACCGAGATCGGCTTGGAGACATAGGCTTCGCACCCGCCCTGGCGGATCCGCTCCTCGTCGCCCTTCATGGCAAAGGCGGTCACGGCGATGACCGGGATGACGTGTAGTTCGTCGTCTTCCTTCAGCCACTTCGTCACTTCCAGGCCGGAAACCTCCGGCAGCTGAATGTCCATGAGAATGAGATCGGGCCGATGCTTGCGCGCAAGCTCGAGCGCTTCCATGCCGTTGCGAGTCTGGATCGTCGCATAGCCAGAGGCCTCGATCAGGTCGCGGAAGAGCTTCATGTTCAGCTCGTTGTCCTCAACAATCATCACCTGTTTGGGCATGTCGATCCCTTGCTGTCCATCGTCACCTTGCAAGTCTCCTCAGGACAATTAACGTGCGGAGCCGACGACTCGACCCATTTCCTCAACGTCAGAGATAGGCCTATTTGGTTGAAAAATAGGTAACTCCGCACGTAAAAACCATACGGGGACAAACCATTGAAGAGCGCCGACGAAATTGCAGTAGACATTCTCGCCTGGCTTGCCGGCGAGCCAGAACTCCTGTCCCGCTTCCTGGCGCTGACCGGCACGGACCCGACGGCGCTGCGCAACGCCATCGCCGAACCCGGCTTCATGGGCGGGCTCGTCGCCTTTCTGATGGACCATGAGCCGACCCTGATGGCATTCTGTACAGCGACCGGTACGGCGCCCGAAGACGTTGTGCGCGCCCATATGGTACTTTCCGGCCACGCAGGCTTCGAGGATTGAGGGTGGCAAACGCGCCGAGAGTTCACAGCATCACGCTTGGCAACCGCCCACTGATCGTCAGTGACATCGACGATGTCGTGCTCGAATTCATCAATCCGTTCAAAGCGTTCCTCAAGAGCTGCGGCCATGTGCTGCTGCCCCGGTCGTTCCGCCTGACCGGCAACATCATCACGCATGCCGACGAGCAGCCGGTGGCGGAGCCGGAGGTCAAAATCCTGCTCGACGCCTTCTACGGCTCGCAGGATCGTTGGCAGACGCCCGCCGCCAGAGCCGTGGAGACCCTGTCCGCATTGTCGGAGGAAGCCGACATCGTCTTTCTGACCGCGATGCCGCCGCAGCACGCCACGGTCCGCCGCGCGCTTCTCGATCAGCTTGGCCTTCCCTATCCGCTGCTTGCGTCCGAAGAGCCCAAGGGCCCGATCGTCCAAAAACTTCACGGCGGCCGAACCGTCCCGCTGGTCTTCATCGACGACATGCTTCGCAATTTGCGATCGGTGAAGGATCACGCGCCGTCCTGCCTGCCGATCAACCTCATGGCCGACTCGGATTTCAAGGCGCTCGCGCCGAAGATCGACGCAGACATTCGTGCCGTCGCCGATTGGCCGGAGGCAGCCGCGGCCATTCGCGCGCATTTCCGCGGCTAGCCCGGACCGGCTGCCCGTCGGCGCAAACTCAGCCCCGCCGGCGCTGCGCGAGACGCGCCTGGCGATCCTTTTCAACGGCGACAATTGCATTGTGATTTCCAATCGCGCCTCCTTGAGACTCGCTAGAGTAGAGCCTAAGGTCGCAATGTTCAATATTTGTTCCCGATATGCCCGACAGCGCTGCTCACTTTCCAGGCTTCTGCCGCGACTGCCTCAAGGAACAGGCGGCGTCGGTGCGGCGCTGCCTAGCCTGCGGCAGCCCGCGCATTCTGCGGCATGCTGAGCTCTATGACCTGACGCTGGCGCACATCGATTGTGACGCCTTCTATGCCTCGATCGAGAAGCGCGACAACCCGGAGCTCGCCGACAAGCCGGTGATCATCGGTGGCGGCAAGCGCGGCGTGGTATCCACCGCCTGCTACGTCGCCCGCATTCACGGCGTGCGCTCGGCGATGCCGATGTTCAAGGCGCTGGAAGCCTGCCCGCAGGCGATCGTCATCAAGCCCAATATGGAGAAATACGCGCGTGTCGGCCGCGAGGTGCGCACGCTGATGCAGGAACTGACACCGCTGGTGCAGCCGCTGTCGATCGACGAGGCCTTCCTCGAACTCAGCGGCACGGAGCGGCTGCATCACGATCCGCCGGCGCGCACGCTTGCGCGTCTTGCCCGCCGGATCGAGTTGGAGATCGGCATCACCGTCTCGGTCGGCCTCTCCTATTGCAAGTTCCTCGCCAAGGTGGCGTCCGACCTGCAAAAGCCGCGCGGCTTTTCCGTCATCGGCCAGGCCGAAGCGCTGGACTTCCTGCGGGAAAAGCCGGTGACCCTGATCTGGGGCGTCGGCAAGGCCTTTGCCGCGACGCTGGAGCGTGACGGCGTGCGCACGATCGGGCAATTGCAGACCATGGAGGAAGGCGACCTCATGCGCCGCTACGGCACTATGGGGCAGCGGCTCTTCCGCCTGTCGCGCGGGCTCGACGAGAGAGCGGTCGAAATCGACGGCGAAGCCAAGAGCGTATCCGCAGAGACGACGTTCAACGACGATATCGCGCGCTATGACGACCTTGTCACGCATCTGCGGCGCCTCAGCGAGCAGGTGGCTCACCGGCTGCGAAAGTCCGAGCTCGCCGGCCAGACGGTCGTTCTCAAGCTCAAAACCGCCGACTTCAAGATCCGCACCCGCAACCGGCGCCTGGACAGCCCTACCCGCCTTGCCGACCGCATCTTCCGCATCGGCCTGCAGCTTCTCGAAAAAGAGGCGGACGGAACGAAGTATCGGCTGATCGGCATCGGCGTCAGCGATCTCTCCGCCCCGGACCTCGCCGATCCGCCGGATCTTGTCGATCCCGCGGCCACCAGACGCGCTGCGGCCGAGGACGCGATGAACAGGCTGCGCGACAAGTTCGGCAAGGCGAGCGTCGAAACCGGCTACACGTTCGGCACCAGAAAACGCGATCCATAAGACCGCAGGCGCGCTTGCCGCAGCAGACACACCTCGCAGAGCGATCACGCAACCTTGATCGACCCCACACACATCAGGATGAATTCCTTAAAGATTGGCGACTAGGCTTGTCCGCCAAGTCACGTGTTGGGTTGAGTGTATGGTATCGCGTTTCGCTCTCACCGCCAGCGTCGTCGCACTGCTCTTGTCGCCGGCCACCGGTTTTGCAGGCAGTCGCGGGCCGCTGCAGATCATCGTCTCGAAGGACCAGCAATCGCTCGTCGTCTATGACGGGGACGCTGTCATTGCGACGTCGCCGGTCTCGACCGGCAAGGCGGGTCACACCACGCCATCGGGCATCTTTTCGATCCTCGAAAAGCGGCGCCATCACAAGTCGAACATCTATTCGAACGCGCCGATGCCCTTCATGCAGCGGCTCACCTGGTCGGGCATTGCGCTGCACGGCTCCAATCACGTGCCGGACTATCCGGCCTCTCATGGCTGCGTGCGGTTGCCGAGCCAATTTGCCGCCTCGCTCTTCAAGATGACCGAGCGCGGCGTGCACGTGCTGATCTCCGACCGGCAGATAACGCCCCTGGAGGTTAAGAGCGCCCTGCTCTTCCGACCGGCTCCGATCGACCTCCAGCCACCACTTTCCGACGTGCCACTGAGACCCGCGATCAGCCAGGCCGGCGACACGCCGGTGGAAGTGGCAATGCGGGAGCCACCCGGCGGCGCCCATTCGGCGCGATCCACCGAGGAGCCAATCCGGATCCTGATCACCCGCAGCGACGCACGCGACACCATGCGCGAGGTTCAGTCGTCCCTCGATTTCCTCGGCTACGCACCCGGTGCGATCGACGGTCATGCCGGGCCAGCGACGATTGCGGCCCTGCGCGCCTTCCAGGCAAGCGAGGGCCTCGACGGCGACGGCAAGCTGACGCCTGAACTGACCGACAGGCTTCTGCGCAAGGCCGGCCGTACGCCGCCGCAGAACGGCAAGATCCTCGTGCGGCAAGGCTTCAAGCCGCTCTTTGAGGCCGGGCTTACGATCGACAAGCCGGAAGAGGCACTCGGAACCCATTTCCTCCAGTTCCGCCACAATGAGGAGCAAGGTGCCGAAGGCAAATGGTTCGGCGTCTCGCTTGAGAACCACCTGCCCGCCTCGACGAGGAAGCGCCTCGGCATCTCCATGGAGGCCGATCCCTTCGCCTATAATGGAATCCAGCGCACGCTCGCGCGCATGACGATTTCCGACGATGTGCGCAAGCGCGTGGAAGCGTTGCTCGCCGAAGGCTCATCGCTGTCGATCGCCGATATGGAAAGCGGACTGGAGACCGGTCAGGGCACCGATTTCATCACCATCACCCGGACACGTCCGGGCGACTGATCCGCTCCAGACCGGCAAACGACACCCGACCAGCGTCCGGCCGCCGGTCGCGAGGTTCCAAACCTGCTCAGACGCCGCTCCACTGCGATCGAGCGGAACCCCTCTCGGATTACACCAGTTCGACGTCGATGACGCCCGGCGCCGAGCGCAGTGCTGCAGCGATCTCCGGTGAAATCCGGAACTTCTCGCTCAGCTCCACCTCGATCTCGCGCTGGCCGTTGTCCTTGATGACGACGA
Organism: Ensifer sp. PDNC004; assembly: GCF_016919405.1. Taxonomy (NCBI): domain Bacteria; kingdom Pseudomonadati; phylum Pseudomonadota; class Alphaproteobacteria; order Hyphomicrobiales; family Rhizobiaceae; genus Ensifer; species Ensifer sp. PDNC004. Next base: position 1,472,742 of record NZ_CP070353.1, read on the forward strand.
AGGAGACGAGACCATCGCCCCTGGTGTTGAGGTGCGAAGCGATCGATTTCAACGGGCCGGAATCGCGCACATAGACGCGCAGCGCCTTCTGCAGTTGCAGCGATTCTTCTTCGAGCGAACGCAGCGTCTGGATGCGCAGGCCTATGCCTTCCGGCCGCTCTTCGGCAGCCACCGTCATGACCAGCGATTTGCCGGGCTCGAGCAGGTCTCGATACTGGTGCAGCATCTCGGAGAACAGAACCGCTTCGAACTGGCCGGAGGAATCCGAGAAGGCAATGATGCCCATCTTGTTGCCCGTGCGTGTCTTGCGCTCCTGCTTCGAGGTCACGGTTCCGGCGAGCCTTCCGGCCGTCGCCCCCTTCTTCACCGAGCCTGCGAAATCGCCGAAGGTTTGTACGCGCATCTTGGCGAGCAGCGCATTGTAGGTGTCGAGCGGATGGGCTGAGAGATAGAAGCCAAGCACCTGGAACTCGCGGTGCAGCTTTTCCGAGGCGAGCCACGGCGTGTAGGTCGGAAGCGCAATGCGCTCCGGCCCGGTGGCGGCACCTGCGCCGAACATATCGCTCTGCCCGCTCGTCTTGTTTTCCTGGGCACGCTGGGCAAATCCGAGAATGCGATCAAGCCCGCCGACCAGTTCCGCCCGGTCATAGCCGAAGCAATCGAAGGCGCCAGCGGCAATCAGGCTTTCGAAGACCCGGCGGTTGAGAAGCTTGGGGTCGATCCGCAGGCAGAAGTCTTCGAGGCTTGCAAAGGCCTTGTCGCCGCGAACCTCGACGATGTGCTCGACGGCCGATTCGCCGACGCCCTTGATCGCTGCAAGCGAGTAGTAGATGCGGCTCTCGCCCGTCTGGAAATGCCGGAACGAGGTCTGCACCGACGGCGCGATCACCTCGATGCCCAGGCGCTTGGCATCCTGGCGGAAGTCGTTGACCTTTTCGGTGTTGGACATGTCGAGCGTCATCGACGCCGCCAGGAACTCCACCGGATAGTGCGCCTTCATATAGGCGGTCTGATAGGACACGATCGCGTAGGCTGCCGCGTGCGACTTGTTGAAGCCGTAGTTGGCGAACTTGGCGAGCAGGTCGAAGATCAGGTCGGCCTGCGGCTTCGACACCTCGTTCTTGACGGCGCCGTCGACGAAACGGGCGCGCTGCTTGTCCATCTCCTCCTTGATCTTCTTACCCATGGCGCGGCGCAGAAGGTCGGCCTCGCCGAGCGAATAGCCAGAGAGCACCTGGGCGATCTGCATCACCTGCTCCTGGTAAACGATAACGCCCTGGGTTTCCTTGAGCAGGTGGTCGATCTTCGGATGGATCGACTCGACCTCCTCCTCACCATGCTTGCGGGCGTTATAGACCGGGATGTTCTCCATCGGGCCCGGGCGATAGAGCGCCACCAGCGCGATGATGTCCTCGATGCAGTCGGGCCGCATGCCGATCAGCGCCTTGCGCATGCCGGCACTTTCCACCTGGAACACGCCGACCGTTTCGCCGCGCGACAGCATCTCGTAGGTCTTCGGATCGTCGAGCGGGATGCTCGCCAGATCGACCTCGATGCCGCGCTGCTTCACGAAATCGACGGCGACCTTCAGGACGGTCAGTGTCTTCAGGCCGAGGAAGTCGAACTTGACGAGACCGGCCTGCTCGACCCACTTCATGTTGAACTGGGTGACCGGCATGTCGGAACGCGGATCGCGATACATCGGCACGAGCTGCGACAGCGGCCGGTCGCCGATCACGATGCCGGCGGCGTGGGTCGAGGCGTGGCGGTAGAGGCCCTCGATCTTCTGGGCGATATCGAGCAGGCGGGCGACCACCGGCTCCTTCTCGGCCTCTTCCTGCAGGCGCGGCTCTTCCTCTATCGCCTTGGAAAGCGGCGTCGGGTTGGCCGGGTTGTTGGGCACCAGCTTGCAGATCTTGTCGACCTGGCCATAGGGCATTTCCAGCACGCGGCCGACGTCGCGCAAGGCGGCACGCGCCTGCAGCGAACCGAAGGTGATGATCTGCGCCACCTGTTCGCGACCGTACTTGCGCTGCACGTAGCGGATCACCTCTTCGCGCCGGTCCTGGCAGAAGTCGATGTCGAAGTCGGGCATCGAGACGCGCTCGGGATTGAGGAAGCGTTCGAACAGCAGCGAGAAGCGCATCGGATCGACGTCGGTGATCGTCAGCGCATAGGCGACGAGCGAGCCGGCGCCCGAGCCGCGGCCCGGCCCGACGGGGATGTCGTGCTGCTTGGCCCATTTGATGAAGTCGGCAACGATCAGGAAGTAACCGGGGAACTTCATGCGCTCGATGACGCTGAGTTCGAAGGCCAGGCGCTCGCGGTATTCCTCTTGGGTGTAGCCGGGCGCCATGCCGAGCCTCGCGAGGCGATCTTCGAGGCCCTCCTCCGCCTGGCGACGCAGTTCGTCCGACTCGGCGCGCTCGGCCTCCTCCGGATCCGCCGTCGCGCCGGTAAAGCGCGGCAGGATCGGCCCACGGGTCTTCAGCATGAAGGAGCAGCGCCGGGCGATCTCGAGCGTGTTTTCCAGCGCCTCGGGCAGGTCGGCAAACAGCGCCGCCATTTCCTTGCGGCTCTTGAGATAATGGTCCGGCGTCAGGCGGAAGCGGCTGTCGTCCGAAACCATGGCATTGTGCGCGACCGCCATCAGGGCGTCATGCGCCTCGTAGTCGGAAGGCGACGGGAAGAAGGCCTCGTTGGTGGCGACAAGCGGAATGTCGAACTTGTAGGCAAACTCGATCATCCGGCTTTCGTGCCGCCGGTCGTAGCCACCATGCCGCTGCAGCTCGATATAGAGCCGATCGCCGAAGAGGTCATGCAGGGCTTCGAGGCGCGCTTCGGCGAGCGCCGTCGAGCTCGTCTTCATGGCGACATCCACCGGACCACCGGATGCGCCGGTCAGCGCAATCAGCCCCTCGGTGCCGCACTCGGCAAGCCAGGAGCGGGTGATGCGCGTCGCCTGGCTGCCCTCGCCGCTGAGATAGGCGCGGCTGACGAGATCGACGAGGCGCGTATAGCCGTCATCGGTCGCCGCGATGAGCACGATCGACGGCAGCTTGGCAAGCTGGTGCCCATGGCCGCGTCGATCCCCCTCGGTCTCGTCTTCCATGTCAATCGACAGCTGGCAGCCGGTGATCGGCTGCAGCCCGTCACCGGCTGCCTTCTGCGAGAATTCCAGCGCTGCGAAAAGATTGTTGGTGTCGGCGATCCCGATCGCCGGCTGGTTGTCGGCGACCGCCTTGCCGATGACCTTCTTCAGCGGCAGGGCGCCTTCGAGCAAGGAGAAGGCAGAGTGGACGCGCAGATGCACGAATTGCGGATCCGTGCCGAGCGCCTCACTCGATGCTGCCTTGCTGTCGTCTGCCATTGTCGCACCCTGATTCCTGTCCACTCGGAAGGATATCCCGTTTATCACCCGCCATGTCCAGATTCCCCTGGCATGTCGTCCCCCTTATTCAATGGGGATGAGGCGCTTTGCGGAGGTGCTTGAGAGAAAATATCGACGCCCGCCTTCAGAGGCCGAGCGCGATGAAAGAGATGCTTGCGATGAACAGGCTCATCGACGCGAAGGCGGCGAGGTCACGAACAAAATCAGTCATAACATGGCTCCTTTTCCGTTATGTTTTTACTTTGTTCCATTTTTGTTCACGCGTCAAGCAATACACAGGCGTTCTGTTCACGATGGTTAATACGGCGCGTGAATGCAGGTTAACCGGCGGGTAAGCCGCTTGAGGAAAGTGCCGCGCCCGCATATCAAGGGGAACAACCACGCGGAGCGCTCCGACATGCTTGCACGCCTGATTCTCCCCTCGCTGCTACTGCTATTTCCTGCCGTTGCCTCGGCGGCCGACGCAATCGACCCCGCCCGTATCGTCTCTGCGGCGACCGGCGACTGGGACAAGGACGGTTCTTCCGATCTCGCGCTGATCGTGCGACCGGCCGAAGGCAGCGACGAGGACAACGGCGTCCTTCTCTACCTCACCGGCGACAACGGCGCGCTGGCATTGAAATCGGCCATTCCGAACAAGGTCTGGGGTCAGTTCGAACTCGTCGGCCAAGCGCCCTCGATCGAAGCGCTGCCCAGCGGCTCACTGCTCATCACCAGTCACAACGATGCCATCGGGCGTGACCGCTGGGAACAGAAGCTGACGGTCGCCTATCGCAACTTCGACTTCGTCGTGGCGGGCTACACCTACTCGTCCTACGATACGCTCGATCCCGACAACACCGCGCAATGCGACCTCAATGTGCTGACTGGCAAGGGCAAATCCAACGACAAGCCAGTCGAAACCAAGGGCGAGCTCGTCCTCCTCAAGGACTGGACCGACGATCGCGGGCAGAAGGCTTGCGGCCTGCAATAATTGGGTGAATGTTCCCTATTTGTTCTTTACAACCTCGACGGACCGCTGCATCCTCTTGCGCGAACGTATGAGGAACAATCATGGCCGCGCTCGAACCACTCAAAGAATTCATCGTCGAAGCGAAATCAAACACCTATGTCGGCGGCGGCGGGCGGCGCTCGTCGTCACGCCCGGGTTCCCGCGATATCGGCTATGAGCGGGATCGCTGGCGCTACGTCGACAGCTATTTCGGCGGGACCGATTTCGCAGGCCAGGAGACCGTTTGGCAGGATGATCGGCCGCAGTGGGCAATGAACTACTTCGGTCGGATCATCCGTCCTGACCTCATCAACGGCGAAAAGGCAGGCGTCGTCATCAAGGCGGCACTTCAGGCGATGTACCGCGACAAGCGGCATTTCCTCGGCGGCACGGAGTTCCGGCATGCCCATGGCTACTATATCGACAACAGCCGCGGCGACATCGCTCATTTTTCCGGGCACGAGGTCATCTTCGTCGATGGCGAGGAAGCCTATGAGCTCGACTATCGCGGCGGCGTGATCAGGCCATAGGGCAAGACCCTACAGCATGTGGCGCAGGAGCGAGTAACGGTCTGCGACGCGGAAAGATCGCGGCGCGCTTTCGGCGCGCTGTGCGGTGGAATCGCTTGTGACGGTGGCGGTCGCTCGTCGCAAGCGCGCGTTATTCAAGAGATACCGTTGTCGGTCGTGGGGTCGGGTCAATCGTAACGCAAAGCCTGCACCGGGTCGAGGCGCGAGGCGCGCCAGGCCGGAAAGATCGTGGCGAGGAAGGAAAGGGTCAGCGCCATGACGATGACAAGCGCGGTCTCGTCGGCGTTCATGTCGGCCGGAAGCTGGTTCAAGAAATAGAGTTCCGGGCTGAATATCGTCGTCCCGGAGATCCAGGAAAAGAACTGCCGTATGGATTCGATGTTGAGGCAGACGACGACGCCGAGCGCCACGCCCGCGACCGTTCCGGCGACACCGATTGCAGCACCCGTCATGAAGAAAATTCGCATCACCGCGCCTGAGGTTGCGCCCATTGTTCTCAGGATCGCGATATCGCTGCCCTTGTCCTTCACCAGCATGATCAGGCCGGAGACGATGTTGAGCGCCGCGACCAGAACGATCAACGACAGGATCATGAACATCACGTTGCTCTGGACCTCGAGCGTCGAGAGGAAGGTCCTGTTGCGGTCGCGCCAGTCGGTGATGAAGATCTGCCGGCCGGCCGCACCCTCGATCGGCTGGCGCAGCTCGTCGATGGCTTCAGGACGCTCGACGAAGATCTCGATCGACTGGACCAGTCCTTCGGCGTTGAAGAACAGCTGCGCTTCCTCAAGCGGCATGAAGAGGATCGTCGCGTCATACTCCGACATGCCGATCTCGTAGATCGCCGAAACGGTGTAGGCCTTGACGCGCGGGTTCATGCCGAGCGGCGTCACGTCGCCATTGGGCGAGGTCAGCGTGATCGTACCGCCAACCTGAATGCCGAGCTGCTCGGCCATGCGCGAACCGATCGCGACACCTGTGCCGGAGGCAAAGCCGACGAGATCGCCGGACTGGATATGGTCGGAAACCGACTTCATCTTGCTCAAGTCGTCGGCGCGGATACCGCGTACCAGAGCACCCGTCGAACTGTCTCCGACGCCCTTAGCCAGAACCTGCCCCTCGAGCATCGGGATCGCCATTGTGACACCCTTGACGCCCGAAAACTTCGTCGCCAGTTCCGGATAGTTGTTCAGCGGGCCATCGATCGGCTGAACGATCATATGGCCGTTGATGCCGAGAATGCGGGCGATGAGCTCCGTGCGGAAGCCGTTCATCACAGCCATGACGATGATCAGCGTTGCAACGCCGAGCATGATGCCGATGAAGGAGAAGCCGGCGATGACGGAGATGAAGGCTTCCTTACGCCTGGAGCGCAGATAACGCCACGCCACCATGCGCTCGAAGGCGGAGAAGGGTCGGCTGAAGGACTTTTCAGGCTGCGTTGCGGCCTGCACCTGATCTTGCACCACGGCGGTCATCCTGCCTTCCCTTGCCTCATCACTTCGCCGCGATCAGCTTGTCGATCGCAGCCTCGACGGTCAGCGTCTCGTGGTCCTCTATTTCGACCTCGCCATTGGCAATCGAACGCGAATCAACGATCACGTGAACCGGCACAGCGCCCGCTCGCAAGAGGTATCGCCGACCTAGATTGCGCGGCGATGACGTCGAGACCCACCATGTGCAGCGGGATCAGGGACGGTTTCATCTCTTCCGCCTGCACCATAGCGGTGCCGGGCGACTGCTGGCAGCGGACTGGCTGAGGAACAGCCACGTGGGAAAGCGCACGTGGCATTTCAACGGAACAGCGGTTTCCCGCAAGTGACTGGCGAGCGGCAGGCCCCGGAAGGCGGCGTGCACGCCGCCAGACCATCAGGCCATCTCCACGACCTTGCCGTCCTCGATCGTCACGCGGCGATCCATCAGCCCGGCGAGTTCATGATTGTGCGTGGCGATCAAGGCCGCGAGCCCTGACTGGCGGGCGAGCGCTTCCAGCGCCTCGAAGACGTAGCCGGCAGTCTCAGGGTCGAGATTGCCCGTCGGCTCATCGGCAAGCAGCACGAGCGGCGCGTTGGCGACCGCACGCGCGATTGCGACGCGCTGTTGTTCGCCGCCCGAAAGCTCCGCCGGACGATGTTCGGCGCGGTGGCCGATGCGCATATAATCGAGCAGAGCCTTCGCCCGTTCCGCGGCTTCCTTCTTTGGCAATCCCCCGATCAGCTGCGGCATCATGATGTTTTCAAGTGCCGTGAACTCAGGGAGCAGATGGTGGAACTGGTACACGAAACCGATCTCGTTGCGACGGATCGCCGTGCGCCGGTCGTCGTTAAGCCCGCCGCAGGACACCCCGTTGACCAACACCTCGCCGGCATCAGGGCGTTCCAACAGGCCCGCGACATGCAGCAGCGTCGACTTGCCGGTTCCCGAAGGTGCGACCAGCGCGACGGTCTCGCCGCTTCTCAGGGTGAAATCCGCGCCCTTGAGGATGGACAGAAAGGTCTCACCTTCCCCGTAGTGCCGTTCGACGCCGGAGAGTTGCAGTGCCACACGCGCATTCATTCAAGTGTCGTCCTTGTCATTCGTAACGCAGGGCCTGCACCGGATCGAGGCGCGAGGCGCGCCAGGCCGGAAAGATCGTGGCGAGGAAGGAAAGGGTCAGTGCCATGACGATGACGAGTGCGGTCTCGTCGGCGTTCATGTCGGCCGGCAACTGGCTGAGGAAATAAAGCTCAGGGCTGAAGAGCGTCGTTCCCGAAATCCAGGAAAAGAACTGCCGAATGGATTCGATGTTGAGGCAGACGATGACGCCGAGCGCCACGCCCGCGACCGTTCCGGCAACACCGATTGCAGCACCCGTCATGAAGAAGATGCGCATTACCGAGCCCGACGTAGCTCCCATTGTTCTCAGGATCGCGATATCGCTGCCCTTGTCCTTCACTAACATGATAAGGCCCGAGATGATGTTGAGCGCCGCGACCAGCACGATCAGCGTCAGGATCATGAACATCACGTTGCGTTCCACCTGGAGCGCGGAGAAGAAGGTCTTGTTGCGGTCGCGCCAGTCGGTGATGAAGATCTGCCGGCCGGCCGCATCCTCGATCGGCTGGCGCAGTTCGTCGACGACGTCAGGATGCTCGACGAAGATCTCGATCGACTGGACCAGTCCCTCGGCGTTGAAGAACAGCTGCGCTTCCTCAAGCGGCATGAAGAGGATCGTCGCGTCATATTCCGACATGCCGATCTCGTAGATCGCCGAGACGGTGTAGGCCTTGACGCGCGGGTTCATGCCGAGCGGCGTCACGTCGCCATTGGGCGAGGTCAGCGTGATCGTGCCGCCGACCTGAATGCCGAGCTGCTCGGCCATGCGCGATCCGATCGCGACACCTGTGCCGGAGGCAAAGCCGACGAGATCGCCGGACTGGATATGGTCGGAAACCGACTTCATCTTGCTCAGGTCGTCGGCGCGGATGCCACGCACCAGGGCACCCGTCGAGCTGTCGCCCACACCTTGCGCCAGAACCTGCCCCTCGACCATCGGGATCGCCATGGTGACGCCCTTGACGCCCGAGAACCTCGTCGCGAGGTCAGCGTAGTTGTCGAGCGGACCGTCGATCGGCTGGACGATCATGTGGCCGTTGATGCCGAGAATGCGGGAGATGAGCTCGGTGCGAAAACCGTTCATGACGGCCATGACAATGATCAGCGTTGCAACGCCGAGCATGATGCCGATGAAGGAGAAGCCGGCGATGACGGAGATGAAGGCTTCCTTGCGCCTGGAGCGCAGGTAGCGCCACGCCACCATGCGCTCGAAGGCGGAAAAGGGTCGGCTGGAGGACTTTTCAGGCTGCGTTGCGGCCTGCACCTGATCTTGCACCACGGCGGTCATCCTGCCTTCCCTTGCCTCATCACTTCGTTGCGATCAGCTTGTTGATCGCAGCCTCGACGGTCAGCGTCTCGCGCTCGCCGGTCTTGCGATCCTTGAGCTCGATTTCACCATTGGCAATCGAGCGCGGTCCGACGATCACCTGAACCGGCACGCCGATCAGATCGGCCGTTGCGAACTTGGCACCAGCGCGGTCGTCGCGATCGTCGAGAAGCACGTCGAATCCGGCATTTCCGAGTTTCGAGTAGAGCGTCTCGCAGGCACCGTCGCAAGCGGCGTCGCCTGCTTTCATGTTGATGATCACGGCATCGAACGGCGCGATCGACTTCGGCCAGATGATGCCGTTGTCGTCATGCGAAGCTTCGATGATCGCCGGCACCAGACGGGTCGGGCCGATGCCGTAGGAGCCCATGTGCACAGCGTGCTCCTTGCCGTCGGGGCCGAGCACCTTGGCGCCCATGGCTTCGGAGTACTTGGTGCCGAAATAGAAGATGTGACCGACTTCGATGCCGCGGGCCGAGAGACGGTCGCCTTCGGCCACAGCGTTGAAGGCCGCCTCGTCGTGCATTTCCGACGTGGCCGCATAACGCGAGGTCCACTTGTCGAAGATCGTCTTCAGGCCGGCGACGTCATCGAAATTCGTATCTTCGCCCGGAATGTCGAAGCCGAGGAAGTCCTTATGGCAGAACACTTCGGATTCGCCGGTGTCGGCGAGAATGATGAATTCGTGGCTCAGGTTGCCGCCGATCGGGCCGGTATCGGCACGCATCGGAATGGCGCGAAGGCCCATGCGCGCGAAGGTGCGAAGGTAAGCGGCGAACATGCGGTTATAGGCGTGCTCGGCCCCTTCCCGATCGAGATCGAAGGAATAGGCATCCTTCATCAGGAATTCGCGCGAGCGCATGGTGCCGAACCGCGGACGGATCTCGTCACGGAACTTCAGCTGGATATGATAGAGGTTGAGCGGCAGATCGCGGTAGGACTTCACGTAGGAACGGAAGACGTCCGTGATCATTTCCTCGTTCGTCGGACCATAAAGCATCGGCCGGTCCTGGCGGTCCTTGATGCGCAGCATCTCCTTGCCATAGGCGTCGTAGCGCCCGCTCTCCTGCCACAGCTCGGCAGACTGGAGGGTCGGCATCAGAAGCTCGATCGCGCCGGAGCGGTTCTGCTCTTCGCGGATGACCGCATTGACCTTGTCGAGAACCCGCTTGCCGAGTGGCAGCCAGGTATAGATGCCCGAGGATTGCTGCCGGACCATGCCCGTGCGGAGCATGAGACGGTGGGAAACGATTTCCGCTTCCTTAGGATTTTCCTTGAGGATGGGCATGAAAAAGCGGGACAGGCGCATGACGGGTTCCAGAACTTGATGAACGTCGCACTATCGGCGGATTCGGGCGAAATGACGTTGAGCGAGATGCCGGCTTCACCTTTTGATTGATAAAGGCGACCGCTGCTTCTCGGGTCGGACTCTCCATTTTCCATCACCGGCGCAGCCGGCAGGAACCTTTACGAGCCTTCCGTTCATAGCTGCTTCGCAGGCGGAAGAAAACCCTGCTCTCCGTTGTCACGGGCAGAGAAAGCATCCACGGATTTTCAGGGGGAATGCGACGCCGATCCTGCGTCACAAGAGCACGCTAGTAACAAGATTACGACAGTAATTGTCAACGGGAATATTTTACCCGACTGTAGCAAAAATGCAAAAAAACAGGATGACAGAGCCCAATGTTTGGGCTAGTTTCGGCTCACAAAACAGGCATGAAGACTAAATTCTTGCCGACTTTCGCGGTCAAGTCTTGGGAGGATAAGATCTTAGGCGCGCTTCGTCGCTGCCGCCGGAAACGGATTAAAGATCACGCGAAACTTGAAAAACAAGGCTTTTAGCCTTGTTTTTTTTTGCTTTTCAGCAAGCGACATCCCCGCGAAGCACCTTGCAAAATTGAACTATGTCAATTTCACGGCGGTCAATCCTATAATTGCCCGGGTCTTCTCCGCAGGCATGCGCGACGGTGCCGTCAAGGCATGGATGCGCTCAACAGACCGCAGAGAATTTGTCGCAACGAGAACGATCGCCCTCGGGTGGCGGCGGCGATGAACTTATCAATAGAATTTTGGGTAGAAACGCGGAATGGAATCGATGCCGTAGCCCAGCCTGACGGACAGGATATACCAGGCGAGTTGAATGACGGCCGCAATTATGGTCGTCAGAAGCACGACCCGCTTGGCGTTGAACTTCGCCGGTGCGCTCTCGACACTCCCCGGAACGACGCTGTTTTCTTCCGCTTGGGTGCGCACGCCCAAGGGCAGCACGGCAAAGAGCGTAATCCACCAGATGATGAAGTAGATGGCAAAGGTCGAAAAAAGCGGCATTTCAAGCTCCCGGTGAAGGCGATCGGCAAGACGGTGGGCAGCCCCGTATTCGCCGCGACTTCCGCGACATTCCGTCCGCCTTATAGCGCCGCCGGCCCGATCGCACAAACCGTCATCGCGCGATCAACTGTCACACCTCTTCGAGCTCGATCAGCGTACCCTGAAAATCCTTGGGATGCAGGAAGAGCACCGGCTTGCCGTGCGCGCCGATCTTCGGCTCGCCATCCCCCAGCACCCGCGCACCGGCGGCGCGCAACGCGTCGCGCGCCGACAGGATGTTCTCCACCTCGTAGCAGATGTGATGCATCCCACCCGAAGGGCTCTTCGCCAGGAAGGTCGCTATCGGCGAGCCCTCGCCGAGCGGCTCGAGCAGTTCGACCTTGGTGTTGGCAAGCGTAACGAACACGACAGTGACGCCGTGTTCTGGCAAAGCCTGCGGCTCGGTGACGGAGGCGCCGAGCGTCGAGCGATAGCTTTCGGCGGCCGCGTGAAGATCCGGCACGGCGATGGCGATGTGGTTCACTCTTCCAAGCATGGCGATCTCCCGCTTTGACGTCCGGTTTCGCTTACAAGGTTGCGCGCGACGAGCCAATCAGACTTTGGTGACAAACACCGTGACGATCGGCTTCTTGCCCCAGATCTGGTTGGCGGTGCTGCGCACGGCGCGGCGGACCGCCTCCTGCAGCATCGCCAGATCCTTGCGCTTGGCCCGCGGGATGCTCTCGACGGCGCCGAGAATGGCGTCATAGAGCGTGTCCTCCATGTCCTCACCCTCGTCGTCGAACTCCGGCAAGCCGATCGCGACGATATCCGGGTCGCCCAGGAAATCGTAGCGGCTGTCGAGAACGACGTTGACGGCGACATGGCCGGCGAAGGAGAGCTTCCGGCGTTCGCCGATGCCCATCTCCTCGAAGTCGCCGATGAGGCTGCCATCCTTGTAGATGCGGCCGTGGGGCGCTTCGTCAATCACTTCGGCGGGACCTGGCGCAAGACGCAGCATTTCGCCGTTCCGAAGACGCGGAACGCTGGCGATGCCGGACTGGCGACCCAGCTCGCCGTGCGCCGTCAGATGCGCCGCCTCGCCATGAACAGGCACAAGGATCTGCGGCCGCAGCCACTGGTACATCTGCTGCAGCTCGGTGCGACGCGGGTGGCCGGACACGTGCACCAACGCTTCGCTGTCGGTGATGATGTGGATGCCCTGTTCGACGAGGCCGTTCTTGATGTCGTTAATCGCCTTTTCGTTGCCCGGGATCGTGCGTGAGGAAAACACGACCGTGTCGCCAGCCGAGAAAGCGACATTGCGCATCTCGTCGCGGGCGATCTTGGCAAGGGCTGCCCGCGGCTCGCCCTGGCTGCCGGTGAGGATCACAACGACCTTATCACGCGGCACGTAGCCGAACTCGTCTTCGGCGAGGAAGGGCTTGATGCCTTCCATCAGCCCAAGGTCCGTAGCGACGGCGACGACCCGCTTCATCGAACTGCCGAGCAGGAGCACATCCCTGCCCGCCTCTTCGGCCGCTTCAGCGATCGAGCGGATGCGCCCGACATTCGAGGAGAACGTCGTAATCGCCACCCGACCCTCGGCACTGGCAATGATCTTCGTCAGGCTTTCGGAAACCTCCTGCTCCGATGGCGAAACACCGTCGCGCATCGCGTTGGTGGAATCGCAGACGAGCGCAAGCACACCTTCATCGCCTATCTGGCGGAACCGCGCCTCGTCGGTCAGCGGCCCAAGCGACGGATGCAGATCGATCTTCCAGTCACCGGTATGAACCACGGTGCCCGCCGGCGTGCGGATGATCAGCGACATCGGCTCAGGGATCGAATGGTTGACGCCGACGGCCTCGATCTCGAAGGGGCCGACATTGATACGGTCGCCCTGCTTGAAGATGGTGACGGGGATTTCGCCCCGGCTCTTCTCGAAATCGCGCTTGGCTTCCAGCATCCCCGCCGTGAACGGCGAGGCGTAGACCGGAACGTTCAGCCCCGGCCACAGGTCGTTCAGGCCGCCATAGTGGTCTTCGTGGGCATGCGTGATGATGATGCCCTTGAGATTGCGACGTTCCTCGGCAAGGAAGCCGATATCGGGGAGAACGAGGTCGACGCCCGGAAGATCGGGCCCCGGAAACGTCACACCGCAATCGACCATGATCCACTGGCGGCTTCCCGGCCGCCCGTAGCCATAAAGGCCGAGGTTCATGCCGATTTCGCCGACGCCGCCGAGCGGCAAGAACACCAATTCTTCTTCTTGCGCCATGTCGTGTTGCGCCCCTGTTCCAAATTTATCCGAAAAATACGTCGCCGGCGGCAATCGCCTGCGTCATGCCGTTGCCGGTGTCGAGCACCAGCCGTCCGGCCTCATCAATACCGGCAAAGCGCCCTGAAAGCGACCGGTCCGGCAGGTTCACGGTTATCGTTTCACCGATGCCGCGGGCTGCTGCCCGCCATTGTTCGATCGTCGTGGCGATACCGGCGCCCCGATCCCAAACCTGCAGGGTCTCCGCCATCGTCAGGAACAGGCGCGCAAACAGTTCGTCGGGCGAAACCGACGCTCCTTCGTTGGCCAGCGACGTCACGGGATAGAGCCCTTCATCCGGCTGGACCGCGATGTTGATGCCGCAACCGATGACCAGCGCCCGGCGCCCGTCCGGCAGGCTTTCGCCTTCAAGCAGGATACCGCAGGTCTTCTTGCCGTCGATCAGGATGTCGTTCGGCCACTTGATCTCGACAGGCGCCGAACCCGGCGGCATTACCTGGCGGATTGCCCTGTGAACGGCGACGGCAACGGCAAGCGGTAGCGAATGCAGCTGCTCGACCGGAGCCGGCTCGATGAGGAGAAGCGAAGCGTAGAGATTGCCCGGTTCGGAGAACCATGCCCGGCCGCGACGCCCGCGCCCGCCGGTCTGCCTGATGGCCGTGACCCAGAGATTGCCCGGGTCACCCTGGCGCGCACGCGCCAGGCATTCGCTGTTGGTCGACCCGACCGCATCGAGAGCGACGTGCCGGAAATCGTCGAGCGAGATCCGGCCGCCGCTTTCAAAGGCGATCAAAAGAAGGTCCGCGCCGCGACTTCAGCGGCGTTTCCGAGCGGGCCGCCGATCAGGACGTATCCGAGAACGAACAGCCCCGAGAGACCGAAGACCAGCCGCAGTTCGCCGGCGGTGCGGGCAAACTCGCCCTTGGCATCGTCGAACCACATCACCTTGATGACGCGCAGGTAGTAGTAGGCGCCGACAACCGATGCGAGAACGCCGATGATGGCGAGTGCATAGAGCTGAGCTTCGATGGCCGCCATGAAGACGAAGTACTTCCCGAAGAAGCCTGCCATCGGCGGGATGCCGGCGAGCGAGAACATCAGGACGGTCAGCACGGTCGCCATGAAGGGGTTGGTCTGCGACAGACCGGCGAGGTCGTCGACGTTCTCGACGTTTTCGCCTTCCTTGCGGCGCATCGCCAGGATGCAGGCGAAGGTGCCGAGCGTCATGACCATGTAGATGAGCATGTAGAGCAGCACGCCGCGAACACCGGCCATGGAGCCGGCGGCAAGGCCGACCAGCGCGTAGCCCATGTGGCCGATCGAGGAATAGGCCATCAGGCGCTTGATGTTCTTCTGGCCGATCGCCGCGAACGCGCCGAGCAGCATCGATGCGATCGAGATGAAGACGATGATCTGCTGCCAGTCGGCAACGACGGGCTCGAAGGCGTTGATGACAATGCGAACGAGGATCGCCATGGCGGCGACCTTCGGTGCCGCCGCGAAGAAGGCGGTGACCGGCGTCGGCGCGCCTTCGTAAACGTCCGGCGTCCACATGTGGAACGGCACGGCCGAGATCTTGAAGGCAAGGCCGGCAAGCACGAAGACCAGACCGAAGATCAGGCCGAGCGAGCGGCCTTCAGCCGTCAGCGCAGCGGCGATCTGGGTGAAGCCGGTGTGGCCGGTGAAGCCGTAGATCAGCGACATGCCGTAGAGCAGCATGCCCGAAGAAAGCGCACCAAGGACGAAGTACTTCAGGCCTGCTTCCGTCGAGCGCACGCTATCGCGGTTGATGGCGGCGACGACATAAAGGGCCAGCGACTGCAGTTCCAGCGACAGGTAGAGCGACATCAGGTCGTTGGCCGAGATCATCAGGAGCATGCCGAGCGTTGCCAGCACCAGGAGCACCGGAAACTCGAAACGGTCGATCTGGGCAGAGCGCGCATGGCCGACCGTCATCACCAGGGCGGTGATGGAGCCGATCAGGGCAAGAACCTTCATGAACTTGGCGAAGGGATCCGACAGGAAGGCGCCGCCATAGGCTTCGCCTTCACCAGTCTTCAGAACGAGCCAGAGGCCGGCGATGATCAGAACGGCAACCGCAAGACCGGTGACCGTCGACGCCGACTTCTCGCCGGAAAACACGCCAATCATCAGCAATGCCATCGCGCCGACCGCGAGGATCAGCTCGGGGATCGAGAGTTGCAGGCTTGCAAGGAGGGTTTCAGCAGTCATGTCCAATCACGTCCTGTGGTCATTGCACCGAAAGCGCAACGTTTTGCGCTGCCTGCAGGGCTGCGGAGTAGTTGTTGACGAGCAGATCCACGGAGGCCGCAGTCGCATCGAAGATCGGTGCCGGGTAGACGCCGAAGAAGATCGTCAGGATCACCAGCGGATAAAGGATGGCCTTTTCGCGCGGCGACAGGTCGAGCAACGCCTTCAGGCTTTCCTTTTCCAAGGCACCGAACACGACCCGGCGATAGAGCCAGAGCGCGTAAGCCGCCGACAGGATCACGCCGGAGGTGGCAAAGAGCGCAACCCAGGTGTTGGCACGGAAGGCGCCAACCAGGGTCAGCACTTCACCCACGAAGCTGGACGTGCCCGGCAGGCCGACGTTCGCCATGGTGAACACCATGAAGGCGACGGCATATTTCGGCATGTTGTTGACGAGACCGCCATAGGCGGAGATTTCGCGTGTGTGCAGACGATCGTAGACAACGCCGACGCAAAGGAAGAGCGCGCCCGAGACGATGCCGTGCGACAGCATCTGGAAGATCGCACCCTGAACGCCCTGAACGTTGGCAGCAAAGATACCCATTGTCACGTAGCCCATGTGTGCCACCGACGAATAGGCGATCAGCTTCTTGATGTCGGTCTGCATCAGCGCCACCAGCGAGGTGTAGATGATGGCGACGACCGAGAGCGTGAAGACGAACGGCTGGAAGTAGTCGGATGCCAACGGGAACATCGGCAGCGAGAAGCGCAAGAAGCCGTAACCACCGAGCTTAAGGAGCACGCCGGCCAGGATGACCGAGCCTGCGGTCGGCGCCTGAACGTGCGCGTCGGGAAGCCAGGTGTGGACCGGCCACATCGGCATCTTCACCGCAAAGGATGCGAAGAAGGCGAGCCAAAGCCAGGTCTGCATCTGGCGCGGGAAGTTATAGGCGAGCAACTGCGTGATGTCGGTCGTACCGGCCTGCCAGTACATCGCCATGATCGCAAGCAGCATCAGCACCGAGCCGAGCAGCGTATAGAGGAAGAACTTGTAGCTGGCGTAAACGCGGTCCTTGCCGCCCCAGACACCGATGATGAGGAACATCGGAATGAGGCCGGCTTCGAAGAACACGTAGAACAGCACGATATCGAGCGACACGAAGACGCCGATCATGAACGTTTCCAGGACCAGGAACGCGATCATGTATTCCTTGAGCCGTTTCTCGATCGACAGCCAGCTTGCGAGCACGCAGAACGGCATGAGGAACGCCGAGAGCACGACGAACAGCATCGAGATGCCATCTATACCCAGATGGTAGGAAATGCCGGTGCCGAGCCACTCATGCTTTTCGATCATCTGGAAGCCGGGGTTCGAGGCATCGAACTGGTACCAGATATAGACCGACACCGCGAAGGTGAAGATCGTCGTCAGCAGCGATACGTTCAGGATATTCCGGCGGCCGTAGGCGCTGTCTTCCCTGACAAGCAAGAGAAGCAGAACGCCGACGAGCGGCATGAAGGTGACCGCGGAAAGTACGGGCCAATCGGTCATCAGAAGGAACTCCTGAACATCATCCAAGTAACAAGCGCGGCAATGCCGATGAGCATCGCGAACGCGTAGTGATAGAGGTAACCAGTCTGCAGGCGGACAACGCGGTCAGTGACGTTGAGCACGCGAGCGGCAATGCCGTTCGGGCCGTAACCATCGATCACGCGGCCGTCGCCTTCTTTCCACAGGAAGGTGCCGAGCCACTTGGCCGAGCGCACGAACAGGAAGTCGTAGAGCTCGTCGAAGTACCACTTGTTCAAGAGGAACTGGTAGAGACCGCGATGCTGCTCGGCCAGATACTTCGGCAGTTCCGGCCGGCGGATATACATGTACCAGGCGGTGAAGAGGCCGAGCGCCATGGCGCAGAACGGGCTCCACTTAACCCACTTCGGGACATCGTGGTAGGTCTCGAGGATTTCGTTCTCAGCCGATGTGAACAGCGCGCCCTTCCAGAACTCGGCATAGTGATGGCCGAAGAAGTAGTCGTGGAAGAGGAAGCCGGCGACGAGCGCACCAACGCCAAGAATGTAGAGCGGCACCAGCATGACCTGCGGCGATTCGTGGACGTGATGCATGACATCCGAGGAAGCGCGCGGCTTGCCGTGGAACGTCATGAAGGCCAGACGCCAGGAGTAGAAGCTGGTGAAGAGCGCAGCGACGACCAGCAGCGCGAAGGCAAAGCCGGAAACCGAGCTATGCGCGGCATAGGCGGATTCGATGATCGCGTCCTTCGAGAAGAAGCCCGCGGTACCGATGATCGTGCCGGGGATGCCGACGCCGGTCAGTGCGATCGTGCCGATGAACATCATCCAGTAGGTAACTGGAATGTGCTTCCGCAGACCGCCCATGTAACGCATGTCCTGCTCGCCATCGACGGCGTGGATGACCGAACCGGCACCCAAGAACAGGAGAGCCTTGAAGAAGGCGTGCGTGAAGAGGTGGAAGATCGCCGCGCCATAGGCGCCGACGCCGAGCGCCACGAACATATATCCGAGCTGCGAGCAGGTCGAATAGGCGATGACGCGCTTGATGTCGTTCTGGACGAGGCCGACGGTCGCCGCGAAGAAGGCGGTGATCGCACCGATGATGGTGACGACGGTCAGCGCATCCGGCGACAGTTCGAACAGCGGCGACATGCGGGCGACGAGGAACACACCGGCGGTAACCATGGTTGCGGCATGGATAAGAGCCGAAACCGGGGTCGGGCCTTCCATGGCGTCCGGAAGCCAAGTGTGCAGCAGGAACTGCGCCGACTTGCCCATGGCACCCATGAAGAGCAACAGGCACGCGGCAGTAACGGCGTCAGCCTTGTCGAGATGCATGCCGAACAGGGTGACGACCGCCCCCCCTGCTGCTGCACCTTCAGCCGGCAGATAGGTCTTGGCGGCAGCGAAGATCGTCTCGAAGCTGATCGAACCGAACAGCACGAAGACGAGGAAGATGCCGAGCGAGAAGCCGAAGTCGCCGACGCGGTTGACGATGAAGGCCTTCATCGCCGCAGCATTGGCCGACGGCTTCTTGTACCAGAAACCGATGAGCAGGTAGGACGCCAGACCCACGCCTTCCCAGCCGAAGAACATCTGCAGCAGGTTGTCCGACGTGATGAGCATGAGCATCGCGAAGGTGAAGAGCGACAGATAGGCAAAGAAGCGCGGGCGATGCGGATCGTGGTGCATGTAGCCGATCGAATAGACATGCACGAGCGTCGACACCGTGTTGACTACTACGAACATGACGGACGTCAGCGTATCGACGCGGAACGCCCATTCGACATCGAAACTGCCGGACTGGATCCAGCGCAGCACCGAAACCTTGATCATTTCCTGGTGCCCCATGGCCACGTCGAAGAAGACGTACCAGGAGAGCGCAGCAGCGATGATCATCAGACCGCTGGTGACAAACTCCGATGCCTTGGCGCCGATCGAATTACCGAAGAGGCCGGCGATCAGAAAGCCGATCAAAGGCAGGAAGACGATAGCCTTGATGATGGTATCCATAGCCCAATCAGCCCTTCATCATGTTGACGTCTTCAACAGCGATCGAGCCGCGGTTGCGGTAGAAGACGACGAGAATTGCAAGTCCGATGGCCGCTTCCGCAGCCGCGACGGTCAGAATGAACAGGGCAAAGACCTGGCCAGTGATATCGTTCAGGAACGCCGAGAAGGCGACCATGTTGATATTGACCGCGAGAAGAATGAGTTCGACCGACATCAGGATGACGATGACGTTCTTCCGGTTCAGGAAGATGCCGAAGACGCCCAGCGTGAACAGGATGGCGCTGACGGTGAGATAGTGGGAAATTCCGATTTCCATTTTTTTGTTCCTCGATCTCGCGTCCGACTTAGATGCCCTGGCCGGGCTTGACCGAGACCACTTCGACGGCGGTCTCGGGCGTGCGGGCAACCTGCTGCGGGATGTTCTGGCGCTTGACGTTGTCGCGGTGGCGCAGGGTCAGCACGATCGCGCCGATCATGGCGACGAGCAGGACCAGGCCAGCGATCTGGAAGAAGTAGACGTAGTGGGTATAGAGCACGTCGCCGAGCGCTGCCGTGTTCGTGCGGTCGGCGACGGCCGGGATCGGCATCGAAATCGACTTGGCGATCTCCGGCGAGAACGTCGCACCGCCAACCACGATGATGAGCTCGGCTGCAAGGATCAGACCGATCAGAGCGCCGACCGGCGCGTATTCGAGCACACCGGCCCGCAGTTCCGCGAAGTCGATGTCGAGCATCATGACCACGAACAGGAACAGCACCGCGACCGCGCCGACATAAACGACCAGCAGGATCATCGCGAGGAATTCGGCGCCGGTCAACAGGAACAGACCTGCCGAGTTAAAGAAGGTCAGGATCAGGAACAGAACCGAATAAACCGGGTTCCTGGCCGCAATGACCATGAATGCCGACGCCACCGCGATGAAGGCAAAGAGATAGAAAAAAAGAACCTGCAGACCCATGATCGGTGCCTTCTTCGTCTTGCACGGTGTGAGGCGCTTCTGGCCCCACTCCACAGGCAAAGCCGGACACGCGTCCGGCCGTTGCCCAAACCTATGTCACATGCACCGCCCTCCCTGGGGCGGCACTACGCTCTGGCCTCAGCGATAAGGCGAGTCCATTGCGATGTTGCGTGCGATTTCCCGTTCCCAACGGTCGCCGTTGGCGAGGAGCTTGTCCTTGTCGTAGTACAGCTCTTCGCGCGTCTCGGTGGCGAACTCGAAGTTGGGGCCCTCGACGATGGCATCGACCGGACAGGCTTCCTGGCAGAAACCGCAATAGATGCACTTCACCATGTCGATGTCGTAGCGAACCGTACGGCGGGTGCCGTCGTTGCGGCGCGGGCCGGCTTCGATGGTGATGGCCTGTGCAGGACAGATCGCCTCGCACAGCTTGCAGGCGATGCAGCGTTCTTCACCGTTCGGATAACGGCGCAGCGCATGCTCGCCGCGGAAGCGCGGGCTGACCGGCCCCTTTTCGAAGGGGTAGTTCAACGTCGCCTTCGGCTTGAAGAAATAACGCATCGACAGAAAGAACGCGCCGACGAATTCCTTCAGGAACAGCGAGCTGACGGCTTGCGAAAGACCGGCCATCATTTACCTCCAGAGTTGCCGGCCTGGGAGCGGCCGGCGGTATGCTGCCAAACGTGAGCCATCGTCATGCGGCTCCCGTCAGCTTGAGAACGAACGCAGTGATCACGACCATTGCGAGAGAGATCGGCAGGAAGACCTTCCAGCCAAGACGCATCAGCTGGTCGTAGCGGTACCGCGGCACGAAAGCCTTCACCATCGCGAACATGAAGAACACGAAGGATGCCTTCAGCACGAACCAGATGATGCCGGGAACCCAGTTGAGGAACCAGACGTCGACCGGAGGAAGCCAGCCGCCGAGGAACAGGATCGTCGTCAGCGCGCACATCAGGCAGATGGCGGCGTATTCGCCGAGCATGAACATCATGTAAGGCGTGGAGCCGTACTCGACCATGAAGCCGGCGACGAGTTCGGATTCCGCTTCCGGAAGATCGAAGGGCGGGCGGTTCGTTTCGGCCAGCGCCGAAATGAAGAACACGATGAACATCGGGAACAGCGCCAGCCAATGCCAGTCGAGGAACGACGCCGGCAGGCCGAGGTTCGTACCAATTCCGCTCGACTGCGCGTTGACGATGTCCGTCAGGTTCAGCGAGCCGACGCAGAGCAGAACGGTGACGATGACGAAGCCGATCGAGACTTCGTAGGAAACCATCTGTGCCGCGGAGCGAAGCGCGCCGAGGAAGGGATATTTGGAGTTCGACGCCCAACCGCCCATGATGATGCCATAAACTTCAAGCGAAGATATGGCGAACACGAAGAGGATACCGACGTTGATGTTCGCGATCACCCAGCCGGCGTTGAGCGGGATCACCGCCCAGGCGGCAAGCGCCAGCGTCACGGAGACGAGCGGGGCGAGCAGGAAGATCGCCTTGTTGGCGCCGGCGGGAATCACCGGCTCCTTGAAGACGAACTTCAAAAGGTCGGCGAAGGACTGGAAAAGTCCCCACGGGCCTACCACATTCGGACCACGGCGGAGCTGAACTGCAGCCCAGATCTTACGGTCAGCGAGCAGGATGTAGGCGATGAAAAGCAGCAGCGCGACCAGGAGCAGCAGCGACTGGGCGACCATGATGATCGCGGGCCAGACATAGGTCGAAACGAAAGCGTCCATGATACTCTATTCCCTCGCGCTCATTCCGCCGCAGCTTTGAAATTGTTGCGTGCCAAAGCCGAGCATTCGGCCATGACGGCGGATGCGCGCGCTATCGGGTTCGTCAAATAGAAGTCTTTGACCGGAGACGCAAACACGGATTTGCCCATCTCACCGGCTTTTTGACCAAGTGCGGCAATTTCGTCGCCGTTGCCGGTCGCGATCGCGTCGACGTCAGCGAAATGCGGGTGGGCCGCATAGAGCTTCGAGCGCAATTCGCCAAGCGAATCAAAGGGCAGCTTCTTGCCGAGCACGTCGGAAAGCGCGCGGATGATCGCCCAATCCTCGCGGGCATCGCCCGGTGCGAAGCCGGCGCGGTTGCCGACCTGAACGCGGCCTTCGGTGTTGACCCAGGTACCGGACTTTTCGGTGTAGGTCGCGCCCGGCAGGATGACGTCGGCTGCATGTGCGCCGTTGTCGCCGTGCGAGCCGATATAGACCGTGAAGCCGGACTTGCGTTCCGCAAGATCGATCTCGTCGGCGCCGAGCAGGAAGAGAACGTCGGAGGCGGTGACCATCTCGGCCGCCGTCTTGCCGTTCGCGCCCGGAACGAAGCCGAGGTCGAGACCACCGACACGGGAGGCGGCCGTGTGAAGAACGGCAAAGCCGTTCCACTCGGCGGTGACTGCACCGACGGCGCCAGCGAGCTTGGCGGCAGCGGAAAGAACGGCAGCGCCGCCCTCCCCTGCAACAGCACCCTGGCCGATGAGGATCATCGGGCGCTGCGCCTTCTTCAAGGTCGCTGCAAACTTGCCCTTGCCCGAGACGAGCTCGGCCAGCGTTTCGGTGCCGGCGCCGAGATATTCGTATTCATAGCGCAGCTCACCCGGCTCGCCAATTACGGCAATCGGGAAGTTGCCCATGCGGTAGCGCTTGCGGATGCGGGCGTTGAGAACTGACGCCTCGAAGCGAGGATTGGAGCCGATGATCAGCAGCGCGTCAGCGCTTTCGATGCCAGCGATCGTCGGGTTGAAGAGGTAGCTGGCGCGGCCGAGCGACGGGTCGAGTGCGGCACCATCCTGGCGGCAGTCAACGCTCTCGGAGCCGAGCGCTGCAATCAGGCTCTTCAGCGCGTACATTTCTTCGACCGAAGCGAGGTCGCCGGCAATGGCGCCGATCTTGTCGCCGGAGGTCTGGGCAACGGCAGCCTTGACCGCCTGGAAGGCTTCGCCCCAGCTTGCCGGCTGCAGACGGCCGTCCTTCTTGACGTAAGGACGATCGAGACGCTGCGTCTTCAGGCCATCCCAGATGAAGCGGCTCTTGTCGGAGATCCACTCTTCGTTGATGTCCTCGTTGACGCGCGGCATGATGCGCATGACTTCGCGGCCGCGGGTGTCGACGCGGATCGCCGAGCCGAGCGCGTCCATCACGTCGATGGATTCGGTCTTGTTCAGCTCCCACGGACGGGCGGTGAAGGCAAACGGCTTCGAGGTCAGCGCGCCGACCGGGCAGAGGTCAACGACGTTGCCCTGCAGCTCGGAGGTCATCGCCTGCTCGAGATAGGTGGTGATTTCGGCGTCTTCGCCGCGGCCGATCAGGCCAAGCTCGGCAATGCCGGCAACTTCTGTCGTGAAGCGAACGCAGCGCGTGCAGTGAATGCAGCGGTTCATCACAGTCTTGACGAGCGGGCCGATGTACTTGTCTTCGACGGCGCGCTTGTTTTCCTGGTAGCGCGAGCTGTCGATACCAAAGGCCATGGCCTGGTCCTGCAGGTCGCATTCGCCGCCCTGGTCACAGATCGGGCAGTCGAGCGGATGGTTGATCAGCAGGAATTCCATCACGCCTTCGCGCGCCTTCTTGACCATCGGCGTGGTCGTGAAGACTTCCGGCGCTTCGCCGTTCGGGCCCGGACGTAGGTCGCGCACGCCCATGGCGCAGGAGGCGGCGGGCTTGGGCGGCCCTCCCTTCACCTCGATCAGACACATGCGGCAGTTGCCGGCGACCGAAAGCCGCTCGTGGAAACAGAAGCGCGGAACTTCAGCCCCGGCCTCTTCGCACGCCTGAAGCAGCGTGAAATGATCCGGTACCTCGATCTCTTTTCCGTCGACTTTCAGCTTTGCCATCTTCGTACTCAATCCTGTCTTCCGTCCGTCGGCCCATCGGCGACGGACAATTCCAACACAGCCTTGCTGCTTGCGGGCGATGGCCGTCTCCGGTCCCCCGCCCCTATTGTCTCACGCGCCTTTCAGCGCCTTGGCCTGTCCAACCCAATCGTCCCGCTTGATCCGCCCGCCGAAACCGAGTTCGTCGTCGAAGCGGGCGACATCTGCCTCGCTCCAGCGGGCGATGTCGGCAAAGCCGCTGATGCCCTTGGCGTTCAGCACCTGCTCGAGCTTCGGACCGATGCCGGAGATCCGCTTGAGGTCGTCGGCGGCTTTCGCCTTGGCACGCGTCGCGCGCGCCTTGACCACCTTTTCAGCGGCAACCTTCTCGACCGCCGGCTTTGCCGCTGCGCGCCTGGCAGTCGCGGACGGCTTGGCGCCCGGTTCCGGCCTCGCTTCGGCCTGCGTCGTCTTTGCGACGGCGGCAGGCGCCGCGTCAGACGCTGCGGGCTCTGCCCGCTTCTGCGCCGCCTCGACGGCCCCTTGCATCGCGCCGATCATGGCGCCTGCAATCTGGGTCGTGAGACCTAAGCCGATCGCGGTCGCTGCCGCAACTGCGGCTGCCGGATGGACCATCAGCGGATGCAGCGGCACCTTTGAAAGGCCCTTCATCCATTCGCCCATGCCGAACGGATCGGCCGGATCGCCGCCAAGCGGACGCGCGAACGGAATGCCTGCTTCGGCCTGTCCCTTCATCTGTCCCTCCCCGCGTGCGCCGGCCATCGTGCCTTACTCCGCCGCTTCCAGAACCGCGCCGTGCGACGAGGCATTGCGGGTGTATTCGTCGATGCGCGCTTCCATCTCCGGACGGAAATGCTTGATCAGGCCCTGGATCGGCCAGGCGGCTGCGTCGCCGAGCGCGCAGATCGTGTGGCCTTCCACCTGCTTGGTGACGTCGAACAGCATGTCGATCTCGCGCTTCTGGGCGCGGCCCTGGACCATGCGTTCCATCACACGCATCATCCAGCCGGTACCTTCGCGGCACGGCGTGCACTGGCCGCAGCTCTCGTGCTTGTAGAAGGCCGAGAGGCGCCAGATCGCCTTGATGATGTCGGTCGACCGGTCCATCACGATGACGGCGGCGGTTCCGAGGCTGGAACCAACCTCGCGCAGGCCGTCGAAATCCATGATCGCGTCCTTCATCTGCGCGCCAGGCACGCAAGGAACGGACGAACCACCGGGGATGACGGCGAGCAGGTTGTCCCAGCCGCCGCGAATGCCGCCACAGTGCTTTTCAATCAGCTCATGGAACGGGATCGACATCGCGTCTTCGACCGTGCACGGACGGTTGACGTGGCCGGAGACCGAATAGAGCTTGGTGCCGTGGTTGTTCGGACGACCGAAGCTCGTGTACCAGCCGGCCCCGCGACGCAGGATCGTCGGGGTGACCGCGATCGACTCGACGTTGTTGACGGTCGTCGGGCAGCCGTAGAGGCCCATGTTGGCCGGGAATGGTGGCTTCAGGCGCGGCTGGCCCTTCTTGCCTTCGAGGCTTTCGAGCAGCGCGGTTTCTTCGCCACAGATATAGGCGCCGGCACCATGGTGCACGTAGATGTCGATGTCGTAGCCGAGCTTGTTGTTCTTGCCGAGCAGGCCGTAGGCGTAGCACTCGTCGATCGCGGCCTGCAGCGCCTCGCGCTCGCGGACGAACTCGCCGCGCACGTAGATGTAGGCGACATGGGCGCCCATGGCGAAGCTGGCAATGACACAGCCTTCGATCAGCGTATGCGGATCGTGACGCATGATGTCACGGTCCTTGCAGGTGCCGGGCTCGGACTCGTCCGCATTGACGACGAGGTAATGCGGACGGCCGTCGCTTTCCTTCGGCATGAAGGACCACTTGAGGCCCGTCGGGAAGCCGGCGCCGCCACGGCCGCGAAGGCCGGAAGCCTTCACTTCGTTGACGATCCAGTCACGGCCCTTTTCGAGCAGCTGCTTGGTGCCGTCCCAGTGGCCGCGCGCCATGGCGCCCTTCAGGGACTTGTCCTTGAGGCCGTAGATGTTGGTAAAGATGCGGTCTTCATCTCTGAGCATAATTCACCTCTTTACCGCGGCTTCTTGCCGAAGACCTTGATGTATTCGGCTTCGCCGCCCTTGGCGAGCGCCTTGGCCTGCTTGACCCAGTCGTCGCGTTCGATGCGGCCCTTGAAATTCAGGTATCCGTCAACCCACTCGCGCTCCGCCTTCTTCCACGAAGCAACTTGCGCGTAGGTGTAGATGCCCAGTTCGTTGAGCGTACCTTCTATCTTCGGACCGACGCCCGAGATCAGCTTGAGGTCGTCGACAGCTGCCGGCTTATCGATACCGGCCGGACGGTTCTTGTCCTCCAGCGACGGCTTGCCGGAAACGGCGGCGGCCTTCACCGGGGTCGACTTGTCAACGGTGTCGCCTTCAACCTTGGCGTTGGCAGCGGCTTCCGCCTTTGCCGTTGCCGGCGTCTTCAGCGAAGCATTGGTCTCGCTCGCTGCGGTCTTGACACGGCCGGCGTTCGACGGCGGAACCGAGACGGCCGGCGCATCGCTTGCCTTCTTGGCAGCGCCGGGCGCAGCCTTGGCCGAAGCAGAGCCTGCCGCCATCAGCGTGGTCGGGCCACCCTCGGGGGCGGAATAGATGCGATCGATCTGCGGACCGGGGGTAACTTCAGCACCCTTGCCTGCCTCAAACCGGTCGATGATCTGCTCGAGTTGCTCGGGCGTCAGGTCTTCGAAGGTGTCCTTGAAGATCATGACCATCGGTGCGTTGACGCAGGCGCCCTGACATTCGACTTCTTCCCAGGAGAGCGTGCCGCTCTCGTTCAGGGTGAAGGGATCATGGGCAATCTTGCTCTTGCAGACCTTGATCAGGTCTTCGGCGCCACGCAGCATGCAGGGCGTCGTGCCGCAAACCTGAACGTGGGCGCGCGTGCCGACCGGCTTCAACTGGAACTGGGTGTAGAAGGTCGCAACTTCGAGCGCGCGGATATACGGCATGCCGAGCATGTCCGCGATCGACTCGATGGCGGCCTTCGTGACCCAACCGTCCTGGTCCTGGGCGCGCATCAACAACGGGATGACGGCAGACTGCTCACGACCCTTGGGGTATTTGTTGATCGTTTCCTTCGCCCAGGCGGCGTTCTCCTTGCTGAAGGCAAAGCTCGCTGGCTGGACGGTGTCTTCGGCTAGTCGACGAACGGACATTCTAGTGGACACCTTATCAGTTAATCGAACCGCACCGCGATTTCGTCACCGAGACGAATTCGCAGGCATAGGCTGACTGGTCTTTCTGCAAAAATACGATGTAGCGCGTGCCATTGGCGACCGCGGCCTTGATCTCGTAGCCCTTGGCAACGAGATCGGCCATCGAGCCCCCGCGCATGCCGCCCGACGTCGCGCCGCTATCGACCTGCTCCTGTGCGGAAGCGGTCGATGCGAGTGCGAGAAGAGCGAGCGTGGCCAGGGGCGCGAGACGCATCAGCGGTCCACCTCACCGAACACGATATCGAGGGAGCCCAGCACGGCCGAAACGTCGGCAAGCTGGTGTCCCCGACAGAGGAAATCCATCGCCTGGAGATGCGCATAACCCGGAGCGCGGATCTTGCAGCGATAGGGCTTGTTGGTGCCGTCGGAGACGAGATAGACGCCGAATTCGCCCTTCGGCGCTTCGACGGCGGCGTAAACGTCGCCGGCCGGCACGTGGTAGCCTTCGGTGTAGAGCTTGAAGTGGTGGATGAGCGCTTCCATCGAACGCTTCATTTCGCCGCGCTTCGGCGGAACGATCTTGCCGTCGAGCGACGAAACCGGGCCGACCTTGGCGTCGCCGAGCAGACGATCGACACACTGGCGCATGATGCGCGCCGACTGGCGCATTTCGATCATGCGGATCAGGTAGCGGTCGAAGCAGTCGCCGTTCTTGCCGATCGGGATATCGAACTCCATGTCCGAATAGCATTCGTAGGGCTGCGAACGGCGCAGGTCCCAGGCAGCGCCCGAGCCACGCACCATCACACCCGAGAAGCCCCAGGCCCAGGCATCGTCGAGCTTGACGACGCCGATGTCGACATTGCGCTGCTTGAAGATGCGGTTTCCGGTCAAGAGTTCGTCGATATCGTCGACGGTCTTCAGGAACGGATCGATCCACTTGCCGATGTCTTCGACGAGTTCGTGCGGCAGGTCCTGGTGGACGCCGCCCGGACGGAAATAGGCCGAGTGCATGCGCGCGCCGCACGCACGCTCATAAAACACCATCAGCTTTTCGCGCTCTTCGAAGCCCCAGAGCGGCGGCGTCAGCGCACCGACGTCCATGGCCTGCGTGGTGACGTTCAGAAGATGCGACAGGATACGGCCGATTTCCGAATAGAGAACGCGGATGAGCTGGCCGCGGATCGGAACTTCCGTGCCCGTCAGCTTCTCAACAGCCAGAGCGAAAGCGTGCTCCTGGTTCATCGGCGCCACGTAATCGAGGCGGTCGAAATAGGGCACGGCCTGCAGATAGGTTTTGGTCTCGATCAGCTTCTCGGTGCCGCGATGCAGCAGGCCGATATGCGGATCGACGCGCTCGACGATTTCGCCATCAAGCTCGAGCACCAGACGAAGAACGCCGTGGGCCGCCGGATGCTGCGGGCCAAAGTTGATGTTGAAATTGCGGACGTTATGTTCGGTCATACCGATTGCTCCAGGCCGGACGGCAGCCGTTCACCGGCTACCGCGGACCATTTAGTCTCACCGTGCTTTCGCCTTCTCGTCGCCGGGCAGCACGTAGTCCGTGCCTTCCCAGGGAGAGAGGAAGTCGAAGTTGCGGAATTCCTGCTTCAGTTCGACGGGTTCGTAGACGACGCGCTTTGCTTCGTCGTCGTAACGCACTTCGACAAAACCGGTGACCGGGAAGTCCTTGCGCAGCGGATGTCCTTCGAAACCGTAGTCCGTCAGGATGCGACGCAGGTCAGGGTGGCCGGTAAACAGGATGCCGTACATGTCGTAGGCTTCGCGCTCGAACCAGTCGGCACCGGGATAGACCGGCGTGGCCGACGGAACCGGCTCGTTTTCGCCGGTTGCGACCTTGATGCGCACGCGCAGGTTCTGGCGCGGCGACAAGAGATGATAGACAACGTCGAAACGGTCCGGCCGCTGCGGCCAGTCGACGCCGCAGACATCGACGAAATTGACGAAGGCGCACTGCACATCGTCACGAAGAAACGTCAGCAGCGCGATCAGGTTCGCCGAGGTCGTCGTCAGCGT
This sequence comes from Ensifer sp. PDNC004, assembly GCF_016919405.1. Classification (NCBI taxonomy): domain Bacteria; kingdom Pseudomonadati; phylum Pseudomonadota; class Alphaproteobacteria; order Hyphomicrobiales; family Rhizobiaceae; genus Ensifer; species Ensifer sp. PDNC004. The sequence continues at coordinate 1,501,972 of NZ_CP070353.1, forward strand.
CAGCTCGCCATAGGCCAGCGATGCGTCGGAGATCAGCGCGCCGCGCGTTTCACGCAGGTAGGACGCAAGCTCATTCAGGGCTTCACTCATATCAAAGACCCCCTGCCCTTAGCGCTCGATCGTGCCGGTCCGGCGGATCTTCTTCTGCAGCAGGAGCACGCCGTAAAGCAGCGCTTCTGCCGTGGGAGGACAGCCTGGCACATAGATGTCGACGGGAACGACGCGGTCGCAGCCGCGAACAACGGAATAGGAATAGTGGTAGTAGCCGCCGCCATTGGCGCACGAGCCCATCGAGATGACGTAACGCGGCTCCGGCATCTGGTCATAGACCTTGCGGAGCGCAGGCGCCATCTTGTTGGTCAGCGTGCCGGCGACGATCATGACGTCGGACTGGCGCGGCGAGGCGCGCGGCGCAAAGCCGAAACGCTCTGCGTCGTAACGCGGCATCGACATCTGCATCATCTCGACCGCGCAGCAGGCGAGACCGAAGGTCATCCACATCAGCGAACCGGTACGGGCCCAGTTGATGAGCTCGTCGGTCGAGGTGACCAGAAAACCCTTGTCGGCGAGCTCATTGTTGATCTCGCCGAAGAATGCGTCATTGCTGCCAATCGGCTTGCCGGTGGAGGGATCGATGATCCCTTTCGGCTTGGGCGCAACGAGCGTGGTGCCGGAGGTCAGTTCCATTCCAGCGCTCCCTTCTTCCATTCATAGATAAAGCCGATCGTCAGCACACCGAGGAAGACCATCATCGACCAGAACCCGAACCAGCCGAGCTCATGGAACGATACCGCCCAGGGGAAGAGGAAGGCGACTTCAAGATCGAAGATGATGAAGAGGATCGACACGAGGTAGAAGCGGATGTCGAACTTCATGCGGGCGTCGTCGAACGCATTGAAGCCGCACTCGTAGGCCGACAGCTTTTCCGAATCAGGAGCCTTGAAGGCGACGGCGAAAGGAGCAATCAGAAGCGCCACACCGATCACCAATGCGATTCCAATGAAAATCGCGATCGGAACGTAGGAACCGAGAAGTTCAGTCATTGTTATCCGTCCCTGCCTGCGGGAGGGCGCATGGGAGAGCGCCAGAACAACAAATCTCGCAGGCCGAAAAATATGTTGCAACGCCGGAGTGGTTAGCGCAGCCCGCGTCGTCGCGCAAGCCTTGAGGGGCCATTTAAACCGCTTCGCACCACAGGATCAGACGGGTGATACCGACAAAGCGCCGATTTGCGGGCCGACGCGAACTTTACGGTAAAACAAAGCGAGACGAGACAGATTGCCGCAGCGCACAATCCGGCCCTAAGGCCGACGCGATTTGCAAGAAAGGAGGAGAGAAGAAATGGCGCGAGTGACGGGGCTCGAACCCGCGACCTCCGGCGTGACAGGCCGGCACTCTAACCGACTGAGCTACACCCGCGCATGATGACCGCGAACGATCATTAGTATCACCATCAGCCCTCGATGAGAACCTAAGGCAATTCCAGTTCAAGAGTGGCGCGAGTGACGGGGCTCGAACCCGCGACCTCCGGCGTGACAGGCCGGCACTCTAACCGACTGAGCTACACCCGCATCATCTTGACTTGGTTGAGGCGTTTCCGCCCCGCATCGAGCAGCAGCGCCGTTCGATGAGCGGCTAACTAAGCGGTTCGGATTGGGGTGTCAAGCGTGTTTGAAGACAAATCCGTGACGGAATGAAAATTGATCCACAGGGCAATAAAACGATCGAAATCAGAATGGACCAATGGCGCCTGCCGCCACCGGCCCATCGCCCCTCCCCGATCATGCTCTGGTCCATGCGCATACAGGGAGGTTGATTCCGGATCTTCTTCCCTCCCTCCCCCGCGCATCGTTGCCGGGGCGCCATACGCGTATTTTGTCCACAAGCACGAAGCCCGCAGTTTCAGGGGATCGCGCAATCGCCAACAAAAAAAATCAAAAAAACGATACAAATGCTCTTGCGGTTTTTTTCGGTTACGCCTAGATCACGGCCACCGACGCGGCGGACTGATCCGGTCCAAACGCGGAAGGGCGATTAGCTCAGTTGGTAGAGCGCCTCGTTTACACCGAGGATGTCGGGAGTTCGAGTCTCTCATCGCCCACCATTTTCTCCCGAAGAAAAATATCATCGAACCCGCCGCATTTGTCGCGCACGTTATAGCGCGCCGTTTGCGATCTGCCTTTCGTTCTGAGTTGCCTTCGCTTTAGAGCTCGGCCGTCAGCGGCCGGGAATCAGGGATTCGACGGCCCCGATCGCGATACCCGCCACCGTCACCCTCGCCTGAAGCAGCAAGACCGCCAAATCGCAATGTGTCGGTGGCGCAGCGGCGCTAGCCGCCGCGATACTGCTCGTCGCTGACATGCTCCAGCCAATCCACAGCCTTGCCGTCGAGCGCTTCCTGAATCGCAAGGTGGACCATGGCCGTATCGGGTGCTGCACCGTGCCAGTGCTTTTCACCCGGCGGGAACCAGACGACATCGCCCATGCGAATCTCCTGCACCGGGCCACCCCAGCTTTGCACGAGGCCACGGCCGGCGGTGACAACCAGGGTCTGGCCGAGCGGATGCGTATGCCAGGCCGTGCGCGCGCCGGGCTCGAAGGTGACGCTGACGGCGCGGACGCGCGCCGGTGCAGCGGCCTCGATTACCGGGTCCTGGCGCACCGTGCCGGTGAAGTATTCCGCCGGAGCGCGCATCGAAGGTCTCGATCCACCGGGTATGATGTCCATCTCTCGTTCCTCCGATTTTCGTATGCGCGCTCGTCGTCAGCAGAAATGCGCTACGGCCAACAGGCCCGACCTCATCCGCGAGCCTATCATAACCTGTGAATTGTCACAGTCGGACAGGCCTCACGGGCGATCTCGCAAAGATGTTCGTGGTGCGTCAGATAGATCACCTGGCCGACACGCGCCATTTCGGCCATTTGCTCGAAGGCGCGGCCTGCGCGCCCGTCGTCAAAGGTCTCCATGATGTCGTCGGCGATGAAGGGCAGCGATTCGCGGGCGGCGGCGATTTCGTGATAGCCGGCGATCCTGAGTGCCAGATAGAGCTGAAAGCGCGTGCCCTTGGAAAGGTCCCTTGCAAGTTTCGATCCGCCGGCCGCAGCATTGGCGATCAGGAACTCCTGGCCCCGGTCGGACTGCGCCGACAGGCCTGAATATTCTCCGCCGCTGATCCGGCTGAAAGTCTCCGACGCGCGCCGCATCATGGCGCTGCGGTGCCGCTCGCGGAAAAGACGAAGCGCGGTCTCGGCGGCAATGACGCCGGCGCGAAGCCGCAGATAGGCAAGCGCCTTGTTTTCGATGTCGAGCAGCAGCGTCCGCCGCTTTTGCTCGAGTTCTGCGACCGTGTCGCCGCCTTCGACAGCTGCGAGCGCCTTTTCCCTTTCCCGCATTTGCGTATGCAGTTCACTGACGTCGCGGTCGCATTCTTCGAGTGCCGCATCCAGCCGCGCCAGTTCCAGCCGAACCGCCGTATCGTCAAGTTCCGCGAGCAAAGCTTCCGCCTGCCCGCTCTCGGCGACCTCAAGGCGAGAGGCAAGTTCTGCTTCCGATTCGGCAATGCGTTCACGCAGGCGCTGCTGTTCCCGGCCAGCCTCGAATAGCTGCGCGGCCTCGTCGAGCGTTTCGCAATCGAAGAATTCAAGCACCTGCCGCCTACGCGCCAGATGGAGTTCCCGCTCCGCACCCGCGACACGCCGCTCTTCCTCCAGACGGGCGAGTTCGGCGAGGAAGGTTGCGCGGCGATCCGAAAGCCGCTGCGCCTCGGCGGCGCGCGTCTTCAACGTCATGTAGGTCGTCAGCGTGTCGTCAGCGACCGCCCCGCCGGCAAGCTCGGCAATGACACGGTCGAACTCAAACTGGTCCTTGCGCATGCCGGCGATGCGATACTCGAGATCGACCTTGCGCTGCGTCAGCTTGTCTAGCTCCTGCAGGATCGCCAGCATCGGGCCGGTCTGCTCCGGCGTCAGCGGTTCGCTTCGCGCGGCCAGCCAGCTTTTGGCAAGAACCTCCGTCCATTGCTCGTGCCAGGCGGCGATCGCGTCTTCGGCCATATCCAGCGCCGACTGCCGGCTTTCCAGAAGCGTTCGCGCCCGCTTTGCCGCCTCACGGGCCGCACTGCGGGCGCCATCCAGCGCGCGCGCCTGCGACACCGCTTGCTCGGCGGCAAGGAGAAGCTTGTCGAGCCGCTCCGGCAGGCGTCCACCTAAGTCTATGGCCGCAAGCTCCTCGCGCAGGCCGGCAATAGCTTCGGCCTCCTCCGCATGGGCGCGATCGAAATCTTGGCGCGCGGTGCGCAAGTGCACACGCAGCTCCAGCGCCGCAAGCCGTGTGATCAGCCAGGCCTCCAGCTGCGTCAGGCTCACCGCGCCAGGTAAGCCGCAGGCCAACACACCTTTTGCCAACACCTGTGCCTGCGCCGCCGCGTCGGCCAGAGATTGCTTCTCCTGGTGACGCAGCGCCTCGATGCGGGCGCGCCGCTCGGCGATCGACAGCGACAGGCCGCGCATGTCGGCAAGCCGCGCGGTGTCCGCAAGGCGTCGCGCGGAAACCTCGTCGTCTTCGCTCATCACCTGCTCGAAGGCAGCGGCCGTTTCCAGAGCAAGCTCAACCTTGTGCTGGCGCCACGCTTCATCGCGGCGCTGGCGCAGCGCTACGGCCGAGAGATCGTCCATCGTACCGCCGACGGCGGAAAGTCCGGCCAGTCGCGCCTCATCCCCCGCCAGCAGCTCCTCATCGGCGGCGATGCGGTCGACAACACGCAGATGCCGTTCCTCCTGGCTGGTAGCCGCCTTGCGCCAGGTCTCCAGCGTTGCCGGCGACGGAACGTCGAGCGCGAGCAGGTCATCGGCCGTTCCGGCAAAGGGCCTCAGTTGTACGAGCCTATCGGCGAGTTCAGCATCCAGCCGGTCGATCGCCTGTTGGGCCGCCTGCTTGCGCAGGACGCAATCACTGCGCCGCAACAGCGACAGCTTTTCGGCAAGCCCGGAGATATCAGCCGCCCCCTGCTCTTCGAGCTTTAGCAGGCCGCCTTCAGCATCCCGATCCGATTCGACCGCGCTCTGCAGCTCCAGACGAGCCGAGGCAACACGCTCCACAAGCGCCGAGTGCCGGCGCGCCAGATCCTGAAGCTGTGCGCCGGTCCCGGCCGCCAACAAAAGCGACGCGGGATCGCGGTCGGCCGGTTCGCCGAGCCGCAGCAGGCAACCAAGAATTTCTGCCCCGGTCCGCGCCAGATCCTCCAGTCGAGACGGCATGTCGCGCGCGGCGGTGACATAGCGCGCATCAAGCGCGGTTTCCTGAAGTGCGGTCAGGCGCTCGATCAGGCAGAGGCCTTCCTTGTCGAGCGGCATTTCCTCGAGCGCATCGCTGCGATGCTGCATCTCGCTGTCGCTCTGCCGCAGCCTGATCTCGATCTCCGCTTCCTGGCGCCGAAGCGCAGGCAGCTCGCTCGCCCACTCCGCCGGCGGGACCGGCAGCGGCGGAGCGCTCGCCAGCTCCGCACGGAGGGCACGCAACCGCCCGAAATGGGGCAGCGCTTCAATCTCGGCTTTCAGACGGGTCCGCGCCAGCCGCAGTTCGGCACGGCGCGTGATCCCTTCGTCGTGGCGTTCTCGCGCCTGCGTCAACGTCTTGCGCAGCGCCGCATATTCGCGCGCATTGATATCGAGCGCATTGCGTTCGACCCTCAGGGCTTCAAGCTCGCCTTTCAGTTCCGCCAATTGGTGCTTGCGCGCCTGTGGCCGATAGAAGCCGTCGGCCTGCCCGCGCAGAGCTGCAAGGATCGCCGTGCTGTCCGGCAATCCCGAGCTTGCCGAAAACAGCAGCGACCCGAGTTCGCCCTCGCTTTTCAGGATCGCTTCGCCGCCCTTCTCGATGCTCTCGTCGTCCAGCGAGAACATCATCTGGTAGGTGTCGCGATCGATCGCGCCGAGCGCTCCGGAAAACAGGTTGTCGGGCAAGGGCTGCTCGTCGAGGCCGACCAGCGAGTTCGTCTTTCGCTTGATCCGGAAGACGCGATCGCTGCGGCCAGCCGCTTCGATCGTGCCGCCCACGCGCATCGTCTGGTATGGGTGCAGGAAGCCATAGGGGCTCGAATGCTCGATGCCGAAGAGCAGGTCGAGGAAGCCGGAGAACAGGGTCGACTTTCCAGCCTCGTTCGGGCCGTAGACGATGTGGAGATCGGGCGTACCGAGCACGCTGTCGCCGAAGTCGAGGCGGCGATCGGTGAACTTGCCGTAGCGGACGAGATCGAGCGCGCTGAGCCGCATTAGTGGCCACCCTCGCCGGCACCGCCGCCGTGCAGATGGGCGAGCACCTCGGCGGTTCCCGACACGCCGGCTTCAAACGCCAGCCGCGCGACCGCCTCTTCGTCCGGCGCCAGCGATTGGCGAAGCTCGGGCGGAAGCTGTTGCAAAACATCTTCCACGGCTGCCAGCACGTCCTGGCGGAACCCGTGCGCCGGCAGGACGTCCGTTTCGACGAGTGCGGCCAACTCTTCGACGGGATCGAGCATGGTGCCCGGTTTTTCGATCCGGGCGTTGCCGCAGGTGAGTTCGACCTTCTCGATCCAGCATCCGGCGATCCCGGCGGCGATGTTATCGATTTCCGCCCGTAGCAGGTCGGCGTCGCGGCGAAGGCGCCAGGCCAAGGGCGTCGCGCCGGCGAGTGCCAGGCGCAGGATGACGTTCTCTGCCGCTGATTCACTACAGATTCGCGACAGCGCCTGCCTGACGGCATCGAGCATATCGCGCCATTCCGTGATGCCCGTCAGATCGGCACGAAGGCGTTCGAAGCTGGCAATGCCAATCGCCCGCTCGGCAACACTGAGGCGGCCCTCGTCGTCGACCGTGACGAGCGACACGCTCTTCACGCCGACCTCGTTGATGTCGCGGCCCTGCGGCATGCCCGGCATGACGATGAAGGGCTCTACCGCATGGACCTGCCGCTGGTGAATGTGGCCGAGCGCCCAGTAATCGAAACCATGGGCAACGAGATCGGCGACGCTGCAGGGAGCATAGAGATCATGACCGGCGGCGCCTGCGAGGCTCGTGTGCAGCATGCCGATGTTCACCGCGCCGGGCACCGGCGGCTGGAAGGCCGGAAGCAGGCTTTCGGGCGCATGCGGGCTGGCGAAGCTTACCCCGTGCACATAGACGTCACGACCGCTTGCCAGCGTCTTGGCGACCACCGCCTTCGGCCTGCCCTTGAAGACGTGGGCCGATGGCGGCAGCGTCAGCTCATTGGTGACCTGTGACTGGGCGTCGTGATTGCCGCGGATGATGAAGACGCGGATGCCATGTTCGTCGAGCCTGCGCAGTTCCCGTCCGAGAAAAAGAGCCGTGTTCATCGACGTCTGGCTGCCGTCATAGAGGTCGCCGGCAATCAGCAAGGCATCGGCCTCTTCGGCGATGCAAAGATCGACGATCTTGACCAGGGCCTGCCGTGACGCCCCGCGCACGATCTCTGCGAGATCGGCGTTTCTAAGGGCGAGGCTGCGGAGGGGCGAATCGAGATGCAGGTCTGCGGTATGGACGAAACGGAAGGGCATGGCCGACCATGGCCGCCCCGCCACCGCCCGTCAATCAGCCGTCATGCGTCATCCACTTGCGAGATGCGCAACCTGCCGGAAAGCATATTCCGGAGCTCTGAAGTAAAGGCAACGCTAATACAGACGCGACCGGCGGCAATAGTTAACATCGTCCGTTTCAGATATCGCGGCGCTACCTGCAAATATCAGATTATACTCACTTTAATCGATTAGGGCTTTTGTAACATCTTGTTCGATAGGTTTGCCCCGGCTGCGTTTCACGCGCGGCCAGGCACCGGAATGATTCCTGCTTCGGCTATCCGCTCCGTCATGACGATAAAGAGCCGGAATGACTTAATTCAAGTACAGTTTTACGGACGGCCGTCCTTCCGGGGGTACCATGTCACGGCTCAAGATTTCCCACACGCTTATTGCCCTTTTCCTCGTGGTTGCCGTTATCGTCTCGGCACTTGCCGTTTCATCTCTCGGCGGCATCAAGATGATGAACGAGCGCAACAACGAGATCGCCACCACGTGGCTGCCGCGCGTCTCGCTTTCCCGCGCGCTCGAAACGCAGCTTTCCGATACCCGCATGGCGTTTGCGCGCCATCTGATTTCCCTGACCCCGTTTGAAAAGAAGGCGGCGGAGAAGGTCATCAGCGAGACCGTCGCAGGCTTCAACAAGCTCGCCGACGAATATTCGAGCCTGATGGTCACCGATGCCGACAAGGCAGCGCTCGACAATGTCCGGACCGCCTATCAGGCCTATCTCTCGGTCGCCGAAGGCATGGTCAAGCTCTCCAACAACCTCGAGAACATGAAGGCGCAGAGCGTCTTCAAGGTCGAGATGCGCGAGACCGAAGGCAAGGTCGACGAAGCGATCAAGGAAATGCGTGCGCTGAACCTCGCCGGTGCAGATGCCGCCGTTGCCGCAAGCTCGGCGACGCATGACCAGATCCGCATGATCGAGATCGGCGTCATCGCCCTTGCCGCCGTCATCGTGCTCGGCGCCATCCTCTATGCCGTGCGCGGCATTGCCCGCCCGATCCAGATCATCACCCGATCGATGGCACACCTTGCCGAAGGCGACACCGACAGCAGCATCCCCTATGGCGCCCGCAAGGACGAAATCGGCGAGATGGCCCGTGCCGTCGAGGTCTTCCGCCAGGCTGCGATCACCAACCAGCATCTCGAAGCCGACGCCCAGACACAGCGCGCCAAGGCGGAAGCCGAGCGCCTGCGCGTGACGGAAGAAGCGGAAGCAGCGGCCCAGCGTCGCCTTCAGGAAGCAACCGCCGGCCTTGCCACCGGCCTGCGCCGCCTCGCCTCGGGCGATCTCGCCTTCCAGCTTAACGAGCCTTTCTCGCCCGATTTCGAGCAGCTGCGTCACGACCTGAACCAGGCTGTCGCCCAACTCGCCGACACGCTTGCCGCCGTCTCGTCGGCCTCGGGCAGCATCGACAGCGGTGCCCGAGAAGTCAGCCAGAGCGCCGACGACCTGTCGCGACGGACCGAGCAGCAGGCGGCCTCGCTGGAAGAGACCGCAGCCGCGCTCGACCAGATCACCGTCAATGTAGGCAATTCGTCGAAGCGCACCCACGAGGCCCGCACCGTTGCCGGTCAGGCCAACGAAAGCGCCCGCAAGTCCGGCGCGATCGTCTCGGGCGCAGTCGACGCCATGGGCCGCATCGAGCATTCGTCGAGCCAGATCTCCAACATCATCGGCGTGATCGACGAGATCGCTTTCCAGACCAACCTGCTGGCGCTCAACGCCGGCGTCGAAGCCGCCCGCGCCGGTGATGCCGGCAAGGGCTTCGCCGTCGTCGCCCAGGAAGTGCGCGAGCTTGCCCAGCGCTCGGCCAACGCGGCCAAGGAGATCAAGGATCTGATCCGCAACTCCGCCGTCGAAGTCGAAAGCGGTGTCCGGCTCGTTCGCGAAACCGGCGAAGCTTTGCGCACGATCGAAGGCTTCATCGTCACGATCAACCAGCACATGGACGCGATCGCCGTCTCGGCACAGGAACAGTCCGCCGGGCTCTCCGAGGTCAATACGGCAGTCAACCAGATGGACCAGGTCACCCAGCAGAACGCGGCGATGGTCGAGGAAGCCAATGCGGCAAGCGCCCAACTTGCCCAGGAAGCCGGCCGTCTGCGCGAGCTGATCGCACGCTTCACGCTGGGCGAGGCCGGTGGTCACGGTTACGCCCAATCGTCCAACGCATCGCGTTGGGCCGCCTGATCGCGACCCGAGGTGACGCGCACGTCGTGTGACACGCAAACGGTCGCCGATCGCGAGAATTTCTTGCCGAACAAAATGAAACGGCCGCCAGAAATGGCGGCCGTTTCTTTGTCGACGATGGAGTTACCGTGAAACGCCGGAGGTTTGTGTCGACAAAGGCGGCAATTATAACTATCACTAATGTTACTGCCATTTCACATGGCACCTCATGAAATTCCAGCGACGATCATGAAGAAGACATTTGAAGTTTCCGATAGACTGTTCGAGCTTTACCACCGGGTTCACCGGCTGGTGAACGAATCGATGACCGAGGAAGGCGTGTCGCTGGCGCGCAGCAAGTTCCTCTTCTTCCTCAGCAAGCTCGGCCCCTGTCGCTCGACCGACATCGCCTGTGCGCTGAACTTTGCGCCGCGCACGGTCACCGAAGCGATCGACGGCCTGGAGCGTGACCGCCTGGTCATGCGCAAGCCCGATCCTGAAGACCGGCGCGCCAAGATTGTCTCGATCACCGAAACCGGCCGCATCGTTCTGGAAGCTGCCGAACATCCCCGCAAACAGCTGCTCGAGGAGATCTTCTCGGCCCTCGACGATGAAGAACTCGACGCGCTCTACGATATCGTCGGCAAGCTGGTCGACCGGACGGACGAGATCCGCAAGCGCAAGGATGAGGCCGAAGAGGCTGCGCAGGTCGCGATCGCCCGCTAGGAGCGTTCTCGCTCGTCGCAAATCACAAATGCCGAAACAGAAAGAGGCCGGGACGTCATGTCCCGGCCTCTCCCGTTTTCTCCGGGCGGTAACGCTTACATCGCGTTGATGGCGCCAATGGAGAAGAACAGGGTTTCACCAGAGGAGTCGTCGACGCCGTCATTGTCGGTGACGACATAGCCGTTTCCGGCGGCATCGACGGTGAAGCCTTCGACCTTGTCGACGACGTAGCCATTCAGCGCCTTCAGTTCCGGAATGAGGTCACGAACCTCTTCCTTCTTGACGACGGGCAGTTCACCGCCAAGGGCAGCTGGCTTCAGTTCCGAGAGCGCAACGCGATAGATCTTCTTGAGCTTGGCAGCCTGACCGATCAGGTTGTCGCGCTCGATGACATAGGCATAGTCGCCGTGGACGGAAATTTCCGACAGACCAACCCAGCCGTCACCGGCCTTTTCGAGTGGGTAGCGCACGGCGCCCCATTCTTCGCTCTTCGGGTTGTAGGAGACGAGCTTGACGAAGCCCTTCTCGTCATCCTTCCATTCGCGCTGAACCGCCATCCACAGCGTCTGCTCGTCGCCTTCGCCGACAACGGTGATGCCTTCGAAGCCGAAGCGGGTTTCGCCGGCGCGCAGCGCTTCCGGCAGGGCGATTTCCTTCTTGATCTCACCCTTCTTGTTCACGTGGAAGATCGCGTGGCTGTAGAGCTTGTCGGAGTTGCCTTCCGACGCGAGCCAGAAGCCCCCTTCCCCGTCATTGGTGATGCCTTCGATGTCGAGCTTCTGAGCCGGTGCGCCGTCACGGGTGATGGCGAGCGCTTCGGTGATCAACGCCGGCTTCTGGGTCGCGTCGATGGTGAAGATCGTCGGCTGCGACGAGTAGACCGAATCATTGACGGCGCGCAGGAAGCCGGGCTTGTCGGCGACGGCAACGAGACCGGAGAGCGCACCGAAGCCGATCGGCAGGCCGTCCTTCTCGGCGGAGCGGATCTGCGGATAGGCTGCTTCGCCCTCGGCACGCTCATAGATCATGACGTGCGAGCGTGCGCCGCCATCCTCGACGAGATCGACTTCGTTTGCGCTCGCAAAGAGATTGCGCGACGGGATCGCGACGGCGCCTTCCGGCGAAATGCCCGACGGCAGGAGCTGCAGCAACTCGGGCTCTGCGCCCGTGTCCTTGTAGACGCCGACGATCGAAGCGCGTTCGGCCAGCACGAAGAACAGATTGTCGTCGCCGAACTTCGCCGCTTCCAGACCCTCGGGCTCGACGCCCTTGGCGGAAGAGCGCTTCTCTGGATAGTGGCCGATGGCGGCAATCGCGTGCTCGAAACTCGCGCCCGATTCGAACAGCACCTTGCCGGTGGTGTCGAAGATCGTGAAGCCGCGCGAACCGCCTTCATAGTCGCCTTCGTTGGCAACGACGATGCGGTTGTCGTCGAGCCACTTCACCGCATCGGGCTCGCGCTTGCGGCCCGGCTGCTCGTCCTTGAAGGCAATCGCGCCGTTACGCTTGGTGTCGATGTTCTTGAGGTCGACCGTGCCAGCGGAGAAGTGCGTCTTCACGGTCCCCGTCTTGCCGTCGATGATGACGATGTGATTGTTTTCCTGCAGGGTCAGCGCGATCTCGTCCTTGCCGTTGAAGGAAACGAACTCCGGCTCCGGGTCTTCCCCGGCGATTTCGGCAAGACCGGTCAGCGTCACGCGCTTCAGCGAACCGCAATCGGCAACACCATCCTTCAGCGACAGGATGACGAGGTCGCCGGCCGGCATCTGCGGGATCTTGCCATCGTTCAGCTCTTCGTCGCGCTCGTTTTCGATGGCGATGGCAGCAAGCGTGCGGTCCTTGTTGACGGCGATCGAATCCGGCTGGCCACCGAGATCACAGGTCGCATCGACTTTCTTCGACGCCAGATCGACAATCGCCAGAAGCCCCGACGGCTTGACGAAGCTCTCGCGCGTGTTGACCGCGACGAGTGCCTTTGCACCGGCGATGGTGACGGAGGTCGGCTCGCCGTCAAAGGAAACCGTGCCGGCTGCCTTGGGCGCCTTGGCATCGGTGATGTCGATCAGGCCGACGCGCTTGCCGGGGCTGTCGGAATAGACGAGCAGATTGCCGTCTTCGCTGGCCGTGATGATTTCGGCGGATGTCGGCGTCTTGCGCGCATCGCCTTCCGGCAGGTTATCGGCAACAGCAAAGGATGCAATGCGGTTGAAGACGGGCTCGGCCGCCGCAGGAAATGCTGCGGAGGCAAGAAGAACGGCCGCGAGCGCGGTCACGCGCGAAGTGATGGTCATGAAATCCCCCATGTGCGAACACTGAAAACATGGGGGTTCTGCGCGATGCCGATGACAGCCGAATGACAACGCTCGGGTTTTACACCGTTCCGGTCGCCGGAGCGGCGCGCTCGCGCCGCATCTCGTTGCGCATGATGAACAGCGAAGCGCCAAGGATCAGCACGGCGCCGACCCAAAGATACCCTGTCGGCGCGTAACCGAAGACCAGCCAGCCGGCAAAGACGTTGAGCGGCAGCTTCAGGTCGTCGAAAGGCTGCACATAGGCGGCGTCGGCCACCGTATAGGCAAGCGTCAGCAGATATTGGGCGACGACGGTCAGGATCCCGGCAAGCAGCAGGAAGCCGAGCGCTGCGCCATCGGGCACGGTGAAACCGGCCGAAAGCGCGATGGCGCCGTTGATCGGCGTCAGAAGCACAAGCAGCCAGACCGTGATCGTTTCGGGGCGCTCAAGACTGGTGAGGCTCTTGGTGATGAGCGACGAAGCCCCCCACAAAAGCGCCGACAGGATCGGCAGAAGGGCGGCCCAGCTGAAACTGTCCGACCAGGGTTCGAGAATGATCATCGCCCCGGCGAAGCCAACCGCGGTTGCTGCCCAGCGCGCCGCGCCGACACGTTCGCCGAGAAACAGGCGGGCGCCGAGGATGATGAAGAACGGCGAGGTCATGACCAGCGCGATCGCCTGCCAGATCGGCACGTGCGCAAGCCCCGAGACCCAGGCCCCGACCCCGAAGGCGGCCAGCACCACGCGCACGACGTGGCGCCAGGGATAGTCGGTGCGCATGGCCGAGAGCCCGGCGCGTCGCAGAAACGGCAGCGAGAAGAGGAAGGCGAAGGCATATTGCCAGAACGCCATGGCGGTGGCGGGGAAACCGAGCTTCATCGTCAGCCATTGGGTGACGACATTGAGGCCGGCAAAGGCGATCCCGGCCAGCACCATGAAGCCGGCTCCGGCCATGGCGCGCGAGGAGGAAAAACCGAGGGAAGTCTGATTCATGTCATGCACCCTGAAAGCGGACCAAACACAAATCAGGACGCATGAGCGCACGACACGACCCCGGGCATCCCTGCCCTTCGTGCCGGCGACCATTCTCTTTCATCCGGACTATGACCGTCGGCTCCGGAGTTGCACCGGATCTGCTGACCCTCCCCCAAGAAATCGAGGAGAGGCGCTCGCGGGCTTGGGCCATCTTCGCGCGTCTTCAAGACGTAGCGCTGTCATGCCCTTACCGCCGGTGGGGACTTTCACCCCGCCCTGAGAATGGGCAAGCCCTAGAGCAAATGGTGGGTACCCGCAAGGGCTGCCCCAAAATGCGAAAGGGTCCGGCTTGCGCCGAACCCTCGAATACCTGGACTGCCGGCCTCGTGTCCGGCCGCCAAGCAAATCTCATCAGCCGTTGACGGCATCCTTCAGACCCTTGCCGGCCGTGAACTTCGGCACGTTGCGTGCCGGGATGTCAACTTCCGCACCCGTGGACGGGTTACGGCCCTTCGAGGCTTCGCGGCGCGAAACCGAGAAGTTGCCGAAGCCGACCAGGCGAATGTCGCCGCCGTTCTTCAGCTCAGCCTGGATGGTCTCGAAAACTGCATCAACTGCAGAAGATGCGTCGGTCTTGGAAAGTCCGGCCTTCTCAGCAACGGCAGACACGAGCTCATTTTTGTTCATGTTTCCACCCCTTTCAGATTGGTTCGAAACGACTGTGTTTTAAGGCGCGGCGGCTTGCGCTTCGCCCGCGTCTTGCCTTTCCCAATTGCGCCTAATCCCTTGGAATGCAAGGCTTGCAGGGCGCTTTTACAACAAAAAAGACCGGCCAATGGCCGGTCTTCCCAATTTTTCTGCAAAATGAGCGCCGCGCGAGCCGGCGGCGCCCATTTTCGAGCACCCGTTAGTGGGCGATCGAAGAGCCTGCTTCGTCCTGCGAATCAACCGGTGCAACGGTTGCCGGCTCGTTTGCCGGGTCCCATTCGATCGGTTCCGGCATGCGCACCAGAGCGTGTTCGAGCACTTCGCCCATCCGCGAAACCGGGATGATTTCGAGCGCGTTCTTCACGTTGTCCGGGATCTCGGCAAGATCCTTGGCGTTCTCTTCCGGGATCAGCACCTTCTTGATGCCACCCCGAAGCGCTGCCAGGAGCTTCTCCTTAAGACCGCCGATCGGCAGCACGCGGCCGCGCAGCGTGATCTCGCCAGTCATGGCGACATCCTTGGAGATCGGGATACCGGTCATGATCGACACGATCGTGGTTGCCATGGCGACACCCGCCGACGGGCCATCCTTCGGCGTCGCACCTTCCGGCACGTGCACGTGGATGTCACGCTTGTCGAACAGCGGCGGTTCGATGCCGAAGTCGATCGCGCGCGAGCGGACATAGGACGCCGCTGCCGAAATCGATTCCTTCATCACGTCGCGCAGGTTGCCGGTGACGGTCATGCGGCCCTTGCCGGGCATCATGACGCCTTCGATCGTCAGCAGCTCGCCGCCGACCTCGGTCCATGCGAGACCGGTGACAACACCGATCTGGTCGTCACGTTCGGCTTCGCCGTGGCGGAAGCGCGGAACGCCCAGGTAATCGTTGATGTTGGCAGCGGTCACTTCGACCTTCTTGGCCTTGCCCTTGATGATCTCGGTCACGGCCTTGCGGGCGAGCTTCATCAGCTCGCGCTCGAAGTTACGCACACCGGCTTCGCGGGTGTAGGTCTGGATGACCGCCATCAGCGCGCCGTCGGTGACCGAAAACTCCTTCGGCTGCAGCGCGTGGTCGCGGATCGCCTTCGGCAGCAGGTGCCGCTTGGCGATTTCCAGCTTTTCCTCTTCGGTGTAGCCGGCGATGCGGATCACTTCCATGCGGTCCATCAACGGCGCCGGGATATTCAGCGTGTTGGCGGTGGTGATGAACATCACGTTGGACAGGTCGTATTCGACTTCCAGGTAGTGGTCCATGAAGGTCGAGTTCTGTTCCGGATCCAGCACCTCGAGCAGCGCCGACGACGGATCGCCGCGGAAGTCCTGGCCCATCTTGTCGATTTCGTCGAGCAGGAACAGCGGGTTGGACCGCTTCGCCTTCTTCATCGACTGGACGACCTTTCCCGGCATGGAGCCGATATAGGTGCGGCGGTGGCCACGGATTTCGGCTTCGTCACGAACACCGCCGAGTGCCATGCGCACGTATTCGCGGCCGGTCGCCTTGGCGATCGACTTGGCGAGCGAGGTCTTGCCGACGCCCGGAGGGCCGACGAGGCACAGGATCGGGCCCTTGATCTTGGTCGAACGGGCCTGCACGGCGAGATACTCGACGATGCGTTCCTTGACCTTGTCGAGGCCGAAGTGATCGACGTTGAGCACCTCCTCGGCATGGTTCAGGTCGGTCTTGATCTTCGACTTCTTGCCCCAGGGCAGGCCGAGCAGCCAATCCAGGTAGTTGCGAACGACGGTGGCTTCCGCCGACATCGGGCTCATCTGGCGCAGCTTCTTCAGCTCCGCGTCAGCCTTTTCGCGCGCTTCCTTGGAAAGCTTGGTCTTGGCGATACGCTCTTCGATCTCGGCCATCTCGTCGCGGCCGTCTTCGCCGTCGCCGAGTTCCTTCTGGATCGCCTTCATCTGTTCGTTGAGGTAGTATTCGCGCTGGGTCTTCTCCATCTGGCGCTTGACGCGCGAGCGGATGCGCTTTTCCACCTGCAGGACGGAGATCTCGCCTTCCATGAAGCCGAGCGCCTTTTCCAGGCGCATCTTCACGCTGGTGGTCTCCAACATTTCCTGCTTTTCGACGATCTTGATCGAAAGGTGCGAAGCCACCGTGTCGGCCAGCTTCGAATAGTCCTCGATCTGGCTGGCAACACCGACGACCTCGGGGGAGATCTTCTTGTTGAGCTTCACGTAGCTTTCGAACTCGGAGACGACAGAGCGGCTGAGCGCCTCGATCTCGACCGGGTCTTCCTCCGGCTCGCTCAGCGTGTGCGCGGCAGCCTCGTAGAATTCTTCGCGCGGCGTGTAGCCGTCGATCTTGGCGCGCGCGCGGCCTTCGACCAGCACCTTGACGGTGCCGTCGGGCAGCTTCAGCAGTTGCAGGACGTTGGCGATGGTGCCGACTTCGTAGATCGCGGACGGTTCCGGATCGTCGTCGGTGGCGTTGATCTGGGTGGCAAGCATGATCTGCTTGTCGGTGCCCATGACTTCCTCAAGCGCACGGATCGACTTTTCGCGGCCGACGAAAAGCGGCACGATCATGTGCGGGAAGACTACGATGTCGCGGAGCGGCAGGACCGGGTAGGTCGCGCTTTCAGTCGCCGGTGACGTTTTGTTCGTCATGTCATTTCCTTTCCGTCCCGATTTCGGGCCCGTTTCCGGGAGCCCTACAGGCACTCCCGGCTGTCATATTTTCCACATGAAAGTGGAGTGCAACCGCGTCCATTTCAAGGCTCGACGCAGACATCCACAAACTGTGGCCGGGTCCTTCTGACTACGCATCAATGCTGTTGCGGACCTTGCGACGGACTACAAGCTCTTGGACCGCAACCATCAAGGTCCTTCATTGAATCGTTACATCATTGCGTTGTTTGCGGCACTTTAGCAACAATCGAATTGTGAAATCTGCGCCCCTGCGTCCGTGTCTCAACAGCTAAGTGTGAAGACATGAAGTAGACATGAAAAAGCCCGCTCAAGGCGGGCTTCTCAAAGGATATTTCAGGACGCTCAGGCCGAAACGTTGGTCTTTTCGTCCGACCGTTCCGAGTAGATGTAAAGCGGCCGGGCAGAGCCCTTGACCACCTCGTCGGAGATGACCACTTCGCGCACGCCTTCGAGCGTCGGCAGCTCGAACATGGTGTCGAGCAGGATCTTTTCCATAATCGAGCGAAGGCCACGGGCACCGGTCTTGCGCACGATCGCCCGGCGGGCAATCTCGCGAAGCGCGTCCTCGTGGAAGGTCAGTTCGACGTCTTCCATCTCGAACAGGCGCTGGTACTGCTTGATCAGAGCGTTCTTCGGCTCGGACAGGATCTGGATCAGCGCATCTTCATCGAGATCTTCGAGCGTCGCCAGAACCGGCAGACGACCGATGAATTCCGGGATCAGGCCGAACTTGACGAGATCTTCCGGCTCCAGTTCGCGCAGAACTTCGCCGACACGGCGATCTTCCGGCGAGCGGACCGTTGCGCCGAAACCGATCGAGGTCTTCTCGCCACGGGCGGAGATGATCTTGTCGAGGCCGGCAAAGGCGCCGCCGCAGATGAAGAGAATATTGGTCGTATCCACTTGCAGGAATTCCTGCTGCGGATGCTTCCGGCCGCCCTGCGGCGGTACCGAGGCAACTGTGCCTTCCATGATCTTCAGAAGCGCCTGCTGCACGCCCTCGCCCGATACGTCGCGCGTTATCGACGGATTGTCGGACTTGCGCGAAATTTTGTCGACTTCGTCAATGTAGACGATGCCGCGCTGGGCGCGCTCGACGTTGTAGTCGGCCGCCTGGAGCAGCTTCAGGATGATGTTCTCGACGTCTTCACCGACGTAACCGGCTTCGGTCAGCGTCGTGGCGTCGGCCATGGTGAACGGCACGTCGATGATACGGGCGAGCGTCTGGGCGAGATAGGTCTTGCCGCAGCCGGTCGGGCCGACCAGCATGATGTTCGACTTCGCCAGTTCGACGTCGCTGCCCTTGGCGGCGTGCGCCAGGCGCTTGTAGTGGTTGTGAACGGCGACCGACAGGATGCGCTTGGCCTGCTGCTGGCCGATGACGTATTCGTCCAGAACCTTGATGATTTCCTGAGGGGTCGGAACACCGTCGCGGGACTTGACCATCGACGTCTTGTTCTCTTCGCGAATGATGTCCATGCACAGTTCGACGCATTCATCGCAGATGAACACGGTCGGTCCGGCAATCAGCTTGCGGACTTCGTGCTGGCTCTTGCCGCAGAACGAACAATAAAGTGTATTCTTCGAGTCACCGCCGTTGCTTCCGCTGACCTTGCTCATTTCGACTTCCTTCCAGCACGCCGGACACTTTCAAGATAAGTATCGCGGACCACTCAATTTGCCTTGCGCCTCAACCTTACGCAGGGCTTCCGGGAGTACTTACCGCCCCTGGCGAAGACGCCCGACGCGGCCGCAACGACTCTCCCAACTCGAACCAACACTACGCCGTCAGATTCCAACATAGCATTAATGGTTCATATTACCGGCTTTACCCTGTCGATAAAGCCCTTGAGCCATTACAATTGTGTCACAATTACATCTATCCCGACACAAATGCGCGTTATCAGGCCTGCTCGCCGCCTTCGATTTCTTCGCGCGAGGTCAGCACCTTGTCAACGAGGCCCCAGTTCAGAGCTTCGTCCGCGTTCATGAAATGATCGCGATCGAGCGTCTGCTCGACTTCCTCGTAGGTGCGGCCGCAATGCTTGACGTAAACCTCGTTGAGGCGACGCTTCATCTTCAGGATGTCCTTGGCGTGACGCTCGATATCCGAGGCCTGGCCCTGGAAGCCGCCCGAGGGCTGGTGAACCATGATGCGCGCGTTCGGCGTGGCGAAACGCATGTCCTTGTGGCCGGCGGCCAGGAGCAGCGAACCCATCGAGGCGGCCTGGCCGACGCAGAGCGTCGAAACGGCCGGCTTGATGAACTGCATCGTGTCGTAGATCGCCATGCCCGACGTGACGACGCCGCCCGGCGAGTTGATGTAGAGCGCGATTTCCTTCTTCGGGTTTTCCGCTTCGAGGAAAAGAAGCTGGGCGCAGACGAGCGTTGCCATCTGATCTTCGACCGGGCCGGTCACGAAGATGATGCGCTCCTTCAGAAGGCGCGAAAAGATATCGTAGGAACGTTCACCGCGGTTGGTCTGCTCAACAACCATCGGCACCAGTGCCAGGGCGGTATCAACGGGATTTCTCATATCGAACCTTCATCAATCGGGCTCGCAAAACCTTTGCGAACCGGGAATCACGGGATTTACCTTCTGCTCCTACATAGAGTGTCAACACCCTGCACTTCAAGTCGCGAAGCTTCGATAAGCTTAATCGAAGGCACTGTTCGCCTCGAAGTTTGGCCGTCCTCCACACATGGTTGGCGATAGAGCATTTTTTGCGCAACGTCCTCGACCAAGACCGCACACCCAGACGCTGCGCACAGCGATCAACGATATCGGTAAACGAAGCGCAAATGAGGCAAGCAAGCCACGGTTCACAGCTGCGACTCGATAGGCAGAATGCGGATCAGCCCGGCGATCATGCGCCTTGTTAGGCTCGCATCCGGCTCATGGCGCACCAGCCGCTCGGAGCCATTGGCGCGATCGCGCCAGATGAGGCGTGACCCTTCGATGTCGACCCGGTAGCTGATTGCCGGCGAGGTTTCCTCCTCGAACATGGAAGCCAGTTCGCCGGCAAGTGCCGCATCCTGAAAGACCACGCCCATTTCCGTATTGAGCGAGGCTGAGCGCGGATCGAAGTTCATCGAGCCGACGAAACCGTGCAAGCCGTCCACCACGAAGGCCTTGCTGTGCAGGCTCGCATTGCGGCGTCCGAACAGCGTCATGCGGTGCCCCTCGGCAACATCGCCCTGCTCCTTCAACTCGAAGAGCGCGACGCCGGCCCGGATGAGCTTGCGGCGATATTTGACATAACCGCCGTGAACGGCGGCAACGTCGGTCGCCGCAAGCGAATTGGTGAGGACGGCGACGCGAGCGCCGCGCGAAACGATGGCGGCGAGCCCCCGTGTGCCGGCAACGCCGGGGATGAAGTAGGGCGAGATGATCCTCAAATCCCGCGTGGCAGCCTCGATCAGCGGAAAAAGCTCGCGCAACAGCCAGTTCTGGCGTCGCTGCATCAGCGCCTTTTCCGGCGGATCGGATGCCAGCCGGATATCGGAACTCCAGTGAAGCTGCCGCGTGCCGTGGTAGATCTCCGCCTCCTCCACCGCCTTGTCGATGCGTTCCAGATAGAACCGCCCCGCCGGCGTGCGGGCCAATCCGTCGACGGCCTCGCGTAGCGCGGGCAAATACTGCTTGCGCGGCGTGCGCAGCGCTGCGATCGGAAGCACGGAGGCACTATTCCAATAGCGGTCGAACATGGCCGACGCCTGATCCAGCACCGGCCCCACCATCCAGACATCGAGATCGCGGAAATTGGAGAGTTCGGCGGCATCGAAATAGGCGTCGCCGATGTTGCGGCCGCCGGCAATCGCAACGCGGCCATCGGCCACCCAGAGCTTGTTGTGCATGCGGCGCGTTGCGCTGAAAGCGCGGATCGCCATTTCGAAGCCGCGGCGAAAGCGATCAGTGCGCGCCCGGCTCGGATTGAAGAGCCGCACGTCGATATGGGGGTGGGCGTCGAGCGCGATGCACATGCGGTCGTGGATGCCGGCATTGATGTCGTCGAGCAGCAGCCGGACGCGCACGCCGCGGTCTGCGGCGGCCAGGATCTCACGGGCGAGAAGAAGACCGGTCAGGTCGCCCTTCCAGTAATAGTACTGCAGATCGAGGCTGCGTCCGGCGCGCCGTGCCGCGTGCGCGCGCGCAACCAGGGCCTCGATATTGTCGGAAACCAGCGCCACGCCATTGGCACCCGCCTGGGCGTCAACGAGCGGCGCCAGGTAGCGGTCGAGTTCCGTGCCGGCATCGGCCAGCGGAAGGGCGTTTGACGGCGGCCCGTGCGGGCGTCGGCCGAAGCGGCCGTAGATGTAAAGCACGGTCGCCACGAGCAGTCCGAGGATGACGGCAATGGTGAACAGGACAGAGGACCACATCGAAAACTCGTCCGCGCCGTCAGGCCGACCCCGCGCGACCCGCTTCCACCCGCTTGCCGTCTCTTGGCTCCGGCTGCACGGCCTTCAGGTCGATCGAGGCCTTTACGGGCAGATGATCCGAGGCGATCCGCGCCAGCGGCGAATCGTGCACCGCGACCGACGTCACCAGATGGTGCGGATTGCCGAGCACACGGTCGAGCGGCAACAGCGGGAAGCGCGAGGGAAAACTGGCGACCGTCGCATGGGACGGGTCGAATACCGGGCTGAGGAAGGACAGCGACGAACGCCGCCCCATCCGCCATTCGTTGAGATCACCGATGAGAAGCGTCGGTCGCCCGTTGGCATCGGATGCCGCCTCGAGGATCGCCTCGGCCTGCTGGGCGCGCGAATGCCGGAGAAGACCGAGATGGGCGGCGATGATGCGCAGCGGCCCCACTTTCAGGTCGAGATCGACGACCAGCGCACCGCGCGGCTCGACGCCAGGGAGCTTCAACTGCCGCACGTCGGAAACGGCGCCCTCGCGCAGCAACAGGACGTTGCCGTGCCAGCCATGCCCCTTGGTCGAAAAGCCGGAAATCGGCACCGAAACAAGATGCGCCTCCCGACGCAGGTGTTCGAGATCGAGAAGACCGGCGCGCTCACCGAAGCGCTGATCGGCCTCCTGAAGCGCCACGATATCGGCACCAAGTTCACCGATGACATTGGCGGTACGGCCGGGGTCGAAGCGCCCGTCGGTGCCGACGCATTTGTGGATGTTGTAGGAGGCGATGACGATATCGCCGCGGCTGACCGCGGCTTCGCGGTGAACGACGGTGGGACGTCTCTTGCGGATCGCAGCGACGATCCCCGCCGATAGACTGGACTGGTTTTTTCCCATGCCGCTCCCTGCTTGCTGGCCGCATCATGCGCAAATAGGTCGCCTGGTGCCATAGAAAAAGGGAGAACAGGGGAAGTTTGTTCCCCGCGGATGGCGTGCCGGAAGACGCGGGCGCCGGCGGCAAACGCACGCTACCGGCGCCCCTTCCCGCTTTTCAGTTCAGTCGGCTGGCCCTGCAAACAGGATCAGGTTTCCGTCGGGATCGAGCACGATAAACGTACGCGCACCCCAGGGTTCCGTACGCAACGCTTGGTGAAAAGAGACCCCGGCCGATTGGTAGCCCAGGTACAATTGCTTGATGTCATTGGCGGTATCGAGGGCGATGGAGGCGGAAAGTAGGTGCTCGCGCTGCCGGATGTCGCCGACGAAGACGGGTTCGCAAACGAGACGCAGAGCGAGCCGGGCATTGTCCCGGATCACCTGCCCATAGAAGGGCGGATCGCCGTAGACGAAATCGACCGCAAAGCCGAGCTTCTCGGTGAAGAAGTCGCACGCGGCCCCGATGTCGGCAACGAACAACTGTGCGGCTGTCGATTGCAGCACAGGCAGCGGTGTGGCGGGTTTCGATTGTTTGGTCATTGTCAGGGCTCCTGATTTGAGCGCCTGCCAGCTTTCGAACCCCGATTGACGCGCGACGAGTTCCTGCGCGTCGGCGAGCTTGAACTCAGCCGTCAGAATGGCGTGATCGTCAAGATCGCGGAAGCGCGGCAAGGCAGCCCTGATCTCGGCGGCGACCGGATAGTACTGGTCGCGATGCCATCTGAGGTATTGCTTCGCCTGCTTCTTCAGGTTTTCAAGGTTTGGCATGGGCGCAACTACGGTCTGTGTTCCGTAGGCGGGCGTTGCCCTTTCAGCTCTCTGCCGATGCGCCCTACGCAGCCAGGAGAGATTGGCCGCCATGGCACGTGCTGTCAACGCCCCGAGGGGTGCGATATCCGCGCTTGCCGGCCGAACCGCGATTCCCTTAGACATAAGGGCCATTGAAGTCCGCGAAGAGCCCCTGCCATGCCTGCCATTTCCATCGACTGCGCGCTGAGGCGCGTTTCCATCGACGCGCGCGATCCAGCCTTCTACCGTGACCCGCTCGCAGCCTATGCCGAGATCCATGCGCAGTGCCCGGCCTTCTTCTGGGAGGAACGACAGCAGTGGTATTTCGCTGGCTACGACCAGGTGAACGCGCTTCTGCGCGACCGGCGTTTCGGCCGGCAGATCCTGCATGTGGCGACGCGCGACGAACTTGGCCTGCCGGCGCCGAAGCCGCATTTGAAGGATTTCGACGCGCTCGAAGAACATTCGCTGCTGGAGCTCGAGCCGCCCGCACACACCCGGCTGCGCACGCTCGTCAACCGCGCCTTCGTTTCGCGGCAGATCGAACAGCTGCGGCCAGACATCGAGCAACTGTCCCATACCCTGATCGACGGCTTTGCCGATGACGGCGGGGTCGAACTGCTGAAGAGCTTTGCCGAAACGCTTCCCGTGACGATCATCGCCCGCATGCTCGGCATTCCCGTCGAGGCAGCGCCCGATCTGCTCGACTGGTCGCATCGCATGGTTCGGATGTATGTCTTCAATCCCAGCTACGAGACCGAACTCGACGCCAACCAGGCTTCCGCGGATTTTGCCGATTATCTGCGCGGCATCATCGCCGAGAAGCGCCGCACCCCCGCGGACGACCTGCTGACACACATGATCACCTCGGAAAAGGACAGCGAGCGGCTGTCGGACGCGGAGCTGGTCTCGACCACCGCCCTCCTCCTCAATGCGGGTCACGAGGCGACCGTGCATCAGATCGGCAATGCGGTGAAGACGATCCTGCAATCCGGACTTTCGGCGAAAGACCTGTTTGCGACGGACGCGGCAACCGCGCTGACCGTGGAGGAATGCCTGCGCTTTGCCGCACCGCTGCATATTTTCCAGCGTTACGCGCTGTCGGATATCGAACTCGACGAAGGCGTCACGCTGCGGCAGGGCGACAAGGTCGGCCTGCTGCTCGGAGCGGCGAATGTTGACCCGAAGAAGTTCACCGACCCGAACGCCTTCCGGCCGACGCGCGACGAAGGCGCCAATGTCTCCTTCGGGGCGGGCCTGCATTTCTGCATCGGCGCGCCGCTCGCCCGCCTGGAGCTCAATCTGGCGCTGCCGATCCTGTTTCGGCGCCTGCCGAACATGCAGCTGAAGACCGAGCCCGAGGTCAAGGACGCGTTTCATTTCCACGGACTGGAACGCCTCGACCTCGTCTGGTGAGCAGCACCGAAGCTTACGGGTCTCCGGTACCGCAGCGATTAAAGGCGGATGACATAGTCCTTGCGGGTCGTCTCCACGACTTCCCAGGTGCCCTCGAACCCGGGACGCAGGATCATGCTGTCGCCGGCGCGCAGATGCGCCGCTTCGCCACCATCCTGCGTGAGGATCGAATAGCCGGAGAGGATGTGGAAATACTCCCACTCCTCATAGACGATCCGCCATTTTCCGGGCGTCGATTCCCAGACCCCGGCATAGAGCCCGCCTTCGGCTTCCTCCAGGTTCCAGGTCTTGAACTGCGGCGCGCCTGAGATGAGCCGGTCGGCCGCCGGCGTACCGGTTTCCGCCTCGACGGTGGACAGGTCGAATTTCTGCATATTCGTCATCTTGGCACCCTTGCGAAGGGCGCGCTGGCGCGCCCTTCGCGGCTAGTGTTTCAGAGCTTGGCCAGCGCCTGTTCGAGGTCGGCGATGATGTCGGAGACATCCTCGATGCCAACCGAGAGGCGCACGACGTCAGGGCCGGCGCCGGCCGCCACCTGCTGCTCGGGCGTCAGCTGGCGGTGGGTGGTCGAGGCCGGGTGAATGACGAGCGAGCGCGTGTCGCCGATATTGGCGAGGTGCGAGAACATTTCCAGCCCTTCGACGAAGCGCTTGCCCGCCTCGTAGCCACCCTTGAGGCCGAAGGTGAAGACGGCACCGGCGCCCTTCGGCGAATAGCGCTGCTGCAGCGCGTGGTTGGGGTCGTCCTCAAGCCCGGCATAGTTGACCCACGAAATCTTGTCGTGCGTCTTCAACCACTTGGCGACCGCAAGCGCGTTGTCGCAATGGCGCTGCATGCGCAGTGGAAGCGTTTCGGAACCGGTGACCAGCATGAAGGCATTGAACGGCGAGATCGCCGGGCCGAAGTCGCGCAGGCCGAGGACACGCGCGGCGATGGCGAAGGCGATGTTGCCGAAGGTCTGGTGCAGCACGACACCGGCATATTCCGGACGCGGTTCCGAGAGCATCGGATATTTGCCGGACTTCGACCAGTCGAAGGTGCCGCCGTCGACGATGACGCCGCCCATGGAGTTGCCGTGGCCGCCGATGAACTTCGTCAGCGAGTGCACGACGATATCGGCGCCATGCTCCAGAGGCCGCAGCAGGTAGGGCGTCGCCATGGTGTTGTCGACGATCAGCGGCAGCTCGTGCTTGCGGGCGACCTCGGCGATGGCAGCGATATCGACGAACGTGCCGCCGGGATTGGCGAGGCTCTCGATGAAGATCGCCTTGGTGCGCCGGTCGATCTTCGCCTCAAAGGAAGCCGGATCGGCAGGGTCAGCCCAGCGGACCTGCCAGTCGAAGGACTTGAAGGCATGACCGAACTGGTTGACCGAGCCGCCATAGAGCCGGTTGGCGGCGATGAAGTTGTCGCCCGGGCTCATGATCGTGTGGAAGACGAGAAGCTGTGCGGCATGGCCGGAGGCAACGGCGAGTGCCGCGGTGCCGCCTTCAAGCGCGGCAATGCGCTCTTCGAGCACCGCCTGCGTCGGGTTCATGATGCGGGTGTAAATGTTGCCGAACTGCTGCAGGCCGAAGAGTGCCGCCGCATGGTCGGTGTCGTTGAAGACGAAGCTCGTCGTCTGGTAGATCGGCGTCGCCCGTGCACCCGTGGTCGGGTCGGGCTGCGCCCCCGCATGAATTGCGAGCGTGTTGAAACCAGGGTTGTCTTTCGTCATTTCGTCCCTCCCATGACCAGAGCGCGGCCGCCAGCCGGCGCGCCGGGGCGCTCTATCACCTTGAATCTACGCGTGAACCGCTATCGTGCTCGCACGATTGAGCGCGCAAGCCGCGGCACTATTCCAGAGCCTACGCATGCGGTCAAAGAGGATTTTTCAAGAACTGACGGTTGTGTGATCCGCCGGCGATGCGCCGACCGCGATCAGCCGATCAGACGCGGGTATTCGATCGCCGGACAGCGGTCCATGACCACCTTGATGCCGGCGGCTTCCGCTTTCGCCGCAGCACCATCGTTGCGCACCGAGAGCTGGCCCCAGATCGCTTTCGGCAGCGTCTCCAGCGCGAGAATTTCATCGACGAGCGCCGGCAAGGCGTCGGCAGCGCGGAAGACGTCGACCATGTCGATCGGCTCCTTTATATCGGCAAGCCGGCCGACCACGGCCTGACCCTGGATGCTCTTGCCGACATGCCCGGGATTGATCGGGATCACCCGGTAACCCTTGCGCAGCAGAAACGCCATGACCCGATGGCTCGGACGCTCAGGATTGGGCGAAGCGCCGACAAGGGCGATCGTCTTGGTCTCGCGCAGGATATCGGCGAGATAATAGTCCGGGTAAGCGTCGTGGTTCATCTGCGGCTTCGGATCCGTTCGTGTTAAACGGTCGTATAATGATGGCGAGGCCGGCCAAGTCAACCGTGCGGGCCGTTCGTTCCCCGCCAAAGATTGCCGCTTCTGCAAGACTTTCCGGTTGCTTTTGCGTCCGTGCGGCGCGACAAGCATCACAAAGCCTGCCACATCGTTTTCCGAGGTCTCATCTTGCCCGTTGAAGTCATTGCGCTCGTCCTGTTCGGGGCGTTGTTGCACGCGACCTGGAATGCGTTGGTCAAGGCGGGAACGGAAAAGTCGCTCGACGCTGCAATGATCGCGCTCGGGGCCGCAGCCGTCGCCATCCCCTTCCTGCCGTTCATGCCGTTGCCCAAACCGGAAGCGTGGCCATACATCCTGGTTTCGGCACTGTTCCAGTTCGCCTATTTCCAACTCGTCGCCGCATCCTATCGCGCCGGCGACATCGGCCTTGTCTATCCGCTGATGCGCGGCGCGGCACCGTTGATCGTCGCGATGACCAGTGGGGCGTTGATCGGCGAAAAGCTCACCTTCGGAACGATGATCGGTATCCTGACGATCTCTGCCGGTGTGCTGACGCTCGCCTTCGAGTCGCGCAAGGGCGGCAAGAACGCGATCGTGCTTGCGCTGCTTAATGCCTGCGTCATCGCAAGTTACACCTTTGTCGACGGTATCGGCGCGCGCGTTTCAGGCAACGCCATCTCCTACACGCTGTGGATGGCGCTGCTGCCGCCGGTTCTGCTGTTCACCTGGGCTTTTGCCCGGCGCGGCATCAAGCCGGTCGCCCGCCACGTCTACAAGAACTGGTGGCGGGGCCTTATCGGCGGCGCCGGCTCGATCGGCGCCTATGGCCTGGCGCTCTGGGCCATGACCAAAGCGCCGGTCGCAACCGTCGCGGCACTGCGCGAAACCTCGATCCTCTTTGCCGTGGTGATCTCGGTCGTGTTCCTCAAGGAGCCGGTCAGCGCCTGGCGCATCGCGGCTGCCTGCGTCATCGCACTTGGCGCCCTGCTTCTGAAACTCGCCTGAGCGTCAGTCTTCCTTCCATTCCGGCATGCGCTTGCCGAGGAACGCGCCGATGCCGTCGTCGGCATCGCGCGCCAGCATGTTCTCAACCATAACGCCGACTGCGTAGTCGTAAGCCTCCGGCAGGTCCATCTCCGCCTGGCGATAGAAGGCCTCCTTGCCGATCTTCAGCGCCTGCGGCGACTTCGAGGCAATGACCGCAGCATATTTGTCGACCACTTGGCGCA
Organism: Ensifer sp. PDNC004; assembly: GCF_016919405.1. NCBI lineage: Bacteria > Pseudomonadati > Pseudomonadota > Alphaproteobacteria > Hyphomicrobiales > Rhizobiaceae > Ensifer > Ensifer sp. PDNC004. The sequence goes on from NZ_CP070353.1 coordinate 1,530,182, forward strand.
GGTACTGCTGCGGCACGATGCGATTGACGAGGCCGAAATCCTTGGCGGTCGAAGCGTCGATGGTCTCGCCGGTCAGGAGCATTTCCATCGCCTGCTTGCGATGTGCCGCACGCGTGAGCGCGACCATCGGCGTCGAACAGAAGAGACCGATATTGACGCCGGGCGTGCAGAAGGTGGAGCTGTCGGTGCAGATTGCAAGGTCACAGCTGGAAACCAGCTGGCAGCCGGCTGCCGTTGCCAGGCCGTCAATCTCAGCGATGACGGCCTGCGGCAGCCGTGTGATTTTCAGCATGAGATCGGCGCAGAGGCGGATCGTCCGCTCGAAGAAGGCCCGGCCCCGGTCGTCGTCTTCGCGGTGCGCGGTCATTTCCTTCAGATCGTGACCGGCGGAAAACAGCTTGCCGGTCGCGGCGAGCACGACCACCCTGATGTCCTTGGAGGTTGCGACCGCATCGAACTCGGCGTGCAGCGCCTCCATCATGGCGATCGACAGCACGTTGGCTGGCGGGTTGTTCAGCGTCAGCCGCAAGACAGGCCCCGAACGTTCTTCCAGCAGCAGGCCGTTCGGCTCTTCCTTCTTGAACGATACGACGTCGGCCATCTTTTTCTCCTGGAACTTGAACTTTGACTTGGTGGTACGCCGGCAGCGCCTGCCGTGCAAGCCGACAGACACACCCGCTGACGCATTCCGCCTACGACCATTTTTGCCTTGCGTCGGGCCATCAGTCGGTTTCAGGTGGCGGGTAGACATGTTGAAGGATGCAATGCATGACCATCGAGCCGATCATGACCGTCGACGACCTCAACCGGTTTCTCGACACGGATTTCCCCCAGGTCCACACCGACGGCAAGGTCTTCCATGTCACGGCGGTCGGTCCGGGCTTTGCCACCATGCGGCTCGATCCGAACGAACGGCATATCCGGCCGGGCGGAACCGTCTCCGGCCCTACCCTTTTCGCACTCGCCGACGTTTCCGCCTATATCGCGCTGATCGCCCATATCGGGCCGGTTGCGCTTGCCGTCACCACCAATCTCAACATCAACTTCCTGCGCAAGCCCGAGCCGGAACCGCTCGAATGCACCTGCCGGATCCTCAAACTCGGCAAGCGGCTTGCCGTTCTCGACGCATCGATCGTCAAGGTTGGCGACGACGACCTCGTCGCGCATGCCACGGCGACCTATTCGATTCCGCCACGATAATTTGTGGTATCAAAATACCTCAACAGTAACATATTGTTTTTACTTGACTTTATTTCCGTCGCACAGATTTCGCGTTCTTGACGCTTGTTTCGCACTTGCGTATAAGCTGCCGCAGATCGCGTTCCTTACGGGCCGCTTTCTCTTTTGCCTTGGAAACCGGGCAAAACCAAGCAACAAGAAACGCCCAGCGGTTCGCCGTTCGGGTCCAAAGAAAGATTTTGATATGGCAACCTTCGTTCAGAAGCCTGCAGAGGTGGAGAAGAAGTGGATCATCATCGACGCCGAAGGCCTCGTTGTTGGTCGCCTCGCTTCTCTCATCGCGAACCGCCTGCGCGGCAAGCACAAAGCTACCTTCACCCCGCATGTTGACGACGGCGACAACGTCATCGTCATCAACGCCGAGAAGGCAGTTCTGACGGGCAAGAAGTACACCGACAAGAAGTACTACTGGCACACCGGCTACCCCGGCGGCATCAAGGAGCGCACTGCGCGCCAGATCATCGAAGGCCGCTTCCCGGAGCGCGTCCTCGAGAAGGCCGTCGAGCGCATGGTTCCGCGCGGTCCGCTCGGCCGTCGCCAGATGAAGAACCTGCGCGTATACGCAGGCGCCAACCACCCGCATGAAGCACAGCAGCCGACCGTCCTCGACGTCGCCAAGCTGAACAGCAAGAACACAAGGAGCGCCTGATAATGGCTGACCTTTCCGCTCTCAAGGACATCGCCACGACCGCGGAACCGGCTGCTCCGGTTCACGTCAAGAAGGTCGACGCCCAGGGTCGCTCCTACGCGACCGGCAAGCGTAAAGACGCTGTCGCCCGCGTCTGGGTCAAGCCGGGCACCGGCAAGATCACCATCAACGGCAAGCCCTACGCGGCTTACTTCGCCCGTCCGGTTCTGCAGATGATCCTGCAGCAGCCGATCGTCGCAGCTGCCCGTGACGGCCAGTTCGACATCGACGCGACCGTTGCTGGCGGTGGTCTTTCCGGCCAGGCCGGTGCCGTTCGTCACGGCATCTCCAAGGCACTCACCTACTTCGAACCGGGCCTGCGCTCGGTCCTGAAGCGCGGTGGCTTCCTCACCCGCGACAGCCGCGTGGTCGAGCGTAAGAAGTACGGCCGTGCGAAGGCACGTCGTTCGTTCCAGTTCTCGAAGCGTTAATCGCTTCAACTGCGACACTTGGAAAGGCGGGGCTTTGCTCCGCCTTTTTTTGTTATCATCCGACGCACCATATCCCGCAACGTCGAGCCTTTGAGGCACCGCATGACCCGTTCTCCCGTCGCCAAGACCCCAGAGCCGCCCTATTACATCGTCACCTTCGCCTCGCAGCGCACGGCTGGTGATCACGGCTACGACAACATGGCAGACGAAATGGAGCGGCTTGCGCGCGAGCAGCCGGGTTTTCTCGGCCTGGAAAGCGTTCGCGGCGCCGACGGCTTCGGCCTCACCAATTCCTACTGGGCCGATGAGGCGAGCATCGCGGCCTGGAAAAACAATGTCCGCCACCTGACGGCCCAGCGGCTTGGCCGCGAGCGCTGGTACGAGGATTACCAGGTGCGCGTCGGCAAGATCGAACGCCAATACGGATTCGAGCGCTCGTAGTTCTCCCGCGGGGCAAGGCCGCCATTGGCGACCGGCTTAAATCGGCAGCTCCGTCGTCGACTTGAGTTCGCGCAGGACGAAACTCGACACCACCGTGCGCACATGCGGATTGCGCATCAGGTAGCGCGTCATGAAGGCATCGTAGCTTTCGACGTCATTGGCGCGGATCTTCAGCATATAGTCGAACGTTCCGGATAGAGCGTAGCACTCCATGATCTCCGGCCGCTCGCGCACGACGGCGGAAAAGGCGGCAATCGCCTCGTCGTGGTGATCTTCGAGCGTCACATGGGCGATGATGCAGAGTTTCAGATCGAGCTTTGCCGGATCGAGCAGCGCGACGCGCTTGCGGATCACGCCATCCGTCTCCAGTTCCTGCAGCCGTCGCCAGGCCGAGCTTTGCGACATGCCGGCTTTTTCGGCGAGATCGGAGAGAGACTGGCCGCTATCGACCTGAATCAGCCGTAGCAGCTTTCGAACAGGCTGAAGATTTTCTTTCACATCGGACGGCATTTCGAATTTTCCTCCCGCCATCAGGCCTCCACCTGGCAACTGTGGAACAAATACTCGCTCCATCCGCGATACAATTGCAACAGGAGAGTTCATCTGACGAATGAGGAGACGTCATGACGAAGGAAAGTAGCTACACGGCCAAACTGCCGGAACCGGACGGCACCTATCTCTACACCCCGGAAGAAGACGCGATCTGGGGCGAGCTCTATCAGCGGCAGATGACGCTGCTCGCCGACAAGGCCTGCCACGAATATCTGGAAGGCGCAAAGACGCTCGATCTCGGCCCTGATCACGTGCCGCAGTTGAAGGACGTGAACCGGCGCCTCGCGGAAACCACCGGCTTCGGCGTCGAAGGTGTACCTGCCCTCATTCCGCCGTCCCGCTTCTACGAACTGCTGTCCCAGGGCAAGTTTCCGCTGGCGACCTTCATTCGCCGCCGCGAGCATATCGATTACATCGAAGAGCCCGACATTTTTCACGAGGTCTTCGGCCACTGCCCGCTGCTCACCAATCAGAGCTACGCCAACTTCGTGCGCCGCTTCGGCGAGAAGGCGGTTTCGCTCGGCAAGGGCTATTCCTGGCATATGTTCCGGATCTTCTGGTTCACCGTCGAGTTCGGCCTGATCAACACGCCGAAGGGCCGCCGCTGCTATGGCGCCGGCATCGTGTCTTCGCCCAACGAGACACGCAATGCGATGGGAACCCCAGGTGTCGAGTTTCGGCCCTTCGACCTGATGACCGTGCTGCGCACGCCCTATCGCATCGATATCGTCCAGCCGATCTACTACGTGATCGACAGTTTCGCCCAGCTCGAGACGATCATCGAGGAAGATATCGCCGCGCGCATCACCGAAGCCAAGGCGCTTGGCGACTTCGCGCCGACCTACGAAGCCAAGGCTTCGTAATCGCCGAAGAAACGGCCGGCAGGGCCTTGCCTTGCCGGCAACGATTGTCCAACCTTCCGCCACCACAGGTTTGAGCGGATGCGCGCCGAGGATGCGCGCTGTCCGGCTCCGAGGCAGAGGCGGGATATGGCGAACAGGACAATCGATCATGCGCTGACGGCGCGCTCACTGACATCGGCGGCGTCCGACCCGACCCATGCCGGCATTCTCTCCTTCATGCGCCGCAAGTATTCGAAGCAGTTGAAGGGCGTCGATGCCGTCGTCTGGGGCATTCCCTTCGACGCCGCCACGTCCAACCGTCCCGGCGCCCGCTTCGGGCCGCAGGCGATCCGCCGCGCCTCGGCCATCTTCGACAACGATCCGCAGTACCCGTTCGACCGCGATCTCTTCGCGGAGATGGCAACGGTCGACTATGGCGACTGCCTGCTCGATTACGGCAACCATTCGAAGACGCCGGCAACGATCGAACGCGAAGCGGCCAAGATCATCAGGAGCGGCGCTTATCTGCAGACGCTCGGCGGCGACCACTTCGTCACCTATCCCATCCTGAAGGCGCAGGCGGCGCTGCACGGCCCCCTCGCCCTCGTCCAGTTCGACGCCCATCAGGATACCTGGCCCGACGAGCGCGGCCGCATCGACCATGGCTCCTTTGTCGGCCGTGCGGCGCGCGAAGGGCTGATCGACACCGACGCCTCGATCCAGATCGGCATCCGTACGCACGCGCCCGAGGATTGCGGCATCCGCATTCTCTATGGCTACGACGTCGAAGAGATGGGCGCCGGCGACATCGCCGAGACGATCATAAGGCAGGTCGGCGAGCGCAAGGCCTATCTCACCTTCGATATCGACTGCCTCGATCCGGCCTATGCGCCCGGCACCGGCACCCCGGTCGCCGGCGGCCCGTCGAGCGCCAAGATCCTGTCCGTCCTGCGCAAGCTCGGCGCGCTGACGGTGGTCGGCAGCGACGTGGTCGAAGTGGCGCCGGCCTACGACCATGCCGACATCACGGCGATCGCCGGCGCGACCGTCGCAATGTATATGCTGGGGCTGCATGCGGAGAAGCTTGCCGAGCGCGCGCCGCTTCGCTGAAGACGGCCGTTGCCGTTGCGATGGAGGGCGGCTGCTTATATAGAAAAGGTGGGGTTGGCGGCGCTCCGCCGGCCTGTTGAGAAACTGATTCAATTCTATGCCAGAGTGATTCCGGAACGGCTTCTAACTGTCTGGCAGAACGGGAAAATCATGAAACCGAAGATCTTCATCGATGGCGAACACGGCACCACGGGCTTGCAGATCCGCACGCGCATGGCCGGCCGTAGCGATCTCGAACTGCTTTCCATTCCGGAAGCGGAACGACGCAACGCCGCGATGCGCGAAGATCTTCTGAACGACGCCGACATCGCGATCCTCTGCCTGCCGGACGACGCCTCGCGCGAGGCGGTTTCCATGGTCTCGGGCAACAACAAGGTCCGCATTATCGACACCTCGACCGCGCACCGGATTGCGCCCGACTGGGCCTATGGCTTTGCCGAAATGGACAAGGCACAGCCGGAAAAGATCCGCAGCGCCCGTTGCGTCGCCAATCCCGGCTGCTATCCGACCGGCGCGATCGGCGTGATCCGGCCGCTGCGCCAGGCCGGCATCCTGCCCGACGGCTATCCGGTGACGGTCAATGCGGTTTCCGGTTACACCGGCGGCGGCAAGCAGATGATCGCGCAGATGGAAGACGAGACCAATGCCGACCACATCAGCGCACCGCACTTCCTCTACGGCCTGACGCTCAAGCACAAGCACGTGCCCGAGATGAAGATGCACGGCCTGCTCGACCGCGCACCGGTCTTTGCACCCTCCGTCGGCAAGTTTGCACAGGGCATGATCGTCCAGGTGCCGCTCTATCTTGAGGACCTCGCCGCTGGTACGACACTCGAGACGATTCACGCTGCGATCGTCGCGCATTATGCCGACCAGTCGATCGTGGAGGTCGTGCCGCTCCAGGAGAGCGAAAAGCTCGCCCGCATCGACGCCACCGAGCTTGCCGGCAAGGACACGATGAAGCTCTTCGTCTTCGGCACCCCTGGCGGCAACCATGTGAACCTCGTTGCCCTGCTCGACAATCTCGGCAAGGGCGCTTCGGGCGCGGCGGTCCAGAACATGGACCTGATGCTGTCGGCCTGATCGGCAATCGGCTGAAAAACAAAAGACCCCGGCGAGCCGCTCGCCGGGGTCTTTCTTTTTCCGGATTTCGCCGGGCGTCAGTCGCGCAGTTCGATCGTCGTCGGGCGCGGATACTCACCGTAGAAACCGCGCCAGTGGGCGATGGCAAAGCCAAGCACAACGAGCGCGCCGCCCTGGTGCGCCACACCCCAGCCGATCGGCACCTGCAGCACCAGCGTGGTGATACCGATCGCCGCCTGTGCCGAGACGAGCAGGAACAGGAGCACCGCACGGCGCGCATGGGTGGTCTCGGGTGCTGCCCGCAGCGAGGCGATCATGTGCATCAGCGCAAAGGCAAAGAGTACGTAGGCGCCGATGCGATGGACGAACTGCACCGTCTTCGGGTTTTCGAACAGGTTGATCCACCAGGGCTGCTGCAGGAACAGGTCCTGCGGGATGATTGCGCCATCCATCAGCGGCCAGGTGTTGTAGCTGAAGCCGGCGTCGAGCCCAGCAACCAGCGCTCCGAGATAGATCTGGAAAAGACTGAAGATGGCGATGATCATGGCCATCTTGCGCGAGCGGTCGGTGGGTGCCGCTTCATTCGAATGCCGACTGAGCCCACGGAAGATCCACATGCAGGCGGCAAAGATAAGACAGGCGATGACGAGATGCGTCGCCAGCCGGTACTGGCTCACTTCCGTGCGCTCCACCAGGCCCGAGGATACCATCCACCAGCCGATGAAACCTTGAAAACCGCCAAGCGCAAGGATCCCGAGCAGCGGCATGCGCAGCTTGCGCTCAACCTTTCCGGTGAACCAGAAATAGGCAAGCGGCAGCGCGAAGATCAGGCCGATCGTACGCGCGAGCAGGCGGTGTGCCCATTCCCACCAGAAGATCGTCTTGAACTCGTCGACCGTCATGCCGCTGTTCATCTGCTGATACTGCGGAATGCGCTGGTAGAGCTGGAACTCCTCTTCCCACTCGGCCACCGTCAGCGGCGGGATCACGCCATGGATCGGCTTCCATTCGGTGATGGAGAGGCCCGATTCGGTAAGACGCGTCGCGCCGCCGACGAGTACCAGGGCAAAGAGAGTGAAGAGCACGGCCGCCAGCCAGCCGCGGATCTGCCGGCGGTTGCGGTCGGTCCTGCCGATCTCGTTTCGAAGCATTTGTTCAGTCGCCATTTCGACGCCGGCCATCATGTTCCCTCTGGTGTCGCAGGGTTGTCAGCGGCGCAACTGGACGGATCAACGGTCGCACCTTTCGGAAAGCCGTTGATTTGCACCAGAGCGGCATGCAAAACAAGGCCGAAACCTTTGCGGCATGCGGTCGCGGCCGCTCCGCGCGCATTTGCCCCTGTGAAAGATATGAAATGCCCGTACGCCTCAGAAAGCTGATCGGCACGATCCTGATCATCATCCTCGTCGTCGTCTATGCGCTTGCCGCCGTTACCTTCGCCTCGCTGCTGCTCGGCGCCGCTCCCTGGTACGTGCACCTGGCCTATTTCTTCTTCACCGGCCTGCTCTGGATCTTGCCGGCCATGCTGATCATCAAATGGATGGAAAAGCCCGCTCGGGATCGTTGATCCTCGGTCCGGTAGCCATTCGGGAGGACGCCCATGCGACTTGCAGTCATCGCGGACATCCACGGCAACGATCTTGCGCTCGAAGCGGTGCTCGCCGACATCGATGCACAAGGGATCACCGATATCGTCAATCTTGGCGATCATCTGAGCGGTCCCCTCAACGCCGCGCGCACGGCCGACATCCTGATGGAACGGGCGATCCCCTCGATCCGCGGCAATCACGACCGTTACCTGTTGACGGTCGATCCGCGCGACATGGGGCTCTCCGATCGCGCGGCGTTCGATGAATTGAAGCCGGAGCACCGCGAGTGGTTGGCCACCCTGCCCGTCGCACACGTCCACAGGCAAACGTTCTTCCTCTGCCATGCGACCCCGACCGACGATGAGACCTACTGGCTCGAAGCCCTGACGGCGCACGGTACGGTTCATAGGGCCGCGCGTTCGGCCATCGAGGCCGAAGCTGTCGGGATCGACTATCCGGTAATCCTGTGCGGCCACACCCACATTCCTCGCGTCATCCGCCTCTCCGACGGACGCCTGGTCGTCAACCCCGGCAGCGTCGGCTGCCCCGGCTACACCGACAGCCGGCCGGTGGCCCACAAGGTCGAGGCCGGATCCCCGCACGCGCGCTACGCCATCGTCGAGCAGTCGGGGACGGAATGGGACGTGACGTTTCGCAGCGTGACCTACGATTGGACCGCGATGTCGCAACTTGCGGCCCGCCGTAACCGCCTGGAATGGGCCAGCGTGTTGGCAACGGGCTTCATCGCGTGAGGCGTCAATTTCGTTTCACGCTTTGCTAACCGCGTTCGCCGGTTATTGCCAATCGACCTTCATAAGCACTCCCGAATTAAAGCGATCGTAGCGGGTTTGAGGTTCAATCTCTCCGCAACAAGGACCGGACGGCACCTGCGATGACGAACTCGGAACTCACCATGGATGGCTCCGGCGACCGCCGCGTGCATGCGTCCTTGCGTGCAGATCCGACCGATGCTGTCGGCCGCTTCGAAATCTCGCTTCACCGCGACATGGAGACACTCGAAACCGAGTGGCGCATGCTCGACACCCTTCCCGCGAACTCGCTGCACCATGCCTATCATTGGTGCCGCGCCTGGGCTGCGACCCACGCCAGCGACCTGGCTCTCCTACGGATTACGTTCGATGGCGAACTCCTGCTTATCCTGCCGCTGGAAGTGGTGCGCGGACGCGTGTTTCGAACGGCGAGACTGATCGGAACCGAGCACAGCAACCTGAACACCGGGCTGTTTGTCCGCGACGCCGCGGCCACCATCACCACGCCCGCGCTCGCCGAGGCGCTTGCCCGCGCCATCTGCGACGCACTGCGCGGCCTTGCCGACATCGTCATGCTCGATCGTCTGCCGAACGACTGGCGCGGCGACCCCAGCCCCCTCGCCCTGTTTTCGGGCGTTACCAATCCCAACCCGTCGTTCCAGCTTCCCCTTCTCGGTGGCATTCAGCCCACACTGGCCCAGCTCAACGCCAAGCGGCGGCGCAAGAAGATGCGCATTTCCGAACGGCGGCTGGCTGAAATGGGCGGCTACGACTATGTGGTCGCCCGCACGAGCGACGAGGCCCAAGCCCTGCTCGACACCTTCTTTCGGCAAAAGGCGAAGCGCTTTGCCACGCTCGGCTTTCCCGATGTCTTCCAGGATCCGGAAACGCAGGCGTTTTTCCATGCGCTCGCCGCCCGCGTGGACGATGAGGTTCAGCTCATGGAACTCAATGCCATTCGCCTGCGAGGCGAAAATGACGGCCGGATCGTCGCCGTCGCCGGACTCTCGCGCAAGGCGGATCACGTGATCTGCCAGTTCGGGTCGATCGACGAAGCGCTGGCCGGCGACGCCAGCCCGGGTGAATTGCTGTTCTACCGCATGATCGAGCGCCTTTCGGGCGAAGGCGTGCGACTGTTCGACTTCGGCGTGGGCGACCAGCCCTACAAGCGCTCCTGGTGCACAATCGAGACGCCGTTGCGCGATATCGTGCTGCCGGTGACGCTCGCTGGCCGGCTCGCAGGCGTGCGGCACTACCTCGTCGTGAGGGCAAAAAGGGCGATCAAGGCGAACAAGGCCGTCTATGCCCGCATCCAGCGCACGCGACGACGCAGGCAAGGCAAGACCTTCGACAACAGCGCCGACTGATCATCCAGCTTAGAGCACGGTCCCTGCGCTGTGCGGCAGAGGCCCGCGCCGCCATTACGCGGCGTCGCGATCCGGGTATTCGGGGTCCGATTGCACCTGGCCGGTCATCAGCACGATGTCGCGGTAGCCCGCCGCGCCGAAGCCCGTCAGTACCTCGACGATCCGCTCGTCGCTCACCGATGGCGCCGACAGGATGATTTCGGCGCCATCACGACCGGCGATCTTCTCCACGGCCATTTCATCGGCAGGGCCGCATTCGAGCAAGACGAGATCATAGGCGTTGGTCAACGCGTCGATGATCATCTTCAGCCTGTCGATGCCACGCATCGCTTGGCGCGGATCGGCGTCGCCCTGTGGGATGATGTGCGCGTCGGAAAAGCGGTCGGCGTGGATCGTGTCCGTGAAGGGAACCTCCCCCGCCAGGAGATTGGTGATCCCCGGGAGCTGCTGCGAGCGCGCCATCAGCCGTGTCGGGCAGGCAGAGCCCGTCAGGTCGATCAGCACGACTTTCAATTCTTCTTCGGCGAGCAACCGGGCGAGCATCACGGTCGCGGTGGAGCCCTCGTCTCCGCCGGGCGAAACCGAAATCGCAACGCGCACATTGGTGGCACGCAGATGCTCGGCGACGGCTTCGATCGAGAAATCCGCCTCGGCGGCCTCCTCCTCCGTGCCCGGGGCAGGCGAAAGCTCCGCCGCAGGCAGCAAGTCGACTGCGTCATCGGCTGCGGACGAAATGACGGGCGATGCCTCAGCCATCTGGGCCGGCGGCAAATCGGCAACGCTTGCGGCAAGCGCCGGACGGGGCCGGACCGGTGCCCGTTCGCCCGTAGCAGAGACCGGCCGCAAGGCTCGCCCGCTGAAAAGCTCGCCGAGCATGATGCCAATGCAGGTCAGGAGGAACGTTGCAAGCGCTGCAACGATGGTGATCGGCAGTACCTTCGGGAAGCTCGCGCCGGTCGGAACCACGGCACTCGAAATGACGCGTGCATCGGCCGGCGTCGCATTCTCCACGGTGCGCGATGTCGCCTCGCGATAGCGCGCGAGATAGGTCTCCAGCAATTGCCGCTGCGCGGTCGCTTCGCGCTCGAGCGCGCGCAGCCCCACCTCTTCTTCGCCGGCCTGCGCCGACTGTGCCTTCAGCGCATTCAACTGCTGCCCGAGCTGCTGTTCGCGCAGTTCGCCGACCTTCGCCTCGTTTTCGAGGCTCGTCAGGATCTTGCGGGTCTCGGTGCTGATCTGGCCGCGAATACCTTCGAGCTGCGACTTCAGCGCCTTCAGACGCGGGTGACCGTCAAGCAGGGTGGTCGAGAGGTCCGCCACCTGCGCCTGCAGGTTCGCTTCCGTCTCCTTCAGCCGCTGGATCATCTGCGAACCGACGACATCGGCAATGGTGTCCGGCGCGCGGCCGCTTGCCAGCGCCGAGCGTACGCCGGCGGCACGCGCTTCCGCATTGGCGCGCTCGCCGCGCACCCGCGCCAGTTCCGACGAGATATCCGTAAGCTGCCGTGTCGCGAAGTTGGTGCTTTCACCGGTCGGCAGCAGATCGGACGAGGCGCGATAGGCCGCAACCTTCGCTTCGGCGTCGCGCACCTTCTCGCGCAGATTGGCGATCTCGGGTTCGAGCCAGCGTGTCGCCTCGGAATTGGTATCGAGCTTTGCGCCGCTCTGGAGCGCCAGGAAGACCTTCGCCATCTCATTGGGCACGGCGGCCGCAAGCTGGCGATCCTTCGAGGTGAAGGCGATCGCGATCACGCGCGACTTCTCCACCTGGTAGACCTGGAGCTTGTCGGAGAATTCCTTGAGCACCCTCTCCTCGGGCGGCATCTCAAGCGGGTTCTTCTTCAGGCCGAGCATGACGAGAAGATCGGAAAGCGCAGAGGGCGCCGACGACGGATCGAACTCCTTGAGCTCGTAAAGCTTCATGTTGCGAGCGACCTGCTTGATGAGGTCGGCCGACTTGAGCACCTGCACCTGGCTGAGAATGCCGGATTCATCGAAGACGCGGTCGGCTCCCGCCTGGGAAGCCTGGTTGGGGCCGCTGAACTCCGGCTCGCGCGATTCGATCAGCACGCGGGTTTCGCTCTGGTAATCCGGCGCGATCATCTTTGCTGCACCGAAAGCAAGCGCCGCCACAGCGACGGTGGCGAGCAAAACCTTGACGCGCCGATCCCAGACGGCGCGAAACAGGCCGCCGAGGTCGATATCCACATCCTGCTGTGCGCTGCCGCTTCCCGACATGCTCGTCGCTCCGAACTTTCAAATCTCGCCGGACCGTAAAGGAACATGGTAACGCAAGGGTTAATGCGATCAACCTGCGGATGGTAAAGGCGGGGCGGCATCGCCAGGTCTCCGCGAAAATTCTACCGCGAGTTTACCTGCTATTAACCCTAACGGATCGATAACGTCACAAAAGCTGGTCGTTTCCGGAGCCTATGAACCGCATGTCCACTGCAGCTATCAAGACGGGTCTCGCGATCACGGCGGCAGCGCTGTCGATGTTGCTCGGCGGCTGCACGAGCTACCAGCCCGCACCCAAAGCCTTCAGCGAAGCCACGATCCAGCCCTATCGGCTCGACAGCGGCGACCGCTTGCGCATCAACGTTTTCGAACAAGCCGGCCTCAGCGGTACCTACACGGTCGATCAGGCCGGCTACGTCGCCTTCCCCCTGATCGGCACCGTCGCCTCGCGCGGCAGGACCCTGCCCGAACTCGAAGGCATGATCGCCGCCAAGCTGAAGCAAGGCTATCTGCGCGATCCAGACGTCACGATCGAGGTCGATCGCTACCGGTCCGTCTTCATCATGGGCGAAGTCGGCCAGGCCGGCCAGTATGCCTATGTTCCGGGGATGACCGTGCAGAACGCGATCGCGGTTGCCGGCGGCTTCTCGCCGCGCGCCAACCAGTCGAACGCCGACATCACACGCAAGATCAATGGCCGCATCATCACCGGCCGGGTCCCGATCACCGACGCTGTTCTTGCCGGCGACACGATCTATGTTCGCGAACGCCTGTTCTGATTTCGATGCAACAAGAGCGGCCTTTGCGCATCATCCACTGCTTCAGGTCGCCTGTCGGCGGGATATTCCGCCACGTGCGCGACCTGGCCGAGGCGCATGCCAAGGCCGGCCATGAGGTCGGGATCCTCTGCGACAGCACGACAGGCGGCAGTCACGAGGATCGGCTGTTCGACGAAATCCGCCCCTATCTGTCGCTCGGCCTCATCCGGATGCCGATCCATCGCTCGGTCGGGCCGTCGGATTTGGCCGCGTTGTGGCGCGGCTACAAAGAAATCAGAAGTTTGCGACCGGATGTGTTGCATGGGCACGGCGCCAAAGGCGGCGTCATTGCCCGGCTCATCGGTTCAGCCCTGCGGGTCAACAAGTATCGCGTAGCCCGCCTCTATTCGCCGCATGGCGGCAGCCTGCACTACCGTCCGGGCTCTCTGACCGGGCGTTTGGTCTTCCCGGCAGAGCGGATCCAGCAGCGGATCACCGACGCCCTCGTCTTCGTCTGCGACTTCGAGCGGCGGACCTATTTCGCAAAAGTCGGCGCACCGCGCGAGCGCAACGAGCTGATCTACAATGGTATCGACGATCGGGAGTTCGAGGTCGTCCCGCCTCAGCCGGATGCGGTCGATTTTCTCTATATCGGCATGATGCGGGACCTGAAGGGTCCCGATCTGTTTGTGGAGGCTTTCGCCCAGACCGAACGGCTCGTCGGCCGGCCGCTGTCGGCGCTGATGATCGGCGACGGCCCGCAGCAGCAGGAATACAGCGATCTGGTGCTGCAGCAGGGTCTCGGCCGCCGTATCCGCATGCAGCCGGCGATGAAGACGCGTGACGCCTTCGCGCTGGCGCGCAACATCGTCGTTCCCTCGCGGGCCGAATCCATGCCCTATATCGTGCTTGAGGCGCTGGCGGCACGAAAGCCTGTTATCGCCAGCCGTGTCGGCGGCATCCCGGAAATTCTCGGACGCGACAGCACCGCGCTTGCCGAACCCGCCAATGCCCGGTCGCTTGCCGACATCATGGCCCGCGCAATCACCGAGAAAGACTGGGCGGCACGTGTGATGCCCGACCCGAGCACGTTCAAGTCGAAATTTGCAGCTTCGGTAATGTCGGCGGATATGTTAAGCCTCTATCGGGAATTGTGCCGTTACCAGCCGCCCGCCGATAGCGTGTTGCCCACAACGTAAGCGTTTCTTAGTGGCTTTCTGCTATCCCGGCTGAGGGACTTCAGCGCCGGAAGACAGCCATGAACAAGTTTGACCGCCCGGGTTCGTTCGATCCCGAAGCGCTTCGCAAGAAGATTTCGGAAATCCGCGCCCGCGCGCCTGGCGAAATGCCGGACGAAACGACGACCACGGATCTCAATCCGCTGGCGCGGCAGATCGCCGAGCAGTTCAGCGCCGATACCTATTCGCCGGCGATGATCATGGGGCTGATGCGCCTGTTCGAGTTCAGCGCGCTCTTTGCGATCGGCTATGGCATCAACGCGCTTTATGTCCAGCCGGGCTTCGAGCAGCTGCCGCTCTATCTGGCAATCCTCTTTGGCGGCTCGGCCCTGGCGGTCGCTGCCATGCAGATCGCCGACACCTACCAGATCCCGGCGCTGCGCGCCTGGCTGCGGGTGATGCCGCGCATCCTCGCCTCCTGGGCCATCGCATTCGGCGGTATCGCCATCGCGCTGTTCTTCCTCAAATCCGGCCATCAGTATTCACGTGTCTGGTTCGGTGGCTGGTTCATCGGCGGCGCAATCTTTCTGATCGCCGAGCGCGCCTTCATCGCCTATTCCATCCGCCATTGGGCCCGAAACGGCACGATGGAACGCCGCGCCGTCGTCGTCGGTGGCGGCCAGCCGGCCAAGGACCTGATCCGCACGCTCGAGGACCAGCCCGACAACGACATCCGCATCTGCGGTATTTTCGACGACCGCGACGAGCGCCGCTCGCCCAACGTGATCGCCGGCTACCCGAAGCTCGGAACAGTCGACGAACTGGTGGAATTCGCCCGCCTGGCCCGCATCGACATGCTGATCATCTCGCTGCCGCTGACGGCAGAGAAGCGCATTCTCCAGCTTCTGAAGAAGCTCTGGATCCTGCCGGTCGACATCCGGCTCGCCGCCCACGCTAACAATCTGCGCTTCCGCCCGCGCAGCTATTCCCATGTCGGCGACGTCCCGATGCTCGACATCTTCGATAAGCCCATCGCCGACTGGGACTCGGTCGCCAAGCGCGGCTTCGACATCTTCTTCAGCCTGGTCGCCCTCGTGCTTCTTTGGCCGATCATGCTCGGCGCGGCGATTGCGGTCAAAGCAACCTCCCCAGGCCCCATCATCTTCAAGCAGAAGCGGCACGGCTTCAACAATGAGACCATCGAGGTTTACAAGTTCCGCTCGATGTATACGCATATGAGCGACCCGACGGCCCGCAACGCCGTGACCAAGGGCGACCCGCGCGTCACCCCCGTCGGCCGTTTCATCCGCAAGTCCTCGATCGACGAACTGCCGCAGATCTTCAACGTGCTGAAGGGTGAGCTGTCGCTCGTCGGGCCGCGTCCGCACGCCGTGCTCGCCCAGACCCAAAACCGCACCTATTCCGACGTCGTCGAAGGCTACTTCGCCCGCCACCGCGTCAAGCCCGGCGTCACCGGCTGGGCGCAGATCAACGGCTGGCGTGGCGAGATCGACAATGACGACAAGATCCGCCTGCGCACCGCCTTCGACCTGCACTACATCGAAAACTGGTCGCTGCTCTTCGACCTCAAGATCCTATTCCTGACGCCGTTCAGGCTCCTCAACACCGAGAATGCCTATTGAGCACCGTCGATACAGGCCGGCTCCCGATCGCTCGTCCCCAGCTTGCGGCGCTCTCGCTGCTCGGCTCCGGGCTCGTCGCCTTTGCCGTGTTTCTCTCCGGCTTCGTCATTTTCGAGCCGGCGCCCTATGAGCTGTTCCTGGTGGCGCTCATCGGCCTTTGGGCGCTTGTGGGCCTCAAGATCTCGCGCAGCGTCGCCCCGCTGCTGACGCTTCTGACCCTTTTCATGGTCGGCGGCATGCTGTCCCTGACGGTCATGGTCGACCTGACGAAGGGGCCGATGTACATGGCGGTCTCCGGATTCCTCGCGCTATCGTCGGTCTTCTTCGCAGCCATCATCGAGGACCGCCACGAGCGGCTGCGGCTGATCTTCAACGCCTGGACGGCGGCGGCCATCATCACGGCACTCCTCGGCATCCTCGGCTATTTCGGCGCCGTGCCGGGTGCGGAAAACTTCACGCTCTATGGCCGCGCCAAGGGCGCATTTCAGGATCCGAACGTCTTCGGCCCGTTCCTCTCGGTGCCGGCCATGTACCTCATCCACGGCATCCTCACGCAGCCCATCCAGAAGGCGCCGCTCAAGATCGCCGCGCTGCTGGTGCTGGCACTCGGCGTCTTCCTTTCATTTTCCCGCGCAGCCTGGGCCCTCAACCTCTTCTGCGTCGTCGCCTTCGTCTTCGTGATGCTGCTGAAAGAGCGAAACGGCCTCTTTCGGCTGCGGATCCTGGTGCTTGCGCTGGTCGGCGGCATCATGATCGTCGGCGCCCTCCTCGTCGCGCTGCAGTCCGAGCAGGTCGCAACCCTCTTTTCCAGCCGATCGCAGCTGGTGCAGGATTACGACGGCGGCCACCTCGGGCGCTTCGACCGCCACAGGCTCGGTTTCCTGATGTCGATGGAAAAGCCGCTCGGCATCGGTCCCATGGTCTTCAGCACGATCTTTCCGGAGGATGAGCACAACGTCTGGCTGAAGTCGCTGACCTCCTACGGCTGGCTCGGTTTCATCAGCTACGTGACGCTGATCATCTGGACGCTCTCGCTCGGCTTCCGCTTTCTGCTGCTCAACCGCCCCTGGCAAACCTATCTGATGATCGCCTGGGTCGCCGTCCTCGGCCATGTCGGGGTGGGCAATGTCATCGACACGGACCATTGGCGCCACTTCTACCTGCTCATCGGAATCATCTGGGGTTGCGCCGCCCTTGAATATCGCCATCGCCGGCAGGCGCGCGCCGGCCGGAGCTCCTGACCATGGAACATGTGGTTCCGCGCCGGTCGCCGGCCCCTTCCCTCAAGCTCCTAGAAGTGCTGGAGCCGAGCGGCGGCGGCTCGGGCCGCCACTTCCTCGATCTCTGCCGCGGCATGCACAAGCGCGGGCATCACGTCGAGGCCGTCTATTCGCCGGTGCGCGCCGAGGAAGGTTTCGTTCGCGAACTGAAGGCAATCGGCCTGCCGGCGGTACACGCCGTCTCGATGAGACGCGCGCCCGGGCCATCTGATGTCGGCTGCTTTCTCGAACTCCGGCGCATCATCCAGAACAACGGTTTCGACATCGTCCATGGCCACAGCTCCAAGGCCGGTGCGCTGACGCGCCTGCGGCTGCCCGGTTCTCATGTGCCGCGTATCTACACACCACACGCCTTTCGCACGCTCGACCCGACGCTCGGCCGCGGCGGACGGCTGATCTATGGCACGATCGAATGGGCGCTGGCCCGCTTCTTTACCGATCACCTGATCTGCGTCTCCGACGACGAGTTCCATCACGCGCTGTCACTGCATATGCCGGAGAAGCGCATGTCGGTGATCGTCAATGGCGTGGCACCGCCCTCGGGCGAAATGGCGCAGACGCTGCGCGCCAGCTTCGGGATCGCGCCGGACGCTTTCGTTTTCGGCTTCGTTGGACGATTGTCCGCCCAGAAGGCGCCGGAACGGCTGATCGCCGCCTTCAAGAGTGTGGCCGCCTCGGTCAGAAACAGCCACCTCGTCATGGTCGGCAGCGGCGAGCTCGAGGGCAGCCTTCGCAAGGCGATTGCCGAAAGCGGGCTGCAGAACCGGATGCATCTGACCTCCGCCTTCACCGGCCCGCAGGCCGTGCCGGCCTTCGACCTCCTGGTGATGCCGAGCCGCTACGAGGCGATGTCCTATGTGATGCTTGAAGGCGCTGCGGCCGGCAAGGCGATCATCGCCACCGATATCGGTGGCGCGCGCACGGTGATCGAGGACGGGCGGAACGGTTATATCCTTCCCAACAGCGACGACACATCAGCACTCGCCGAGAGCATGATTAGTGCCGCGGAGCCCGAACTCTTCAAGGCTCTGTCGGCCAGCGCGGTAAGCCTGAAGGACCGCTTTACGCTTGCCGTCATGCTCGACCGCACGGAGGCCCTTTACCGGAACGCGGCAAAACTGCAGAAGGCCGCCCCTCAGCCAGTCAGCTAGAACGGACAGCGGCGGCGTGATTGCTGCAGCGCGCCTACAGAGAACAAAAAAGAGGCCCTGCTGAAGGACCTCTTTTGCTGCATTTGCAGGATCGCTTAGGGCGTCGATCCTTCTGCGCCCGAACCACCGCCGGTATCGGGATTCGAACTCGGTGCCCCCGTATCGCCGTTGGAATTGGCGGTGCCGGTATCCGGGTTGGAGCTCGCAGCACCGGTATCCGGGTTGGAACTCGCCGTGCCGGTATCACCCGATGAGCCGGTAGGCTGGCCCGGAACGAGGATGACGGCGTCGTCGGCACGGGCGGTGCCGGACGTCGAAATGACCGGCATTGCCGTCAGGGTCGAAAGCCCGAGCAACGACGCGGCAAAAATCTTCGAAAGCGTCTTCATTCCATTTCCTCCTTTGGCAGGCAGGCGCCCGCCATAAGGCCATTCCATCACTTTCGCGAGGACGGCGATCGGCCCCAGCCGCGTGGACCATCGCACCGGAACTAGGCATTTTAGCGATTTCGGATGAGCGATAAATTTTATGCGTTGCAACCAACGGGGGGCCGTGCGGTTTCGTGCGCCGATCACAGCCAAGTGCGACCCGAGCCGGGGCGATGCTGAGATAGCCCGTTACAAGGCCAAACTGAAGCTTGGAGCACCGGAGCCGGCAAGGAGACATCACGATTGCGGACGCCGCCGACAGAACTCCGGCTGGCCGAGTTTCAGCGCTCGAAAAGTCTTCGGACGGAGTGCGTCAGCCGACTGATCCGCTTGTGCCAGCGCGACTTGAGACGCTTCTTTGCCCAAGGCGTCGCTTGCCGGTACTGCAAATACAGGGGCTGCGCCGGGTGCTGGCAACGAACGGAGTTGGGCTTGTCGTGCGTGAAATGGAAGATCGCCGGTTCGTCGGCATGCGAATGCAGGATCACATTCCAACGACGGTCGAGGGAAGCGAATTGCCCAGCGAGAGCGATGTTCAAAGCGTCCTGATCGAAGAATTTCAGCCTTGCGGCCTGTGAACGGACAATATCGAGGCAGCGACTGGAAAGATCCCTCTTCAACCATTCCACAATGTCGATCAGCAAAACGCCGGAATTCATCGTTCTCGTTCCGTCCGGAAGCTTCAGACGCGCATTGTCCTGGTTGGAAACGCCGCCGACAGCGGCCACCGGCATGCCGGACATATCCAGGTTCAGCAACGGACGCAGACTGTCGACCACGATCGTATCGGCGTCGAGATAGACGAGCCGCCCCTCCTTGCAGCCAAGGAGGTCTGGCAAGACAAGCCGGGTATAGATCGACCGGCTCCAGTTGCTGTTGGTCTTCAAGCCCTCGAATTGCCGAAGCGTTTCTTCGGACAATTCGAACAGCGTTAAGCGCAGGCGCCCGCCGCACTGTCTCAGATGCGATTTATCCTTGGGGGTCAGTCCGTCGCAGAAGACGGTGACGTTGACCTCGTCGACATCGCCATTCAGAGCCAGCGTATGCAACATCACTCCGGCGAACTCGACAAACCTGCGGTCCACGGAAGTGACGACAAAACACGCGCTTAAAGCCAAAGCCGATTCATCCGTTTCCGCACGCATCAAGCCCCCCAAATCGTGCCAGGCCATCAAGACAATGCCCCGCTATTCGCCCATCCCTCACGGCAGGGCCGCCGAAGTGATCGGTCGCTAATCGAAAAGATGAAGGGAAATCGAAGTTCCTCGGGGGATTTCGGACATCAAAGCCGAAGGGGAAAATGGTCGGAGCGGCGGGATTCGAACCCACGACCCCTTGACCCCCAGTCAAGTGCGCTACCGGGCTGCGCTACGCTCCGAACCGAGGAAACCCCTATATAACCAACGCTTAGAGCGCAAGCGGGAAAATGCGGCCTGGATCGAAAAAGGAACAAACGGCGTGGAAAAGTATGCTTGGGAGCCGAAAGTCCGACAGGACATTCCGCAAATTCACGGCATGGCATGGCCCCCGTGACGCGACTGCGGACAGAGAAAGCCCCTACCATCCGCGCGCCACTGGATGCCTGCGAGGTCCGATGCTGCGTGGCGACGAAAACACCGACCGCGCGTCCGGCTACGGAACCTTCACCAAAACGAGATCCCGTCGCTCGAAACTTGCTGCCTAACGCAACGTGAGCTTGCCATCATGGATGAATTGAGGGACAGTTTGATACTGGCCCTTGAGGCCTGGAGCGTCTCCCCTTCTAGGAGAAAACCATGCCTCTTAAGTCCCTTATGGCCCTCACCGCGCTTGTGCTTCTCACGCTCTCCGGCTGTGCGACCTCGGGTTCGACCAACACGACCTATGCGCAGTGGACAGGCCCCTACCCTGAGCCTGACGTCTCCGCGGCGAGCCCCGGCGGCTTCCGCATCTCCTACTGACGCTTTTTCAAACGCTGTTGAGGATGGTCGCGCGAACGTCTTGCGGATAGGCGCGCATATGCTCCTCGCCGTCGGGTAGCGCGCCGACGGCACAGGCGCCGTCTTGGTGACCGTATAAAAGATACTTGCGTCGAGACGGCTCGGCCGACATTCAGTCGGGCATCCGAAACCGGTCTTGATCGATCCTCTGGAATGGCTTTCTCAGCGCACCTGGTCGAGCAACCGCTTGCACTCCAGAAGGTCATAGAGCGCCTCCTGTAGCAGGGCGCGATCCTCCTTGCCCACGGACGAGGACTTTCCGAGAGAGATCTCGGGCACGTCGTCACTGCTGCCGCCGAAGGAGAAGAAGCGGCGGCTCGCGGGCGCCTTGGCGCGGCCAACGATCTGATCCTCCTCGGAAAGACCAGCCTTCGGCGGTGCGGGCTCTTCGTTGCTGGAGGCCGCAAGCGCCTCGACGGTCGCGAGATCGCCGCTCGCAATCGCCGCGACGAACTTGTTGCCGTTGGTCTTCAGGAGCTTCTGAACGCCCTTGATCGTATAGCCGTGATCATAGAGCAGATGCCGGATGCCCTTCAAAAGGTCGACATCCTCCGGCCGGTAATACCGCCGGCCACCGCCGCGCTTCATCGGCTTGATCTGCTGGAAGCGGGTTTCCCAGAAACGCAGGACGTGCTGCGGCAGGTCGAGATCGTCAGCGACCTCGCTGATGGTGCGAAAAGCGTCCGGGCTCTTTTCCATATCGTTCCCAATCCATGCCATGCGACTCAGGCTCGAAAGCCGACAATGAGCCGATACCGCGCCAATGATGGCACGAATCGGCTCCATTTCAACGGCTTATGGATGGGTTTTCAACCACATTTGTGGCTGTCGTCTGGCGTTCACGAAACGGGAGACACCGGTTTCTGCTTGGCCCTGCGGCCCAGATGCGCCTTCAGCACGCGCTGCTTCAGGACGTTCGACGCCTTGAAGGTCATCACGCGCCGGGGCGAAATCGGCACTTCCTCACCGGTTTTCGGGTTTCTCCCGATACGTTCGTTCTTGTCGCGGACCTGGAAGGTCGCGAAAGAGGACAGCTTCACACTCTCGCCACGCACGATTGCGTTGCATATTTCGTCAATGACGGTTTCCACCAGCTCGGCAGACTCTGTCCTCGACAGACCCACCTTGCGAAAAACCGACTCAGCCAAGTCCGCCCGTGTTACTGTTTTTCCGCTCATCTTCCCCCACCAACGTCTGGTACGCCGATCAGCGTCCGAAGACTATTGCCCTTGCCTTTTGCGGTCAAGCGCCTGTTGCTTAAGCAATTTCTTTACCAGCGGAGGAGCACGGAGCCCCAGGTGAAGCCACCGCCCATGGCCTCGAGCAGGACAAGGTCACCCTTCTTGATCCGGCCATCGCCCGCCGCCGCATTCAATGCCAGCGGAATGGAGGCTGCGGATGTGTTGCCATGCAGATCGACGGTCACCACAACCTTGTCGAGAGGGATACCAAGCTTCTTGGCGGAACCGTCGATGATGCGGCGGTTGGCCTGGTGCGGGACCAGCCAATCCAGATCTTCGGCCGTCGTCCCGGTCGCCTCGAAGGCGGCCTCGATGACGTCGGTGATCATGCCGACCGCATGCTTGAAGACTTCGCGGCCTTCCATCTTCAGATGGCCGACCGTTCCCGTGGTCGACGGGCCGCCGTCGACATAGAGCTTGTCGCGGTGCGCACCGTCGGAGCGAAGCTTCGCCGTCAGCACGCCGCGATCGGCATTGGTGCCCTCGCCTTCCTGGGCTTCCAGGATGATGGCGCCGGCGCCGTCGCCAAAGAGCACGCAGGTCGTGCGGTCGGTCCAGTCGAGAATGCGGGAGAATGTCTCCGCGCCGATCACCAGCACGCGCTTGGCAAGCCCGCCGCGGATATAAGCATCCGCCGTGGTGACCGCGTAGACGAAGCCCGAGCAGACGGCCTGCATGTCGAAGGCCGCGCCATGGCGCATGCCGAGACGGTCCTGGATGTTGACGGCCGTTGCCGGAAACGTGTTGTCCGGGGTGGAGGTCGCCAGGATGATCAGGTCGATGTCATCAGGCGTAAGCCCGGCATTGGCGAGCGCGGCGCGTGCCGCCCCTTCGCCGAGCGAAGCCGTGGTCTCGCCCTCGCCGGCGATGTAACGCTGCCGGATGCCGGTGCGCTGCACGATCCACTCATCGGACGTATCGACCTTGGATTCCAGCTCCTGATTGGTGACCACGCGCTTCGGCAAAGCTGCGCCGAAACCGCGAACGACGGACCGGATCATCTATTCAAACCTCATCATTCATGCCGGCGGAAAGGGCCTTGGGCGGTTCGCCGCCATGGTACTTCGCCAGATCGAGCTCGATCTTCGCCTTCAGGCCATTCTTCACCATGTCGTAGCCGACGTCGATCGCGGCTGCGAAACCCTCGGCATCCGCACCACCATGGCTCTTGATCACGACGCCATTGAGGCCGAGGAACACGCCGCCATTGACCTTGCGCGGGTCCATCTTCTCCCGCAGGCGGTCGAAGGCGCCCTTGGCCAGGATATAGCCGAGCTTGGCAAGAAGCGTGCGCGACATGGCGGCGCGCAGATATTCGGCGATCTGGCGCGCGGTGCCTTCGGCAGCCTTCAGTGCGATATTGCCGGAAAAACCTTCCGTGACGACGACGTCGACGGTTCCGCGACCGATATCGTCGCCCTCGACGAAGCCGTAATAGTCGAAGCCGTCGATATTGGCTTCACGGATCAGGCGGCCGGCTTCCTTGACCTCTTCCTGTCCCTTGATCTCCTCGACGCCGACATTCAGCAACCCGACCATCGGTCGTTCGATCTCGAACAGCGCGCGCGCCATGGCGCCGCCCATCAGCGCGAAATCCATCAGTTGCTGCGCGTCCGCACCGATCGTCGCGCCGACATCGAGCACGATGCTCTCGCCCTTCAGCGTCGGCCAGATGGCGGCGATCGCCGGCCGTTGAATTCCCTGCATGGTGCGCAGACAGAAGACCGACATGGCCATCAGCGCGCCGGTATTGCCGGCGGAGACGACGACGTCTGCCTCGCCGGCGTTGATCGCGTCGATCGCTTTCCACATGCTCGACTTGCCGCGGCCGCGGCGAAGCGCCTGGCTCGGTTTCTCGTCCATGGCGACTGCAATCTCGCAGTCGTAAAAGGTGCTGTTGGCCTTCAGCTTCGGATATTTTTCAAGGAGGCCCGCGCACTGCGCTTCGATGCCGAACAAAACGAACTTGATGTCCGGATGACGTTCAAGCGCTCTTGCGGCGCCGGGGATGACGACTTCAGGACCATAGTCGCCCCCCATCACGTCAAGTGAAATTCTGACCACGCGTGTCTTATCCTTTATTTCTGCCACACAACACGTGCCGCCGCGGCGCACTCAACGGAAACGCATAGACGAAACATATTGCTTCTGACGCTTGAGCCAAGCACGCGGCAGATCGCTTTGGCGGCTCTTCTGGCCGGTTTGGGGCCAAAATACTGCTTTTCCATTGCGTGACAACCGAATTGTAGATGACGCTTTCGCGACCTCAGTCCTTTTTCCAGTCCTTCAGGACCGCAAAGGGGTTCGGCTTCTTGTCATCGGCAGATGTGCTCTCGATGCGCTCGCCGAACGTCACGCCGGGCTTACGGGGATAAGGGTCGATCGCGAGCGCGACCTGCTCGCTGACGACGACGCCGGCGTCGATGGTGTCGCCGACAAAGGTATCGGGAATATCGGGACCGTCAGGGTCGAGAACCATCTCGCCGCCGTCATTGCTTGTCTGGCGGGCGAGCCGCGAGCCCTCGGGCACGAAGATCGCCTCGACCAGCTCGTTGATATCGGCTTCGACCGGCTCAAGCGTGACAACACAGCTCTGCACGATGCGGGCCTTGACGTCGCCCTTGATCTTCACGCCATCCTTCTTCCAGCGCGCGATTTGCAGGTCGGCCTCGAGCGACAGGACATCGTTGATGTTCCAAAGCTCGGCAAGCGCCTTGCGCTCGCGCTCATTGGCGGAGAGGTGAACGCTGACCGCGTTCGCCGAAATGTGCCCTACCTTCACCGGGTAAGAAAAGGCCGGCCGGCTTTCGTCTTTCATAATTGGATCCTTCCTCGCGCGGGCTTACCTGGCGCCCATCGCGAATGCAGCCGCCGACCGGCTGCCGGTGGCGACGCTCTTGTTTTCTATTACGCCCCAGCCGGCGGAATGTGCAACTGGCCGACTTCGACGACGTCTTCCGCGACATCGACGAGCTGCGCCTCGACCGCCAGCAGATAGCCAGCAAGCGCCACCATCGAAGGCGCGGCGTCGCCGCCATCCGGATGGAAGTTGCGCCTGAGCGCGGCCGCCAGAGCCTCGACGTCCTTCGTTTCCAGCGCCGCCGCGTACGATTCGAGCCGGCCGTAATACATGCCGGCCAGCTTCTTCATCTTCTTCGGCACGCCGGCGTCACCGACGCCGAGCTCGCGGATCGAATGATCCACGTCCTCGAAGAAGGCATCGATGATCTCCTGGGCGATTTCCTGGCCCGCCCTCGCCGAAGCGCGCGTACGGCGGAAATAGAGGATCAGCGTTGCCGACAGCATCTCGAACCGTCCCATCACCGTGTCCGGCACATCGAGGTCGGTGTAGAGGTAGGGCTGGCGTGCGGCGGCCGTCAGCAATGCATATTGCCGCTCGACAATCGCGGTGTTGCCACTTTTTCTTTTAAACAGTCCAAAAATCATCACAAAGCTCGGGCTTGGCTTTCTCGAAATGCGCGCAAGCGCCCATGACGTTGTTGCATGACAGCCGAAGCTGGTTTACCGAAGCAGGCACGAATTGCAATGGCGGATCTGCCATCGTTTCTCCAAGGGGAGCTGTCGTTGACGAAGCGGTATTTGAGAAAAAACTTTAAGACCCTCGGCCGCGTGGCGGTCGTAGCCACAATCGCCGGTTTTACCCTTTCTGCCTGCCAGTCCGCCAATGTCGGCGAAGTTCTCCATCAGGGCTATGTGGTTGATCAGGAAACGCTAAACCTCGTTCCGGTCGGCTCCAGCCGCGAGCAGGTGCTGCTCTCGCTCGGCACGCCCTCGACGACGGCAACCTTCGACAACGAAGTGTTCTACTACATTTCGCAGACGCGCAAGCGCCCTGTCGCCTTCATGAAGCCGCAGCTGGTCGACCAGTCGATCCTGGCCGTCTATTTCGACAAGGAAGGCACCGTCAGCCAGCTTGCTCACTACACGCTGAAGGACGGCAAGGTCTTCGACATGCTGACCCGCACGACGCCGACAGGCGGCAAGGAAACGAGCTTCCTCGGCCAGCTGTTGACCGGGCCCGGCGCCGGTCAGGCCGCGGCGCGCAGCCTGTTCAAGGACTTCGGCAACTAAGTTCTGCTCGATCCAGCAAAAAGCCCGCGAAACACTGTCTCGCGGGCTTTTTTCATTTCGGCGATGCGCTTCAGGCGAGGACGGCCAGAAGCAGCAAAGCGACGATGTTGGTGATCTTGATCGCCGGGTTGACCGCCGGACCAGCCGTGTCCTTGTAGGGGTCGCCGACGGTATCGCCGGTCACCGACGCCTTGTGGGCGTCGGAGCCCTTCAGATGACGTTCGCCGTTCTTGTCGACGAAACCGTCCTCGAAGCTCTTCTTGGCATTGTCCCAGGCGCCACCGCCCGAAGTCATCGAAATCGCCACGAAGAGGCCGTTGACGATGACACCCAGCAGAGAGGCACCGAGAGCCGCGAAGGCCGAAGCCTTCGAGCCCGAAAGCAGCAGCACGCCGAAATAGACGACGACGGGCGCCAGCACCGGCAGCAGCGAAGGGATGACCATTTCACGGATCGCCGCCTTCGTCAGAAGGTCGACGGCGCGGCCATAGTCCGGCCGTTCCGTGCCTGCCATGATGCCGGGCTTCTCGCGAAACTGCCGGCGAACCTCCTCGACGATCGAGCCGGCTGCACGGCCGACGGCGGTCATGGCAATGCCACCGAAGAGATAGGGAATGAGGCCACCGAAGATCAGGCCGGCAACCACATAGGGGTTGGAGAGGTCGAAGGAGATCTGCCCCACATCGGCGAAGTAAGGATATTTGTCGCCATTTGCGGCGAAATAGCTCAGATCGTTCGAATAGGCTGCAAAAAGTACCAGCGCGCCGAGACCGGCAGAACCGATTGCGTAGCCTTTGGTGACGGCCTTGGTGGTGTTGCCGACCGCATCAAGCGCGTCGGTGGATTTGCGCACCTCCGGCGGCAGATGCGACATCTCCGCGATACCGCCGGCATTGTCGGTCACTGGCCCGAAGGCGTCCAGCGCCACGATCATGCCGGCAATGCCGAGCATGGCGGTAACGGCAATGCCGGTGCCGAAGAGGCCGGCAAGCTGGTAGGTCGCGATGATGCCGCCGACGATGACGATCGCCGGCAGCGCGGTCGATTCCAGCGAGACGGCAAGCCCCTGGATGACGTTGGTGCCGTGGCCGGTGACGGAGGCCTGGGCGATCGAATTCACCGGCCGCTTGTTGGTGCCGGTATAGTATTCCGTGATCACCACGATCAGCGCCGTGACCACCAGCCCGAGAATGCCGCAGATGAACAGGTTCCAGCCCGTGATGTCCTTGCCGGCGACGGTACCGATCGAGCCCCATCCGATGGTGAAGGACGTGGCCGCGCCGAGACCGAGGATCGACAGCACGCCGGTGACGATCAGCCCCCTGTACAGCGCGCCCATGATCGAATTGTTGGCGCCGAGCTTCACGAAGAAGGTGCCGACGATCGAGGTGATGATGCAGGCGGCGCAGATTGCCAGCGGATAGACCATGATCGTTGCGAGCAGCGGCGTCCCGGCAAAGAAGATGGCCGCCAGCACCATGGTTGCGACGATGGAGACAGCGTAGGTCTCGAACAGGTCGGCGGCCATGCCGGCGCAGTCGCCGACATTGTCGCCGACGTTGTCGGCAATGGTCGCCGGATTGCGCGGGTCGTCTTCCGGAATGCCGGCTTCGACCTTACCCACGAGGTCGCCGCCGACGTCGGCACCCTTAGTGAAGATGCCACCGCCGAGACGGGCGAAGATCGAAATCAGCGATGCGCCGAAACCGAGCGAGACCAGGGCATCGATGACTTCGCGCGAGGCAGGCTCATGCCCCATGCCGGCCGTGAGGACGACGTAGTAGACCGAGACCCCGAGAAGGGCCAGGCCCGCAACGAGAAGGCCGGTGATTGCGCCGGATTTGAAGGCGATGTCGAGACCGGAGGCAAGGCTGACGGAAGCCGCCTGGGCCGTGCGCACATTGGCCCGCACCGAAACATGCATGCCGATGAAACCCGCGGCACCCGAAAGGATCGCACCGATCAGAAAGCCGAAAGCGGCGGCGGGAGAAAGAAGAACCCAAGCGGCGATGAATACGACGACGCCGACAATGGCAATGGTCTTGTATTGACGCGTGAGATAGGCCTGCGCCCCTTCACGAATGTAGCCTGCGATTTCTTGCATGCGGGCGTTCCCCTGGTCGGCGGCAAGCACCGACTGTGTTGCCCAGATGGCGTAAGCCACCGCGAGCAACCCGCATGCGATAACGCCCAATAAAATGGTCATTTCGCATTACCCTCCGTTACAACCCGCGGACTCACTCCCGGCCGCAGGCCCCTCAAAACCGCGAATCACGCACCACCTCCTCAAGCAGCACCCCTCACGGCGCGGCCAGAGTGCGGTTGCAACGGGAGATCGTCAAGCCCCGAGAAACGCCACTGGCGGCGCCTCGTTCGCTTTAGATTTCAGGGGAATGGAAGCGTTAGGCGGCGGCCTTGCGCGGCGCCCGCTTCAGGAGCAAGAGGAGGATAAGGCAAACGATCGTCACCGGCCACACGACTGCGTTCAGCATGTCCCAGCCATAGGCGGTGAGGACCTTGCCCGAGGCAAACGACGACAGCGCCACGGTGGTGAACAGGATGATGTCGTGGAAGGCCTGGACCTTGTCGGCTTCCTGCGGCCGGTAGCTGCTGGCGACGATCGCCGTCGAGCCGATGAAGCCGAAGTTCCAGCCGAGGCCAAGCAGCACCAGCGCACCCCAGAAGTTCCAGAGCTCGATGCCCATATGCGCGACTGCGGCGCAGGCCATGAGCAAGAGCAGGCCGCAACCGACGATGCGTTCGGCGCCGAAGCGGCTGATAAGCATGCCGGTGACGAAGCTCGGCGCAAACATCGCCAGCACGTGCCACTGGATGCCGAGCGTGGCGAGTTCGGTCGAGAAGCCGCAGCCGATCACCATGGCGACGGGCGCGCCGGTCATCATGAAGGTCATCAGCGCGTAGCTGGAAATGCCGCAGATCATGCCGGTGGCAAAGCGCTGGCTGCGGACGATTTCGCCGAGCGGACGAACGGACTGATCGTGGTGGGCACTCACCATTGCGCCCGGCTCGGGCAGCCGCAGCGGCGCGAAAAACAGGGCAGCCACGAGGCAAATCGGCATCAGGACGACGAAAGCCCCGGCAAAAGAAACCGGCGCGAACAGGTCGCCAGCGAAAATGACGATCTGCGGACCGAGAACGGCGGAAACGATGCCGCCGCCAAGGATCAGCGAAATTGCCTTGGGCTTGTAAAACGACGGCGAAGCGTCGGCAGCGGCAAAGCGCAGCTTCTGTGTAAAGCCGTTCGACGAGCCGAGCATCGCGAGTGCGAAGGCGAAGAGCCAGAAATTCTCGCGGAAGAGTGCGACGGCGGCGAGCGCTGCCCCGGCGGCCGCGATTGCGGTCCCGCTCATGAAGGCGAAACGGCGGCCGATCAGGCGCGACAATACCGCAACAAGCACAACGCCCAGCGCCATGCCGACGTTGAACGCGGTGAGCGGCGCGGTGGCCAGCGACTTGTCTTCCGCCAGCATCTGGTAACCGGCGACACCGCCGACCGAAAAGCAGATGGGGCCGACGACGCCGAGCACGGCCTGCGCGGCGGTCAGGAGGTAAACGTTGCGGCGTGTTTCGCGAAGGGTCTTGCCCATGTCATCTGCAGCAGCCGCAACCATCGACCTTATTTCCTCGGTTCGCCGCGGACCTGTCGGGCAATGCGGTCGAGGACAGCATTGACCAGCTTGGGCTCGTCATCCGAGAAGAAAGCCTTGGCGATCTCGACATACTCCGTGACGATCACCGGAACCGGCACGTCCTTGCGCTCAAGCATCTCGAAGGTGCCCGCACGCAGGATGGCGCGCACGGTGGAATCGAGACGCGACAACGCCCAGTCGTCCTGAAGCGCCGAGCCGATCAGCGGATCAAGCTTGCGCTGGTCGCGCACGACACCGGCGACAATCGACCGGAACCAGGAGGGGTCGGCCTTCAGGTAGGTGTCGCCATCGACATCCTGTCCGAGGCGATGCGCTTCGTATTCAGCAACCACTTCGAGGACACCGGTGCCGCCGATGTCCATCTGATAGAGCGCCTGCACCGCAGCAAGGCGTGCTGCACCGCGCTGGTTGACCTGCTTCAGCGGTTGATCCGAGGGGGTTTTCGTCACTTTTCCGTGCCCAGTTTCTTCTTAAGTTCAATCATGGTCAGTGCCGCACGCGCAGCAAAGCCACCCTTGTCGCCTTCCGAGCGGCGCGCACGCGCCCAGGCCTGATCGTCGTTTTCGACCGTCAAGATACCGTTGCCGATCGCGAGGCTCTCGCTCACCGCAAGATCCATGATCGCGCGCGAGGATTCGTTCGCGACGATGTCGAAATGATAGGTTTCGCCACGAATGACCATGCCAAGGGCAACGAAACCGTCGTATTCGGTGCCACCTTCGTCAGCGCCGTCGAGCGCCATGGCGATCGCCGGCGGGATTTCGAGAGCACCCGGAACTGTTACGATATCATAGGTCGCCCCGGCTTCGTCCAGCGCATGTTTCGCTCCGTCGAGCAGAGCGTCGGCCATATCGTCATAGAAACGCGCTTCCACAATCAGGATGTGGGCTGCCGTGGTCTCTGCCATGGATCACCTGTCTTTGAGAATTCAGCGCCGGATGCGACCGGCCAAGGCGGCGGTCAAACCACGCCCGGCGTCGAATGGCAAGCAAATTCCACCACAGACGGCCTTTTGCCGCGTCCGGCGGCCGCCAATAACCAGCATCCTAAGCTTCGCGGTTCCTCCAATTCGGTCCCACCGGAGGGCACTGCCGCCGACCGGCGAAGACGGCAAGCCGCACGCCTTATTCGCACCCATACGCGGCCTCACAGCCCCTGGTGAAACCATCGCGCGATTGCGCCTAGATGGTCTCGCCGATGGATTGCAACACTAGGATGTATTCCTGTAACCATCGTCGCTAATTTTAGCGATCGCAGGTTGACGACGGGACGAACGCGCGACACGGATAGAACGTATTAGCGTTACCGCGACAACGGTGCGCCAGGGAGGACCATGTGACCGATACGAAAAAGCCGATCGTTAATCCCAAAAACCTGGAACTCGACCACTGGACGCAAGGCACTTTCTTCGAATCCCGCGACGTCGCCTTCGGCGCGCTGCTAGGCCTCAAGGATCTGGGCATCGGCTACGGTGAAGTGCCGCCGGGAAAGTCCGGTTGCCCGTTTCACAATCACCATGTCGAAGAGGAAATGTTCATTATCCTCGAGGGTGAAGGGACTTACCGCTTCGGCAGCGAGCGTTACGCGGTCGGCCCGGGCGACATTCTGGGCGCGCCTGCGGGTGGTCCTGAAACAGCGCATCACCTGATCAATACGGGCACAGTGCCGCTCAAGTACCTTTCGATCTCGACCAAGGCGGCAACCGAAATCTGCGAGTACCCGGATTCGGGCAAGTTCCTCGCCAGGACGCGCGGTACCAAGGGCGAACGGTCGTTCAGCTTCACCGGCCGACCAGAAAGCGCCGTCGACTACTGGGACGGCGAGCCCGGTGCCTGACATCATCACAGCATAGGATCGAATATGCATAGCGTTCCCATCATCGAGACCGATCGCCTTGTCCTGCGCCCCTATCGCCGTGACGATTTTCCCTCCTATTCCGCGCTGTTCGGCGATGCCGAGGTCATCCGTTATGTCGGCGGGGTGCCGTTTACGCGGGAGCAGTCCTGGACCCGCTTCCTGCGCCAGGTCGGCATGTGGCACTATTTCGGCTTCGGCTTCTTTGCCATCCAGGACCGGGAGACCGGGACCTTTCTCGGCGAGGCCGGTTTCCACGACGTGCATCGCGCCATCACGCCTTCACTCGAAGGGACGATGGAAACGGGGTGGGCGCTGTCGCCGAAAGCGCATGGCAAGGGGCTCGCAACCGAGGCCGTCAGCGCGGCGCTCAAATGGGCCGACCACCAGTTTCCGACGTTGCGCAAGACCTGCATCATCGATATCGGCAACCACGCGTCGATCCGGGTCGCCGAGAAGCATGGCTTCAAGGAATTCTGGCGCACGACCTATCACGGCAACCACGTGATCATGTTCGAGCGCCACCAGAAGGCAGCGGCTGCGACAGGCGAAAGATGGGCTCGCGCGCACGCCGAAACATGAACAAGTTTTAATTGTTTTCCCGATGCCAATGCCTTGGAAAGGGCCACATTCCGGCCCAGTTTCCTAGTCGTTGGCACGACGCGCCCTCCCCAAGAAGGGAGCAAACGCCGACCAATCAGTCGAAACAGTCCAGCGTTTTTGCTTGCGGGTGACAACACCCGCAAACGAACCCTGCTGGCCGCCGCAATAGGCGAACCTCACCGGCC
The DNA here is from genome assembly GCF_016919405.1 of Ensifer sp. PDNC004. Taxonomy (NCBI): domain Bacteria; kingdom Pseudomonadati; phylum Pseudomonadota; class Alphaproteobacteria; order Hyphomicrobiales; family Rhizobiaceae; genus Ensifer; species Ensifer sp. PDNC004. The sequence goes on from NZ_CP070353.1 coordinate 1,562,595, forward strand.
CGGAAACCCGCAAGGTTCCCGCGTTCCCGTATCGGGCCGGCTTGCGCCTTGTTGCCGGTAAACAAAGGAGCATGACCATGAACCGCATAGCCAAGCTTTCCGTCATCGCTGCTCTCTCCGCCCTTTCCTTCGGCGGCGTCTCCTATGCTGCGAGCGCAGCCATGAACTGGCCGGCCGAAATCGACCCCACCGTTCGCGATTTCAAGGGCGATCATTTCAACGTCGTCGACGTGGATACGCTGAAGGAATCGAGCCAGACGCGCATGTGGATCAACGAAGCGACGCCGCAACAGCTTTCGTCCCTGCACGCAGCCGTCGAAGGCAACAAGCCGCTTGCAGCCAAGCTGAAGGCGCAGAATGTCGAGATGAACAACATTGCCGGCGCCGAACAGGCGGCCGACGGCAGCCTGACCCTCTACGTGCGTTGAGCGTCAACATCTCCCGAAACCAGAACCGCCCCCGATCGGGGGCGGTTTGCATTCGGCGAAAGAGGAAGTCAGTTCACTCCGGCTTTGGCGCCGGGAACTCCGCGAGGCGCGCCGCGTAGCGCGCCATGGTGTCGACCTCGAAGTTGACGAAATCGCCGGCCTTGCGCTCGCCCCAGGTCGTGACCTCCAGCGAGTGACGGATCAGGAGCACGTCGAATTCGGCGCCAGCGACCTTGTTGACCGTCAGCGACGTACCGTCTAGCGCGACCGATCCCTTTGGCGCGACGAACTTTGCCAGATGCTCAGGCGCCCGCAGACGAAATCGCACGGCGTCGCCTTCCGCTTCCACCGACAGAATTTCCGCCTTGTCGTCGACATGGCCGGAAACCAAGTGGCCACCGAGTTCGTCGCCGATCTTCAAGGACCGCTCGAGATTGATGCGCGTGCCTTTCGTCCAGCCCGCGATCGTCGTCAGCCGCAGCGCCTCTTCCCAGGCCTCGACCTCGAACCAGCGCTCGTTGCTGCCGGCGTCAGGCAAAGCCGTCACCGTCAGGCATACGCCGGAGTGGGCGATGGAGGCCCCCATGTCGATCGTCTTCGGATCGTAGCGCGTGGCGACACGCAGCTTGATGCCTTCCTTCAGCGGGGTGACGGAATCGACGGTGCCGATATCGGTAACAATGCCTGTGAACATCAGTTCTCTCTTTCGTATTCCTCGAACAGATCGTCGCCATAGCGTGCCTCGGCGACGCGGCGGAAGCCTGCCGGCACGGACTTACGGTCAAATGGGGATGCGATGCCGTTTTCGCCAATGGTCCCCGGTCCGGTGTAGAGCTGGATGCGGTCGACAAGGTTCGCATCGAGAAAGGCGCGCGCAGCCACTGCACCGCCTTCAACCATCAGCGAGGAGAGACCGCGGGACGCGAGTGCGGTAAGAAGGTCGGCGATCGATCCGGCTTCGAGCACCTCGACGCCGGCCGCCTCCAGGGCCGCCTTGCGTGCTGCTCGGCCATCATCCGCATCCGAATCAGCATCACCGGAACCGTCGCTGGAGACCACGATGACGGGGACCTCCCGCGCCGTTAACACAAGTTTGGAGGAAAGCGGCAGGTCGAGCCGGCGATCGAGAACGATGCGCAGCGGCGAACGATGTTCGAGCCCCGGCAAGCGCACGGTCAATTCCGGATCGTCGGCCGCAGCCGTGCCGATCCCGACCAGGATCGCGTCGGTCTCCGCCCGCAGCATCTGTACTTGACCACGGGAGATGGAACCGGTGATGCGCACCTGCCCCTCGCCCTTGCGCCCGATCATGCCATCGGCCGAAACGGCAAGCTTGAGAGTCACATAGGGACGTCGGCTGACCTGGCGCATGAGGTAGGCTTCAAGCGCCTGATGCCCGTCCTCGGGGAGCACACCGATATCGACGGTGATGCCGGCATCGCGCAGGCGCACGACGCCGCGCCCTGCGACCCGCACGTCCGGATCGAGGATCGAGATCACCACGCGGGATATGCCGGAGGCGACGAGCGCATCGGCGCAGGGCGGCGTCTTGCCGTGATGGGAGCAAGGCTCGAGCGTCACGTAGGCGGTCGCACCCCTTGCCTTCTCGCCGGCCTCGGTCAGCGCCTGGGTTTCGGCATGCGGACGGCCGCTTCGCGCGGTTACGGCCCGGCCGACGATAACACCGTCCTTGACGATCAGGCAGGCGACGGAGGGATTGGTGGATGTCTGTCCGAGATGGTGGCGAGCCAGCCTCAGCGCCGCGGCCATGAACCTCTCGTCTTCACGGTTGGGCGCTTTCATGGCTCTATCCAGCGTGAGCTATTCGCCGGGATCGCGCGCGATCTTGGCGCTGATCTCGGTGATGACCTTCTCGAAATCCTCCGCATGGGAGAAATCGCGATAGACCGAAGCGTAGCGCACGAAGGCCACGTCATCGAGGCTCTTCAGCGCTTCGAGCACCTGCAGGCCGATTTCTTCCGAAGGGATCTCGGTCTCGCCGGAGCTTTCGAGGCGGCGCACGATCCCGGAGACCGCCCGCTCGATGCGGTCGCGATCGACCGGGCGCTTGCGCAGCGCGATCTCGAAGGAGCGCAAAAGCTTGTCCCGGTCGAAAGGAACCTTCCGACCGGTTTTCTTGATGATCATCAGCTCGCGCAACTGCACCCGTTCGAAGGTCGTGAAACGACCTCCACAATCCGGACAAATCCGGCGGCGGCGAATGGCATTCCCGTCCTCTGCCGGACGGGAATCCTTCACCTGACTGTCTTCAGAACCGCAATAGGGGCAGCGCATGGGCGACCGATCACATGTAGCCGTACATCGGGAAGCGGTCGGTCAGCTTGACGACCTTGTCGCGAACGCTCGCTTCGACGGCGGCATTGCCCTCGTCGGAGTTGGCGACCTTCAGGCCGTCGAGAACCTCGACGATCCGCTCACCGATTTCCTTGAACTCGGCTTCCTTGAAGCCACGGGTCGTGCCGGCCGGCGTGCCGAGACGGACGCCCGAGGTGACGAAGGGCTTTTCAGGGTCGAACGGGATGCCGTTCTTGTTGCAGGTGATGAAGGCACGACCGAGAGCGGCTTCCGCGCGCTTGCCTGTTGCGTTCTTCTTGCGCAGGTCGACGAGCATCAGGTGGTTGTCCGTACCGCCCGAGACGATGTCGAGGCCATTGGCCTTCAGCGTTTCGGCAAGCGTGCGGGCGTTCTTGACGACCTGGGCCGCATAGTCCTTGAACGACGGCTGCAGCGCTTCTCCGAGGGCCACGGCCTTCGCAGCGATGACGTGCATCAGCGGGCCGCCCTGAAGGCCCGGGAAGACGGCCGAGTTGATCTTCTTGGCGATATCTTCGTCGTTGGTCAGAACCATGCCGCCGCGCGGGCCGCGGAGCGACTTGTGCGTCGTGGTCGTTGCCACGTGGCAATGCGGGAACGGCGACGGATGCTGGCCACCGGCGACGAGACCGGCGATGTGCGCCATGTCGACCATCAGCCAGGCGCCGACTTCATCGGCGATCTCGCGGAAACGCTTCCAGTCCCAGATACGCGAGTAAGCGGTGCCGCCGGCGATGATCAGCTTCGGCTTGTGCTTGCGCGCCTGCTCGGCGACGTTGTCCATGTCAAGCAGGTGGTCGTCTTCACGCACGCCGTAGGAGACGACGTTGAACCACTTGCCGGACATATTGACCGGCGAACCGTGTGTCAGGTGACCGCCCGAATTGAGGTCGAGGCCCATGAAGGTGTCGCCCGGCTGCAGGAGCGCCAGGAACACGGCCTGGTTCATCTGCGAACCGGAGTTCGGCTGAACGTTGGCGAAGTTGACGCCGAAGAGCTTCTTGGCGCGCTCGATCGCCAGTTCCTCGGCGATGTCGACGAACTGGCAGCCGCCGTAGTAGCGCTTGCCCGGGTAGCCCTCGGCATATTTGTTGGTCATGATCGAGCCCTGGGCTTCGAGCACGGCGCGGGAAACGATGTTCTCGGAGGCGATCAGCTCGATCTCGTGGCGCTGGCGACCCAGCTCCTTCTCGATCGCACCAAAGATGTCCGGATCGCTGTCGGCCAGAGAGCGGGTGAAGAAAGCGTCATTGGTCTGTTCAGGCATCGGTGCGAGGCTCCTCTCAAGGGTGGCAGTTCTTTAACTTCCTCGCACGGAGAGAGCAATATCCGCTGTGCGGTTTGCGTCATTTCCCCCATCTGCCGCGCCGAAATATCGCGGGGTCCGGCGCATGAAAAAGCCGCGCTTCCAGGGGAAACGCGGCTTTTCGATTTCGTGTCGCAAATCTGCTTATTGCGGCAAGGCGTCCTGATCGACCGAACCGGCCGACTGCTCGACGCCATAGGGCGTCTGAAGCGCGAGTTCGGTGGCACCGTCGCGCTGATAGATATCGTCGCGGAACTGCACCACGCCGTCCTTGGCGGACCAGGCGGTGATATAGGTGAAGAAAACAGGCACTTCCTCGGCAAGCGTGATCGGCGTGTTGACGCCGGTCTTGATGGTCGCCTCGATCTGCTGGCGCGACCAGCCGGGCGTTTCCTTCAGGAGCCAGGTCGAAAGGTCGCGCACGTTCTGCACGCGCACGCAGCCCGACGATTCGAAGCGCATGAGCTTGTTGAACAGGCCCTGCTGTGGCGTGTCGTGCATGTAGACCTGATGCTCGTTGTGGAAGTTGATCTTCGTCGACGACATCGCGTTGATCTTGCCCGGGTCCTGGCGGAACATCAGGTTCGGCGCCTTTTCCGCGTTCCAGTCGACGGTTTCCGGCGACACTTCGCCGCCGCTGCCGTCGAACAGGCGGATCGAGTTGCGCGCGAGATAGGTCGGGTCCTTGCGCATCAGCGGCATGATGTCCTTCTGGATGATCGAGCGAGGCGCGGTCCAGTAGGGGTTGAGGATGACCTCGTAAATCTTCGAGTTGAGGATCGGCGACTGGCGGTCGATCTTGCCGACGATCGCCGTGTGGCGCAGCGCCACGCGGCCGTTCTCCACCGCTTCGATATAGGCGGCCGGAATGTTGACCATCACGTAGCGGCGGCCGAGCCCACCCGACATCGACTGCAGGCGAACGAGGTTGGTCTGAAGCTGGCCGAGGCGGGTGTTGGCATCGACATTGATCGCCTTCAGCGTGTACTCGCCGATGACGCCGTCTGCCGGCAGACCGTGGCGGGCCTGGAAGCGCTTGACTGCGCCCTCGACGTAGCTGTCGAAGGACGAGGAGACACCGGCCGAGCGCGGCAGGTCGCCGGAAACCATCAGGCGCTGGCGGAGCTGCTGCACGGACGGGTCGGTGACGCCAAGTTCGAGCTTGACGCTGGTCTGAACCGACGGCCAGCCGCCCTGCGAAACGATGTTCTGGTAGTCGAAGATCGCCTGCTGCACGTGAGCGATCGTTTCCGGGCCGAAGACAGGCGTGTTCGAAACCACCGTCGTCGCGGTGCGCGATGCCCCCTTCGCGTCAAACTGGTCGTCCCAGGAGCCGCGGCGAGGCGAATTGATGATCTCGTTCAGGGCGTCCTGTGCGCTTGCCGCGCCGGCGACTGCCACGGCGCCGAAGGTTGCTGCCGAGCGCAAGAAGGCGCGGCGCGAGAATGCATCAATTCCATTCTTTTTCGACATAATCCTACCATCCCAATGCGTTGGCACACGCCCTATGCGCTGACACGCACGTTGCCGCAGCCCTAACACGATCGTGGTTAACAAAGGTCAACCAACGAGCCACCCTGCCCTCACAAGATTTCACGATGCCGCGAGTGAGGACCCTCATCCGGCAGGCGAAACGCGAAACGAATCCACACACCAGAAAACATGTGGCCGCACCTACCGCATGTCGTCGTCGCTGTCATAGCAATATGGCCAATTCGTGTCTCGGCGAGGCTGAACCGCGACATGGCATGCCTTTTGCTTTTCGCTGGACGCGACGGGGCTGCAGCCGAAGTGGAAACGGCAACATTCTGATTTGCTAATGTTTTTGGCTTGAAAAATCGCGCGAAGGCGCGGAAAGCGTGCCGCAGCTGTGCAGCTTTTCGGCAACAGGACAGGGTGCCGTAAATGGCAAAGGTCGGACACGCAGGGATTGCGCCCGACCCTTGAACTGGAGGTTTGCCTTGATCAGAGGCGGTACATGATCGAGTCGTTCCAGAAGCGATCGAGGCGCTGCAAGAGCTTGTTCATCTGGGTGAACTCGTCCGAACCGATGCCGCCGACCTTCTGGATCGAGCCGATGTGGCGCTCGTAAAGCTTGGCGACGGTTTCGGCGATTTCCTGGCCGTCTTCCGTCAGGCTGATGCGGACCGAGCGACGGTCGACGCGGGAGCGCTGATGGTTGATCAGGCCGAGGTCGACGAGCTTCTTGACGTTGTAGGAGACGTTCGAGCCGAGGTAGTAGCCGCGGGAGCGAAGTTCGCCGGCGGTCAGTTCCGAGTTGCCGATGTTGAAGAGCAACAGAGCCTGAACGGCGTTGACGTCGCTGCGACCTTCGCGGTCGAACTCGTCCTTGATGACGTCGAGCAGGCGGCGGTGCAGACGCTCGACGAGGTGAAGGGATTCCATGTAGAGACCGCGGATGGTTTCTTCCTGGGGGTCTCTGGCCTGAACTGCCTGCGGCTTCATCTTGGTGTTCATTTGACTGCCTCACTGTTTTGTTTGGCGGTGTCTGTTTGTCTTCCCGCCTTGAGTGAGACCCTATCGAATACGTCTAAAATTCTACTTAAACCGCAGCCTTAACAAGAGCTTGCCATTTGGCGACCCTGTCTCAGGGTGAATCAACTCTTACCTGCCTGGCAAGCCGCCAGCGCTGATAGAAGATCGCCGCGCGGAAAAGAACGAAGGTAACGGCGACCGCCGCGTGCAGCACGACCAGCAGCGGACGGGTGCCGAAACTGGCCGGATAGAACTCGTACATCACGATCTCGATCGCTGCCGCAACCACCCAGACGACCGGCCCCCAGGAGACCAGCAGCCACAGGCCGAGGGCAGCCACCGGATAGATCACGGCAAGTGCGGTTGCGGCCGCCCGCCACTCCGGCGTCAGGAGATCGAAGCGCCCGGCGCCGCCATGGGAAAAGCCGATCAGCATGGCCCAGTAGTTCAGCGCGAACCAGATACATGAAGCGGAGACCAGACGCAGGAAGAGACCGAAGAGGATCTCGGTCAGCGACGGTTTCGGCACATGGGCAGAATCATGAAGCATGGGCGGCAAGATAGGGCGGGTCTTTGCCATCCGCCAGCGGCATCACGGCCTCCCCTCCCCCGCGGCCACCCTTAAAGGGAAGAAATGCCGCAGCCCGTTGGCCGGCCGCGCGGTTCCCAATGACGGCCAGCCCATGATAAAGCGCTTGCCTATCGACGATTTTCACGGGAAAGGCGCGGCGCGATGAACGACAGGACAAATCTTGTGGACAGGGTTACCGGCCACCGCCGCATGCGCCGCAACCGCAAGGCCGACTGGACGCGCCGGCTGGTGCAGGAAAACCGCCTGACCGTCGACGACCTGATCTGGCCGATCTTCATCGTGCCGGGAAGCAATATCGTCCAGCCGATCGATGCGATGCCGGGGGTCAACCGGATGAGCATCGACAAGGCGGTCGAGGCGGTGAAGGAAGCGGCCGATCTCGGCATTCCGGCGATCGCCACCTTCCCCAACATCGACCTGTCGCTGCGCGACGATACCGGCTCCAACAGCCTTGCCGCCGACAACCTGATCAACCAGGCGACGCGCGCTTTCAAGAAAGCCGTGCCCGAGATCGGCATCATTACAGATGTCGCGCTCGACCCCTTCACCAGCCATGGCCATGACGGCATCCTGCGCAATGGCGAGATCGTCAACGACGAGACGGTCGAGACGATCGCAAAGGCGGCCGTTGCCCAGGCGGATGCCGGCTCAGATATCATCGCTCCTTCCGACATGATGGACGGACGCATCGGCGCCATCCGCCAGGCGCTCGACGCGAGCGGCCACCAGAATGTCGGCATCATGTCCTATGCGACCAAGTTCGCTTCCGGCTTCTACGGTCCCTATCGCGAGGCGATCGGCACCGGCGGCCTTCTGAAAGGCGACAAGAAGACCTATTACATCGACCCGGCCAACGGCACCGAAGCGATCCGCGACGCTGCCCTCGACGTCGAGGAAGGCGCCGACATGCTGATGGTAAAGCCAGGCCTTCCCTATCTCGACATCTGCTGGCGGATGAAGGAAGCCTTCGGCCTGCCGGTCTTCGCCTATCAGGTGTCCGGCGAGTACTCGCAGGTGAAGGCCGCGGCTGCCAACGGCTGGATCGACGGCGAGAAGGTGATGCTCGAAACGCTGCTCGCCTTCAAACGGGCCGGCTGCGACGGCATCCTCAGCTACTTCGCCGTCGAAGTGGCCCGCATCCTTGCCAAAGGCCGCTGAAACGCTCCGCTTGATCCGGGCCCAGATCCTTGTTTTGCAGGGAATGCCATCCCATATCCTTGCTGCAACCAAACGAGGCTTTTGACCGATGACCATGCACAACGAAGAACTGAGGCTGCCGAGCAATGACTGGCGCGCCTATCAGGGCGTGCTGTCGCGACGCGTCTTTGCCTTTCTGATCGATTACGCGATCATCGCGCTTCTGTGGATCCCTGCGGCGGTCGTCGTCTTCTTCCTCGGCATCCTGACGCTCGGCCTCGGCTTCATGCTGTATCCGGCGCTCTTTGCGATCGTCGCCATGCTCTATTTCGGCCTGACGGTCGGTGGCCGCGAACAGGCCTCTCCCGGCATGCGCGTGATGGGCCTGGCGATTGCCAGAACCGACGGGCGCCCGATGGACTTCCTGACGGCGATCGTCCACCTCGTCATCTTCTGGATCGCCAACGCGCTGTTGACGCCGCTGATCCTGCTGATCGGTCTTTTCACCGACCGCAGCCGCCTGTTGCACGACCTGCTGATCGGCACCGTCACGGTGCGCCGCGACATGTATTGAAACCGGCGCAGGCAACCGAGCTGAAAGCGTAAGGCGGCGTCTTCCGCCTTACCGCTGACACCTATTGTGGTCACACCTAAAATATCGGCAGGCGCAGACGGAAGCGGCAAACGAGTGAGTTGACGTTTTCCATTCTTGCGCCATGCTACTGTCATGAACCACAGCGCGAAGAGTGACCTCCGCACTCGATGAACACACAGACCGCACCGTCTCCGCAATTTTACCTGACTGCACCGGCAGCCTGCCCTTATCTGCCGAACGAGATGGAGCGGAAGGTCTTCACCCACATGGTGGGTGAGCGCGCGCCCGAGCTCAACGATCTCCTGACGCAAGGCGGCTTCCGCCGCTCGCAGAACATTGCTTACCGTCCTGCCTGCGAAACCTGTCGCGCCTGTATTTCGGTGCGCATCCTCGCCAACGAGTTCAAGTCCACCCGCTCCATGCGCCGGGTGCTTGCCGCCAACCACGACGTGATCTCTGCGGAGTATGCGGCCGAGCCGTCGAGCGAACAGTACAACCTCTTCCGCCGTTACCTCGACCGACGCCACCAGAAGGGCGGCATGTCGGACATGTCGGTGCTCGACTATGCGATGATGGTCGAGGACACCCATGTGCACACCAAGATCATCGAGTATCGCCTGAGGGTCGAAGGCGACGGCATCAGCGAGAAGGCGCGCGGGCCGCTGATCGCAGCGGCACTGACCGACCGCATGGGCGACGGGCTGTCGATGGTCTACTCCTTCTTCGACCCGGCGCAGGAAGAGCGCTCGCTCGGCACCTTCATGATTCTCGATCACATTCGCCGCGCCCGGGAGCGCGGCCTTCCCCATGTCTATCTTGGCTATTGGGTCAAAGGCTCGCGCAAGATGGGGTATAAAACAAAGTTTCTGCCGCAAGAGCACCTTATGGCCCGTGGCTGGGAGCGCTATGAAGGCGGAGACACCACCCTGGAAGCCGCTCCTACGAAAACGGGTTAGAAATTGAGTTCATCTTCCGATGCCGCGGTGCACCGGCGCGGCCTTGCCATCACCGGCCTCGGCGGCCTCGCCCTCTCCTTCGACATTCCGCTCATCCGGTCCGCCGGCGGCGACGTCTGGTCGCTGCTTGCCGTGCGCAGCCTGTCGACCTTCGTGATCGCGCTGGGCGCCTGGTTCGTGCTCAGCCGCGTGCTGGGCCGGAAGATTTCGCTGATGCCCGGCAAGGCCGGGCTCCTGGTCGGCATCTTCTACGGCATCAATTCCTGCACGTTCCTGCTCGCCGTCTTCAACACCTCGACGGCAAATGTGGTCTTCATCCTCGCCTTCACCTCGATGTTCGCCGCCATCCTCTCCTGGATCTTCCTGAAGGAGAGGCCATCGAATGCGACGCTCGTGACCATGCTGGTGATGGTGCTCGGCGTCGGGCTGATCGTCCAGGACGGGCTGGAAAGCGGCCACCTCTTTGGCGACGCCATGGCGGCATCCTCCGCATTTCTGCTGGCAAGCGCGATCACGATCAGCCGCGCAAGCAAGCGCGACATGGCGCTGGTGCCGCTGGTGACGGCGATCTTTCCGGCAGCCGTCGCGCTCCTGATGCTGCCGGCCGGCGGCTTCACGATCGCGGCCCCCAGCTACATCCTCTTCAACGGCCTGGTGATGATCCCGCTCGCCTTCTTCTGCCTTGCGACCGGCCCACGTTATCTTTCAGCCCCGGAAGTGGGCATGTTCTATCTGCTCGAGACCATTCTCGCGCCGATCTGGGTGTGGATGGTCTTTGCCGAAACACCGACAACACAGACGCTGATCGGCGGTTCGATCCTCATCTTCGCGCTGATCGGCCATTCGCTCTGGCAGATGCGCAGCCGGTCGCTGAAAGCGGCCGTTTCCTGCGCCGAATAGCACTACTGTTTAAGACTTGTCGTCGCGCTGACCGCTCGGCCGCGGACGACGCTGCTTGTGATCGACGCTCCGATCGCGTACCGGCAGCGGTTCCTGCGGCTGTCCGAGCGAAGCCGGGCGGACGCCGGGCATCTCCACGCGCATGACCCACAGTTCGCGGTTGGTGTTGATCCAGGTGGCCGCGACGCTGAGCGGTGCCGGATTGCCGATCAAGGCGTCACCGTCGCGCCGCCGGAGGCGGGTGACAAGGCCCGCGGCCTCCAGAAGCGTTATGTGCGTTTCCAACTCTTCGCCGGTTACTGCGACAGCCACAGCTATGTCGGCGACGCGCGCCTCGCCGGCAAAGAGGATCTCGAACGTGCGGCGGCGAACCGGGTGGGCAAGCGCCAGCAGGACGTCATCAAGGGTTGTGGCATTCGGCATCGCTGTCATCCCTGTTGGATGCGCAGTGATCCATTATAGCCTTCTGGCTTACAAGCGCCAGTTGCGCTTGCGTTTCATTTGGATTTCCAATGATTTAAGAGCGCGCGCCAAACTGCGCCAGAACGAAACAGAAGCCACGCGGTCGTTAGACCGCCCGGCTCTCGTTTTCGTGGTCAGCCGCTAAACTTGCCGCTGCGCGGGAAGCCCTTCGGAACGACGCGGCCGGCAGAGGCGCGGTCGCCCTGCCATTCGATCAGTTCGTCCTTGGTCTTGGTAAAGACCCGGCCGGCGCTGTCTTCCCAGACGAGACCGTCGGCGATCGTGAAGCAGCGGATGTCGGAGATGCCGCCATCCTTGTAGCGCTGCAGCCGCACGCCCTTGCCGCGTGCCATCTCGGGGATCTGCACGAGCGGGAAGACGACCAGCTTGCGGTTTTCGCCGACGACGGCAACGTGATCGCCCTTGACCGGAACGACCAGCTTCGCTTCGTCGCTGCCCGAGACGTTCATCACCTGCTTGCCCTTGCGGGTATTGGCGACGATATCGCTTTCGGTGACGACGAAGCCGTTACCGGCAACCGAGGCGACGATCAGCTTGCGCGCCGGATCGTGAACGAAGGCCGTCAGAACGTCCTGGTCGGTCTCCATGTCGACGATGATGCGCAGCGGCTCGCCATGGCCGCGACCGCCGGGCAGCTTGTCACCGCCGAGCGTATAGACCTTGCCGCCTGTCGTGAAGACGAGGATCTTGTCGGTCGTCTGCGCCGGGAACGCCACCTTCAGCGCATCGCCCTCCTTGAACTGGAGTGACGACGTGTCGGAGATGTGACCCTTCAGCGCACGGATCCAGCCCTTCTCAGAGATGACGACGGTGATCGGTTCCTTCTCGATCATCGCCTGCTGGATCGCTTCGACGTCGGCTTCCGGCGCATCGGCAAAGGTGCTGCGGCGCTTGCCGATCTCGGTCGCCTTGGCAAACTTCTTTTTGACTTCGCCGATTTCCCAGGCGACGGTCTGCCATTGCTTTTCGTCGGAGGCGAGCAGTGCCTCGATCTCGGCCTTTTCCTTCGAGAGCGCATCGAACTCGGTGCGGATCTCGAACTCCTCGAGCTTGCGCAAGGAGCGCAGGCGCATATTGAGGATCGATTCGGCCTGGAGATCGGTGAGCGAGAACCGCTCCATCATGACCGTCTTCGGCTCATCCTCTTCGCGGATGATGCGAATGACTTCATCGATGTTCAGGTAGGCGACGAGGTAGCCGCCGAGGATTTCGAGCCGGCGGTCGATCGCGGCCAGACGATGGCGCGAGCGGCGCTGCAGCACTTCGCGGCGATGCGCCAGCCATTCCGACAGCACTTCGTTCAGCGCCATGACCCGCGGCACGCGGCCCATGGACAGCACGTTCATGTTGAGCGGAATGCGGCTTTCGAGCTCGGTCAGCTTGAACAGCGATTCCATCAGGATGCCGGCATCGACCGAACGGCTCTTCGGCACGAGGACGATGCGGATGTCTTCGGCCGATTCGTCACGAATGTCTTCGAGCAGCGGCAGCTTGCGGGCGATCAGCAGCTCGGCAATCTTTTCGATCAGGCGCGACTTCTGCACCTGGTACGGGATCTCGGTGACGACGATCTGGTAGCCGCCGCGCCCAAGCTCTTCCTGCGCCCAGCGGGCACGGACGCGGAAACCGCCACGCCCGGTGCGGTAGGACTCGGCCATGCTTTCCCGGCCCTCGACGATCACGCCGCCAGTCGGGAAGTCGGGCCCTTCGATGCCGCCCTTTTGCGGGTTGGCCGGGTCGTAAAGCAGATCCTCGACGGTCGCCTCGGGATGACGGATGAGATGCAGCGCCGCGTCGCACAGTTCATGCGCGTTGTGCGGCGGGATCGAGGTGGCCATGCCGACGGCGATGCCCGTCGCGCCGTTGGCGAGAAGGTTCGGGAAGGCGCCGGGGAGCACGGTCGGCTCCTGGTCTTCCTCGTTGTAGGTCGGGCGAAAATCCACCGCGTCCTGGTCGATGCCTTCCAGAAGCAGCGAGCAGACGTCCGTCATCTTGGCTTCGGTGTAGCGCATCGCCGCGGCGTTATCGCCGTCGATGTTGCCGAAGTTGCCCTGGCCGTCGACCAGCGGATAGCGGATCGCAAATTCCTGCGACAGGCGCACCAGCGCGTCATAGATCGACGCGTCGCCGTGCGGATGGAACTTACCCATCACGTCGCCGACGATACGCGCGCATTTCTTGAACGAGGAGTTGGGGCGCAGCCCCATCTCGCTCATCGCATGCACGATGCGACGGTGCACGGGCTTCAACCCGTCGCGAACGTCCGGAAGCGCGCGGTGCATGATGGTCGACAAGGCATAGGCGAGGTAACGCTCTTCCAGCGCCGCCTTGAGGTCAACCGGCTGAATGTGATCGTCCCCGCCTGACGGGGGATTGAGGCTTTGTCCCATAGGTTCTTGCTAGCGCAACAAACCCGGAACGGCAAGGTTTTCAGGGCTTGCGCTTGTGGAGAACCCCCGCGCCTCAAATAACCGGCCCGCGCACCGATCCGCTTGCCCCGGCGCAATGTTCGTGCAACGGTCGCGCCGCTATGCGTCGGAGGCTGCCGCCAGGTAACGTCCCGGAAAGCATGCCCGAGCAGGAACATGTGCGGTTCGCCCAAGCGAATATAATTTCGCCCTGTTTCGTAATAGCTTCGGCTGGAGTTGATTTGGACGATTTGCAAGGGAGACGCAGGACGCGCATTGGCAGATGGAAATGGCGGCAGCGCGCCGCCGATAAAGACGAATGCTGCCAAGCGCCTACAGTTGAAGCCCCTCGCCAAGGGAACCAGATCAGCGACGCCTTATCTTCTTAAACAGCTACACAATCAAAGATTTTCACGAAGGAACTCGAAATGATGCACACGCGCAAGATCCGCCTGATGATGGCGAGCGCCGCGCTCCTCACGCTTACCGGCCCGGCCTTCGCGCTCGATGGCGCCGATCTGATGAAGAAGCTCGACGCAGCGACGAACGCGAACGGCACCTCGCTCACCTATGACAAGGCCGAAGTCGACGGCGACAAGGTGACGGTGACCGGCGTGAAGCTCAAGGTCGCAAGCCAGCCGGGCGAAGCGGTGGACCTGAAGATCGGGGACCTGACCTTCGAAGGCGTCGAGGAAACCGAAGGCGGCGGCTACTACGCCGAAACCGTTTCGTTCCCCGACGTTAATGTCAGCCAGGACGAGGGTGCCATTTCGGTCAAGGACATCCTGCTCTCCGGCCTGACGATCCCGGCCAATGCGACCGGCGGAACGATCAACGACATCCTTCTCTATGAAAGCGCCAGCACCGGCCCGATCGCCGTCAGCTCCAAGGGCAAGGAAGTCTTCTCGCTCGAAAGCACCGAAGCCAACCTCGCGCGCCAGGAAAATGACGCCGGCTTCGACTTCGACGCCACTGCGTCCGGCATCAAGGCCGACCTATCGTCGGTCGAAGACGCCAAGAGCAAGGAGGCGATCGAAAAGCTCGGCCTCACCACCATCGACGGCGCCCTGACGATGAAGGGCAGCTGGGAAGTCGAAAGCGGCAATGTCGCACTCGAAGAGTATGCCCTCGACTTCAAGAATGTCGGCCGGCTGAACTTCGCTCTCGACATCTCCGGCTACACGCTTGCCTTCGTCAAGTCGATGCAGGAAGCGATGAAGGCTGCCGAAGCCAACCCGAACAAGGAAGAGGCCAACCAGGCCATGGGTCTCGCCATGATGGGCCTCATGCAGCAGCTGACCTTCAACAGCGCCGAAATCCGCTTCGACGACGCCTCGATCACCAACAAGGCGCTCGACTATGCCGGTTCGCAGCAGGGTGTTTCCGGCGAGCAGATGGCGCAGTCGCTGAAGGGCCTGGTTCCGATCATGATGGCGCAGCTCAACGTGCCGGAACTGCAGAACCAGGTGTCGGCCGCCGTCAACGCCTATCTCGACGGCCCGAAGAGCCTGACGATCAGCGCCGCTCCGGAAAAGCCGGTTCCGTTCCCGATGATCATGGGTGCCGCCATGGGCGCGCCGAACACCATCCCGTCGGTGCTCGGCGTCAAGGTAACGGCGAACGACTAATCGTTCAGGTCTCTCCCGGCCTCAGCCGAGCCCAGAAGAGACCAAGATGACGACCAGCCTTGCGCGCCGAGACAGGCGCGCAAGGTTTGATGGCGCCGCGCCCCGCTTCCCATGCGGCCCACGGCATTCACTCGGCGGACTTCGCCAGCCGAAGCCCGCGCCGCCGCCCTCTCCTGAAAAAACAAGCTCCGCCTTTACTTGCGAACCGCACAGTCGGATCACGTCGGGCGCCCTTGTGGAGCGCGCACCGGTTGCGGGGCACGCTTCTTCCTGGTCGGCTATTGCTCGCACCAAGAAATTTTCACCGTAAGGCGATGGCGTTTTTCATTGAAATCGTGCATGCCACCCTCAGGCAATTCAGAGTCCGACTTCCAGCGAACTTGAGAGCATTTAGGCCTCGACCGGGACGTCTCGGACTTTGTGCAAAATATACAAATACATGCCCGAATATCGTCTCCACGTTACGGCAGATCGGACGTAAATGCTCGCCTGGCTCCAGCAGTCTGTAAATTTCACCGAAGAATTGCTGGAGGGGAAATTCGCCCCCGTCCGAGCCGATTACTACACAGGCCCGCCGGGTAAGCCGCTGCGGCTGCTGCTTCAGGCGCGGACGGATTTCCTGTCGATCTGGAGGGCGAGCGACTATACCGAAACGGTCTCGCAGACCAAGATCCTCGGGCGGCAGATCATCGTCGTCAATTCGCCCGACCTGATCCGCCAGGTCGTCGTCAAGCGCCACGAAAACTTCGAACGCAAGAGCCCGCAGATGCGCCGGGCACTCGAATTCCTGCTGGGCGACGGGCTGTTCATTTCGGACGGGGACACCTGGAAGCAGCGCCGGCCGCTGGTGGCAGACATCGTCCACGCCAAACGGGTCCCCTCCTTCGGGCCGGTCATGGAAAATACGACCAGCGAACTGGTCGAGCGCTGGAACCGCATGCCCGATGGCGCCGAGGTCAACGCTCTGCACGAAATGGCCGGACTGACCGCCGAGATCATCGCGCGCAGCGTCTTCGGCAACCAGCTCGGCGACGACAGTGCCGCGGCCGTGACCGAGGGCTTCACCAGCTACCAGTCGCTGGTCGATTCCATCAACATCGGCTACTTCCTCGGCTTCGACGATGGCCTGCCGGTGCTGCGCACGCCGAGCCTGCGTCGTTCGGTCAAGCGCATCCACGCAACCATCGACAAGGTGGTGGAGGATCACCTGGCCGGACGCGGCGACCACAATTCGATGGTCGAGCTGCTGATCCGCCGCCAGCAACGAAACCCGGAACTGAAACTCGATGTCGTCGCCTTGCGCAACGAGGCCGCAACCATCTTCATGGCCGGGCACGAGACGACGGCGGCGACGCTGACCTGGACCTGGTATCTGCTTTCGAAAGCCGGCTGGGTCGAGAAGGCCGTGCACGACGAAATCGCCAGGGTCTGCGGCGACCGGACACCGACGATCGACGACGTGCCGCAGCTCGAATGGTGCCGCGCGGTCATCGAAGAAACGCTTCGCCTTTATCCACCGGTGCCGATCCTGGCGCGACAGACCCGCGAGGCGGACATGATCGGCGACGTTGCCGCCGAGCCGGGCTCGCTCGTCTTGATCGTGCCGTGGCTCCTTCACCGGACAGAAAGCCTGTTCAAGGATCCACACCACTTCCATCCGGAGCGGTTCACAGAAGGCCGCCGCCCGACGCCCTACAGCTTCATCCCCTTTGCCAGCGGACCACGCGTCTGCCCCGGCCTGCATTTCGGCCTGACCGAAGCGATCCTGTGCCTGGCGATCATCGCACAGCGATACCGGGTTCGTGTGAGCCAGCGTCATGCGGTCGAGCCGATCTGCCGCCTGACGCTCAGGCCGAAAAATGGCCTGCCAGTTACCTTGCACAAGCGAGAGGCCCCGTCGCATGGCGCCGGATGATCCGCACGCGGCGCAGCCCATCGGCAAGCGCAGGGCATGGATCTTCGCCGAGGAAAGCGCCCCGCGGCTCGCCGATGCCCTGGCGGGTGGCGACAGGGCGCGGGCCTTCCGGCGCTATTGGATCACCGACAACATCTGGAACGTCGCCAACATCGTCGCCCATTTCGGCATGAAACTGCTGCCGATGGACGCCTGCTCCAGGCTCGGGGCAGCGCTCGGCTTCTTCATGGTCCCACGCTTCCACAAGGTGGCAACGCGCCGCGCCCGCGAAACCATCGAACAGTTGCGGCCGGACCTTGACGCCCAGCAGCGCGAGGCACTGTTCCACGAAAACTGCCGGGCCCAAGGGCGCTTGATGACGGAGTTCTCCGTCGTCAACCGATTGCAGCGACGGCCGGAGCGGCTGAAGACCGATGGCCTTGCGCCCATCCGTGAGGCGGCGAACCACGGCCCGGTCATTCTCGTCGGCCTGCATCTCGGTAACTGGGAAGTGGGCACGATCGCATTCCGCAAGCTTGGCCTCCAGCCGCATGCCTTCTACGTGCCACCCAAGGGCCGGGCCAAGGCATGGATCGCCGGCCGGGTGCGCAGCAAGGCCGGCCTGCAGTTTCTGCCTCCGGGAATGGACGGAATCCGGCCAGCGCTGAAGGTTCTGAAAGGCGGCGGCGTTGTCAGCATCTTCTGCGACGAAGGGTTTGGCGGCATGATCCGCGGGCCGTTCTTCGGCCGCCGGCCGCATCAGGAAGGCAACATCGCGATCGCCATACGACTGGCGCGCATGACGGGCGCCACGATCTGCCCCTGGTACGGCCTTCGCACCGACGACTTCCGCTTCGAATGCACGGCCTTGCCGCCGATAAGGCTGCCGGAGGACGCGCACCCCAATGCCCGGCTGCTGGACGACATGCAGCTGCTAAACGACACGATCGAGCCGGTCGTTCGCGCACATCTCGACCAATGGTACTTCCTCGACAACGCGCTTCGGCCGCAGTGAAGCTTGCTCGTGCTTTTTGGTGCGCCCACATGTCGGCCTTGCGATCGCCGCTTGATGCCGGCCGGGTCTGGCCTATTTATCCCGCCAAGGACCGAATTCCCTGTTCCTGACCGATAAAACGGAAGGAGATAGCCATGGGACTGAAGCAGGCGGACATTACAGCCATCCTTGGACCGGTCGATGAGACGCTGATGGCCGAACTGCTTGCGACCGGCGCAACGGCCGGCGAGCTTGCAGAGGCGATCGCCTGGGTCAACAACGATGAAGCGCTGATCGGGGAAGGCCGCCATCTGCCGGCCGGCCGCGTTGCGGCGCTGATCGACATCTTGACCCCGGACAACGAAGAAGAGCGGAATTTCGAACTGTAGTCGAAGACAACTACTTGCCGGGTAAGTCCGATTGCAAGCCGCCTGCCGGACGGCTGGGTGCGTGAGGCCATATGTTCATGTTGAGGGAGGTCCACAATGGCTGCCAAGGAAGTCAGATTCAGTAGCGATGCCCGCGATCGGATGCTGCGCGGCGTCGACATTCTCGCCGATGCGGTCAAGGTCACGCTCGGCCCGAAGGGACGCAACGTCGTCATCGAACGCGCCTTCGGCGCGCCGCGCATCACCAAAGACGGCGTGTCGGTCGCCAAGGAAATCGAGCTCGACGACAAGTTCGAGAACATGGGCGCACAGATGTTGCGGGAGGTCGCGTCGCGCACCAGCGACGTGGCCGGCGACGGCACGACGACGGCCACCGTGCTCGCGCAGGCCATCGTCAAGGAAGGCGTCAAGGCCATCGCGTCCGGCATGAATCCGATGGACCTGAAACGCGGCATCGATCTCGCCGTCGATGCGATCGTCGCGAAACTGAAGACCCACGCGCGCAAGATTTCCAACAATGAGGAGATCGCACAAGTGGGCACAATCTCGGCTAACGGCGACGCCGAAATCGGAAGCTATCTGGCTAAGGCCATGGAGCGTGTCGGCAACGAAGGCGTGATCACGGTCGAGGAGGCAAAAACCGCGGAAATCGAGCTGGAGATCGTCGAAGGCATGCAATTCGACCGCGGCTATCTCTCCCCCTATTTCGTCACCGACCAGGAGAAGATGCGGGTCGAATTCGAAGACCCCTACATCCTCATTCACGAAAAGAAACTTTCCAATCTGCAGGCGATGATCCCGATCCTCGAAGCGGTGATCCAGGCAAGCCGGCCGCTGTTGATCATCGCCGAGGATGTGGAAGGCGAGGCGCTGGCGACGCTGGTCGTCAACAAGCTGCGCGGCGGGCTGAAGATCGCCGCCGTCAAGGCCCCGGGCTTCGGCGACCGGCGCAAGGCGATGCTCGAAGACATCGCCATCCTGACGGGCGGAACAGTCATCTCCGAAGACCTCGGCATCAAGCTCGAGAACGTGACGCTCGCCAATCTCGGGCGGGCCAAGCGGGTGATGGTCGAGAAGGAAGACACCACCATCGTCGACGGCGCCGGCACCAAGACGGATATCGACGGGCGTGTCGGCCAGATCAAGGCGCAGATCGAGGAAACGACCTCCGACTACGACCGCGAGAAACTGCAGGAACGGCTGGCCAAGCTTGCCGGCGGCGTCGCGGTGATCCGGGTGGGCGGCTCGACAGAAGTGGAAGTGAAAGAAAAGAAGGACCGGGTCGACGATGCGCTGCATGCGACACGGGCCGCGGTGGAGGAAGGCATTCTGCCCGGCGGCGGCGTCGCACTGCTCCGGGTCGTGCACGCCCTCGATGGGCTCAAGCCCGAAAACGACGACCAACGCGTCGGCGTCGAGATCGTGCGGCGGGCGCTTGAAGCGCCGGTGCGCCAGATTGCCGAAAACGCCGGCGCAGAGGGCTCGGTCATCGTCGGCAAACTTCGGGAGATGAGCGACTTCGCCCAGGGCTGGAACGCGCAGACCGGGGAATATGGCGATCTCTACCGCATGGGCGTCATCGATCCGGCAAAAGTCGTGCGGGCGGCGCTGCAGGACGCGGCATCCGTCGCCGGCCTGCTTGTGACCACCGAAGCCATGGTCGCCGAAAAACCGAAGAAGAACGGACCCACGCCAGCGCCCGGCCCGGGCATGGATTTCTGACCCGCACCCGGCGGTCGGCCGCCTAGCCGGACGGCTGTCGGTAGCGCCCGACCTCGGCAATGGCAAGCTCAGCGATCGGCAGCAGGTCCGCTTCGCCGGCGCCGTCTTGCGCCTGGACCGTCATGCCCTGAAGGATGGCGCCGACGAAGCGCGCGAGGCCGCCGGCATCGGTGTCCGCGCGCAGTTCTCCATCCGTTATGCCCTGCCGGAAGCGCGCCTCCAGCAGCGCCAGCGTTTCGCTGCGCAGGGCCGAGACGTGGCTTGCGATCGCCTGGTTCTCAACGGCGCAGGTGAGCACCGCGGTCGAGATCATGCAGCCTTTCGGGCGCCCGGGGCGGGTAAACTCATGGGCCGACGCGCGCAGCAACTTGCCGATCACCTCGACCACGTGCCCTTTGCCGGCAAGATTGCGGCCGGCGGCCGCCCCATCCTCGCGCCGATATTGTTCGAGCGCCTCGCGATAGAGATCCGCCTTTGAGGTGAAGGCCGCGTAGAGGCTCTGCGGCGTGATCCCCATGGCGGCCGTGAGATCGGCGATCGACGCGCCTTCGTAGCCAAGCCGCCAGAAGGTTTCGCCGGCAGCGGCCAGTGCCACGTCGCGATCGAAAGCGCGCGGTCGCCCGCGGCGGCGCGAAGGCGATACCAAAGTCGCATCATTTTCCACAATGGTCACTCTAGAATTCTCTCAACACCTGCCGTATTCAGGAATGGTCATTGTGATTATAGAGGGATTTGTCCAATGAGTCTCCATCTGAAAGCCGCCACACTGCTCGCTTTGCTGGTCGCCTCCCCTGCACTGGCCGACAATCAAAACACATCGCTGAGCGCACGGCTCGACCCGGTCATCGATCAGGCGATCGCCGACAAGCGCATCGTCGGCGCCGTGGTCCTCGTCGCCCGCGACGGGCAACTTGTCTATTCGCGCGCCGCGGGGCTCGCCGACCGGGAGGCCGGCCGCGCGATGAAGGAGGACGACATTTTCCGCTTTGCCTCGGTCACGAAACCTTTCGTGACGGCGGCGGCCATGCGCCTTGTCGAAGAGGGTCGGATCACGCTCGACGATCCGGTCAGCAAATGGCTTCCCGACTTCATGCCGACCTTTGACGGCAAGACGGCGACGATCCTCGTCCGCCATCTGCTCAACCATACGGCAGGGCTGGAATACGGCTTCTTCCAGCCGCCCGGCGGCAGCTATGCCAAGGCCGGCGTTTCCGACGGTCTCGATCTCACCGATCTCTCGCTCGACGAAAACCTCAAGCGTCTCGCCAGCGTCCCGCTCGCATCCGAACCGGGCAAGGCCTTTCGCTATTCGCTGGCGATCGACGTGCTTGGTAGCGTCATCGAGAAGGCAACCGGCAAGACGCTAGACAAGGCAGTCAATGAACTCGTCGTCGCCCCGCTGTCGCTGACCGACGCCGGTTTCTCGACAAAGCCGTCGGAGAGATTGACCGCCGCCTATTTCGACGGTTCGCCCGAGCCGAAGCGCATGGAGGGAAGCGTCGCCGTGCCGATCGGCGAAGGCAAACTGACGTTCTCGCCGGACCGCATCCTCGACGCCAAGCAATTCCCCTCGGGTGGGGCCGGCATGGCGGGGACGGCCAAGGATGTGCTGACCTTCCTCGAAGCTATCCGCAAGGGCGGCAGCCCTATCCTGTCGGCAGAGACGGTGAGGACGATGATGCAGGATCAGACCGGGCCTGAGGCTCAGACGCAAGGGCCCGGCTGGGGCTTCGGCTATGGCTGGGCCGTGCTCGTCGATCCCAAGGCTGGCGCCACGCCGCAATCGAAGGGCACGATCCAGTGGGGCGGCGCCTACGGTCACAACTGGTTCGTCGATCCGGTCGAGAAGATTACCGTCGTCGCCATGACCAACACGACCTTCGAGGGCATGTGGGGGCCGTTCACCCGCGATGTTCGCGACGCCGTCTACGGCAGGCACTGAACGGACATCTGGAGCAGACAAAGAAAAAGCCCGGCGAGACGATCGCCGGGCTTTCTTTTTGGGATCAGATCCGTTCGACCTTAGTCCTTCTTCTGCGGGATCGGGCGGATCGCCAGTTCGCGCAGTTGGGCCGGCGTCGCTTCGGACGGTGCACCCATCAGGAGGTCGACCGCCTGCTGGTTCATCGGGAAGATGGAGATCTCACGCAGGTTCTTGGCGCCGACGAGCAGCATGACGATGCGGTCGATGCCGAAGGCCATGCCGCCATGCGGCGGCGCGCCGTACTGGAACGCGCGGTAGAGGCCTCCGAACTGGTCTTCGACTTCCTGCTGCGACTTGCCGGTCAATTCGAACGCCTTGACCATCACTTCCGGAAGCTGGTTACGGATCGAGCCCGAGGCGATTTCGAAGCCGTTGCAGACCATGTCGTACTGGTAGGCCTTGATCGACAGCGGGTCTTCGCCGTTGAGCGCTTCCAGACCACCCTGCGGCATCGAGAAGGGGTTGTGGGCGAAGTCGATCTTCTTTTCGTCTTCCAGCCATTCGTAGAACGGGAAGTCAACGATCCAGCAGAATTCGTAACGGTCGCGGTCGACGAGGTTCAGTTCCTCGCCGGCGCGTGTGCGGGCTTCGCCGGCAAACTTGTAGAACTTCGTGGGATCGCCGGCGACGAAGAAGCAGGCGTCGCCGTCGTCAAGGCCGAGCTGTGTGCGGATCGCATCCGTGCGCTCTTCGCCGATGTTCTTGGCGAGCGGACCGGCGCCTTCGAGCTTTTCGCCCTCCTTGCGCCAGAAGATGTAGCCGAGACCCGGCTGGCCCTGGCTCTGGGCCCAGGCGTTCATGCGGTCGCAGAACGCGCGCGAGCCACCGGTCTTGGCCGGGATCGCCCAGACTTCGACCTTCGGGTTCGACGCGATCATGTTCGCGAAGACCTTGAAGCCGGAACCGGCGAAGTGTTCGGTAACTGCCTGCATCTCGATCGGGTTGCGCAGGTCCGGCTTGTCGGAGCCGTACTTGCGGATCGCCGTGTCGTAAGGAATGCGCGGGAACTTCTCGGTTACCGGCTTGCCGTCGGCAAATTCGACGAAGATGTCGCGGATGACCGGCTCCATGGTCGACCAGACGTCTTCCTGCTCGACGAAGCTCATTTCCAGGTCGAGCTGGTAGAATTCGCCCGGCAGGCGGTCTGCGCGCGGGTCTTCATCGCGGAAGCACGGGGCGATCTGGAAGTAGCGGTCGAAGCCGGCAACCATCAGCAGCTGCTTGTACTGCTGCGGCGCCTGCGGCAGGGCGTAGAAGCTGCCCGGGTGGATACGCGACGGCACGAGGAAGTCGCGCGCGCCTTCCGGCGACGAAGCCGTCAGGATCGGGGTCGTGTATTCGGTAAAGCCGACGTCGCCCATGTGGCGGCGCATCGACGAGATGATCTGGGTGCGTTTGACGATGTTCTTGTGAAGCGTGTCGCGGCGCAGATCGAGGAAGCGGTACTTGAGGCGCACGTCTTCCGGATAGTCGGGCTCGCCGAAGACCGGCAGCGGCAGTTCCTTGGCGGCCGAGAGAACCTCGATCTCCTGCGCATAGAGCTCGATTTCGCCGGTCGGCATGCCCTTGTTGACGGTATCGTCCATGCGCGCCTTGACGAGGCCGTCAATGCGCACGACCCATTCGCCGCGAACGGTTTCGGCCGCCTTGAAGGCGGGGCTGTCGGGATCGGCGACGACCTGGGTGATACCGTAGTGGTCACGCAGGTCGATGAAGAGCAGGCCGCCATGGTCGCGGACGCGGTGGACCCAGCCCGAAAGGCGAACGGTGGAACCGACATCCGACTTACGGAGGGCGGCACAGGTGTGGCTGCGGTAACGGTGCATCGTCTTATCCCGGAATTGCAAAGGGCCGCGCAAGCTCGTGGGACACAGCGCGCGGCAACATGGTCAAAATCGGGCGGAAAAGCGCATGATGCGCAGCCTTTGTCAAGCTGCAGCGCCCGCTGCCGCCCCCGATGGAGGTGCGTTGTAAACGAAGGCAGGAGCCAGTCCAAGACCGCTTATAACAGAAGGCGGGTGAAATGCCGCGAAAAGAACGGCAATCGTCACAATTCGGGGCTGTCCGGCGCCAAGTTGCAGGGCTACACATGAGCAAGGCCCGACAGTGATCCCACCCGAGTCGTGGCCGCCTTCCCGGATGTCGCCTGCCCCATGTCTCAGATTCGCCCGCTCATCCCCCTCCTCGTCACCGCAGGCATCCTCATCGGCGGCAACGGCCTGCAGGGCACCTTCATCTCGCTTCGCGCACTGGAAGAAGGTTTCTCGACATCGCTGATCGGCGTCATCGGGGCCGGCTACAATATCGGCTTCGCGCTTGGCTGCGTCTACGTCACCCGCATCCTACGCTCGATCGGCCATATCCGCACCTTCTCGGCGATGGCGGCGATCGCGTCTGCAGCCGCTATATCGATGGTGCTCGTCATCAATCCGCTGATGTGGTTCCTGATGCGGCTTCTGGCCGGCATCTGTTTTGCCTGCCTGTTTGCAACGGTCGAGAGTTGGCTGAACGCCAGTGTCACCAATGCCAACCGGGCCCGGACGCTTTCCGTCTATCGCCTCGTCGACCTTGGCTCGGTGACGGCGGCGCAGTATGTCATCCCGGGTATCGGGCTTGGCGGCTTCGAGCTCTTCGCCATCATCTCCATGGCGCTGACGCTGTCGCTGGTGCCGATCTCCTTTGCCGACCGATCGAGCCCGGTGGCGCCGGAGGCGATCCGCTTCGACGTCAAGGCGCTCTGGAACATCTCGCCGCTCGCGACCGTCGGCTGCATCGTCGTCGGCCTGACCAACGCCGCCTTCCGCTCTCTCGGGCCGATCTATGCGCAAGGCATCGGCCTTTCGGTCACCGCGATCGCCACCTTCATGAGCGCCGGCATCATCGGCGGCGTCGTGTTGCAGTATCCGCTCGGCCACTATTCCGATCGGTTCGACCGCCGCCTGATCATCCTGATCGCCACCTTCGGCTCGCTGCTCGCCGGCCTGTTCCTCGCCTTCGGCGCCGGCAACGACGAGTGGCTGAACTTTGCCGGCATCTTCCTCTTCGGCGCCTTTGCCATGCCGCTCTATTCGCTCTGCTCGGCCCATGCCAACGACCACGCGGCCGAGGGGCAGCATGCGCTCGTCTCCGCCGGCATGCTGTTCTTCTGGTCGCTCGGCGCGATCATCGGGCCGCTGTTTGCATCTTTCCTGCTCGAAATCTTCGGGCCGCAGGCGCTGTTCATCTACACGGCAGCGATCCTCTTCCTGTTCATGCTCTACACGCTGCAGCGCATGACGGCGCGCGCACCGGTACCGGCCGGCGAGCGGGCGATGCCGTTCCGCAACCTGCTGCGCACCTCGTCCTTCTTCAACAAGCTCGCCGCCGGCAACAACCACAAGCGCAAGGACCGCTGACCTGCGGCAAGATGCGCGCGATCAGGATAATTGCTGAACACAATAATCAGGTTTAGAACCGGCACACCTCAAACAGCAGCCGAGATCGCCGAAATGCCCGTCATCAGCCGCCGCACCTTCCTCCAAGGCTCCGCTGCTCTCGGAGGCGCCTTCACGCTTGGTGCCGGCATGGCAGCCCGCGCCGGCGCCGCACCCGATCCGCAGATCCTGATGGCACAGCTAACCGAAGCCCATATCGCCAAGGATGGGCTTACGCCCAAGGTCATGACCTACGGTTTGGGTGAGACCTCAAGCAGCGCCATGCCGCCGGTCCTGCGCATGCGCAAGGGCGAACCCTATGCCGCCCGCCTCCTCAACCGGCTCGACGAGCCGACGACCGTGCATTGGCATGGACTGCGCATCGCCAACGCCATGGATGGCGTGCCGGAACTGACGCAGCCCTATGTCTATCCGGGCGACCGTTTCGACTATCTGTTCACCCCGCCCGATGCCGGCACCTTCTGGTACCACCCGCATTGCAACACGCTGACGCAGATGGGCGCCGGCCTGACCGGCGTGATCGTCGTCGAGAACCCTGACGACCCGACCTTCGATGCGGAGATCGTGCTCAACCTGCGCGACTGGCGGCTCGGCACGCGCGGCGCCTTCATCGACGCATTCAAGCCGCGCGATGCGGCTCGCGGCGGCACCTACGGCACGGTGCGCACCGCCAACTGGCAGCAGGAACCTACCTATGACGCGCCGGCCGGCGGCCTGGTGCGCGTGCGCATCGCAGCAACGGACGTCACCCGCATCTATACGATCGGCCTTGAGGGCGCGGACGCAATGGTCATTGCGCTGGACGGCAACCCGGTCGACAAGCCGTTTGCGCTTGACCGCTACGATTTTGCGCCCGGCCAGCGCGTCGATCTTGTCGTGCGCATGCCCGATGGCGAAGGCCAGACGGCCACGCTCGGCAACCTGCGTGGATCGCATCCCTGGACGATCGCGCGCTTCCGGTCAGCCGGTGCCTCGCTCAAGCGCGACCTTCGGGATGTCGCCCCCTTGCCCGCCAACCCGATCGCGGAAGCCGACCTCTCCACCGCCACCCGCGTGCCGCTCGAACTGACGGCGACGGCGGAGCACAAGGCGACGCCTTCGATCTGCGGCTCGCTCGGCTACACCTTCTGGGCGATCAACAAGGTTCCGTGGCCGGGCGACACGCCCGATCCGATCGCGCCGATCGAAGAGATGAAGCTTGGCAAGAGCTATGTGCTCGAGATCGCCAACCGGACGCCGCATGCCCACCCGATCCATCTGCACGGCCTGAGCTTCCGCATTCTCAATTCCAACAAGCGGACTTTCCTGCCGCCGCCGACCGATACGATCCTGCTTTTGCCCGACGAACAGGCGGAAGTCGCGCTTGTGGCGGACAATCCGGGCGATTGGGTCGTGCATTGCCATATCATCGAGCACCAGAAGACCGGCATGACGGGTTATTTCAAAGTCGTCTGAGATTTCGATTGTGACAGATGCCGCGAAGAGTTACACGAAATTCCAAGCCGCATTTTCGCCACAGTGATTTAAATCTGATGATTGAAACAACAGCAGACCTTGAGGCCGCCTGCCAGCAGCTGGCCCTTTCAAATTATATTACGATTGATACCGAATTTCTTCGCGAGACGACTTTCTGGCCGGAGCTTTGCCTGATCCAGATGGCGAGCCCGGACCTTGCCGTCATCGTCGACCCGATGGCGAAGGGCATCGATCTTGCGCCGTTCTTCGCGCTGATGGCCAACCCTGAGGTCATCAAGGTGTTCCATGCTGCGCGTCAGGACATCGAGATCATCTTCCATCTCGGAAACCTTATTCCGCACCCGATCTTCGATACGCAGGTCGCGGCGATGGTTTGCGGCTTTGGCGACAGCGTTTCCTACGACCAGCTGGTCAACCGCGTCACCGGCACGCAGATCGACAAATCCTCGCGCTTTACCGACTGGAGCCGCCGTCCGCTGACCGAAAAGCAGCTCGACTATGCGCTGGCCGACGTCACGCATCTGCGCGACATCTACAAGTACCTGGCGGCAGAACTCGAGCGTGAAGGGCGTTCGCTCTGGCTGACCGAAGAGATGGCCATTCTCGAGGCCCGTGACACCTACGACCTGCACCCTGATGACGCCTGGCAGCGGCTGAAGATGCGGGTGAAGAAGCCGATCGAGCTCGCCGTGCTGAAGACAGTTGCGGCGTGGCGCGAGCGCGAAGCGCGCGCCCGCAACGTGCCGCGCGGCCGCATCCTCAAGGACGATGCCATCTACGAGATCGCCCAGCAGCAGCCGAAGGATGCGGAAGCACTCGCACGGCTCCGGACCATCCCCAAGGGCTGGGAACGCTCCACGGCCGGAACGGCGGTCGTCGAGGCCGTCAACGAGGCGCTGGCGATCCCGAAGGCCGATCTGCCGAAGCTTCCACGCCAGAGCCATGCGCCGGAAGGTGCAGCGGCCGCCGGCGAGATGCTGAAGGTGCTTTTGAAGCTGATCGCCGAGAAGCAGGGCGTCGCCGCGAAGATCATCGCCAACAGCGATGATCTCGACAAAATCGCAGCTGAGGGCGAGAAGGCGGATGTCGCCGCGCTCAAGGGCTGGCGGCGCGAACTCTTCGGCGAAACGGCACTGAAGCTGATCAACGGCGACGTCGCCCTGCGCTTCGTCGACAAGAAGATCGAAGCAGTGGAAATCGGCGCCGAGATCACGTCCGCGTCAGCTTGAAAAAGGGATCGGGCGGAGACAAGTTTCCGCCCGAATCCAGCTCTAGCCAAGGGCCGGGCGGAACAGAATCACCATCGTTTCAAGCGAGGTGACGTGAGCCGGCGTGCTGGGCAGCGCCGACCGACACGGATGCCGCCTCTTGCGGTACCGGAGCTTTCTGCATGCGTTGGCGCTTTTCGACTTTCGAAGGACTTCTCTTGCTGCTGGTCATCGCCAGCGCCGGTGCGGTCTACGCATGGGTTTTCTACGGCAAAGGCGCCCTGATCGGCGCGACCTATGCGCTCTTCATGTGCCTTCCGATCATCGCGTTTGAGCGACGCATCATTTTTCGGCGCCTGCATCGGCGGATCCATGCCTTTTCCACGCCGGTCTTCTTCGTCGCGTCGCTGGTGATCTACTTCGTGCTTCTCGACGTCGGCTATGCCGCCGCCGGCCTGCTCATGCAGACGGGTGGCGTCATGAAGGACCACTGGATGGACGCAATGATGCCGTCGAAGACAGTCCTCGTCTTCGCGCTCGGCGTTTCGGGTTCGCTCGTCTTCATCCTCAGGGTTCGCGAACTGCTCGGGCGCGACGTCTTTTTGAGCCTGCTCACCGGCCGCTACCGCAGGCCGATCGAGGAGGAACGCGTCTTCCTTTTCATCGACCTTGCCGGCTCGACCGCCTATGCCGAGAAACACGGCGACCTCAGGATGCAGGAATATCTCGGCCGGCTGTTTGCAACGATCGCCGATCCGGTGATGCGCTACCGCGGCTCGATCGACGACTACATCGGTGACGCCGCCGTCATTACCTGGCCTTTCGATCGCGCCACCAACAATGCCGCCTGCATTCATTGCGTCTTCGACATCCTGGAGATGATCGATGCGGATGCGACCCGCTGGCAAAAGGAGTTCGGCGAAGTTCCGCGCCTGCGCGCAGCACTTCATGGCGGCACCATCGTCGCGGCGGAGATCGGGCTCGACCGGCACAAGATCACCTATTTCGGCGATACTGTGAACACCACCGCCCGGCTTGAAGGCTTCTGCAAGACGCTCGGCCACCAGGTGCTGATCTCCACCGACCTCGCGCGCAAGATGCGCCTGCCGCATTATGTGCGGGTCGAGGATCTCGGCGAGCATGCCGTCAGAGGACGGGGGCAAAAGCTTGGCGTTCTGTCGTTGCGCGCGGGCAGCGCGGCGCCTCAGCTGGCATCGACCGCGGCCGAGTGATACCGGCCGGCCACACGACATCGACCGACCGGATCGTGACCGCCGTCAACCGTGCAGCTTGGCGCCCTTGGTGATCTTGTCGACCAGCTTCTTGTCCGCATGAATGGCAATGCCGGCGACCGCAGCGTCTTCGGGATTTGTCTCGGCGAAAACCGCACGGTTGGCGTGGTCGTGGCCGGTGGCGAACATGGCGTCCACATAGATCGAGGCTTTGACCTCTCTTTCGATCGCACGCCGTTGAATGTTGCCGAGCGTCTTCCCATCTGCGGCTAGCACGATGATCGGCTGGATGCTCAAGGCGTTGTAGACGTTGCCGGCGCCATCGCGATAATCTTCGCCTATGATGTCAGGCTTCTGTCCGGCGATCCCGGTGGCGAGGAAGGCGGTGACGTTGAGCTTCTGCCAGGTTGCCAGGTCCTCGCGCAAGACGATTGCAAATTTGGTATCGAACATGACGGCCATCTCCATTTCAGCCCGACAGGGCGTGCCGGAAGACGCATTATCGGACGGTGCCGCAATCGATCTTGAACGATTGTGCGGCGCGCCCGGCGACGGCATTCGGGTGGCGCCTGCCGTCGATGGCATCGAGCGCATCGAGGCGCGCCTGCATGGAAAATTCTTCGAGCCCCACCGCCACGATACCTACGCGATCGGCGTGACGCTCGGTGGCGTGCAGACGTTCCAGTACCGTGGCGAAAGTCGCTTCAGCAATCCTGGGAGCATCATCATCCTCCATCCGGACGAGATCCACGACGGGGGCGCGGGAACGGAGATCGGGCTTCGCTACAGGATGATGTACCTGCAGCCGGAACGGCTGCTCGCAGCCCTTGACGAAACCGATCGTTCCCTGCCCTTCGTCGCAGCCCCTGTCGTGGGCGACGAGGCGCTGAGGCTGGCGGTCGGAGAAGCCGTCATGGATCTCGACAATGGCATCGACGAACTGGCGCTCGACGATATCCTCGTGCGGATCGCCGAGGGGCTCTATCGTCACGCCGGCACCAAGGACGCCAAGCCCGGAAAGGCCGACAAGCACGCCGTTCTCCAGGCGAGCGAGTTCCTTCGCGCCACTCTCGAACGGCCCGTCGGCTCGCGGGAGCTGGAGGTGGTGAGCGGGCTCGATCGCTTCACGCTCGCCCGGCAATTCCGGCGGGTTCTCGGCACCAGCCCGCACCGCTATTTGCTGATGCGCCGGCTGGAGCGGGCACGGCAGATGATCGCCCGCGGCGAAAGCCTTGCCGGTGCAGCACTCGAAACCGGCTTTGCCGACCAGGCGCATTTCACCCGTCATTTCAAGCGCGCCTACGGCCTGACGCCCGGCCGCTGGGCGAGCCTCGCCGTCGCCGGCCAATCCTGTCACCAAAGCTTCATCGGGTTGTAAAGCAAGCATCACCCAACCGTCATCATAGCCGCCTATCGGGGTTCGGACTGCAGCGCCGCGCGTCGTGGGACGCGCAAGGGTCGCTGCAGCACGTCGAATTTGCTGCACGTCTTTCTCCTTGGATCTACGGCGATCCAAGGCGGCAGGCAGAACGCTCCAACCCAAGGTGAACTTCATGACGAAAACGCTTCTCGCCACTGCGGCTCTTTCCCTTTTGATGACGATGGCCGCCTCGGCCGAGGAAAAGTCCTTCACCGCGACCCTGAAGGGCCACGCGATCCTGCCGGCAAACACGATCATCGCTGCCCCCTCGGACGCGCCTGAGTATCTCAACACCTCCGGCAAGTTCACCACCGCGGACCGTAAGCGTGCCGAAGCGCTCGGTACCGTGCCGGGCAAGGACGGCGTGCGCCTGACCGGCCTGTCGCTTCCCTTCGAAGGCCAGCCGATGCAGGGCTTTTCCGGCATCAAGGCGATGGAAGATGGCACCTTCTGGAGCCTGTCAGACAACGGCTTCGGCAGCAAGATGAACTCCAGCGACGCCATGCTGATGCTGCACCATGTGAAGATGGACTGGGACGCCGGCAAGGTCGAAGCGCTGAAAACACTGTTCCTGACCGACCCGGACAAGAAGGCCCCCTTCCCGATCGTCATGGAAGGCTCGGACAAGCGTTATCTCACCGGCGCCGATTTCGACGTCGAATCGATCCAGCCGGTCGCCGACGGCTTCTGGGTGGGTGAAGAGTTCGGCCCCTACATCCTCAAGTTCGATCTCGACGGCAAGCTGACCGACGTGATCGCGACCACAGTCGATGGCAAGCCGGTGATGTCGCCCGACAATCCGACGCTGACGCTGCAGAGCGCCCCTTCGAAGAAGACGCCCGCCTTCAACCTGAAGCGCTCCGGCGGCTATGAAGGCATGGCGCTTTCCAAGGACGGCAGCAAGCTTTACGGCCTGCTCGAAGGCCCGATCTGGACCGACAGCGAAACGGTCGAGCAGGCCGATGGCCGCCCGGCGCTGCGCATCATCGAACTCGATGTCGCAAGCAAGGCCTGGACCGGCCGTAGCTGGCTCTACCCGCTGGCTGAAGGTGGCGAGGCAATCGGCGACTTCAACATGCTCGACGACAAGACCGCACTGGTGATCGAGCGCGACAATGGCGCCGGCACGATGGACAAGGCCTGCGCCGATCCGAAGGACCCGAAGCCGGACTGCTTCGCAACGGGCTCCAAGGTCAAGCGCATCTACAAAATCGCCTTCGACGACAGCAATGCCGGCAAGGCCGTGCGCAAGATCGGCTACATCGACCTCTTGAAGATCGCCGATCCTGATAACAAGAAGCGCCAGGGCGGCGGCGAAGGCTTCTACGACATGCCCTTCGTCACCATCGAAAACGTCGACCGCGTCGATGCGACCCACATCATCGTCGGCAACGACAACAACCTGCCGTTCTCGGCCGGTCGCGCGCTCGACAAGGCCGACGACAACGAGTTCGTGCTGCTCGAAGCCGGCGATTTCCTGAAGGCCGAATAAACAAGAAGGGCGCGCGAATTTCGGTTCGCGCTCCCTTCCTTTTTTAGTCCGGGATTTCTTCGGCGTCAGCTTTCGAAGTGGAAAGCGAGCCGCTTGCCGGTAAGCTTGCCAAGCTGCTGCAGGCGGCCATCCAGACGCTCTCCAGCAAATTCCGAATAGGCAGCCGGAACGACGATTTCCAGATCCACGTCCGGGAGCGACGACTTGCGGAACGTCAGGTTTCGGGCGATGCCGGGCATCGATGCCGAGAAAAGGTAGGCGACGCGCAAGAGGCCGCCGAGCAGCTTTGCCAGTTCCAGCAGGCGCGGCGTGGTGATGCCGGCAAGCGCATTCGTGGCGCCGTCGTCGTTGAGCCCTTCGAAGCGGTAATAATTGGAAAGTGCGATATAGGCCCGGCCGGCATGGGTAATGCCCGAGAAGGTCGAGTGGGCGATGATGTTCAGCGCCTGCAGGCCGCGATAATCCGGATGCGCGCGCCAACTGATATCGGCCAGCAGGCAGGCGGCCTGGCGATACCGGCCCTCCTCTTCCGTCTCCTCGATGCCGAAGAACGGCACCATGCGGCCGGTCCAATCGGCGAGTTCACGGGCGTGCTCGGGCGAGCGGGCGCGCAGGATGGCGATCTCGTTTGCCGCTGTCAGCAGCGGATCCTGGGCGCGCTCCTCGTCCTTCAAGAGCGAGAACAGATAGCCTTCACGAACACCGAGCGCCGAGAAGGAAATCCGCTCCGGCTTCATGATCTCAAGCGCTTCCTGCATGGCGATCGCCCCGAAGGGCAGAAGGCTGCGGCGGCTTTTCGAGATCGTCGAATAGGCAGATGGCTTGATGTTCTTCGGCTCGATCACTTCCGGCAGAAGCGCCATCGCCTCGTCGAAGGAAATCTCGTAGCCCTGCATCATGTGCAGCGGATAGTCGCGGATCTCCATGTGCAGCTTGGCGATCGAGCGCCAGGTGCCGCCGACCGCATAGAACGTCCGCCCCGTGCCGGTCTTCAGCACGGCCGAATTCTTCATGAACTTGCGCACCCAGGTGCGTGCCTTGGTGAGCGAGCCGTTGCTGTGTTCGAACAGGCGGATACCGCCGAGCGGCAGGGTGATGCCCTTGCCGATCTTCGTGCCGGCGACGTCGACGAGTTCGAGCGAGCCACCGCCAAGGTCGCCGACGACACCGTCGGGATCGTGATAGCCGCTGACGATGCCCATCGCGGAATAATAGGCCTCTTCCTCACCGGTGAGGATGCGGACCTTGTGACCGAGGATCGCCTCGGCCTTCTCGATGAAGGCCGGGCCGTTGCTCGCCTCGCGCGCGGCTGCCGTCGCCAGCACATACATCGAGGTCGCCCGCGCCTGTTTGGAGAGCGCGTGAAAGCGATGCAACGCTCTCAGCGCGCGCTCGACGCTGTCTTCATCCATGCGTCCGGTCGCATCGATGCCTTTGCCGAGACCGCACATCACCTTTTCGTTGAACAGCATGGCCGGCGAGCGGCTCAGGCCTTCGTAGACGACAAGGCGGATGGAGTTCGAACCGATATCGATAACGGAAACCGGGCGGATGCCGGGCAGACGCCCCTGCGCTTCAGATTCGACCATGCAATTCCAGTTTATTTATGCCAGCCGCTCTTCCAGCCGGCTATGAGCTTCGGTGCGCTGGACTTCAAGGCCTCGCCCCGGCCGGAGAGGCTGGGATTGGTCATGAAATAGTGCTGTGCGTTGAAAGGCTCGGCGTCCTTGCCGACTTCCATCCGGCGAGAGGTGCCATCGGGAAGAATTTCGTAGCTCTGCTGGTTGTCGATGAGATTACCCAGCATGATCTGCGACAGAACCTGTTCGTGCACAGTCCGGTTGATGAGAGGCACGAGCGTCTCGACCCGCCGGTCCAGATTGCGCGGCATCATATCCGCCGAGCCGATATAGACAAGGGCATTCTCCGATGGAAGCCCGTGGCCGTTGCCGAAGCAGAATATGCGGGAATGTTCGAGGAATCGACCGACGATGGACTTGACACGGATATTGTCGGAAAGCCCCGGGACCTGCGGCCGCAGGCAGCAGATGCCGCGCACGACAAGGTCGATTTCGACGCCGGCGCGGCTCGCCTTGTAGAGGGCGTCGATGATTTCCGGATCGACGAGCGAGTTCATCTTCATCCAGATCGCAGCCGGGCGGCCGGCCTTAGCATGCTCGATCTCTTCGTCGACGTGCCTGAGGATGCGCGGACGCAGCGTGTGCGGCGAGACCGCCAGCTTCATGCCTGCTTCCGGCTCGCCATAGCCGGTGATGAAATTGAAGATGTTCGCCATGTCGTGGGCGATGACCGGGTTGCAGGTGAAGAACGACAGGTCGGTGTAGATCTTCGCCGTGACCGGGTGGTAGTTGCCGGTACCGAGATGGCAGTAGGTCCGAAGCTTGCCCTCTTCGCGCCGCACCACCATCGACATCTTGGCATGGGTCTTCAGTTCGATGAAGCCGAACACCACCTGGACGCCGGCGCGTTCGAGGTCGCGCGCCCAGCGGATGTTGGCTTCCTCGTCGAAACGGGCCTTGAGCTCGACCAGCGCGGTCACCGACTTGCCGGCCTCGGCCGCGTCGATCAGGGCGCGCACGATCGGGCTGTCGTTCGACGTTCGGTAAAGCGTCTGCTTGATGGCGACGACTTCAGGATCGCGCGCTGCCTGCAACAGGAACTGCACGACCACGTCAAAGGACTCGTAGGGGTGATGCACCACCATGTCCTTCTCGCGGATCGCCGCGAGGCAGTCGCCGGCATGCTCGCGCACGCGCTCGGGGAAACGCGGGTTGTACGGCTCGAACCGCAGATCGTCGCGCGGAGCCTTGGTGATTTCGGACAAAGTGTTGAGCGCCAGCAGTCCCGGCAGGACGGCGATCCGGTTTTCCGGGACGCCCAGTTCCTGCACGACGAACTGGCGCAGCGACGCCGGCATTTCCGAATCGGTCTCGATGCGGATCACCGAACCGCGGCGACGGCGCTTCAGCGCGGTCTCGAAAAAGCGCACCAGGTCTTCGGCCTCTTCCTCCACCTCGATATCGCTGTCGCGAATGATGCGGAAGGTACCGGAGCCCTTGACCTCATAGCCCGGGAACAGCCTGTCGATGAACTGGCTGACCATGTCTTCGAGCGTGATGTAGCGGATGACGTTCTTGACGTCGGGCAGCCGGATGAAGCGGTCGAGCGCGACCGGCAGGCGCAATAGCGCCGTCATTGGCTCGCGGCCGGTCTTGCTGACCAGCTGCAGGCCCATCGAGAAGCCGAGGTTCGGAATGAACGGGAACGGATGGGCCGGATCGATCGAGAGCGGCGTCAGCACCGGGAAGATCGCCTGGTCGAACTCGTTGGCAAGCCAGCTCCTGTCCTGCGCCGACAGCGAGGCCGGGCGGACGATGAGGATGTCTTCCTTGGCGAGATACTGCTGCAGCACGGCGAGCGAGGCCTGCTGCTCCATCTGCAGATTGTCGATTTCCTTCAGGATGTCTTCGAGCTGCTCGACCGGCGTCTTGCCGTCGGGCGAGCGCATCGAGAGGCCCTGGCGCACCTGGCCTTCGAGACCGGCGACGCGCACCATGAAGAACTCGTCGAGATTGGCAGCCGAGATCGACAGGAAGCGGACGCGCTCCAGCAGCGGATGCGCGGTGTTCAGCGTTTCCTCGAGCACGCGCCGATTGAACTGGAGCCAGGAAAATTCGCGGTTGATGAAGCGCTGCGGGCTCGTCAGCAGGTCGACGTCCTCCGCCGATGCCTGGTTTTCGTTCACCGCAGATAGCGCGTTATCCATGCTTTTCAGATCCCATTGCTCCGGCTGCACCGGCTATCTCAGTTTGACGACGGTTCTGTGACAGTCAATCGGACCGACGCTGATTTCCCAGTTCTTCGAGAACTTCGGAAGCGAGCGCGCGTGAAAGCTTGGTGCCGCGGGCCAGCGCCAGATGGTCGATGCGCTCGACGATCGTCTGCGCCGCCTCCAGCGAGCGCTCCATGCGCTGGACGATGTAGCCCACCAGCCGTTCGTCGACGAAGAGCTGGCGATCGGCAAAGAGCTTGATCAGCACCTGCGTCAGCAATTCGTCGTCCGGCTCGCCGATCTCGACCACGGTCGCCGCTTTCAGGCGCGAGCGCAGGTCCGGCAGCGTTACCGGCCAGGACATCGGCCAGAGCCGCGTCGTCATCAGCAGGCTGGTGCCATGCTGGCGCACGTTGTTGATGACGTGGAACAGCGTCGTGTCGTCGAAACCGCTGCGGTCGGCATCCTCGAAGAGAACGGGCCTTTCGGCCGCGATCAACGCGGCATCGGAGCCGGCGAGCGGGTGGATGACTTCCGCCCCTGCCCGCTCCTTCCAGATGCTGGCGAGGTGTGATTTTCCCGAGCCGACCGGGCCGGCGATGATGACCACCGGCGCCGGCCAGTCCGGCCAATGGTCGACGATGGCGATGGCCGCGCTCAGCCTGTCGGAGACGAGCAGGTCCTCACGACCCGTCGCCGGGTCGTGGCCGAAAGCCAGGGGGATTTGTTCAAATGGGCGTTTTGTCATGCTGTACTCGGGACAATCGTCGGAAATCAGGCGGCCTTGTCGCTCTTCGCCTTCTTTTCCACGGCCTTGCCGTGCCCGTGATAGAGGTCGCTATCAAGGTAACGCTGGATGCCGAAGCGGACAAGCACGCCGATGGCGGCTGCTGCCGGCACCGCGACCAGAAGGCCGACGAAGCCGAAGAGCGCGCCGAAGGCAAGCAGCGCAAACATCAGCCAGACCGGGTGCAGGCCGACGCTTTTGCCCACCAGCTTCGGCTGGAGGATATTGCCCTCCATGAACTGGCCACTGAAGAAGACTGCAAGCACAAGGCCGATCCAGAGATAGTCCGGCCAGAACTGCACCAGGGCAACGCCGACGGCGAGCACCAGGCCGACCATGGATCCGACATAGGGAATGAAGCTGATCATGCCGGCAAAGAGGCCGATCAGCAGGCCAAAATTGAGACCGACCAAGGAGAGGCCGATACCGTAGTAAAGGCCGAGAATGACGCAGAGCGAGCCCTGCCCGCGCACGAAGCCGGCGATCGTCGCGTTCATGTCGCGGGCGATCTGGCGCACATCCGAGACGTAGTCGCGTGGAACCCAGCTATCGACCTTCTCCACCATCCGGTCCCAGTCGAGCAGGATATAGAAGGCGACGACAGGGGTGACGACCAGCAGCGAGATGACGTCGAGCAGCGCCACGCCGGAGTTCCAGATCTGCTGGAAGAGCGTGCCGACGAAGGCGGCGCCCTGTTCGAGCAGCTTGCCCGAGCTTTGCTTCAGCGATGGCATCTGGCTTGCCAGCCAATCGGGGATCAGCCGCGCCTGCGCCTCGTTGACGAGCACCTGCAGCTTCGAGGCATAGCCCGGAATATTGGCGATGAAGTCCGACGCCTGGCTGACGATGACGGGAATGATGATCATCAGCGCCAGCACGAAGACGACGACGAAGCCGACCAGGATCACGACCGTCGCCATCAACCGGCTGAGGCCGAAGCGCTCCAGGCGGTCGGCGACCGGGTCGAGGAAATAGGCAAGCGCCATGCCGGCCAGGAACGGCAGCAGGATCGAGCTGAAGACCATCAGGAAGGCAATGAAGGCGGCAAGCACCAGCAGCCAGAAAATGACCTGGCGCTGCAATCCGGAACCGCTGACCTTGATATCCATGACACTCCTCGTGAGGCGCCGCTCGCCACTGTTGCGTATCACAACCCTGTCAAGGAGATAGGGGGCGGTGCGCGTAACGGTCAAGTGCGACCGGTGCAGTCATCCAGTTTAAAGCCAAGTGGACTGGCTTGCGCCGTGGGATATGGGCAAAATGGTGAAAAAACGCCGCCAATGCCTGCTCTCGGCTTGCACTCCCTTGCCTGCCGTGCCAATCGCATCCGCAAAATACCTGTCGCACGACGAGCCTTGGAGAACGAGCATGAGCCAGTCGGGAAAGAACGGCCTCACCTATAGCGACGCGGGCGTTGATATCGACGCCGGGAACCTGATGGTCGAGAAGATCAAGCCGCATGTGCGCTCGACCCGGCGGCCCGGCGCCGACGGCGAAATCGGCGGCTTCGGCGGTCTCTTCGATCTCAAGGCGGCGGGCTTCACCGACCCGGTTCTGGTGGCCGCCAATGACGGCGTCGGCACCAAGCTGAAGATCGCCATCGACGCCAACAAGCACGACACCGTCGGCATCGACCTCGTCGCCATGTGCGTCAACGACCTCGTCGTCCAGGGCGCCGAACCGCTCTTCTTCCTCGACTATTTCGCGACCGGCAAGCTTGACCCGGACCAGGGTGCGGCGATCGTCGCCGGTATTGCCGCCGGCTGCCGCGAATCCGGTTGCGCGCTGATCGGCGGCGAGACCGCCGAAATGCCCGGCATGTATTCGGGCGGCGACTATGACCTCGCGGGCTTCGCGGTCGGCGCTGCCGAACGCGGTCAGCTGCTGCCGGCCGGTGACATCTCCGAAGGCGACGTCATCCTCGGCCTTGCCTCCTCCGGCGTGCATTCCAACGGCTATTCGCTCGTGCGCAAGATCGTCACGCTCTCGGGCCTTGCCTGGGACGCCCCTGCGCCGTTCGGCGAAGGCACGCTTGCCGACCTGCTGATGACGCCGACGCGCATCTATGTGAAGCCGCTCCTGAAGGCGATCCGCGAGACCGGTTCGATCAAGGCGCTCGCCCACATCACCGGCGGCGGCTTCCCCGAGAACATTCCGCGCGTGCTGCCGAAGCATCTCGCTGCCGAGATCGACCTCGATGCGATCAAGGCGCCGAAGGTCTTCTCCTGGCTTGCCCAGACCGGTGGCGTTGCCGCCAATGAAATGCTGCGCACCTTCAACTGCGGCGTCGGCATGATCGCTGTCGTTCCGGCCGACAAGGCTGCAGAGGTCGCGTCCGTGCTGACCGGAGAAGGCGAAACCGTCTTTACGCTCGGCCGCATGGTCGCCCGCGACGAAGGGGCAGCCGGCACGATCTACAAGGGCAACCTCGCCCTATGACGACAGAAGTCTCGACGGGCAAGAAGCGGGTCGTCGTCTTCATCTCGGGCGGCGGCTCCAACATGCTGGCGCTTGCGAAAGCGGCGGCCGAGCCGGACTTCCCGGCCGAGATCGTCGCCGTCATCTCCGACAAGGCGGATGCCGGCGGCCTTGCCAAAGCCGAGGCGCTTGGCATTCCTACCCGCGCTTTCCTGCGCAAGGACTTCGATAGCAAGGACGCCCACGAAGCGGCAATCCTTGCCGAACTCGACCGGCTATCGCCGGACATCATCTGCCTTGCCGGCTATATGCGCCTGCTCTCAGCGACGTTCATCCAGCGCCACGAGGGACGCATCCTCAACATCCATCCGTCGCTGTTGCCGCTTTTCCCCGGCCTGCACACGCATCAGCGTGCGATCGACGCCGGCATGAAGGTCGCCGGCTGCACGGTGCACTTCGTCACCGAGGGCATGGACGAAGGTCCGATCCTCGCGCAGGCGGTGGTCCCGGTTCAGCCCGGTGACACATCCGACAGCCTTGCGGCCCGGGTGCTGACGGTCGAGCACCGCACCTATCCGATGGCGCTTCGGCTGATGGCTGAGGGCAAGGTGCGCATGCAAGACGGCCGCGCGGTGAGCGAGAGCGCCGCCGAAGCGAACGCCACGCTGATCTCACCGGCAGCCTGACTAAATCAAATGGTCACTTCGCCGACGCAAGCCGGCGATCGAGAGCGTCGAGCACGCGCCGTGTCAAAGCCGGATAATCCTCGTCGAAGTGGTGTCCTCCGTCGATGCCGATAACGTCGACGCCGGTGCCCTTCAGTTGCGGGCAGGCATCGTCCTCTTCATCGGTGCCGTAAATGCATTGCACCAGCGCCGGATCGATGCGCTTGATGTCGTCGAGCGGATCACCGCCCTTGCCGTCGCCCGAAGCACCCAGCCAACCCAGCACCGAAACCTTGTAATCAACCATGTGCGAGAGGGCCATCAAGGTCACCTGGCGAACATGGGCCTTTTCGCCTGCCGGCAGCAGGTTGAAGGTTCGCGGCAGGACGTCGGCACCGAAGGAATAGCCGATGAGGAGCACGTTTCGCACGTTCCAGTGCTTGCGGTAGTAGCTCATCACCTTGGCAAGGTCGTCCGCCGTTACCTGCGGATCGCGCTCGGACCAGAAGTAATGCAGGGAATCGAAGCCGACGACCGGAACGCCCTGCTGCTGCAGCACGTCGCCGACTTCCTTGTCGATGTCGCGCCAGCCGCCGTCGCCCGAATAGATCACCGCCATCGTGTCACGGGTCGGCTTTGCGTCGAGGATGGTCAAGGGCAGGCCGAACGGATTGCCGGCGTCGCGCTCACTGTCGATGATATCGGTGAGGTGATCGGACAGCGTCGTATAGGCGTCGTCTTCGCTGTCCTCCTGCTCGATGTCCGGGTGCTTGGCGATCAGCGCCGCCACATGGGCGCGCCCGACCGCCGACGCTGCGGGAGAAAAAACGACGGAGACCGGATCCGGTAAGACGCCGTCGGTCAGTCCATAGACCATGCGGTCGCCCTTCTTCACCTTTTCGGCCGGGGTGCAGAGCTGCTTTTCAAGCGCGATCCCCTCCTCCGGGTCGACCGCCAGCGTCTGGCCGATGGTGGCCGGTGGGGTCTGGGCGGCGATTGCCAGTGCCAGCGCACCGCCGGCACCGACGCCCGCGACGACGGGCAGCTGGTAGGCGTCCGTGCCGACCGCGCGCTGCACCTGCTGGCTGAGCGATTCGATATCGGAGACCATGTAGATGCAATCGCCGTCATCCTTGGCGAGCGAGGCGAGATAGGCCTTGAGGTCGATGCCGATGACGACGGTCTTGTCATCCGTCAGCGTGTCGGCGATCGCCTGTTCCTTGTCCGTCCAGCCGGCGGCGTCCGACAGCAGCACGACAAGTGCGGCCGCCTTTTCCTTCGGCAGCATGATGCGTGGCGACGGGATCATCCCGGTATCATAGTTCTTCGGTGCGTCCTCGGCGAGAGCGGGGAACATCGATGCCGAGAACAGCAGCGCCGCCGAAGTCAGGCATTTCCAGGCGTTCGCGACACGGATCATTTCTTCACCACTCCCTTAAGACCGCCGCCGATCAGGAATGTCGCATCCATCAGGGCGAGGATCGGATTGATGCCGCCACTGGCGACAAGATAGCGCGGTTGCCACTGCGGATGAAACTTCGACTTGAAGGCCCGCAGGCCCTTGAAGTTGTAGAAACGTTCGCCGTGTTCGAAGAAGGTGCGCCCGGCCCGGTCCCAGACCGGCGCGATCTGGCGCGTGGACATGCCCGATAGGGGCGCCATGCCAAGGTTGAAGGTTCGGTAGCCCTCGGCCTTCAGATACTCCATCACCTGGGCGAAGAGAAAATCCATGGCACCCTTCGGCGCATCCGGCGAGAAGCGCATGAGGTCGACGGTGCCCTCCTCCTTGGTTGCCGTGACCAGAATGTTGGCAAAGGCGACCATACGCCCGCCGCAGGTGAGGATCGCCACTGGCTGCTCACGAAGATATTCGGGATCGAAGGCGCCGAGCGAGAAGCCTTTCTCCTTGGCATTGTGATGCGCGAGCCAGGCATCGGACACCGCGGTCAGGTCCGGCATGACGTCCGCAACGTCTTCGGGCGCGACGACACGGAACTCGAGCCCGTCGCGCTGGGCACGGCTCACCTGCTGGCGCAGGTTTGCCCATTTCCCCCCCTTCAGCTCGAAGCGGGCGAGATCGACGCGCGCCAGCTCGCCGAGCCTGAAGGCGCGCAGCCCGGCATCGGCATAATAGGCGAGACCCTGGGGCGAGACCTGGTAGAAGACCGCCCGGCAGCCGGCCGCGCGCGCTTTTTCGATGAAGTGCCAGATCAACTCCGGCCAGGCATCGATCGGACCGACAGGATCGAAAAGCGCGATCCAGGAACGGGCGCGCTGGCCATACATGATGAAGGCGCGGCCGTCAGTGGAAAACAACAGGCTCTTGTCGCCCATGCGCACCAGGTTGGCATCGGACATGTCCTGCGCC
The DNA here is from genome assembly GCF_016919405.1 of Ensifer sp. PDNC004. Lineage (NCBI taxonomy): Bacteria > Pseudomonadati > Pseudomonadota > Alphaproteobacteria > Hyphomicrobiales > Rhizobiaceae > Ensifer > Ensifer sp. PDNC004. The sequence continues at coordinate 1,605,134 of NZ_CP070353.1, forward strand.
TCGACGATCGAAAGCGCCCGCTCCATCGCGTCGTCGGAGGCAGGCTCGGCGGATCCGGTTGCCGGGCGCATCAGGCTCCAGATCGCAAGCATGCTCGCGCCGATGGTGACGCCGAGAAGCGCGCGAAGGCCGCGCGGCGCTTCGGCGGAGAATTCGAACTGCCACCAGAGTTCATGGCTGTATTCGACATCGCGATAGACGAAGAGCAGGACGACCAGCGCGCCCAGGCAGATGACGCCAAGCGCCGTCAGCCATGGCACCGTCAACGCCTGCCCGAACAGTGAGGCAGGCCGCACGAACAGGCGGCGGCTGACGATGAGACCCACCAGGAAGAAGGCCAGCATGCCGGCTTCCACCACGGCGATCGCCTTGATCAGCGACAGCAGCAGCGCGGCGACCGCAATCACGATCGAGGCCCACCAGGCACCGTCGAGCCTGAGCGCCAGCCCGCGCGAGACGACGACGAGGGCAAGGCCGAGCAGGCTCGCAAGGAAGTGTGCGCCTTCGACGATCGGCAGCGGCAGCAGAACTTCGAGGAATGCCAGGTTTTCGTCCGGCGTCGGCGTCACGCTGGAAAGCACCAGCATGATCGCCAGCACGATGCCGAGCGTCGCCAAGAGGAGCGGCGTCATGCGGCCGCCGATGCGCCGTACGCTCGATGCGACCGGATGGCCGGAAAGCTGGCGGAGTTCGATGCCGATGACCACGGCGATCGCGATCACCAGCGGCAACACGTGATAGATCACGCGGTAGAGCACCAGCGCGCCGAGAATGGTGTCGACATCGGCATTGTGGCCGAGCGTCGCGATGATGATCGTCTCGAAGACCCCAAGGCCGGCCGGCACATGGCTCAAGACGCCAACGCCGACGGCCAGCGAATAGACCGCAAGGAAGGCCGGCCAGCCGATCGTACCGGCGGGCAAGAGAACATAGAGAACCGTCGCGGAGGCGGCGAGATCGAGCGCCGTCACCAGGAACTGGCGCGAGACCGTGCGTGAATCCGGCAGCCGCAAGGTCAGCCGGCCGAGGCTCACTGCCCGTCCGTCCCGCGCCAGAAAGAACACGCTGAAGAGCCCGGCGAGGATGACGGCGGCGATGATGCGCAGCACCAACGGATCCATGCCGGTCATCGGCGCCACGTATTCGCCGACGGCGAGCAGGCTGAGGCAGGTCACCGTCAGCAGTCCGAGCCCGAAGGCCAGCGTCACGAAGGCGATGATCCGGGCGATGTTTTCCGGCTCGATGCCGAGGCGCGAATAGGAGCGGTAGCGGATGGCGCCGCCGCTGAGCGCCCCGAAACCCGCGGTATTGCCGACCGCGTAAGCCGAAGCCGCCGTCAACGCCACATCGGCATAGGGCAGCTTGCGCCTGATATAATCGAGCGCGCTGACATCATAGAAGGTGAGCGCGAGGAAGCTCAATGCGGTGAAGAACACCGCGGCTGCAACCGCCGTCCAGCTGGTGTCCGCCAATGCCTGGACGACTTCGTCGTACTGAACCTCGGATGTCAGGTGAAAGATCGCAAAGCCAAAAAGAGCGATAACAAGGAGCGTACCGGCAGCCGAAAGATAGCGACGGTTGCGGCGCAGGAAGGCGATCCAGCCTCCCTCCGCCTGCTGTTCGTCGTCGGCTGCACGTTCCGGTAGAGAGGGTGTCATGAAGCGCCCATGTCGATAATGAGGACATCAGCGCTTTAGCTTACCCGATGCGGATCAAAAAGTGAAATATCCGTAATAAATAATAGTCTTACAAAACAATCCCTTAGGCGAACAGTTCCCGCCGGTTCAGCTTCGCCCACTGCAGCAGCATGATCGTCTTTGCGTCGCGGATCTCGCCGCCGGCGATCATCGCGAAGGCTTCGTCGAAGGGGATCTCCAGCACTTCGATGTCCTCGCCCTCATGCGCAAGCCCGCCGCCGTCGCCGCGCTTCTCGGTGGCGTCGATGTGGCCGGCAAAGAAGCTCGTACGCTCGGTCAGCGCGCCAGGGCTCATATAGACGTCGAAGAGATGGATGACGTCCTGGACGTGGTAGCCGGTCTCCTCCAGCGCCTCGCGGCAGATCGCCTCTTCCGGAGTGTCGCCGTCCAGAAGCCCGGCGGCCGCCTCGATCAGATAGGCCGGGTCGCCCTGGAGCAGCACGGGCACGCGCAACTGCCGCACCAGGATGACGCTCTGCCGCCTGGCATCGACGAGCAGGATGGTCGCCGCATTGCCATGGTCGTGGATCTCCCGCTTCAGCGTCACGGTCGCGCCATCGGACATCTGCTGTTCGAACGTCACCTCTTCCAGGTGCGCAAAGCCCTTCCACAGCGTGCGGCGGCCGACGATCCTGACGCGTGGGTCATGGTGGGTGCTCATGCAACTTCCTTCTCCGGCGAGTGCGATCCCGCCATTTGGCCATCAGTGGATATGTTCTGTCGCCGTGCGGTCTTCCCGCTCCATCTGCAGCGTCGTGTGGTGCAGGTCGAAGGTCACGCGCAACCGGTCCTCGATCGCGCGGCGTACGGTCTCGGCATCGGCACCGTCGGCAAGCACGGCGTGAGCGGTCAGCGACGGCTGGCTCTGGGTGATCGCCCAAAGATGCAGGTCATGCACGGACGCAACGCCGGGAACGGCGCCAATCGTCGCATGGACATCGGCGAGGCGCAGGCCCGGCGGCACACCTTCGAGCAGGATGTTGACGCATTCCTTCAGCAGCACCCAGGTGCGCGGGAAGACCATGAAGCCGATGCCGACTGCGAGCAGCGAATCCACCCATTGCCACCCGGTCAGCCAGATGACCACCGCGCCGACGATGACAGCGACCGAGCCCAGCATGTCCGACCAGACTTCGAGATAGGCGCCCTTGACATTGAGGCTCTCGTCCTTGTGGCTGGTGAGCAGCCGCATCGAGGCGAGATTGACGAGAAGGCCAATGACGGCAATCACCAGCATGCCGCCGGACTGGATCTCCTGCGGCTCGGACAGCCGCTTCCAGGCCTCGTAGAGAATGTAGAAGGCGACACCGAGCAGGAGCAGCGCGTTGAAGGCGGCAGCCAGGATCTCGAAGCGGGCGTACCCATAGGTGCGCAGGAGGTCCGACGGGCGGCGGCCGACATGGATGGCGACGAGCGCGATCGCAAGGGCCGCCGTGTCGGTCAGCATGTGCATCGCGTCGGAGATCAGCGCCAGGCTGCCGGTCAGGATCCCGCCGACCACTTCGGCCAGCATGAAGCCGCCCGTCAGGCCAAGCGAGGCCCAAAGCCTTGAAACCGGCGCGCTCGTGACATCTGCGTGGTTGTGATCGCCGCTCATGGAAGGTTCCGTCTGCCGTTCTACAACCTGACTTAGCGCGCCAACCTTACCCAGACCCTGTTGTCGTGAAAGGCGGCACCACCATAGGGCGCAACGGCATCGGCGCCGGTGAGAACGTTGATGCCCTCCCCGTCGAGATGCGCGCCATTCGGCCACAAGCCCTCGGCGATCACCACGCCGCGGCGGGCGCCGCCGCCGATCTTCGCATGCAGACGCACCTGGCCACGAACGTTGCCGAGCTGGACGATATCGCCATCGGCAATGCCGAGTTCTGCGGCATCTTCGGCATGAACCATCACTTCCGGGCGCACTTCCTTCTGGATCGAGGATGGCGTCTCGGCAAAGGTCGAGTTGAGGAAGGACCGAGCCGGAGAGGTCGCCAGCCGGAACGGGTGCTCGGCATCGGCAACCTCGATGAGGTCGACATGGTCAGGAAACTCCGGCAGTGCCTGGTGCGGCCCCTGAGTGCCCATCGACTTCGGCGGCCGGTTCGGCGCCGGCGTTCCCGTCCAGTCCGCCTTGAAGCGGAACTTGCCATCGGGGTGGCCGAAGCCCTTGAGGAAGTGCGCCTCCTCGAAAGCCGGCTGACAGTCGAGCCACTTCTGGCGCTTCATCTCCTCGTAGCCGATGCCGTAGTTGGCGAGCAGCCGGTCGATGTGTTCACGCTCCGTCCGGCCGAAGCCGGGATGATCGGCAACGCCAAGGCGCCTAGCGAGTTCTTCGATCACGAAGAGATTGGTGCGCACGGTCGAGGGCGGCTCCACCACCTTGGGGCCGATCAAGATGTGCTGATGGCCGCCACCGCGATAGAGGTCGTCATGCTCCAGGAACATGGTTGCGGGCAGCACGATATCGGCAACAGCCGCTGTATCGGTCATGAACTGCTCGTGCACGGCGACGAAGAGATCTTCGCGCAAGAAGCCGCGCTTCACCAGCCGCTGCTCCGGCGCCACATTCACCGGGTTGGTGTTCTGGATCAGCATCGCCGTCACGGGACCGCGATGGCGCAGCGCCTCGGCGTCGCCGGTCAGCACCCGGCCGATCTGCGACTGGTCGAGCATGCGAACGTCCGGATCGTGGAAGGCCGAGCCGATCAATTCGCGCTTGTCCAGCTTGAAGATGTCGTTGTTGGAGTGAAAGGCGCCACCGCCTTCGTGTTTCCAGGAACCCAGAACGGTCGCGACCGATGCTGCCGCGTGGATGGCGACGGCACCATTGCGCTGGCGCGTGAAACCGTAGCCAAGGCGGAAATAAGTCCGCGGCGTCGTGCCGACCAGTCTTGCGAAGGCTTCGATTTCCTCGACCGACAGGCCGGTGATCGCTGACGCCCATTCCGGGCCGCGCGACGTCAGATGTGCTTCAAGGCCGGCCGGATCATCGGCGAAGTCAGCCATGTAGGCCCGATCGGCGTGGCCGTCGCGAAACGCGATGTGCATCACGGCGCACGCAAGTGCGGCGTCGGTGCCCGGCTTGAGCACCAGGCCCATGTCCGCCTGTTTGACCGTCGGATTGTCGTAGATGTCGATGACAACGATCTTCGCGCCGCGATCCTTGCGGGCCTTCACCGCATGGGTCATCACGTTGACCTGGGTGGCGACCGCATTCGTACCCCAGATCACGACGCAATCGGCCTTGGCCATTTCGCGCGGGTCGGGGCCGCGCAGGGCGCCGGTCGCCATGCTCAAACCGGTCCAGGCCATGTTGGTGCAGATCGAACCGAAGAAGCCGGAATAGCGCTTGGCATGACGCAGCCGGTCGATCGAGTCGCGCTGCACCTGGCCCATGGTGCCGGCATAGAAGTATGGCCACACGGTCTCGGCGCCATATTTCTGCTCGGCGCGAATGAACTGATCGGCGATCTCGTCGAGCGCCGCCTCCCAGCTCACCTCCTGCCAGCCGCCCTCGCCCTTGGCGCCCTTGCGACGCTTCGGCGCCATCAGACGGTCGGGATGATAGATGCGCTCGGAATACCGCGCCACCTTGGCGCAGATCACGCCAGCGGTGTAGGTATTGGCGGCTGCGCCGCGCACACGGCCGATCCGCCCTTCGGCGGTCAGGTCGACTTCCAGGGCACAGGCCGAGGGACAGTCGTGCGGACAGACCGAGTGGCCGATGGTTTTTTCTGCTTTGATGGGGGTCGCAACGTTCATGGCTTTTCTATATGGCATCGGCATTTCGGCTCAAAGAGCCAATCGCCCACCCATCGCAACTATTGATCACAGCCATCGGCGGCGCCCATGAACTATCGGCACATCTATCACGCAGGCAACTTTGCCGACGTCCTGAAGCACGCAGTGCTGGCGCGGCTCGTCACCTATCTGCAGCAGAAGGAGAAGGCGTTCCGCGTTCTCGATACCCATGCGGGTATCGGGCTCTACGACCTCTCCAGCGAGGAAGCGCAGAAGACCGGCGAATGGCGCGACGGCGTCGGCCGGCTGCTCGACGGCGAACTGCCGCCGGAGATCGCGGCGATCCTTGCCCCTTACCTCTCCTCCATCCGCGCCCTGAACCCCGGCTCCGAGCTGACGCTCTACCCCGGCTCGCCGAAGCTCGCGCGCATGCTCTTCCGCCCTCAGGACCGGCTCTCGGCGATGGAACTGCATCCGGACGACTACGAAACCCTGCACCGGCTGTTCGACGCCGATTTCCAGAGCCGCGTCACCGAGCTCGACGGCTGGCTGGCGCTGGGCGCGCACCTGCCGCCGAAGGAAAAGCGCGGATTGATTCTCGTCGATCCGCCCTTCGAACAGGAGGGCGAATACGAACGGCTGGTGGACGGCCTTGCGCGCGGCTACCGCCGATTTACCGGTGGCGTCTATTGCCTGTGGTATCCCCTGAAGCAGGGCGCACCAATCAAGGCGTTTCATGAGGCGCTGAAGGCGCTCGACATACCGAAGATGCTCTGCGCCGAGCTGTCGGTCAGAAGCGACCGGGAAACCACGGGGCTTTCCGGTTCCGGCCTCATCATCGTCAACCCGCCCTTCACGCTGAAGAGCGAGCTCGACCTGCTGCTGCCGTTCCTGAAAACCCGGCTGGGGCAGGATCGTTTCGCGTCCAGCCGCTGCTTCTGGCTGCGCGGGGAAGAACAGACAACCCGAGGGGCTTGACGGACGGGCGCGACGCACCGCAATCTCATGTGACGACATAGGGAGACGCCCATGACTCGCACGCTCGCCGCCACGCTTCTCATTTCGCTTTCCCTCGCCGGCGCTACGGCGCCGGGCGCCATTGCCGCCGACTACATCGGCCGCGGCCAGGCGCAATCCTACAACGCCGGGGTCTGCAGCGAATCCTCGGTCCTCGGCTTCATCACATCCCGGTTCGCGTATCGGGATGCAAACTACCTGCACGCCAACCTCTCGATCGCCGAAATCCGCAACATGGGGCAGAACCGGCAGGAGTTCCGCGACGAGACGCATCTCGTCGAGCGTGAATACTGCTACGGAACCGCTGTGATGACCAACGGCGAACAGCGGTCGCTCTATTACCTCATCGAACGCCCATGGGGCTTTGCCGGCGTCGGCAGAAGCATCGAGTTCTGTGTCGGCGGCCTCGATCCCTGGTATGTCTACGGCGCGTATTGCGCCTCGCTTCGCTAATCATGAACGCATTCCGGAATGTGCGCCGGCTTTTGCCGGCGCTTTTTATTGTCACCGTCCTTGCTGCCTGCAACGACCAGAGCACCGAGAAGGCGCCGACGGCGACGGGGCAGCAGACGACAAAGGCAGCCGCTGCGGTTCCGCTCGGCAGCGGCTTCGATTTCTACGTGCTTTCGCTTTCCTGGTCGCCGACCTGGTGCGGCGATAACGACCCCAAGGGAAAATCCAGCCAGTGCGAAGTCGGCGGCAATCGCGGCCTGATCGTGCATGGCCTGTGGCCGCAGAACGAACGGGGCTATCCGGACTTCTGCCCGACACGGCAGTCCGATCGCGTGCCCTCGTCGCTCGGCAAGCAATATCTCGACCTCATTCCATCGATGGGCCTGATCGGCCACCAATGGCGCAAGCACGGGACCTGTTCCGGCCTCAGCCAGGAGGATTACTTCGCCGTCACACGCGCGGCCTGGGAGCGGCTGACGCTGCCATCCGAGCTCGCACCTCCCCGCCAAGAAAAAGGCCTGCGTGTTGCCGCCATCGAAGACGCGCTCGTCGCCAAGAACCCCGGCATGACGAAGGACGCCGTCGCCGTAACCTGCGAGGGCAATCGGCTCGAGGAAATCCGGATCTGCTTCGACAAGTCGCTCAATTTCCGCGCCTGCCCGGCGGTCGATCGCCAGGCCTGCCGAAGGGAAAGCGTGTCGCTGCCCCCGGCGCTTTGACCAGCCGGAGAAGGCGCCTGTTAGAAACCCATCTCGCAATCCCTGGAAGGAAAGACGCTCGATGAAGATCTTGTACTCGCCCGCCTCGCCCTATTCGACCAAGGTGCGCATGGCGGCGCATTATGCGGGCTATGCGGCCGAAAGTGTCCTGACCGACACCAATGCCAATCCGCCGGAGCTGATCGACAACAATCCGCTCGGCAAGATCCCGACGCTGATTCTCGACGACGGACGGGCGCTCTACGACAGCCGTACGATCATGCATTTCATCGACCGGGAGACCAAGGGCAAGCTCTATCCCAGGAACGCCGAAAAGCGCACCGACGTCGAGTTGCTGGAAGCGCTATGCGACGGCGTCTGTGACAGCCTGCTGTCGATCGTCTACGAGAAACGCTCCCATCCGCCGGAAAAGGTGCATCAGCCCTGGATCGACCGGCAATGGGAAAAGGTCGAGCGCAGCCTCGACCATCTGAATGCCAACCTGCCGAAGACCGGGGCCAAGCTCAATGCAGGCCATTTCGCACTCGCGGCGATGCTGCGCTACATCGAGTTGCGCTTTGCCGGCGAATGGCAGAAGGGGCGTGCCAAGCTGAAGAACTGGCCGGCGAAGTTCGAAAAGCACTTCCCGGATTACCCCAAGTTCAAGGCCTAACGTGCAGACACAAAAAAGGCCGGGTCTCCCCGGCCTTTTCCTTGATCCGGCAGAAGCCGATCAGAACTTCACGCCCATACCGACGCGAACGCTGTGCTCGTCGTAGCCCGACGAAACGTTGGTGCCGCCCATGCGGAAGTCCTTCGAGCCGTAGTCCGTGTAGCGGTATTCGACGCGTGCGGTGATGTTGTCGGTGACGAAGGTTTCCGCGCCGACACCTGCGGTCCAACCGACCATGGTGTTCTTGTCGGAAGCGCCGCCGACGGTGCCCTTGGTCTGGCCGACGGCGAGACCGGCGGTACCGTAGACGAGGACCGGGTTCAGATCGACACCGACGCGACCGCGGAGCGAGCCGTTAACGCCCTGCTTCATGCGCAGGTTGCCCTTGGTCGAATCCTGGCCGGAGTAGCCGATGTCGGCTTCACCGCCGTATACCATCTGGCCGTCCTGAACGTTGTAACCGCCATAGAGGCCGCCGCCGAAGCCGGCTGCGGTGTTGCTGCCGGTCGCATCGTGCTGGCCATGCTTCCAATCGGCGGTGCCACCGACATAGGCGCCCGACCAGTTCTTGGCTGCCGGCTCGGTGTATTCGGCCTGCGGAGCTGCCGGAACTTCGTCGATCGCGTCTGCAGCCTGGGCGGCCTGGAAGGCGATGAGGGTCATAGCCGAAGCCATGAGGGTGGTGGTGAGCGTACGCATAAACATTCTCCTTTTCGTACCGATGCCCCTCGGGCTTGGGGTCCCGCAGTGGAACATCGGACAACTTTTAATTAACCCGCCCGGTTGAGCTGAAATTGGCCAGCAATTGCGGATTCACAAGAGCCAAATTGTGAAATTTTGGTGGCACAAACGCGCCCGAAATTTGATGTTGCTTTGGCGCCACAGGAGATTTGTTAACCATAATTCAAGATTAACGAAAGCTATACTATAAGTACGCAAAATAATACAATTTACGCCAATTCCATTAATTTTTGGGCAAGGAATCGTCAGGGAGTGTTTCAGCCCCGCGTTTCTTCCCTATATCTTCGTCCGCTGACGCGAAGATTCGAAAAAGCGGGATGAAACGTTGAAGAAAGCACTGAAGGCGGCACTCGTAACCGGGGGCGCCAAGAGGATCGGCAAAGCTATAGTGGAGGACCTGGCCGCCCACGGCTTTGCGGTCGCCATTCATGCCGATGCCTCATTTGACGAAGCGCAGGCCCTGGCCGAAACCCTCGTAGAGGCAGGAACGAATGCCGTCGCGATTCGAGCCGATCTTACGGATACGGGCGCGACGTCGACACTGATCGAGCGCGCGGCAGCTGCACTCGGGCCGATCGACCTGCTCGTCAACAATGCGTCGCTGTTCAAGAAGGACAGCCTAGATGCCTTCGACGAAGAGGTCTGGGACCAGCATTTCGCGCTGCATGTGAAAGCCCCGTCCCTGCTGGCGCGCGATTTCGCCGCGCTACTGCCGGCCGATGTCAACGGGCTCATCATCAATGTCATCGACCAGCGCGTCTGGGCTCCCAATCCGCGCTTTTATTCCTATATGTTGTCCAAGTCGGCGCTTTGGACGGCAACCCGCACGATGGCGCAGGCGCTAGCCCCGCGCATCCGCGTCAACGGCATCGGCCCCGGGCCGACGCTGCCGAACGAACGGCAGGACCCGAAAGATTTTGAGGCGCAGGTCGATGCGCTGATCTTGAAGCGCGGGCCGACGCTCGACGAATTCGGACGGACGATCCGCTTCCTGTTCGACACGCCGTCGATTACCGGGCAGATGATCGCACTGGACGGGGGCCAGCACCTCGCCTGGGAAACGCCCGACATCAGGGAGATAGTGGAATGAATGGACGCGTGCCGGCCGACGGCGGCATCCTTTATGACGGCAACGAAACGGAAGACGACGACGACCTGATCGAAGTGTCTGACGCAAGCGGCGTTGCGCCTGTCGTCGAGTGGCACGAGAATCACTCGGAGACCGAGGGGCTGAAGGGCGCGGAACTGATCCAGGCCTTCGTCAAGCTGCTGCCGAACGGCCCAGGCGTCTACCGCATGTTCAACGAGGCGGGCGACGTTCTCTATGTCGGCAAGGCGCGCAGCCTGAAGAAGCGCGTCAGCAACTATGCCCAGGGGCGCGGCCATTCCAACCGCATCGCCCGCATGGTGCGCGAGACCGCGAACATGGAGTTCGTGACGACGCGCACCGAGATCGAGGCGCTGCTCCTCGAAGCAAACCTGATCAAGCGCTTACGCCCACGCTTCAACGTACTTTTGCGCGACGACAAGTCGTTTCCCTATATCCTGGTAACCGGCGACAGCCGGGCGCCGGCGCTCTACAAGCATCGCGGCGCACGCAGCCGCAAGGGCGACTTTTTCGGGCCCTTCGCGTCCGCCGGCGCCGTCGGACGCACGATCAATTCGCTGCAGCGCGCCTTTTTGCTTCGGACCTGCACCGACAGTGTCTTCGAGACGCGAACGCGCCCCTGCCTGCTCTACCAGATCAAGCGCTGTTCGGCGCCCTGCACGGGCGAGATCAGCGATCAGGGCTACGCGGAACTGGTGCAGGAGGCGAAAGACTTCCTCTCGGGCAAGAGCCAGGCGGTGAAGGCGACGATTGCTGCCGCGATGGGCGAGGCAGCCGAGAACCTCGACTTCGAAAGGGCGGCGCTTTACCGCGATCGTCTGGCCGCGCTCAGCCACGTCCAGAGCCACCAGGGCATCAACCCCTCCGGCGTCGAGGAAGCGGACGTGTTTGCGATCCACCACGAGGGCGGCATCTCCTGCATCCAGGTCTTCTTCTTCCGCACCGGACAGAACTGGGGCAACCGCGCCTATTTCCCGAAGGCCGATCCTTCGCTGCCGACGGCCGAGGTGCTCTCGCAGTTCCTCGCCCAATTCTATGACGACAAGCCCTGTCCCCGGCAGATCCTGCTTTGCGAAGCGGTGGAAGAGCAGGAATTGCTCGGCCAGGCACTCAGCGAAAAATCCGGCTACAAGGTCGCGATCCAGGTTCCGCAACGCGGCGAGAAGAAGGATCTCGTCGATCACGCGCTCGCAAATGCGCGTGAAGCCCACGGCCGCAAGCTGGCGGAAACGGCCTCGCAATCGCGCCTGCTTGAAGGCTTCTCAGAAACCTTCAAGCTGGAGCGCACGCCGCGCCGCATCGAGATCTACGACAACTCCCACATCATGGGCACGAATGCCGTCGGCGGCATGGTGGTCGCGGGGCCGGAAGGCTTCGTCAAAGGCCAGTACCGCAAGTTCAACATCAAATCGACCGACATCACTCCGGGCGACGACTTCGGCATGATGCGCGAAGTGATGACACGACGGTTCTCACGGCTGCTGAAAGAGGAAGGCAAGCCGGACCGGAGTGTGGAAGTCGGTGACGATGCCGCCTTCCCCGCCTGGCCCGACGTCATCCTCATCGATGGCGGGCAGGGCCAGATGACGGCGGTGCGCGCCATCCTCAAGGAGCTCGACGTCGAGGACAGCGTGACGGCGATCGGTGTCGCCAAGGGTGTCGACCGTGACGCCGGCCGTGAACGCTTCTTCGCGCTCGGCCGCGATAGCTTCACGCTGCCGCCGCGCGACCCGGTGCTCTATTTCATCCAGCGGCTGCGTGACGAGGCGCACCGTTTCGCGATCGGCTCGCATCGGGCCCGCCGCAAGAAGGAGATGGTCAAGAACCCGCTCGACGAGATCGCCGGCATCGGGCCGACGCGCAAGCGCGCGCTGCTCACGCATTTCGGCACCGCCAAGGCCGTCTCGCGCGCCGGCATCAACGACCTGATGGCCGTCGCCGGGATTTCCGAAACGGTGGCGCGGCTGGTCTACGAACATTTCCACGACGATGCGGGGAAATGAAAACCTGATGTCACAGTTCACCCGGCGTTCACATGCGATAGGGCAAATATGACAGTTGACGACGATGACCTGTTGACCTCCGGCCAGCAAAGTCATTTCTGTACCTGACGAACCAGAGAACACGAATCCATGCCCACGCCCGTCGCCTACAGCATCCCGAACCTGCTCACCTACTTCCGCATCCTGATCGTGCCGCTGATCGTGCTTTGCTTCTTCGTCGAAGGACGGCTGCACAGTTCGGACTTCGCGCGCTGGACGGCCGTGGCGCTTTTCGCCGTTGCCTCGATCACCGATTTCTTCGACGGCTATCTCGCGCGCATCTGGAAGCAGACATCGAACATCGGCAAGATGCTCGATCCGATCGCCGACAAACTGCTGGTCGCCTCCATCCTGCTGCTCGTCGCCGCCGACGGCACGATCGCCGGCTGGTCGATCTGGGCTGCGATCATCATTCTGTGCCGTGAAATCCTGGTGTCGGGCCTGCGCGAGTATCTTGCGGCGCTGAAGGTCAGCGTTCCCGTCACCCGCATCGCCAAGTGGAAGACGACGATCCAGATGGTCGCCATCGCCTTCCTGCTTGCCGGCCCGGCCGGCGACAAGATTTTGCCCTATACGACGGAAGCCGGTATCGTGCTCCTGTGGATTGCCGCCGCGATCACGCTCTATTCGGGCTACGATTACTTCCGCGCCGGCCTCAAGCACGTGGTCAACGAATGAGCACCGTCAACCTCGTCTATTTCTCATGGGTGCGCGAGCGCATCGGCAAGGGCGAGGAAACCCTCGACCTTCCCGCCGGCGTCGTCACCATTGCCGATCTGCTTCAGCACCTGAAGACGCTCGGCGAGGAATACGAGGCGGCGCTCGAACATGAAAACGTCATCCGCGCGGCCATCAACCAGGAACATGTCGACCACAAGGAGCCGATCGCCGGCGCCCGGGAGATTGCCCTGTTTCCGCCGATGACGGGTGGCTGAGGCCATGCGTGCGCCGGTGACCGTGCGCGTCCAGCGCGAGGACTTCGACCTCAATGCCGAGGTTGCGAAGCTTTCGATCGGGCGTGCCGATATCGGCGCCGTCGTCACCTTTTCCGGGCTTTGCCGCGACGAAGCGGGCGCGCTTGCCGCCCTTGAACTGGAACACTACCCCGGTATGGCCGAGGCGGAGATCGAACGTATCTGCCACGAGGCGGTCGAGCGCTTCTCGCTTCAGGCCGCCACCGCCATCCACCGCTACGGCAAGATCCTTCCCGGCGAAAACATCGTGCTTGTCGTCACTGCCTCGCGGCACCGGCAGGCTGCCTTCGACGGCGCCAACTTCATCATGGATTTCCTGAAGACCTCGGCGCCCTTCTGGAAAAAGGAACACCTGGGCGACGGCACGACCGGCGGATGGGTCAGCGCCAAGGACGCCGACGATACGGCCAGGGACCGCTGGTCGAAGTAAAAACGGCCGTCCCTCGAGGTCAGGGAATGGCCTTTTCCTTGCGCGTGACCGCCAGCACGATCACCAGAAATCCGAAGATCGCAAAGTCTCGCCAGAGGATCGGGCCATAGGCGCTCCACAGTGTTTCGAGCAGGCCGACCGCGGCCGCGCCAAGCGCGGCATAGAGCGGTGAAGCCTGGCCGCCGATCGCGGCGATGAACAGCACCTTGACGCCGAAGGTGAGACCGGTGCCGAAATCCATGTTGCCGTAGTAGGAGGCGGCGAGAATGCCGCAGACGGCGGCAATCAGGGACGCCGCGCCATAGGCGACGATGTAGACGGTGGCAGCGTCGACGCCGCAAAGGGCTGCAGCCCCCCGGTCCTCGGAGACGGCCCGCCAGAACCGCCCTGCCCGCGAATGCGTCAGGAACCAGTGGCCGGCCGCCACCAGCGCCGCCATCAGCGCGGTGTTGCCGAGTTGGATGACGGTCAGCGTCACCGGAAACCGCGGATCATCCCAGAAGACGATGTTGGCGTTGAGGAACGGCGGCAGCCACAGGCTGCGGGTTTCCGAGGCAAGCCGTGCCGTCTCCATCAGCACCAGCAGGCAGCCAAGCGAGGCGACGACGACAGTGTTGGCCGACGAGAAGGCCAACGGCCGCATGACATACCGCCCGGCGACGAGCCCGGCCCCAACGCTGAAAGTCAGGGCTGCCGCCGCACCGAGGCCAAGGGCGGCCGGAAGCACAAGCCACAGTCGGTCCCACCCGAAAGCGGCAAACAGCACAAAGATCTGGCCCGAGAAGGCAAAGAGCGCGCCATAGGTGAGATCGGCCCTGCGCGTCACGGCGAAGGCGATGGCATAGCCAAAGGCAAGCGCCGCGTAGAGCGCAGCGATGGGAACGGCATTGGCGAGCTGCTGCAGAAAGTAGAGCATGGCGCATCCGGAGCGTGACAAGATCAATATAACTGGTAAAATCAATTTTGCCAGTTAGGATTTTAGCATGACCTTCACCTGGACAGCCCATCGATTTGCCGGCGGCGCCCTGGCACTGGATGTCGCCAATTCCATCGTCTTGCGCTTCGACCCCGAGCGCCGGATCGACCGCTTCGCCGACGTCGCCGCGCTCGATTCCTTTGCGGACGCGGCCAGCCGCTTTGGGGCGGAGAATCTGCGCTTCGGTACTCTTGCGCCTGTCGCCGAGGAGAACCGTGGCCGGCTCTTGCTGCTGCGCGAAGCGACCGACCGGCATTTTCGCGCGGAGATTTCGGATGCAGGGCGGCCGGACCTGTTGGCGGATCTGCTGGAGGCGATCGCCGGCGTCCTGCGCGGCCCGAAGCATCAGGGCGGCCGGCTTTCGCTTGACACCGCGACGGCGCAATCGGCGCTCACGCTTGCCGCCAACCCGGAGCCCGACCGGCTGAAGATCTGCCCGAATTGCGGCTGGCTGTTTCTCGACCGCAGCCGCAACCGCAGCCGGACATGGTGCGACATGGCCGTCTGCGGCAACCGCAACAAGGCCAAGCGCCACTATCACCGCAACAGGGAAGAGGCAGCCTCATGACAAGGACATTCGGGATCGTGGCCACGCTTGCCATCGCACTCGCCGCCAGCGGCTGCCAGCGCGAGCGCGGCCCCGATCCGCTGAAGCTGACGGGCAAGATGTTCGTCTTCAACTACCGCCTCGCCTACGCGACCTACATGATCACGCTGACCAAGGCGGAGGTGGTGCCCGAGGGCAGCGTCGTCGTTGCGCGCTTCGAAAACCCGGCCGGCGGCGACGCGCTGACGCTGGAGCGCAAGCTGTTTCCGAAGCTGGAAAAAGTGGTGCTGGAAAGCCCCGATATTACCTGCGTGAAGAAGGACCGCCCCTATACGGTCTCGATCGAGGTCACAGGCCCCGAAGGCCAGTCGCTGCAGAAACTGGAAACGACCGTGGTCTCCGATGTCGACCAGGACATCATGCCGGCCAAGCCGCTGGTCGAGGGCCCGGCCTACGACAAGAACCCGGCGGTCTTCAGCGGCGGCAAGGCACCGGCGCACTTCGAGACCGCAAAATGCCCCGTCTGAGAGACCGGGCAACAAAAAACCGGAGCGTTTCCGCTCCGGTTCAAATCTCGAGTCAATTCAAGCCGCTACGGCTTGAACCGAAGATTTTGAATCAGCCGACGATCTCGGTGCCCGAGAACCAGTAAGCGATTTCTTCAGCAGCGGTTTCCGGAGCGTCCGAACCGTGAACCGAGTTTTCGCCGATCGACAGAGCGTGAACCTTGCGGATCGTGCCTTCGTCAGCGTTTGCCGGGTTGGTGGCGCCCATGACTTCGCGGTTCTTGGCAATTGCGTTTTCGCCTTCGAGAACCTGAACGATCGTCGGGCCGGAGGACATGAACTCAACCAGTTCGCCGAAGAACGGACGTTCCTTGTGAACGGCGTAGAAGCCTTCGGCTTCGCGACGGCTCATCCAGACGCGCTTGGATGCGACGACGCGCAGGCCGGCGTCTTCGAGCATCTTGGTGATGGCGCCGGTCAGGTTGCGCTTGGTCGCGTCCGGCTTGATCATCGAGAAGGTACGTTCAATAGCCATTGGCTCAAATCCCTTGTTTCTTGAGAAGTGGCGGTTCATTAGCCGCCAATTCCGCGCAAAACAAGGGGGTTCACCGATGATTCGGCTTGGGCCAGGCGGGTTTCACGCAGCCGTCACACTGCGCCCGAGCCCGTCATGGAGATCGAGGCAGCGTTCGAACCAGGCGGTCACGGTGTCACCCGGCTGAAGCAGGCGTTGCGGCGAAACGATGCGCGCCCACTGAAACGCCCCGAAGACGATGTAGTCGGCGAAAAGCGGCGTTGCACCACCCAGAAAGTCCTGAAACTTGAGCAGATGGCGCAAAGGCTCGAGCTTTTCCGAGAAAGTTGCGAGCGAGGATCCGCCGCTTTCGGCCACCGCTTCGAGCGACGTGCCGAAGCGCTTTTCCCGGCTTTCGCGGAAATAGGCCTGATCGACGGAATCCAGCCGGTCGTGAATATCCCTTATGATGATGCGGGTGATGGCCGGATGCAGCGTTGTCTGCGACCAGCCCTCGACGAAGCGCGAGATCGCCATCGCCCCCTCGCCGGCGAAGAGCGCCGGCCGGTCCGCATAGGTCCGTTCGAGATAGAGGGCGATCTCGAAGCTGTCCTTCACCAGCGTTTCACCGTCCCGCAGCAACGGCACCAGGTTCGTCGCCCCGTCCTCGACCGCCCGGATTTCGGTGAACCCGATCGGCACGGTGTCGAACTCGAGCCCCTTGTGGGCCAGCGACATCGCGATCTTCCACACATGCGGCGAGAAGGGACGCGCCCTGTCGGACCCACACAGCGAATAGAGCTTCCTTGTCATGCGAACCCTCCGGGACGATTGTCATCCCCTTGAACGACATATCCGCCGCGTCATCAAATCAGTAAATTTCATGAATGATATCAGCCACAGGAATGCGGTTCCGGGTTAGCGTCGCCACCCGCAAACCGCAGCCACCAGAAAGGTAGCCGATGCTCGATCACTTTCGCATGTTCGCCGACTATAACCGCTGGGCGAACCGCCTCGTCTATACCGCTGCTGCGGAGTTGACCGATGCCGAACTGCGGGAAAACCGCGGCGCCTTTTTCGGCTCGCTGCTTTCCACCCTCAATCATATCCTCGTTGCCGACCGCATCTGGATGAAGCGCTTCACGGGCGAAGGTGATACCCCGCCTTCGCTCGATACCACCCTGCACGACGACCTCGCCGCCCTCACCGCCGCGCGCTCAGTCGAGGACGAACGCATCATTGCCTGGATCGATAGCCTCAGCGACGCGCGCCTTGGCGCTATCCTGAGCTACAAGACGCTCACCAATCCGACGGCCGTCACGCAGAAGCTGGCACCGACGCTCGGGCACTTCTTCAACCACCAGACCCACCATCGCGGTCAGGCGCACGCGACGCTCACCGCGCTCGGGCGCCCGTCGCTGATACTGGACCTCGCCCAGTTTCTAAGAACGCAAGGGTCACAGTGGGCGTAGCGGCAAGCGCAACGCCTCGATGCCGAACAGCCGCAGTGGCCGGGCCTCACGTTCCCGCCACGCGGCGAGCGCCTTCAAGAGCTGGCGCTGGCCGAACCACACGGCAAGGCCGAGCGCGACGCCGCCAACAATCGACAGCAGCGAAAAAACAGCCGGCGGCAAGGCCGGCTGCAGTGGCAAGATCAGCAACTCCGGCACGAAGCGGTGCAGGATGTAGATGTGGAAGCCCGCCGCCGACAGGGGCAAGATGAGCTGGGCCGACCAGCGCGGCAGACTGACACGCGGAAGGTAAAGCAGCGCTGCCAGGACGCAGATCTGCAGGAGATACTTGATCTTCGTGCCGATCCAGACCCCTTCGTAGAGACCGAAGAACAGGAAGGCGCCGGTCCCAGTCAGCATCAGCAGCAGCCGCTGCCTGGCTGTTTCGGCAACGGCAGTGCACCAGCCGATTACGGCGAGATAGAAAATCCATGGCAGCGTGAAGATCTGGCGGTTGCCGATCGGCCAGACGAGCGGCAGCGCCAGCCGGGCGACAAGCGCGGCCAGCAGCAGGGTCATGCCGGCGGCAAATGGTTGTGCCGACACGAACCGCCGGAACTGCGGTATGGCAAAGAGCCCGACGAAGACGAGCATCATCTGGCAATAGGCTTCAATGAACCAGTAGAGATAGGGCACCATGCCGTGCGTCTCCGGCAGGGCCAGGCCGAAATTACCGACGAGGAAGACTGAGGCCCAGGGCACCTCACCCCAGGCGACCGCATAGGCTGCAACGATCAGGTAATAGGGGATCAGCACCTGCGCGAGCGGCCGCAAGATCGCCCAGCCGTCGCCTGCAAGCAGCGGTCCCATCTGGAACCGCGCGAGGCTGAAGCCGGCGAGGACGACCATGGCCGCCGACCCGCCGGGGATCGGCCACAGGAGCTCGTGGTGCAGGACGACCAGAAAAATGGCAAGCGCGCGGACCAAGAGGTCCGTGCCGATCCGTCGCGTGGTGGTCTCGCGCCGTTCCTGGAGCGATAGCGTGGCGATCGGCCAGGTCTCCCAGGCATCAGGAACTTGTCCGAGCGCCTTTTCCAGGCCGATCGACAGCTGAACGAATCGCAGGGAATCACCACCGAGCGAGACAAAGCTGTCGGAGCGTTTCACCCGCTTCGGATAGAAGGCCTGGGCGAAGAGTCCTTCAATACCGCCGCTGTCGTCGTCGCTGCTGGCAGCCGCCTGGCGGGCCGCCATGTTCAGCGCGTTGTAGTCGATCTTGCCGCTGGCAAACCGCGGCATCTCGGCAAGGGGCGTCGCCTTCAGATGGGCCAAAGTCAGCCCGCTTGCCTGCGCCAGGTACCGTCTGATCTCTTCGGCATCGCGGCTGCCGGCGTAAAAGGCGTGAAGGCCGGCATCGTCGCCGACGACGGCAGCGGTGATGCCGCGCGCTTCGAGCCCCGCTTCCAGCACGTCGTGCGCGATCCTGAGCCCGGCGATCTTGGAGATGCGCTTCATCCGGCCAACGATCTGGAACAAGCCGTCAGCATGGCGCATCGCAAGATCGCCGGTGCGCAGTTCGGCAAGATCGGCACCGCGGCCAAGATCGTCTCGCGATGTGGCATAGCCCATCATGACGTTCCGGCCACGGTAGACGAGCTCGCCGGCCACGCCGTCGATTTCGATCGGCGCGCCGCTCTCGTTTTCGATCAGAAGGCGTCCACCGGGAATGGCGACGCCGATCCTGTCCTCGTTGCCGGCAAGCTTAGCCGGCGGCACATAGGCGATGCGGGCGGTGGCTTCGGTCTGGCCGTACATGGCGAAGAAAGCCGACCCCTGGGTGCCGAGGTGCTCGTTATAGAGACGGATGACGTCTGGGCTCATACGGCCACCGGCAACGGCCATGAAACGCAGGTGCGGGAACCGCCGATCGCGGAAGCCCACCTTTTCCAGCAGCTCGTAGGAATAGGGTACGCCCGAAAGGTTCGTGCTGCCGCTTTCCGCCAGGCCATCGAGAAAACCGGCATCGAGGATGGAGCCGGCGGGAATATAGAGGCTGGCGCCAACGACGAGGTGAGAATTCAGCACCGACAGGCCGTAGGAATAATGAAGAGGCAGGATCAGGCAACCGCGATCTTCCGCCGTGAGGCCCAGATAGTCCGCGATCGCCACCGCGTTGGCCGAAACGTTTTCCCGAGAGAGGCGCACAGCCTTGCCGCAACCGGTGCTGCCCGAGGTCGAGAGCATGACGGCGAGTTCGTCATGGGGCGCCCTGTCGCCTTGTCGCAGATGCTCCGTGCGCCAGCGGCCATCGATGCGACGGAAGCCGAAGTCTGGCTCGAAGGCATCGACCCAGGACCCGGCCGCGCCTTTCTTCGGGGCCTGCATGGCGCCCGCATGCCCGGCCGCGAGCGCTGCCAGATAGGCGACAATCGCGTGTTCGCAAAGCTCGGCCTCGATCGTCACCAGCCCGCGCGGGCCGCGAAAGGCAAGCGCCTGGCGGGTCACCCGCTCGAGGAGTTCGCGATAGGTGACGATCCGTTGCGCGGAAAAGACCAGCGCCGGCCGATCGCCCCATTTTGCCAGATCCGCAATGAACGAGAGGGACATGCTTGACCGTCGCTGTTTGCCCGGGCTCGACGCCCGATTTAGCAGCGCCGAATATAATTGGTGACTAAAGGCGTCAAGTATAAAGATGGCGACGGTTGGCGACCATCCATTGCCCTGCGACATGCGGTTGCGAACCACCGCGGGCGGATGGAATTTAGCAACCATACCGGGCGGAAATCGCCCGCGGTCCCAAATCTTCAGACTCCCTTAAATGCGGCCTTCTCATAGTGGCGACTTATCGAGCGAGAGATCGAGACGGCAGCGGGGGCCAAGACAGAATGAACAGGCAAGTTCCAGCGCATGCCAGCCGAACGCAGGCGAGGCAGGCGGCGATCATTCTGAAGGTGGCGCATGCGATGTCGGCGCACGGCATCGCGGCCCTGC
This sequence comes from Ensifer sp. PDNC004, assembly GCF_016919405.1. NCBI lineage: Bacteria > Pseudomonadati > Pseudomonadota > Alphaproteobacteria > Hyphomicrobiales > Rhizobiaceae > Ensifer > Ensifer sp. PDNC004. The sequence goes on from NZ_CP070353.1 coordinate 1,625,678, forward strand.
CCCGCAACTACGAGCTTTTCTACGAGGCACTGTCCGGCCGCCTGCCGCAGCTTTCCCGGGAACTCGCCGCGCTCGGAAACAATCCGCAGCAGGATGCGCTGGATGCCGTCGGCCTGAGGCATCACCTCGTCTCCCATGCAGCACTTGCCGCAGACCGGGCGAGAGCCGCCGGCCAGCAAGCGCTAGCCGAGATCGCCGAAAAGCTCAGGCTCTCCCTGTTGCAGAAGCAGAGCTTCAAGGATGAACTCGATCATTTCACCGGGCGCCTGGCCGCGGACCCCGTTGCTGGCATGTCCGAATTCGCCGACGATGCCGCGCGACTGCGGGAAGCGGCCGGCCGTTTGACCAATGAAGAAGGTGCTCTCCAGCAGGCGCTGGAAACCAGCATGACACATCTCGCCGAACTCGAAGGCGAGCTTGCCGAAAGCCGGCGATCCCTGACCCGCGACCCGGCCACAGGCCTGCCGAACCGCTTGGCGCTGACGACCAAGCTCGACTCGATCCTCGAAACGGAGCGGACGGACCAGCCGGTCGCCCTGCTTCTCGTCTCGGTGGAGGGGCTGCGCGAGGTGGCGGAGCACCACGGCGGCGCGGCTGCCGCCAAGGCGCTTGCCAAGCTCTCGGCGCTGTTTCGCAAGTCGATCAAGAAGGACGATTTCGTCGCTCGCGTTGGCCAGCAGGAGTTTGCCTTCCTGTGCCGCGATGTCAGCGCCGAAAATGCCGAGGCCATTGCCCGGCGTCTGCGACAGTCCGTGCAGGAGCTGACAGTCACCCTTCCCGGACGGGCGCACACCGCCGAGACGCTTTCGCTTGCGGCCGGTATCACACTTGCGCAACCGGCATCGACCAGCGCCGATCTGCTGTCCCAGGCGGAACAAGCCCTTACCGGCGCCCGCGATGGCGCCGGCATCCTCTGCTATTCAGCGGCCCTCGGCCGCGGCAGGCCCTACGGCCAGAGCGCCGCCTGACGATCTTGCCTCAGGCGGCGGCCGGCTGACGGCTGTCGTCGATCTCCGACGCCTTCTCGCGCAGACAGCCGAGCAGGCGAAAGAGTTCTGTGCGTTCACAATCGTCGAGCGCCGAGAACAGTTCATCGATCGTGCGATGGCGCGGCTGCAGTGCCGCCTCCAGCGCCAGCCGGCCGCGGTCGGTGATCGAGATGATCTTCGCGCGGCGGTCTTCCGGATCCGGTTCGCGCAGGACCATGCCGTCCCGCTCCAGGCCATCGATTGCTTCGGTGACGGTTCTGGCCGCAAAGCCGAGCGCAGCGGCGATATCCGCGCAGCGACAGGGGCCAAGCGTGTTCAGATAAAACAGGAATTTGCTGCGCGCGAGCGAAACGCCTTCCTCCGACATGGACGCGTTCACCAGGCGATGAACGCAGTGGTAGAGCTCGAAGAGCCGCTCGGCGACTTCGACTTTTTCTGTCATGGCAATGTACCTCATTTGGCAACGCCAAAACGAAACAACCCGGCCCCGCGTGGCGGGACCGGGTTGTTCGGTCAACCGTCTGGCGTGACTTACTGCTTGTTTTGATCGGCCTGGCCGAAAGCCTTGGCGCCGCCATTGGCGATCGCGCCGGTTGCCGTCGTGTCGACGGTTTTGTCTTCAATGCCGGCATAATAGTCGCCGCGGCTTGCGGTCGCGGTCACACCGGCGCCGGCGGAAGCCTCGGCGCGACCGGTAAAGAGCGGCGTGGAGCTCACACCCTCATAGTAGCTGCCGCCGGCAACGGCCGCAGACGCGCCGCCGAGCATGGCGGCCGCAACGAGAACTGCGGCAAAGGACTTCTTCATCGATCTGTTCCTTGGTGGAGATGTAAGGTTGGGGCTGAGCCCCTCTAGGCGCTTGGGATCGCCTCATAGGATCATCACGGTGATCCATCAAATCCCTTGAAATGGGGTGCGGGCGAAAGCCCGCGCCCCCTCATTCATCGCGGTTAGCGCGAAATGCCCTGGTAGTATTCGCCTTCGCCGCCGATCACGCTCTTCGGCGCGACGCTGAAGTTCGCGACCGAGCCGGTGTTGGTGCGATCGACATAGCCGGCTTCGGAGCTGCCGATGGTGAAGGACGACTTGCCGGTAACGGCAGGCGTGCGCTCGGTGTAGAGCGGCGTCGGGCTGACACCTTCATAATAGCTGCCGCCGGCGAAGGCAGCGGAAGCGCCACCGAGGATAGCGGTTGCAACGAGAGCGGCGGAAAGAGCGGTCTGGATTGCGGTTTTCATGGTCTTCACTCCTGGGAGGCTCGTTCGGCTGAACGAGGTTTCATCAAAATGTCCTTGGCCGGATCGATCGTCCCTCGGAACGCGGGGCCTCTGCCACTGGCGTTCGGTCGATCGAGGCGGTCAGAAGAGCGTTCCCCGCCCTTCCGTTATTGAGATGGTCCCTCACGATGAGGATGTGTAGTATCGATAGTCGGAACGCCTTGTTCAAAAATCGATAACAATGGCCTCTTGAATTCCCGGACCGCCACAGCGATGGCAACAGCACGCCGACGCCTCTTGCCTTCAAGGCCAAGTCCGGGCAAAAGGCCGCAATGATCCAGATTTCCGGCCTTTCCGCCCGCATCGCGGGACGTCTCCTCATCGAAAACGCATCCGTGACGCTTCCGGCGGGCACGAAGGCGGGGCTCGTGGGCCGAAACGGCGCTGGCAAGTCCACGCTGTTTCGCATCATAACCGGCGAATTCGCGTCGGAAGCGGGCACGATCGCGCTACCGAAGAACGCGCGCATCGGCCAGGTGGCGCAGGAAGCGCCCGGCACAGAAGAACCGCTGATCGAGATCGTGCTCAAGGCCGACAAGGAGCGCACTGCGCTGGTCGCCGAAGCCGAGACTGCGACCGATCCGCACCGGATTGCCGAGATCCAGACCCGGCTTGCCGACATCGGTGCCCACTCGGCGGAAGCGCGTGCTGCGAGCATTCTCGCCGGCCTCGGCTTCGACCACGAAGCACAGCTGCGTCCCGCCTCGTCGTTTTCCGGTGGCTGGCGGATGCGGGTGGCGCTTGCGGGCGTGCTCTTTTCCGAGCCGGATTTGCTGCTGCTCGACGAGCCGACCAACTATCTCGACCTCGAAGGCACGCTGTGGCTGGAGGATTACATCCGCCGCTATCCGCACACGGTCATCATCATCAGCCACGACCGCGACCTCTTGAACACCGCGGTCAACGCCATCGTGCATCTCGACCAGAAGAAGCTCACCTTCTATCGCGGCCCCTACGACCAGTTCGAGCGGCAGAAGGCGGAAGCCGACGAACTGCAGATGAAGGCGAAAGCCAAGAACGACGCGGCACGGAAGCACCTGCAGAGCTTCATCGACCGCTTCAAGGCCAAGGCCACCAAGGCACGCCAGGCGCAAAGCCGCGTCAAGGCGCTGGAGCGCATGGGCACGATTGCGGCCGTGATCGAAGACCATGTCCAGGGCTTCTCCTTCCCTGACCCCGAGAAGGAAGCCGCTTCGCCGATCATTGCCGTCACCGGCGGCACCGTCGGCTACGAGCCCGGCAAGCCGATCCTCAAGCGTTTGAACCTCCGGATCGATACGGACGACCGCATCGCCCTGCTCGGCTCGAACGGCAACGGCAAGTCCACTTTCGCCAAGTTCATCTCCGGCCGCCTTGCGCCGGAATCCGGCGAACTGAAGATCGCACCCAATCTCAAGGTCGGCTTCTTTGCCCAGCATCAGCTCGATGACCTGATCCCGACGCAAAGTGCTGTCGAGCATGTGCGCCGGCGTATGCCGGAAGCACCGGAAGCAAAGGTGCGCTCGCGCGTGGCGCAGATGGGGCTTGCAACGGAAAAGATGGAAACGCCCGCCAAGGATCTCTCCGGCGGCGAAAAGGCGCGGCTGCTGATGGGCCTTGCCGCCTTCGACGCGCCGAACCTGCTGATCCTCGACGAGCCGACCAACCACCTCGACATCGACAGCCGCAACGCACTGATCACCGCGCTCAACGACTATTCCGGTGCCGTGATCCTGATCTCGCACGACCGGCACCTGATCGAGGCGACGGCAGACCGGCTGTGGCTGGTGCGCGACGGTACCGTGACGAGCTATGACGGCGACCTCGAGGATTACCGCAGCCTGATCGTCGGCGGCCCCAAGGCGAAGGACGAGAAGCCGAGGCCGACGGGCGTCGACGACAGTCTTTCGAAGGCGGACCAGCGCAAGGTCAATGCCGACAAGCGTGCCTCGCTGGCGCCGCTCCGCAAGAAGATCAATGAAATCGAATCCTTGACCGGAAAGCTGGAGAAACTGATTCAGGCACTTGATGTGGAACTTGCCGATCCGGCGCTCTACGAAAAGTCGCCGGCCAAGGCTGCGCAGAAGGCCAAGGAACGCTCCGACGCGGCAGCAAAACTCGCCCACGCCGAAGAGCAATGGCTCGAGCTTTCCGCAGAATATGAAGATGCGATGGCCGGCTGATAAGCCGGCCCGGCGGTCGCCTCGCCTCCGTCAACCCAGCTCGAAGGTGGTGATTCCGTAGATCCGCGCCAGCGGTAAACCGGGATCCGGTCCACGATACATGCGCGCGGTTTCAAACACGGGCTTCAGATTGTAGCGATCGCAAAGCGCCTTGGCCGAGGCGTTCGGTTCGGGGATGTCGAGATAGACATCGCTGCCGTTGACGCCGGCGGCAAGCTTGCGAAAGACCAGATCGGCGCCGGTCTCGGTATCGGAAAACAGCGGCCCGATCTTGAATCCATTGCGGCAGGCCCGGATGGTCCCATAGGCCGCAACCGCGCCGTCGCGCAGCAACAAGACGCTGCGCCGGCCGTCGCTCGACTTCAGCCACTCGCGCAGAAAAACCTCGCGACGCGCCGGAACGAAGCGGCGATCATAGTCGACGAGGAGCGGCATGTGCACCGGCGCGACCTCCAGGAGATCCGCGCCCGGCGGCTCGACCACGTCGATGATGGCGCCGTAGCGGATGTTCGCGTGGGCGTAGGCGAAGCCGGACCGGCTATAGTTCTCCTGCTGCGCGACCACACCGTCCAGGCCGACGATGCGCCGATCGGCAGCCGAGATCGCCTGTTGCCACAGCTGCCGGCCGATGCCCCTGCCACGGTGATCCGGCCGGGTGATGTAGAAGCCGAGAAAGCCGTAATTTTCGTTGTATCGCACCAGCGAGATCGCCGCGACCGGTCCCTCTACCCCCTCCGCAACCCAATACCCCTCCGGGTCGGCCGCCCAAAAAGGCCCTGCGTCGCCGAGACCGGGGTTCCACCCCTCCTCCGCGGCCCACTCGATCATGACGTCGAGGTCGGCTCGGCTTGCCCGACGGATCTGCTGCTGCATCGTTCACTCCCCTTTCAAGCGGTGAGACCGCCCCATCGTCCGTTCGGCTGACGGGAGGGCACCGCACGTCCGCCGGTAAAGTTAGTGCGGCGGCGTTGAGAGGGAATGACAATCTGTCGATTTCGTCGACATAGATGTCTTGGTCTGGCCGGTGGGCGGCCGCTTGCTCCCGGTGCGCAATCTGCTACAAGAACCGACAATAAGTCATACAAATCGAGCGGAACACCATGGCCCCCATCAAAATTGCGCTTGTCGGCATCGGCAAGATCGTTCGCGACCAGCACCTGCCCGCGATCGCCAAGAACGGCGACTATCAGCTGATTGCCGCCGCGAGCCGGCATGGGACGGTCGATGGCATCGACAATTTCAAGTCGATCGAGGCGATGCTCCAAGCTGTGCCTGCGATCGAAGCCGTGTCGCTCTGCATGCCGCCGCAATATCGCTACGAGGCGGCGCGCGTCGCACTCGACGCCGGCAAGCACGTTTTCCTGGAAAAGCCGCCGGGCGCCACACTCAGCGAAGTGGCGGACCTCGAGGCGCTGGCCGCATCGAAGGGGTTGTCGCTGTTTGCAAGCTGGCACTCTCGCTACGCGCCGGCCGTGGAAGCGGCAAAGTCCTTCCTGGCAAGCACGACGATCAAGGATGTCCAGGTCATCTGGAAGGAAGACGTGCGCCACTGGCATCCGAACCAGGAATGGATCTGGGCGGCCGGGGGCCTCGGGATTTTCGATCCGGGCATCAACGCATTGTCGATCGTCACCCACATCCTGCCGCGCCCGCTGTTCGTAACCTCGGCTGTGCTCGAATTCCCCGAGAATCGCGATGCGCCGATCGCCGCCAGCATCACCTTCACCGACGGCCAAAAGCTGCCGGTCACAGCGGAATTCGACTGGCGCCAGACCGGCAAGCAGAGCTGGGACATTGTGGCTCGCACGGCGGGTGGCGAGATGGTGCTGTCGGAGGGCGGCGCCAAGCTCTCCATCGACGGCAAGCTCGTGCATGAGGAACCGGAGCAGGAATATCCGATGCTCTACCGGCGCTTCGCCGAGATCGTCAAAGCCGGGAAATCCGACGTCGACCTGGCGCCGCTTCGCCACGTCGCCGATGCCTTCATGCTCGGCAAGCGCAAGTTCGTCGAGGCCTTCCACGACTGATCTTCCGGACAGGCCGGAAACAAAAAGCCCGCGGTCTCGGCCGCGGGCTTTTTGGTGACGTTTGTAAACTCAGGCCTTCTTTTCCCAGCGGCCGTCGCGGTTCTGCTGCCAATAGGTCAAGGTGTGCCCCTCGCCCTTCAGCCGCTTCCAATGACCGCGGGCGCCTTCGAGCTGCTCCTGGTCGTAGCCGTCAAACATGAAGACGATGCGCTCATAGGCTGAAACATCAGGCGGGCTTGCGCCATCGATGACGAAGCGCACCGTCGCCGCATTGGCGTTGCCGTCGTCGGCGACGAGCAACACCGGCTGGTCCGCCGCAAAGTCCCCGGCGTCGGTGCCATGCGGCAGGAAGCTCTCGTCGCGATAGACCCAGAGATGCGTGTCGAGCGCGTCGCGCCGCTCGGCATCGATCGTCTGCACGACCACCCGCCAGCCACGCTCGACACTCTTGTCGAGCAATGGCGGCAGCGCGTCTTCCAGCTTCGATTCCGTCAGGTGATAGAAGAGGATCTCGGTCATGCCGACTTCTTCCCGCCTTGTGTCACGTCCGGCATTGGCGATCAGGCCTCGTAGCTCGCCCGCACCAGTTCATCAAGCAGCCGCACGCCGAAGCCCGAGCCCCAGGACTGGTTGACCTCGTCGGTCGGCGCGCCCATGGCGGTTCCGGCGATGTCGAGGTGCGCCCAGGGGGTATCCTTGACGAAACGCTTGAGGAACTGCGCCGCGGTCACCGCGCCGCCATGGCGGCCGCCGGTGTTCTTCATGTCGGCGAACTTGCTGTCGATCATCTTGTCGTATTCCCGGCCGAGCGGCATGCGCCACAGGGGCTCGTGCGTCGCGATACCGGCGGCTAGAAGCTGCCCCGCTAGGCGGTCATCGTTGGAGAACAGGCCGGCATGATGTGTCGCGAGCGCCACCATGATGGCGCCGGTCAGCGTTGCAAGGTCGATGATCGCCTGCGGCTTGAAGCGATCGTTGCAGTACCAGAGCGCATCGCAAAGCACGAGACGGCCCTCGGCGTCGGTATTGATCACCTCGATCGTCTGGCCGGACATGGAGGTCACGATATCGCCAGGGCGTTGGGCGCTGCCGTCGGGCATGTTTTCCACAAGGCCGATGATGCCGATGGCGTTGACCTTGGCTTCACGGGCGGCGAGCACGTGCATGAGGCCGGTGACGGCTGCGGCCCCCCCCATGTCGCCCTTCATCTCCTCCATGCCGGCTGCCGGCTTGATCGAGATGCCGCCGCTGTCGAAGACGACGCCCTTGCCGACGAAGGCGAGCGGACGATCCTTCGACTTGCCGCCCTTCCACTGCATGATGACGAGGCGCGGCGGGCGGCTCGACCCTTGTGCGACGCCGAGCAGCGCGCCCATGCCGAGCTTCTTCATTTCCTTTTCGGTGAGGATCTCCACCTCGACGCCGAGCTTTTCCAACTCCTTCGCCTTGGCGGCAAACTCGACCGGGCCGAGCACGTTTGCCGGCTCATTTACCAGGTCGCGGGCGATAAACACGCCTTCGGCAACGGCCTGCGCCGCCGTGAACGCCTTTTTCGCCGCGATGACCGTGCCGGTGACGATCGTCACCTTGGTCGGCTTGCCGGACGACTTCGCGTCGTCGTCGGCCTTCTTGGTCTTGTAGCTGTCGAAGGCGTAGGCATTCATTTCCATGCCGAGCGCGAAGTCGGCGGCCGCCTTGCCGGTCACGTTGACGTCGTCCGCGTCGATGAAGACCGTCACCTTGTCGACCGAACCGAGCTTCGCTGCAACGCTACCGCCGGCCTTCAGCCAGTCATGGTCCGTCAGCGCATCCGCGTCTCCAAGACCGAGCACGACGATTCGATCGGCGGGCGAGCCATGCGGCGCGACGATGTCGAGGGTGGAGAACGCCTTGCCGGTAAACTTCTTGATCTTCGCCGCCTTCGCCACCACGTTCTCGGGGTCGGCGACATCGGCGCCGGCAGCCGCCGACGCGCCCGCGGTCTTCAGCAGAACGGCGACGCCGCCGCTCGGCTTGTGGGACTTGGCAAAGGTGAACTCAAACTTCATCGACATTGAAAACTCCGGGTATTTCCTGTCTGGACGCAACCCTTTGGATCGAATGGATCTTTCCGAGGGATCGAGCGTCAGCCCAAGGGGATCGAGGCCGCAAAACGCATCCGGGCGACACGGCAGGGCTCATGGCAAGCCGGGCTGTTACCGGGCGGTTACAGTGGCAAATATTCGCATCGTTCGCCACCGTCAAAGCTGTGGCCGGCACCCTTCTCGCTTTTCAACCGCTTGGCAAGATGCCCGCAGATGTTTACATGCGGTTAACCGAGGTTCTTCGCCTTAAATTATCCCTGTTGCTACACAATTCGAGCAGCAAGGGTGGCTGGCAAAGGACCGGGCTTCGGTTTACGGACACGGGCGAGACCCAGTTCGACAACCGCCGCCGGAACAGAAACATGAGCAGGATTTTGGACCGGACACGGGCATGAAGCTGATCGAACGCTACATATTCCGGCGTGCCGTGATCATGTTCCTCGCAACGCTCCTGCCGTTGCTCGGCATCGTCTGGACGACTCAGGCGCTGACCAACGTCAACCTCGTCACCGACAACGGCCAGTCCGTGTTCGCCTTCGCCAAGGTGGCGACCCTCATCCTGCCCTCCGTCATCACGATCATCCTGCCCTTTGCGCTGGTGATCGGCGTCACGCAGACGCTGTCGACGATGAACACCGATTCGGAGCTGACGGTGCTCAATGCCGCCGGCAGCTCGCGCATGGCGATCATCCGGCCGGTGATCTACCTGGCCTTGGGCCTCAGCGTGCTTTCCTTCGTGGTCGACAATTTCGTCGAGCCCTATGCGCGCGTTGCCTTGCGCAAGATGCTGGCAACCGCCAACGCCGACCTGCTGTCGTCGGTTGTGCAGGAGAACACCTTCCGCAAGGTCGCAGACAATCTCTATGTCCAGGTCGGCGCGCGGCGGGGCGGCGGCGTGCTGCAGGGCATCTTCGTCGCCGATTCGCGCAATCCGAGCTTCGAGCTCGTCTACTATGCGCGCGAAGGCGCCATCGACGACAAGAGTTCAGCGCTGGTGATGAAAGACGGGGAAGTGCAGCGCAAGCTCCCCGACGGCAGCGTATCGATCATCAAGTTCGACTCCTACGCCTTCGATCTCGCCGACATGACGAAGACGACGCGCGAAGCGACCATCCGGGCGAAGGACCGCGACCTTCCCGGCCTGATCAATCCGGACCCGGAAGATCACGTCTACAAGAACAATCCGCTCGCCTTTACCGCCGAGCTCAACCGTCGCTTCACCGAATGGACCTTCCCCCTGCTCTTCGGCCTGATCGCGCTGGTCTTCAGCAGTGATGCGCGCTCCCATCGCGAAGCGCGGCTTCATCCGATGGTCAGCGCCCTCGGCACGGCCCTGCTCATCCGCTGGATGACGTTCTATGCCGGCAACAGCGCCGAGGATTCTGTCTGGTTTGTGCCGTTGATGTATGCCGTACCGCTGATTGCCGGCGCGCTCTGCATCCACCAGCTCGTCAGCAACAGGCGACTGGACATTCCGATGACCGGGCAGGAAAAGCTGCAGGAACTCCTGGTTCGCCTGCGCCTGATGCGGACCGATGCCGAGAAAGGGCAGCCGTCATGATGGGCACGCTCGGCCGCTACTTCTTCATGCGCTATGTGATCACGACGTTCTGGTTCCTCGTCGGGATCTTCTCGCTGGTCTTCATCATCGACTTCAGCGAACAGGCGAGCCGGCTGGCGAACCTGCCGCGCTACAGCATCTCCGGCGCCCTTTTGATGACCGCGCTCCGGATCCCGCTGATCCTGCAGCAGACGATACCCTTCGTCGCGCTGTTTTCGGCCATGGCGGCACTGATCTCGCTCAACCGCCGCTACGAGCTGGTCGTGACCCGCGCAGCCGGCATTTCCGTCTGGCAGTTCCTGCGGCCCTTCATCCTCGGCTCCTTCCTCTTCGGCGTGCTGGCGGTCGTGGCGCTCAATCCGCTTGCGGCCTGGGGAACGAAGCGCGGCGAGGCGCTTTTGGCCGAATGGGGCTCCACGCGGAACGCCGACGCCGGCTCGATACCGTGGCTCAGGCAGATCTATAACGGCACGGACACGATCATCGGCGCACGCTCTGTTCAGGACAACGGGACGACGCTTCTCAACGTCACCGTAATCCACTTTGATCCACAGGGCACGATCATTCTGAGACAGGATGCGGGGTCGGCGAAACTCGAAGATGGTTACTGGCTTCTTAACGACGTCACGGAAACGCGCAACGGACAGCTCCCGCAACGTTTGAAAACAGCACAGCTGGCCACCAATCTGAAGCCGGAGTTTGTTCAGGAACGTCTTGCAAAGGCTGATTCCATTCAGTTTTTCGACCTGCCGCGCAAGATCGAAGTGGCCCGCTCCTTCGGTTTTTCGACCAACGGCATGGAAACCCAATTCCACTCAATGTTGTCGTTGCCGCTGCTGCTCGTCGCCATGACGCTGATCGCCGCTTGCGTGTCGCTGAAATTTAGCCGGTTTAACCAATCGCGCTCCGTAATTCTCGGTGGCATCCTTTCAGGCTTCGTGCTTTATGTCGTCACCGTGCTTGTCAAAGCATTCGGGAGCAGCGGCATTGTGCCTCCTTTCGTTGCAGCCTGGTTGCCAGTTGTTGTAGCGATGGCGCTGGGCTCGACGATTCTTTTAAATCAGGAGGATGGCTAGTGGCGGTAGTGAACCGCAAACGTATAAGGCTGATCAACGCCGCCCTGCTCGCAGGCGTGGCGCTGCAGACACTTGCCATGGGAATGAGTGCGCCAGCGATGGCGCAGCAGGCTTCGGAGCGCCTCGATTCGTTGCGCCCGAACATGCCGGAAGACGCCAAGCTGCTTCTGTCCGCCAATGAGCTCGTCTACAACAAGGACGCCGAAAAAGTGATCGTGCGCGGCAACGTGCAGATCGATTACGGCGGCTACAAGATGGTGGCCCGCCAGGTCGAGTACGACCAGAAGAAGGGCCGCATCTATGCATCCGGCGAAATCCAGTTCGTCGAGCCGGGCGGCAATGTCGTCTACGCCGACAAGATGGATATCACCGACGATTTCGGGGACGGCTTCCTCGATCAAATGCGCATTGAAACCACCGATCTGACGCGGCTTGCTGCCACGAGCGGCGAGCGCCGGAACGGCGAAGAATTCATTCTGAACGAGGCGGTCTACACGGCCTGCACGCCCTGCTCGACCAAGCCGGAACATCGCTCGCTGTGGCACATCAAGGCCCAGCGCGTCATCCAGAACGGCCGCACGCGGACCATCCGCCTTGAGAACGCCCGCTTCGAGCTGTTCGGCAAGCCGATCGCCTACATTCCGGTCATGGAGCTGCCCGACCATACGGTCAAGCGCAAGAGCGGCTTCCTGTTCCCGACATTCCGCTCGGCCCAGAAGCTCGGCGTTGGCGTCGGCGTACCCTATTACTGGGCGATCTCGCCCTATATGGACGCAACGGCAACGCTTACCGGCCTGACGCGACAGGGCTTCCTGCTGGAGGGAGAATTCCGCCAGCGGTTCCACAACGGCTTCCATACGCTGAACTTCGCCGGCATCAGCCAGCTCGACAAGGGCAAGTTCACGCCCGGCACTGTCGACGCGATGCATACGAACCGAGGCATGATCGCGTCGAAGGGCGAGTTCGAGATCAATCCGCGCTGGACCTTCGGCTGGAACGTGCTCGTTCAGTCCGACGCCAACTTCGCCAAGACCTACGAGCTGTCGACGTTCGACGGAACGACCTACGTCAACCAGGCGTATCTGAGCGGGCTCGGCAAGCGGAACTACTTCGATCTGCGCGCTTTCTACTTCGACATCCAGGATGCCGACGCCAACAGCATCGAGGAGAACCAGCAGCCTGCGGCACAGGTTCTCGACTATTCCTACAAGGCGCCTGAATCCGTCCTGGGCGGTGAGCTTTCCGGTACGCTGAACTTCACGAACGTGAAGCGCAACCGGCTCGACGCGTTCACGCAGCCGGGCGTGACCCGTTTCCGTGGCCTCGAGGGCACGTCGCACCGCCTGACCGGCGAACTGGAGTGGAAGCGCACCTTCATTGCTCCAGGCGGTCTGGTCATCACGCCGCTGCTGGCGGCGCGTGGCGACGCCATCGGGCTCAACATGGACAACCCGGGTCCGGCCTACACGGGCGACTACAACACGAGCGACGCGGTGACGCGGCGCATGCTGACCGCGGGTCTCGAAGCCCGCTACCCGATCCTGTTCGTCGGCGAAGACAGCAGCCACGTGCTCGAACCGATTGCGCAGCTCTACGCGCGTCCAAACGAGCAATACGCAGGCGGCCTGCCGAACGAAGACGCGCAGAGCTTCGTGTTCGATGCGACAAACCTCTTCGATCGCGACAAGTTCTCCGGCTTCGACCGGATCGAGGGCGGCACCCGCGCCAATGTCGGATTCCGCTACACGGGAACCTTCGACAGCGGCTACGGTCTGCGCGGCATCGTCGGCCAGTCATTCCATCTCGGCGGCCTCAACTCGTTTGCGACAGACGACCTGGTCAAGGCCGGCGCGAATTCCGGCCTGGAGAGCAGAAGCTCCGACTATGTTGCCATGTTCGGTATCGATGCACCCTCCGGTCTGATGGCGAGCATTTCCGGCCGCCTCGACGAAAAGGACCTGTCGCTGCGCCGCGCCGATACCACCGTCGGCTATCTCGGCACGACGTGGCAGGCGGCGATGACCTATACGCGCATCGAAGCGCAGCCGCTCTACGGATCTCTGTCCAACCAGGACGAAATCCAGACGGCTGCCGCCTACCGGTTCCATGATTACTGGTCGGTGTTCGGCGCGATCACCTATGACATCAACAAGGATGTCATCTCGCGCAACGGTTTCGGCATCACCTACGACGATCAGGACACGCTGTTCTCGATCGTCTACAAACAGGAACGCGATACCGACGCCAATGTGGCGAACGACTGGTCGATCGGCGCGAGAATCAGCTTCCGTACGCTCGGCGACGTGAACGTCGGCGACACCAAGTTCGAAGAGCTGGACTATTATTGATATCGTCAAGCGAGTGGGCGGGCCAAAAGTTCGCCCATTCGTCGATATCGGCACGGTCAAACGGTCTTGTCATCGTTTGGCCGCATGTATTATGCATTCCCTCCGACAAGATAAGGCAACGGCGCAAGGCCGACAGGCGGACAAAGCCTGTCGACGGTGATAGTCCGGGATATAGGAAAAGATAATGGGCGGGAAAATGTCGATCTTGAGGACACTGTCGGTACTGGCTTTGGCCGGCACCTTGAGCGTTGCCGTATGCTCCGGAGCTCAGGCAGCAGCGAGTACGGTCAAGGTAACGGTCAACAACACGGTGATTACCTCCGGCGACATCGCCAAGCGCGTGGCCTTCCTTCGCCTGCAGCGCCAGAAGGGCGGCAACGACGAAGCCAAGAAGCAGCTCGTCGACGAAGTTCTCAAGCGGGCAGAGATCGCGCGCATCGGCCAGTCCGTCAGCACCCAGGAAGTCGATGCCGCCTATGCGCGCTTCGCCTCGGGCAACAAGCTTTCGACCGAGCAACTCGGCAAGATCCTCGATCAGGCCGGCGTCGGCGCGGAACATTTCAAGCAGTTCATCGCCGTGCAGATGAGCTGGCCGCGCGCGGTCAACTTCCGCTACGGCAGCTCCAACCGTCTCCAGGGCGCCGACCTCGTCAAGCGCATGATGGCAGGCGGCGGACAGAAGCCTGTCACCACCGAGTACTTCCTGCAGCAGGTGATCTTCGTCATTCCCGAGAAGAAGCGTGGCGCGATCACCGCGAAGCGGCAGGCCGAAGCCAACGCCTCGCGCGCCCAGTTCCCGGGTTGCGAAACCTCCAAGGTGTTTGCCGCCAACTATCGCGACGTGTCGATCCGCAGCCTCGGCCGCATGCTGGCCCAGCAGCTGCCCGACGAATGGAAGCCGCTGATCGAGAAGGCCGGCGAGAACGGCACCACCGGCACCCGCGTGACCGAAAAGGGCGTCGAGTACCTGGCGATCTGCAAGAAGCGTGAGGTCAACGACGACACCGCCGCCGAAATCGTCTTCCGCGCCGAGGATATCGGCAAGAAGAAGGAAGGCGGCGAGGACCCGAACAGCGAGAAGTACCTCGAGGAGCTGCGCAAGAAGGCGCAAATCGTCAACAAGTAATCACGACGGAACCATGCGCGAAACAACCGGCGGGCCCCTCGCCCTGACCATGGGCGACCCGGCCGGTATCGGGCCGGACATCAGTCTTTCGGCCTGGCTCGGCCGCCGCGACCACGCGACGGCCCCCTTCCTCTTCATCGGCGACCCCGCGGTGCTTGCCGCACGCGCATCGATGCTCGGCTATACAGTACCCGTCCGCGAGACCGATTGCGCCGGCGCGCGCTCCCTCTTTGATACGGCGTTGCCGGTTCTGCCGCTCACCTGCCCTGCCCCGGTCAACGCCGGCCATCCGGACACGGCCAATGCCAGCGCCGTCATCGGTGCGATCGACACGGCCGTGCGACTGGTGAACGCCGGTCAGGCGTCGGCCGTGGTCACGAACCCGATCGCCAAGGCGGTTCTTTATGACGCTGGCTTCCGCTTTCCAGGCCATACCGAATATCTCGCCGATCTTGCCGAAAAGGCGACGGGCGAGCCGGTTCTGCCGGTGATGATGCTGGCCGGACCGAAGCTGCGCGCCGTGCCCGTCACCATCCACATCCCCTTGAAGGACGTGCCGGAGCAACTGACGCCAGACCTCATCTACCGCACCTGCGCGATTACTGCGGCCGACCTTCGCAATCGCTTCGGACTTCAACAACCGCGGCTCGCAATCGCCGGCCTGAACCCGCATGCCGGCGAAAACGGTGCGCTTGGGCTCGAGGACGACGCCGTGATCCGACCGGTCGTCGACCGGCTGCGCGCTGAAGGCATTGATGCCGTTGGACCGCTGCCGGCTGATACGATGTTCCACGATCGCGCACGCGCCACCTACGACGTGGCGATCTGCATGTATCACGACCAGGCGCTGATCCCGGCCAAGGCGCTCGGCTTCGACGACAGCGTCAACGTCACGCTCGGTCTTCCCTTCATCCGCACCTCGCCCGACCACGGCACGGCCTTCAGCCTTGCCGGCAAGGGCATCGCCCGCGACGACAGCCTTCGGGCAGCCCTCGACCTTGCCGCATCGCTTGCGGTCAATATGCCAGGAGATATTCGCTGATGGCCGCCCTTGACGGTCTTCCTCCGCTACGCGACGTCATCCAGCGTCACGGCCTCGATGCCAAGAAGGCGCTCGGCCAGAACTTCCTGCTCGACCTCAACCTGACGCAGAAGATCGCGCGGACCGCCGGTTCGCTCGAAGGCGTGACGGTCATCGAGGTCGGCCCCGGACCGGGCGGCCTCACTCGCGCCATCCTCGCGCTCGGCGCCAAGAAGGTCATTGCGATCGAGCGTGACTCGCGCTGCCTGCCAGCGCTTGCGGAGATCGGCGCGCATTATCCCGATCGGCTGCAGGTGATCGAAGGTGACGCACTGAAGACGCCCTTCGAGACGCTTGCTGACGAAGGGCCGGTCAAGATCATCGCCAACCTGCCCTACAATGTCGGCACGCAGTTGCTCGTCAACTGGCTGCTGCCCGAGCGCTGGCCACCCTTCTGGCAGTCGCTGACGCTGATGTTCCAGCGTGAAGTGGGCCTGAGGATCGTCGCCGACGCGGATGACGACCACTATGGCCGCCTCGGTGTCCTCTGCGGTTGGCGTACGAACGCACGGATGGCGTTCGACGTGCCGCCGCAGGCCTTTACGCCACCACCGAAGGTGACGTCCTCCGTGGTCCATCTGGAGCCGGTCGAAAACCCGATCCCCTGCTCGGTCGCAGCCCTTGAGAAGGTGACGCATGCAGCCTTCGGCCAACGCCGCAAGATGCTGCGCCAGAGCCTGAAGCCGCTCGGCGGTGAAGCTTTACTTGCCAAGGCCGACATCGACCCGCAGCGACGCGCCGAAACACTTTCGGTGGAAGAGTTCTGCCGGCTGGCAAACTGCCTCTGAGCGGGCATGTGGATCGCAAGGCGCGCGCTACAAACGGACATGAATCAAAAATGGCTCCTCACGGAGCCATTTTCTTTTTTGAGCCTTAGAACGGGTTTTCGGTCAGCAGCCCGTTGACGAAATCGAACAGCCCAGGGCGCCGGTCACGGCGCAGGCGTTCGGCCTCAACGATCGCCCGCACGGACGCAAAGGCGCGGTCGAGATCGTCGTTGAGCACGATGTAGTCATACTCCCGCCAGTGCTCGATCTCGGCGCGCGAGTTCGCAAGGCGCGTGGCGATCACCTCTTCGCTGTCTTCGGCCCGGCGATGCAGGCGAGACTGCAACTCGGCCATGGACGGCGGCAGGATGAAGATCGAGACGACGTCTCCCGCCATCTTCTCCTGAAGCTGCTGCGCACCCTGCCAGTCGATATCGAAGAGCATGTCGCGGCCGGCGGCCATGGCCGCCTCCACAGCGTCGCGCGGCGTGCCGTAGAAATTGCCGTGCACCTCCGCCCATTCGAGCAGCGAGTCAGTGGACCTCAGCGCCTCGAATTCGCGTATGGACTTGAAGTGATAGTGCCGTCCGTCAATCTCGCTCGGGCGCCGCTGACGCGTCGTCACGCTGACCGAAATGCTCATCTCCGGATCGGCTTCCAGGAGATTGCGCGCAATGGTCGACTTGCCAGCGCCCGACGGCGAGGAAATGACGAGCATCAGCCCACGACGGGCGATCTTGATGGGCGAAGGGGTCGCCGGGTTCATACCTTACTCCAGATTCTGGACCTGTTCGCGGAACTGGTCGATGACGACCTTCAACTCGATGCCGGCGGCAGACACTGCGGCTGCGTTCGACTTGGAACAGATCGTATTCGATTCTCGGTTAAATTCCTGTGCCAGGAAATCGAGCTTGCGCCCGACGGGGCCGCCTTTCGACAGAAGCTCGCGGGCGGCAACGATATGGGAGCCAAGCCGGTCGATCTCCTCGCGGAGATCCGCCTTGGTGGCGAGCAAAGCGACTTCGGCATAGAGACGGTCCCGCTCTAGCGATGACCCGTTGTCCATGACCAGGGCCACCTGCTGCGCCAGCCGGTCGGCAATCGCCGCGGCGCTACGTGACGGGTCGGCCTCGACCGTCGCCGTCAGCCGCTCGATCGTCTCGACCTGCGCCAGCAGGATCTGACAGAGCGCCGCGCCCTCGTCCGCGCGCATCTTGCGCAGATCGGCGAGCGCGCCCGCCAGCCCGGCCAGGATATCTGCGTCGAGCGCCGCGCGCTCTTCTTCGCTCTCCTCCGGCTCGCGGAAGTCGACGATGCCGCGGATCGAGAGAAGCGTGTCGAACCGGAGCGGCGCGGGATCAACGAGGTCCCCGAGCTGACCGCGCAGGTCTAGCACCGCCGTCAAGGCTGCCTGGTTGACCACGGCCTCGACGGCCGCCTCGCCGCCGCTGACGGTGAGGCCGATCTGAAGGTTGCCGCGGGAAAAATACTCTGCTGCAAGCTTGCGCACCTCGGGCTCGAAGCGCTCGAGCCCCTGCGGCAGGCGCAGCCGGAGATCCAGGCCCTTGCCGTTGACGGAGCGCAGCTCCCAGGCCCAACGACGGCGGCCGCTGCTGCCTTCTCTCCGGGCAAAGCCGGTCATCGATTGGAGCGGCATCATCACCTCCGTTGCGGTTTCAGCAGAAGCAATAAGGCGACGGCGCGGCATCCCGCAAGGGATATCCGCGCCGTGATTCGTCCGTCCACAGTGCAAGCATCGCTAGGCGGCTCTGCCGCCCGCAAGCGCCGGCCTATTGCGGCTGCGTAGCTGCCGGTTCAGCAGTGCCGGCGTCAGACGCAGCCTTCGCCGCTTCGGCTGCCCGCTCCGCCTCAACCTTGCGCCAGCGGCGGACATTGGCATTGTGTTCGTCGAGCGTCTCGGCAAAGACGTGGCCGCCCGTGCCGTCGGCAACGAAGTAAAGCTCCGGCGTACGCGATGGATTGGCGACCGCTTCCAGGGCTGCACGGCCGGGATTTGCGATCGGCGTCGGCGGCAGGCCCTTGATGATATAGGTGTTGTACGGCGTCTGCTTGTCGATGTCCGACTTCAGGATCGGCCGGTCCGCCGGCTTTCCGTCGCCGCCGAAAATGCCATAGATGATCGTTGGGTCGGACTGCAGCCGCATGCCCTTGTCGAGCCGGTTGATGAAGACCGAAGCGACGCGCGGGCGCTCGTCGGCGCGGCCGGTTTCCTTCTCCACGATCGAGGCAAGCGTCACCAGTTCTTCCACCGTCGAAACCGGCAGATCGGGATCGCGCTTCTCCCAGATCTGGCCAACGAGGACCTTCTGGGCAGCGGCCATCTGCTGGACGATCTCGCCGCGCTTGGTGCCGCGCGTGAACTTGTAGGTGTCAGGCATCAGCGAACCTTCGGCCGGCAGTTCCGACGGCAGATCGCCGACGAGCACCGGATCATCGGCGAGCCTGTGGAACATCTGCTTGACGGTCAGGCCTTCGGGCAGGGAAACGGAATAGAGGATCGACTTGCCCGACTTCAGGAGCTGCATGACCTCCTGCATCGACGAGCCCGCCTTGATCTCGTATTCTCCGGCCTTCAGCGTCTCGTTGTCGAGATAGGCCTCGGAGACGAAACGGAAGACACGCGCATCGGTGATGATGTTGCCGCGCTCAAGGCCGCTTGCGATCTCGCTCATGCCAGCGCCGCCGCGGACGATGAAGTTCTGGTTCGCCTGCAGCGGACCCGGCTTTTCGTACTGGTGCATCGCATAATAGACCGTGCCGGCGGCGGCGAGCGCTGCAAACACGATGACGGTCATGACGAAGTTCAGGAAGATCACGACCTGGCTGCGGGCTTTGCGCGATCGTTTCGGCGGCTGCGGCACCTTTTCCGGACGCAGCGCTTCGTTTGCCGATTTCGGAATGATCGGTCCGTTGCTCGCGTTTTCACTGCGGCCGAATTGCGCCGCGCCGTTATCGTTTGAGTCGCTCACGATTATCCCGAACCCGAAATTCGCGGCCTCATTCTCTTCCTGCTTCCGGTGCGAATTTCGGACTGGACCGTGGCAGGCATAGGTCAAATTTATAAAACGGTGCCGCCCAGAAGGCCGGCGTCCGCAGTTACTCAAAAATCCGCGGCCGGTGCAATCTCACCGAAGAACCACAGAAATGTGTCGAATCACCGTCCGTTCAAGAGAACGCGGCGGACGACCGACACTTTAATCCGGAACCTCGGCCCGCGGTAAAAACCGGGCAAACCGTCGTTCCAGGCAATGGCTGAATGGCATTCTGACAGATATGCCTTGCGCGAACATCGCGGTCGGCGAGCGCCATCTTCCATGACGGCGCCTCCTCCCAACACATGCTTGTAGCGAGCAATACGGCAAAAGCTGGATCATCGCGCCGCCTTCTGCGGTCGGCGCGATGATTGACTCAGGCGAAGCTCCGGGCGCGCGATCAGTCGCCGGTGTAGCGACGCAGGACCAACGAAGCGTTGGTGCCGCCGAAACCGAAGGAATTCGAGAGCGCCACGTTGATTTCGCGCTTGCGCGCGACATGCGGCACGAGGTCGATCGTCGTCTCGACCGATGGGTTGTCGAGGTTCAGCGTCGGTGGCGCGATGTTGTCGCGGATCGCCAGCGCCGAGAAGATCGCTTCCACCGCGCCGGCAGCGCCGAGCAGGTGGCCGATGGCCGACTTGGTCGAGGACATCGAGATCTTCAACGCGTGTTCGCCAACCAGACGCTCGACGGCACCAAGCTCGATCGTGTCGGCCATGGTGGAGGTGCCGTGGGCGTTGATGTAATCGATATCGGCAGCCGTCAGACCGGCGCGCTTCAGCGCCATCTGCATGCAGCGATAGGCACCGTCGCCGTCTTCCGACGGAGCAGTGATGTGGAAGGCATCGCCCGAAAGGCCGTAACCGACGACTTCCGCATAGATCTTGGCGCCGCGCGCCTTGGCATGCTCGAGTTCTTCGAGGATGACGACGCCAGCGCCCTCGCCCATGACGAAACCGTCGCGGTCGATATCGTAGGGGCGCGAGGCCTTCTGCGGATCGTCGTTGTGCTGGGTCGACAGCGCCTTGCAGGCGGCAAAGCCGGCGAGGGAGATCCGGCAGATCGGCGATTCCGCGCCGCCAGCCACCATGACGTCAGCATCGCCGAGCGCGATCAGGCGGCTCGCGTCGCCGATCGCATGGGCGCCAGTCGAACAGGCGGTGACGACAGAGTGGTTGGGACCGCGCAGCTTGTGGCGGATCGAAACCTGGCCCGAGGCAAGGTTGATCAGGCGGCCGGGAATGAAGAACGGCGAGATGCGGCGGGGGCCCTTGTCGCGCAGCGTGTAGCCGCCTTCGACGATGCCCTCGAGGCCGCCGATGCCGGAGCCTATCAGGACGCCGGTCGCGATCTGGTCCTCGTCCGTCTGCGGCTTCCAGCCGGCATCGGCGAGCGCCATGTCGGCAGCCGCCATCGCATAGACGATGAAGGCATCGACCTTGCGCTGCTCCTTCGGTTCCATCCAGTCGTCGGCGTTGAACGTCGCGTCCGTACCGTCGCCGAAGGGAATGCGGCAAGCGATCTTGGCAGGAAGGTCCTCGACCTCGAATTCGGTCACCTTGCGCGCGGCATTCTGTCCGGCAAGCAGGCGCGCCCACGTCGCCTCAGTTCCGCAACCCAAGGGAGATACCATGCCGGTACCGGTGATAACGACACGTCTCATAGTCCGCGACCCACCCTGATCTTTTCAGTTTCAGAGCCGGATCGGACCACGTGTAACGAACCCGATCCGGGCATCCATTTTAAGGTTCTTATTCACGATCAGAGGGAAATGCGGGAAACGCTTGCTGATCGAAATCCCCGCTCAGCGCGGGATAGCCCACTTCCCTGGGCTGAAACGGGCCGCTTTAGGCGGCCCGTCCACGGCCGAAGCCGCTTCAATAGATTAGGCCTGGGCCTTTTCGATGAACTTGACGGCGTCGCCGACAGTCAGGATCGAGTCAGCAGCGTCGTCCGGGATTTCAACGCCGAATTCTTCTTCGAAAGCCATGACCAGTTCGACGGTGTCGAGCGAGTCTGCGCCGAGGTCGTCGATGAAGCTTGCGCCTTCGCTGACCTTTTCGGCGTCGACGCCAAGATGATCAATAACAATTTTCTTTACGCGTTCTGCGATATCGCTCATGTCGGAGTTCCTCGACCTTCGTTTCTGTAGGCGCCTATTCCGGCACCGGTACTCTTCTGTAAGCCTGATAGACCAAGACGGCCCACCCGGCAATCCATCCAACCGGAACTGCGGCAAACCCAAGGCAGCCAAGGCTGCCGGACGCCTGGCGGGACCGGTCGACTGCTAACAGTCATGGCCCGATTAACACGGTTTAACGCTGTCGCAAAGTCCGAAAATGCCTGTCATTCGCTTGCTCAACATTGAATTTCAGGCATTTGGCAGGCGGCATCCCGGGACGTTGAAGATCGCCCGCCGCACAATCTCGGCGGGCGGCCCATCCCGGAAACCGGATCAGATCATCGCCATGCCGCCGTTGACGTGAATCGTCTGGCCGGTGACATAACCGGCTTCGTTGGAAGCGAGGTAAGCGACCGCCGAAGCGATTTCGGCGCCGGTGCCCATGCGCTTCATCGGGATCGCGCCCATGATCGCGTCCTTCTGCTTGTCATTGAGCTTGCCGGTCATCGCGCTTTCGATGAAGCCCGGAGCCACGCAGTTGACCGTGACGTTGCGCGTCGCGATTTCCTGGGCAAGCGACTTGGAGAAGCCGATCATGCCGGCCTTGGAGGCGCAGTAGTTCGCCTGGCCGGGGTTGCCGGTGACGCCGACGATGGAGGTGATGTTGACGATGCGGCCGAAACGGCGGCGCATCATCGGATGGGTGAGTTCGCGCGTCAGGCGGAATACGGCCGTGAGGTTCACTTCGAGAACGGCATCCCAGTCCTCGTCGCTCATGCGCACGAAGAGGCCGTCCTTGGTGATTCCGGCATTGTTGACGAGAATATCGACGCCACCGAGTTCGGCCTCGGCCTTTTCGCCGAGCGCCTTGACTTCGGCGCGGTCGGAAAGATTTGCCGGGAAGAGCTGCACGCGATCGCCAAGTTCGTTGGCAAGCGCTTCGAGCTTTTCGACGCGGGTGCCGTGCAGGCCGACGATGGCGCCTTGAGCGTGCAGCATGCGGGCGATTTCTTCGCCGATACCACCGGATGCGCCGGTAACGAGAGCCTTGCGGCCGGAAAGATCAAACATCTCTTTGATTCCTTATAACTGGAATAACTGGAGCGCCTAGGCGTTCGCTCAGGCGAGCAAGGCGGCGAGTGCTGCGTCGATATCGGCGGGCGTATTGACGGCGATACCGTTGACGGTCTTGTCGATACGGCGGGCAAGCCCGGTCAGGACTTTGCCGGAACCGAGTTCATAAAGCGTCGTGACGTTGTTGGCGGCGAACCACTCGACCGTCTCGCGCCAGCGGACCTGGCCGGTGACCTGCTCGACCAGCAGCCGGGCGATCTCTTCGGCATCGCTGACGGGGGCGGCAAGCACGTTGGCGACGACGGGAACCACCGGATTGCGCTTTTCGACCTTGGCCAACGCCTCGCGCATCGCGTCGGCAGCCGGCGCCATCAGCGCGGAGTGGAAGGGTGCCGAAACTGGCAGCATCAGCGCGCGCTTGGCGCCCTTTTCGGAAGCGAGCGCCGCGGCCTTCTCGACGGCAGCCTTCTCGCCGGAGATCACCAGCTGGCCACCGCCATTGTCGTTGGCGATCTGGCAGGAACCGAGGGCCGACGCTTCGCGGCAGACGGCTTCGACATCCGCATGTTCGAGGCCGATGATCGCCGCCATCGCGCCCTTGCCGACGGGAACCGCCGCCTGCATGGCGTTGCCGCGGATGCGCAGCAGGCGCGCCGTGTCGGCAATGGAGAACGTACCGGCGGCGCAGAGCGCCGAGTATTCGCCGAGCGAATGGCCGGCGACGAAGGAAACCTTGGACTTGAGGTCGAGGCCCCTGGCTTCGAGCACGCGAATGACGGCCATCGATACGGCCATCAGCGCCGGCTGCGCGTTCGCCGTCAGCGTCAGCGTTTCCTCGGGGCCGTTCCACATGATCTCGGACAGCTTCTGGCCGAGTGCTTCATCGACTTCGGCAAAGACGGCTGCCGCTTCCGGAAAAGCGTCGGCCAGATCCTTGCCCATGCCGACAGCCTGGCTGCCCTGGCCTGGAAACGTGAATGCAATGCTCATGGGATCGTCCCTTCCCTAGATCACTAGGATTTCGGGTCGGCGCGACACGAAATCCTAGTGATCGGTTCTTATGAGTTAGAGCGGGATGCAGGCAGAAACCATACATCTCCGGTTTCCTCTCCATTCACATTCCTTACCGACGAGTCAAGCTTGGAGGCCGGCAGGGACGCCGCCGACAGGCCCTTTTGCCCTTGATCTTCAACAATCAAGGCGTAAGTTTGCCGCCCGATGTCGCCCTGCCCTTTCCCCAACCACCGGGGCTGAGACGACCGCTCCATTCCCGGTGCCGGCGCCCCTTCCCTCCCCAGGTCGGCGCTCGCCCTTCACAAGGATACTTATCTAGATGCGCTACAACACGCTTGGCCGCACCGGCATCAAGGTTTCGGAAATCTGCCTGGGCACTATGACCTGGGGCTCACAGAACTCCATCGCCGAGGCGCATGAGCAACTGGATTACGCCTTCGACAAGGGCGTCAACTTCATCGACACCGCCGAACTCTACCCGACCACCCCGCTGTCGCCGGAGACCTACGGCGACACGGAACGCTTCATCGGCGAATGGCTGGCCAAGCGCGGCCGGCGGGATGACGTCGTTGTCGCGACCAAGGTTGCCGGTCCCGGCCGTCCCTATATCCGCAACGGCAATCCGACGACGCCCGAAGGCATCGACCAGGCGATCGACGCCAGCCTCAAGCGGCTGAAGACCGACTACGTCGATCTCTATCAGCTTCATTGGCCGAACCGCGGCCACTACCATTTCCGCAATGCCTGGTCCTACGACCCGTCCAAGCAGGACAAGGACGACGTCGCGAGCGACCTTCGGGCGATTCTCGACAAACTCGGCGACCTCGTTAGGGCCGGCAAGGTGCGCGCCATCGGCCTCTCCAACGAGACGGCCTGGGGCACGATGAAGTTCATCGACATGGCTGAGCGTCATGGCCTGCCGCGCGTCGTTTCGATCCAGAACGAGTACAACCTGCTTTACCGCACCTACGACCTCGACCTTGCGGAACTGTCCCACCATGAGGATGTAGGCCTGCTCGCCTATTCGCCGCTCGCCGCCGGGCTTTTGAGCGGCAAGTATCTCGACGGCGCGAAGCCGAAGGGCTCGCGCCTTTCGATCAACGGCGATCTCGGCGGCCGCTTCACGCCCCACCAGGAGCCGGCCGTCGAAGGCTATGTCAAACTGGCGCGCGAGCACGGCCTCGATCCGGCACAGATGGCGATCGCCTTCTGCCTGGCGCGGCCCTTCATGGCGTCCGTCATCATCGGCGCGACATCGATGGAGCAGTTGAAGACCAACCTCGGCGCCATCGATCTCACGCTGTCGCAGGACGCTGTGAACGGGATCCGGCGGCTGCACCGGATCTATCCGATGCCGATCTGAGTGTGAGAGCAGATCGCCGATGCCGGTGCCCCAGACGAAAGCCGAACTGCTTGAGGCGATCGACGCCCAGTTCGCCAGGCTGATGCGCGAGTTGGAACGGGTTCCTGACCAGCGCTACCGCGAACCTTCGCTCGAGGGCCACGCCAAGGGCACCGTGATGAGCGTCGGCGATCTCGTCGCCTACCTCATCGGCTGGGGCGAGCTAGTGATCAAATGGATCGATCGCGATCAGCGCGGCGAGCCCGTCGACTTCCCCGAGACCGGCTACAAATGGAACGAACTCGGAAAGCTGGCGCAGAAATTCTATGTGGACTTCCAGGCTCTTTCGCCGGGCGAGCTTGTCGCCAGGCTGAAGCAAAGCAAGGAGGCGATCGAAGCACGGATCAGGGATCGCGACGAGCGGACGCTTTACGAGCGGCCATGGTACGGAAAATTCACGCTCGGACGCATGATCCAGTTCAACACGTCCTCTCCCTATGCCAACGCCCACGGCCGCCTGCGCAAATGGAAAAAGGTGAACGGGCTGGCGTAGAAAGCGGAAAAGATGCGGCAAGCCTTGCCTTCCGCGGAAAAATGCGTATAAGCGCGCTGTTCGAAATGCCCGGTCTTCTGGCTGGTGGCTGAACGGAGGGCCGGCTTCCTCGAGGGGAGCCGTTAGGATTGCACGTCTTTCCGGCCTCCCGTGTCTCCGCTCTCGACCGTCTCGATACAACACTTTCTTGCCGGCTGCCTGTCAGCCACTAAGAACAGTCGTTGAGGCTTAGCCGCCGAGGTCCGGGCTGATTAACGCAAGAAAGGCAAGCCACAATGGCTCTTTATGAACACGTATTCCTGGCCCGCCAGGACATCACGCCTCAGCAGGTCGACGGTCTCGTCGAGCAGTACAAGGGCGTGCTCGAAGCAAACGGCGGTAAGGTCGGTCGCGTCGAAAACTGGGGCCTGAAGTCCCTCACCTACCGCATCAAGAAGAACCGCAAGGCTCACTACGTTCTCATGGACATCGATGCTCCGGCAGCGGCTGTTCACGAAATCGAGCGCCAGATGCGCATCAACGAAGACATCCTGCGCTACATGACGATCGCCGTCGAGAAGCACGAGGAAGGCGCGTCGGCCATGATGCAGAAGCGCGACCGCGACGACCGTCCGCGCCGCGATGGCGACCGTCCGGAGCGTGGCTTCGGCGACCGTGGTCCGCGTCCGGACCGTGGCGACCGCGAAGACCGCCCGCGCCGTCCGCGCGAAGACCGCGCGTAATCAAGAAGCTTTAGGAGATTAAGACAATGGCTGAAGTTTCTTCCGCTCCGGTTCGTCGCCCGTTCCACCGTCGCCGCAAGACTTGCCCCTTCTCGGGCGCAAACGCTCCGCGGATCGACTACAAGGACATCCGTCTTCTGCAGCGCTACATTTCCGAGCGCGGCAAGATCGTTCCTTCCCGTATCACGGCCGTTTCCCAGAAGAAGCAGCGCGAACTCGCCCAGGCGATCAAGCGTGCACGCTTCCTCGGCCTGCTGCCCTACGTCGTTTCCTAAGAACGGCTGACCTTCCGTCAGTCTTCTGACTCGACGGAACCCGACGTGTTGGGAGAGGCGCTCCCCTAAAGTGAGCGCCTCTTTCACTCCCTTCCGCGATGGGCGCGGATCGGAACCGGCGCGATGCGCCAAAATCCCATGCTGGGGAAAAGGCTTTGGCCATCCCCTAACTGCACGAAGCAGGACAGCGAACGTGACGAATGTGAACAGGACATCGCTGCTGACCGGCGTTCTCGCCGGCTTTACCGCCGCCCTCTTGTCGATGGGCGCGAATACGCAGTCGTCTCTTGCGATCGTCCTTTATGCCGCTTCGGCCCTTCCGATCCTGATTGCCGGCCTCGGCTGGGGCAATGCCGCAGCGATCACCGCAATCGTCACGGCCGGCGCCACCGGTGCCGTTCTCGTTTCGCCCTATTTCTCGCTGCTGATCCTCGTCGTCACGCTGATCCCGGCCGGTTGGCTGAGCCATCTCGCCAATCTCGCCCGCCCGGCGTCCGAACTCGGCGGCCCGGACGAGGCGCTTGCCTGGTATCCGCTCTCCGATATCCTCAGCCATCTCGCCGGTCTGGTGACCGTCGGCATGATCATCGTCGGCGTGATCGTCGGCTATGGAGCCGATATCTCCGATCGCATGGTCGATATCGTCATTCAGGCGGTGAAGGCGCAGGACAGCGCCTACAACCCGGATGCGGCTGCCATCGCTCAGATCAAGTCGCTTTTCACCCTCGCCTTGCCGCTCGTCCAGGGCGCGATCTGGGTGCTGATGCTGTTTACCGCCTACTACCTTGCCACCCGCATCGTGCAGATGTCCGGCCGGTCGTTGCGCCCGCGCGAGGACATTCCTTCGACGCTGCGCATGCACCGCAACGCGATCTTCATTTTTCTCGGCGGCCTGGTCCTCACCTTCCTCGGCGGCGCACCCGCAACGATCGGCGCGCTGATCTGCGGAACCTTCGGCGCGGGCTTCCTGCTTGCCGGTTTCGCCTCCTTCCATTTCCGCACGCGCGGCAAGTCCTGGCGGCTTCCCGTGCTGTGGATCGCATACCTGTCGGTGCTCGTGTTCACGATCCCGGCATTCTTCTTCCTCCTGTCCGGCCTGATCGATACGCGACGCACCATCGCGGTCACGCCGGTTGGAAAAAACTGACCAACGAACTGGAACTCTGAAAGGAAACCAACATGGAAGTCATTCTTCTCGAACGTATCGCCAAGCTCGGCCAGATGGGCGAAACCGTAAAGGTTCGCGACGGCTTTGCCCGTAACTACCTCCTGCCGCTCGGCAAGGCGCTGCGCGCCAACGCTGCCAACAAGGCCCGTTTCGAAGCTGAGCGTTCGACGCTCGAAGCCCGCAACCTCGAGCGCAAGTCGGAAGCCCAGGCTGTTGCCGAGAAGCTCGACGGCAAGTCGTTCATCATCGTCCGCTCGGCTGGCGAAACCGGCCAGCTCTACGGTTCGGTTGCTGCCCGCGACATCATCGAAGTGCTCGCTGCCGAAGGCTTCAACGTCGGCCGCAACCAGGTCGACCTCAACCAGCCGATCAAGTCGATCGGCCTGCACAAGGTCACGCTGCACCTGCACTCGGAAGTCGAGATCTCGGTCGAAGTCAACGTTGCCCGTTCGGCCGAAGAAGCCGGTCGCCAGGCCAAGGGCGAAAGCCTGACCTCGGCCGACGCCATCTACGGCGTTGACGAAGACGCCCTGAAGCCGGAAGACTTCTTCAACCCGGAAGCCGAATTCGAAGGCGAAGAAGAATAAGCCTTAAAGGCCATTCGACATGCGAAAGCCCGGATCATCGATCCGGGCTTTTTTCTTGGCCGCTGCACGGTCCGCGCTGTCAATGACGTCCGGGAAATCCGGCCGCCTTATCCGTGAGCGGCAACGGGCGTGCCGCCCTTGTTGGCCTGGTCCGGTGCAACATGAACCGGCGCATCCTTGTCGACGCGCACGACGACCGAGAGACCGGGTGAGAGCATTTCCGCCAGCGGCTGACCGGGATCGACGGCGATGCGCACGCCGACGCGCTGAGCCACCTTGGTGAAGTTGCCGGTGGCGTTGTCCGGACGGATGATGCTGAACTCCGAACCAGCGGCGGGCGAGAACCGCTCGATATGCCCCATCAGCTCGTTCCTCTGCAGGGCGTCGACCGCGATGGTGACGGGTTGGCCCGCCTTCATGCCATCGAGCTGCGTTTCCTTGAAATTGGCGACCACCCAGACGTCGTTCGGAACCAGCGCCAGGAGTTGCGAGCCGGCCGTCACATATTGACCGATGCGCGCGCCGATCTCGCCGAGCCGGCCGTCACGCGGCGCGACGATGCGCGTGTTGTCGAGATCGATACGCGCGAGTTCGACGGCCGCTTCCGCTCCGCTCACCGCGGCCTGCAGTCCGGAACGCGCGCCGAGCGTCGTCGCCAGTGCCTGCTTCGAGACTTCGAGCCCTGCTTCCGCCTGGCTCACGGCAGCGTCGGCCTGCTCGAAGCCCGCACGCGCCTGATCGGCGTCGCTGCGGGTCGAAACACCCTTTTCCGCAAGCGGGCGAATGCGGTCCCAGGTCGCACGCGCCCGGTTGAAGGCGGCCTTGGCGCTGTCGATCTGCGCCTGGCTTGCGGCGATACCGGCCTTGGCCGAAAGCTCCTGCTGGAAGGAATTGGCAAGGGCTGCCTTCTGACCGGCAAGCGTGGCTTCCGCCTGCGCCACCTTCTGCGCATAGATGCGGTCGTCGATCTTGACCAGCAGTTGCCCGGCCTTGACCGTCTCGTAGTCGCGCACCGGAACGTCGGCGACATAGCCCGCAAGCTGTGGGCTCATGATCGTGACAAAGCCACGCACATAGGCGTTCTCGGTCGATTCGACCGAACTGTGGAACGGCGGCAGCCGCCAGGCGTAGAGCACAAGGGCAATACCGGCGATGCCGGCGAGAAGAACGATGATGCTCGTGGGCGAGCGCAGGGATTTCAACATGGTCGTCAACTCTGTCAATCAGGTGGCAGGCATCGGCGCAGGCGCGGACAATCTCTGCCTGAGCCAGTTGTAGAAGATGTGCAGCAGCAGCCCGGCGAGCGCGAAGAGCGCGACCGCCGAAGCCAGCAGGAAGGCGTCGTTGTAGGCGAGGATGTAAGCTTCGCGGGTCACCTGCTGTGACAACAGCACGGTGCCTTCGCCGCCGAGCAGGGTCTTGTCGCCCATCACCTTGGCGTAGGCCGCGGAAAGCTGGTTGACGCGCTGGGCAACCAGCGGGTTCGAGAGCACGATCCGTTCGGCGAGAATGTTGGAGTGAAACTTTTCGCGGATCGTGACGAAGGTGCCGAAGGCGGCAGATCCGATCAGGCTGCCGATGCTTTGGGTAAAGAGGAAGATCACGATGAAGCTCAGGATATAGCTCGGCCCCTTGGCGAGCGCCGCCTTGAAGCCGCGTGCCATGGCCGGCGGCAGGAAGAGCGCCGTGCCCGACGCAATCATCGCCTGGCTCAGATACATCTGCTCCGGCCGCGTGAGGCCGGTCGCCTGGCTATCCATGTAGGCGCCGGTCGCCAGAAGGCTGAGCGCCAGGATATGCACGCGCTCCGCATGCTGAGGGTTCATCAGCGCGGCGCAAAGCAGACCGCCGCCGATCGCCGCGGCTAGGATGATCCAATAGAGGGTCGCGACCTGCTCGAACTGGAGGCCGAGCTGCTGGTAGAAGTTCGCCGCGACCGTCGATTGTTCGGATGCCACCAGGCGGAAAATCAGGAGAACGGCGGCAAAGTGCACGATCTCCTTGGAGGCGATCCAGCGCACGTCGATCAAGGGTACCGGGCGATGGAGCTCGATCAGCACCGCAGTCGTCAGCGTCGTGATCGAGACGACCAGCAGGACACCGAGCCATGGCGCCTCGAACCACCAGTAGAGGCGCCCCATGGTCAGGACCACGGCGAGGCAGCCGAAGGCGACGGCGACGAGCAGGTAGCTCAGGATATCCATGCGCTGGATGACCTTGGCATGCGGCACCGGCGTCAGCGGCAAGAGGTAGATGATTGGCAGAGCGATCAACGCCAGCGCCATTTCCAGCGTGTAGAGCGCGTGCCACTGGCCGTATTCGATCAAGGTCGGCGAGATCAGGCGGGTGACCGGCGCGGAAATCGTCGTGCAGGTGAGCGCCAACGCCAGACCGACGGTCAGCTTGCGCGCCGGCGGAAAGGCTTCGAGCATGTAGAGGAAGCCGAGCGTCGACATCGGTGCGGCGGCAATGCCGCTGATGAACCGCACGACGATCGCCGAATGCAGATCGGAAACGAAGACGTTCATCAGCGAGACGACGACGAAACCGGCGATGCTGATTTCGGCAAAACGGCGCAGCCCGTACTGGGCGCGGATCTTCACCAGCGCGATCGACAGGCTGACATTCGGCGCCATGTAGGCCGCCGAGAGCCAACCGGCCTCGATGGAGGTCGCCGAAAGCGAGCCCTGGACCTGCGTGAGGTTGGCGAGCGCCAGGTTCATGCCAAGCCCCTGAGTCAGGAACAAAAGCACAGAGCCCACGACATAGACCGCCGAAAGCAACAGGCCTTTCTCGACCGGGGCCGGTACGGGCGCTGGCGCCGGTTCTGGTTCCGGCGCAATCGCGGTTTCCCCGCGTTGATCCTCGTCGATGGTCTCCGCAGCCTCAAGCTCGATGGCGAGGCGGTTGTCGTTTGCGGCGGCCGTCGCGCCTGCACCCATTGCCCTCACTCCCGCGCCAGCGACTGGACATTGTCGGCGATCGCCCGGATCACCCGCTTCGTCACCACAAGCTCGGCTGCGTCGATGCCTTGCAGCACTTCGGCGCGGATCTCGTCGGCAAGCCTGAGGATCTCGTCGGCAACCGTTCGGCCGAGTTCGGTCATATGGATCTGCTTGGCGCGGCGGTCGGAGACCTCAACCCGCCGCTCGATGAAGCCCTGCTTCTCCATGCCGTCGAGCAGGCGCACTAGGGTCGGGGTCTCGATGTCGAGCTCGTCGGCGAGCTCCCGCTGGTTGAGGCCGTCCTTCTTCGTCAGGGCAAAGAGCGCGCGGGCGCGCGACAACGTCAGCCCCCTCTCCTTCACGCGCGCATCGAACACGGCGCGCAGCTTGCGATTGACCAGCGACAAGGCATCGAACAGTTCGCGGTTCACGGTCGGCTGATACATTGGTATCTTTTCCATATTACTAGCATGCTAATTATATTGCCTCTATCTAATCCAAATGCGGTGGATTTTCAAGATGCGGATTTGAGGCAGAGGAGGACGGCGCTACACTTCGGCTTGTCGGGGAGGTTCGGGTGATTCGCGGCGTCAACGACCAAATTTGTGACGACGGCATAATCCGCACATTTGCGAACCCCCGCCTGTGGATCAGTCGAACAACGGGAACAGCGCCGGATGCGGTGACGTCGCTCTGCGACTGTGTCCCTCGTGCACTTGACCCGGCCCGCGCTTAGACGCAAACCGGTGCCACACCAGACAGAGGCAGAGATAATCGAATGAACGAAGCGTCGCGAAAGCTATCCCCTATCGGCAAGGATCAGGCGGACCAGCACTACCGCGAGGCCCCGAACAACCTCGAGGCCGAGCAGGCGCTGCTTGGCGCGATCCTCGTCAACAACGACGCCTACTACCGCGTCTCGGACTTCCTGAAGCCCGTGCATCTGCACGAGCCGCTGCACCGCAAGATCTACGAAGTCGCCGGCGACATCATCCGCATGGGCAAGATGGCGAACCCGGTCACCATCAAGACCTTCCTCAAGGCCGACGAGAAGGTGGGCGACGTCACCGTCGCGACCTATCTTGCGCGCCTTGCCGGCGCCGCCGTCTCGATCATCAACGCCGAAGACTATGGCCGGGCGATCTATGACCTGGCGCTGCGCCGTTCGCTGATCACCATCGGCGAGGACATGGTCAACATTGCCTATGACGCGCCGCTCGACATGCCGCCGCAGGGCCAGATCGAAGATGCCGAGCGCCGTCTGTTCGAACTGGCAGAGACCGGCCGCTACGACGGCGGCTTCCAGTCGTTCAACGATGCCGTGGCGCTCGCCATCGACATGGCCGGCCAGGCCTTCGAGCGCGACGGCAGCCTTTCGGGCATTTCAACCGGCATCCTGTCGCTTGATGGCCGGATGGGCGGCCTGCAGCGTTCCGACTTGATCGTGCTTGCCGGACGTCCGGGCATGGGCAAGACCTCGCTTGCCACCAACATCGCCTACAACATTGCTGCGGCCTACGAGCCGGAAGTCCAGGCGGACGGCTCGTTCAAGGCGAAGAACGGCGGCGTCGTCGGCTTCTACTCGCTCGAAATGTCGTCCGAACAGCTCGCCACCCGTATCATCTCCGAGCAGACCGAAGTCTCCTCGTCGAAGATCCGCCGCGGTGACATCTCCGAGGCCGATTTCGAAAAGCTCGTCGCCTGCTCGCAGATGATGCAGAAGGTGCCGCTCTATATCGACCAGACCGGTGGCATCTCGATCGCCCAGCTTTCCGCCCGTGCCCGGCGCCTGAAGCGTCAGCGCGGCCTCGACTGCCTGGTGGTGGACTACATCCAGCTCATGACCGGCTCGGGCAAATCCAGCGACAACCGCGTGCAGGAAATCACCCAGATCACCACCGGCCTCAAGGCGCTCGGCAAGGAGCTGAATGTTCCGATCATCGCGCTCTCGCAGCTCTCCCGTGGCGTCGAAAGCCGGGAAGACAAGCGGCCGCAGCTCTCCGACCTTCGTGAATCGGGCTCGATCGAGCAGGACGCCGACGTCGTGCTCTTCGTGTTCCGTGAGGAATACTACGTGAAGAACCTGGAGCCGCGCGACGAGTTCGATCCGAAGTACGAAGAGTGGAAGATGAAGATGGAGCAGGTGAAGGGCACGGCCGACGTGATCATCGCCAAGCAGCGTCACGGACCGACCGGTACCGTGAAGCTCGCCTTCCAGTCGGAATTCACGCGCTTCACCGATCTCGCCGACCCATCCTTCACCCAGTACGAGGAACACTAGACTGCTTCATTGTTTCTTTGCAACGGTGAAGCGCTCCATCACTTTGAACGAACGCAATTCCGGACGGAAAACCGTTTCACACGTTTCCAGGGATTGCTCAGAGTTCCGTTGGGGGCGGCCGGAGCGGGCTGTGAAAAATGTTTGCGGTTTCCCAGCCCGCTCTCAATTTCAAAAGGCATGTGCCTTTCTCTCCGAAGCGCGCCTCGCACTCCGGCACAAACTCTCAGAACACGAGGCGCAGCAGCGCCACCGAGACGACACCGACGGCGACCGACACCAGGAGCGGCAGTCGCATGGCGGCGACCGCCGTCGCGGCGGCGGCGATCGTTTCCGCCGGACCGGTCACGAAGGCCGTCGGCGCGATGACCGCCATCAGGACGGCCGGCGGGATCGCCTCCAGCGCGCGCTTCTGGTTTTCCCCGATCGTCACATAGCGGATCAGCACGAGGCCGCCGATGCGGGTCGCGATCGTCGCAACCGCCATGGCAAGAATTGCGAGCAGCGTGTTGAGGTCGACGGTCATGCATGGGCCTCCTTGCGAGCGCCGGAGAGAAGCGCCACCACGACGCCGGCCGCAGCCCCGGCAGCGATGTACCAGACGCCCGGCAGCAATTGGTGCGTAATGACCGCCGCGAGCGCGCTTGCAGCCAGAACGGCCCCGGTCTCGCGCCCCTTCCAGAAGCCCATGACCAGCACGATGAAGACGGCGGGGAACGCAAAATCGAGGCCCGTGACCTTCGGATCGCCCAGGAAGGCCCCGAGCAAGGCGCCTGCCAGGCTCGTCAGCACCCAGACGCAGTAGAACGGCACCGCAAGTCCCGCATACCAGGCAGGCGTCAGCTTGCCGTTGCTCGCGCGCATCTCGGCCATGGCCCAGATCTCGTCGGCCAGAAGCAGCATCGACGCATAGCGCGCCGGCCCGGAGAAACGGTCGAGCTTGCCGCCGATCGAAGCGCTCATCAGCACATGGCGAATGTTGACGAGCAGGGCCGAAAAGCCAAGCGCTGCCCAGGACGCCGGATGCGTCCAGATATCCATAGCGACGAACTGCGATCCGCCGGCAAAGACCAGCGCGCTCATCAGCGCCACCTCGGCCGGCGTGAGCCCCTTGCTCGCAGCCACCGCGCCGAACACGAGGCCAACCGGCATGACCGCGACGATCAGCGGCGTCATGGCGACTGCCGCGGCCCGAAATTCCTGAAACGCACTTCTTTCCTGCAACGTCCACGTCTCCATTCGCGCGATGCGCCGCCTTTCCACGCAGTCGCGCCATCGCAATCACCCGCGTGTTCTAGGTCTCGGGCTGCGGATCGTCTTGAACGAAAGTGATCAGCCGGCGCGGAAGGCCCCGGGGGTGACGCCGGTGCGCGCCTTGAAATGACGGCTGAAATGCGCCTGGTCGGCAAAGCCGCATTGGTAAGCCGCGTCCACCGCCGACCAGCCGTGCCGCAGCAGCGTCTTTGCCGCCCGCACGCGCTTGTCGGTCAGGAACGCATGCGGCGTGATGTGGAACTCCTTGCGGAAAGCGCGGATGAGGTGGGCGCGGCTGAGGCCCGCAACCTTCGCCAGTTCCTCGAGCCCGACGTCCTCGGCATAGTTTTCGGCCAGGAAGTCGCGCGCCCGGTGCACCGCCGATTGCTCCCGCGTTTCGATCGGCGTGATGATCGTGCTGCCGTGGCGCTCGAACATCGTCGCGAGAACGCTGAACATGCTCTCTTCCGCCTCGAGGGTGCCGCCGTTCAGCTCGAGCATGCGGTGCGCGTGATGAAAGGCAATCGCCAGATCCGGCGCCTGCAGCACGCGCCTGGAGAAGGACGGCGTGCCCTTGAAGGCGCGGCCGGTCACGTCCTCGATGATGTTCACCAGAAGCTCGGCGCTCGGGTAGACCATGCGATAGCGGTAACCGCTGCCACCGGGATGGCCGTCATGGATCTCGTCGGGGTTGATGAGATAGAAAAAGCCCGGGCCCGCTTCCGAGCGCTCGCCTTTGATCTTGCTGATCTGCGAACCGGCCTCGATGGCGCCGATGCTGAAAGTCTCATGTGCATGCGGCGCGAATTCGTGGGTGATGAAAGTCGCCGTCAGGCATTCCATGCCCATGAAACGGGGATCCCGCCAGAAGCGCGTGCGCTCGGCGCCCTCTATCGGCATGACATCGATGGCTTCTTCCTGCGAAATTGTCTGCATGGCAAAACCATAGTGCGCATGCGCGGCTGCGTCTTGCACAAAAGTGCTCGTTTGCCTGGTCCATCCGCGAGGGCGCTGCGACAGGGGAATGTTTGCGACGCTCTGCGCTTGGCTGTATTGATCCTGGATCATCCACGCAGAGTGCACGGCATGCTTCCTCCAGACTTCCATTCCGCTTCCAACCGGCTCACGATCGATCTTGGCGCGCTTGTCGACAACTGGTGGGCCATGAACAAGCGCTCCGGCAAGGCGCGTGCCGCGGCCGTCCTCAAGGCGGATGCCTATGGCATCGGCATCGCGCAGGCGGCCCCTGCCCTCTATGCCGCCGGCGCGCGCGACTTCTTCGTCGCCAATGCCGAGGAAGGTGCCGATCTCCGCCCTCTGGTTCCGGACGGCCGGATCTACATTCTCGCCGGCATGTGGCCCGGCAACGAGGCGCTTTTCTTCGACAATGACCTGGTGCCGGTCATCAATTCGGACGAGCAGCTGGCCGTGTTCATGGCCGCACTCTCCGAACGGGGCGACCACCCTTGCGTGCTGCATGTCGATACCGGCATGAACCGGCTCGGCCTTACGGTCGAGCAGGCCGTTGCGCTTGCGACAGACCCGGCGCGGCCGGCGAGCTTTTCGCCGGTGCTGATTATGAGCCACCTCGTCTGCGCCGACGATCCCGAGCACCGGCTGAACGGCCTTCAGCTCCGGCGCTTCCACGAGGCGACCGCCGCCTATGAAGGCGTCGATGCGAGCCTTGCCAATTCCGGCGGCGTCTTCCTCGGTTCCGACTATCATTTCGACCTGACCCGGCCGGGCATCGCCGTCTACGGCGGCGAGGCGGTGAACGACGTTCCCAACCCGATGAAACCGGTGGTGACCGCCGAGGCACGGATCATCCAGGTTCGCGATGTGGCCGCCGGCGGCACCGCGAGCTATGGCGCATCCGCCCGCTTCGACCGCGACAGCCGTATCGCGACCGTCGCAGTCGGCTATGCCGATGGCTACCACCGCTCGGTCTCCGGCGGCGGCGTCACGCTCAGGCAGGCAACGCCATCAGGCGCCTTCGGCTTCCTGCATGGCCGGAAAGTGCCGCATGTCGGCCGCGTCACCATGGATCTCAGTCTTTTCGACGTCACCGACCTGCCGGAAGGCACGGTGCGGCCGGGCGATTACATCGAGCTCTTCGGCCGGCACATCGCCATCGACGATGTCGCGCGCGCCGGCGGCACGATCGGCTACGAGATGCTGACCAGCCTCGGACATCGCTATGCCAGGCACTATGTCGGCGGCGCGTAACGCCGTCCTTCATATCAATTTTCAGTCATTCCCGCTGAAATTCACCTTTTGTTCCGCGTTTCGCGGCATTATGTGACGATACAAGTGATTCTTTTCCGCCGACGTCCGATCGCGACGTCGGCGGTCTCACATTCCGAAAGTCGATGCCGATGGCGAAAGCGCGTACCCAATTCATCTGCCAGAACTGCGGCACGGTCCACACCCGCTGGGTGGGCAAGTGCGAAGGCTGCGGCGAGTGGAACACGATCATCGAGGACAATCCGACGGCAGGCATCGGTGGCGGTCCGTCGCGGGCGCCGAAGAAGGGACGCCCGGTGGCGCTCACTACGCTCTCGGGCGAGATCGAAGACGCGCCACGGATCCAGACCGGGATTTCGGAACTCGACCGGGTGACCGGCGGCGGCTTCGTGCGCGGCTCGGCGCTGCTCGTCGGCGGCGATCCCGGCATCGGCAAGTCGACTGTGCTGATGCAGGCGGCCGCCGCGCTCTCGCGCCGCAACCACCGCGTCATCTATGTCTCGGGCGAAGAGGCCGTGGCGCAGGTGCGCCTTCGCGCCCAGCGCCTTGGCGCTGCCGACAGCGACGTCCTGCTCGCCGCCGAGACCAATGTCGAGGACATTCTGGCGACGCTCTCTGAAGGCAAGCGCCCGGATCTGGTGATCATCGATTCAATCCAGACGCTCTGGAGCGACATCGTCGATTCGGCGCCCGGCACCGTCACCCAGGTTCGCACCGGCGTTCAGGCAATGATCCGCTTTGCCAAGCAGACGGGAACCGCCGTCGTGCTCGTCGGCCACGTCACCAAGGAAGGCCAGATCGCCGGCCCGCGCGTCGTCGAGCACATGGTCGACGCCGTGCTCTATTTCGAAGGCGACCGCGGCCATCACTACCGAATCCTGCGCACCGTCAAGAACCGCTTCGGCCCGACCGACGAGATCGGCGTGTTCGAAATGTCGGACAAGGGCCTGCGCGAGGTTGCCAATCCGTCGGAGCTCTTCCTCGGCGAACGCAACGAGAAATCGCCGGGCGCCGCCGTCTTTGCCGGCATGGAAGGCACCCGCCCCGTCCTCGTCGAAGTGCAGGCGCTGGTCGCGCCGACCTCGCTCGGCACGCCGAGACGCGCGATCGTCGGCTGGGATTCCGCGCGGCTCTCGATGATCCTCGCCGTGCTCGAAGCCCATTGCGGCGTGCGGCTCGGCCAGCACGACGTCTATCTCAACATTGCCGGCGGTTACCGCATTTCCGAGCCGGCTGCGGACCTGGCTGTGGCTTCCGCACTGGTTTCATCGCTTGCCGGGCTTGCCCTTCCGGCGGATTGCGTCTATTTCGGCGAAGTCAGCTTGTCGGGTGCCATCCGGCCGGTTGCGCATACCGCACAACGCCTTAAGGAAGCCGAGAAGCTCGGGTTCTCGCAGGCGGTCCTGCCATCCGCTTCGACCGAACTGCCGAAAAACGGCAATGGCCGCTGGAGCGAGATGGAAAGCCTGCCCGATCTGGTGGCGCGCATCGCGGGGTCGCGAAACGCACTGAGACCGGCGGAGGACGAAGACTGAAGATGCGGATGTCGCAGGCCGCCCTTTAAGGGCCGCAAACAGGCTGAAAATGCCCTGAACTCAGGGCCGATGGCGGATAGAGGAGACCCGGACGAACCGGGTCCGGAGTAAGGACAAAATGCCCATTACAATTCTCGACGGTATCGTTCTCGGCGTCGCCCTGTTTTCCGCAATCCTGGCCATGGTTCGAGGCTTCTCGCGCGAGGTGCTCTCGGTCGCGAGCTGGGTGGGTGCGGCAGCTGCCGCCTACTTCCTCTACCCGCATCTCCTGCCCTATGCGAAGCAGTACACCAACAGCGACACGGTTGCGATGATCGGATCGGCAGCGGTGATCTTCCTGATCGCGCTGATCATCATCTCCTTCATCACCATGCGGATCGCCGATTTCATCATCGACAGCCGCATCGGCGCGCTTGACCGCACGCTCGGCTTCCTCTTCGGTGCCGCCCGCGGCATCCTGCTGGTCGTCGTCGCCATGCTGTTCTTCAACTGGCTCGTCGCTCCGCAGCAGCAGCCGACCTGGGTCACCCAGGCCAAGTCGAAACCGCTGCTCGACAATCTGGGCAACAAGCTGATCGCTCTGCTGCCCGAAGAAGCCGACGCCACCATTCTCGATCGCCTGCGCGGCAAAGACACGACCGGCGAAGGCGAAGGCGAAGCGCCGGCAACGACGCCCGGCCAGGCACCTGCGACGACGCCGGACCAGGCGCCCGCCGACGACGCCCCGGCCACCAACGGCTGAGACAGGAACGATTTGCCGACAAAGCCCGCCCCGCGGGCTTTGTCCTTTTGGGGAATAACGCTTGCAGCCGTTTTCAGCTAAGATTGCTTGAAGACGGCGGGCCTGATCACGATATGCGCACCGGTACGGAGCAAAGGCGACTGTGATGACCGATAGATCCATCGAAATCCACGATGAACTCGAAGGCGACGAACTGCACGAAGAGTGCGGCGTCTTCGGCATACTGGGGCACTCGGATGCGGCGGCGCTGACGGCGCTGGGCCTGCATGCGCTCCAGCATCGCGGCCAGGAGGCGGCCGGCATCGTCACCTTTGACGGCAAGCAGTTCTGCACCGAGAAGCGCATGGGCCTCGTCGGCGACCACTACACGGATCCCGCGACGCTGGCGAAACTGCCGGGCTTCATGTCGATCGGCCACACCCGCTATTCGACGACGGGCGAAGTGGCGCTGCGCAACGTGCAGCCGCTCTTTGCCGAACTCGAAGTCGGCGGCATCGCCGTCGCCCATAACGGCAATTTCACCAACGGCCTCACGCTTCGCCGGCAACTGATCGCCGACGGCGCCATCTGTCAGTCGACCTCGGATACCGAAGTCGTTCTGCACCTGATTGCCCGCTCGAAGCAGACCTCGTCCTCCGACCGCTTCATCGACGCCATCCGCCAAATGGAAGGCGGTTATTCGATGCTGGCGATGACCCGCACGAAGCTGATTGCCGCGCGTGACCCGATCGGCATCCGCCCGCTCGTCATGGGCGAACTCGACGGCAAGCCGATCTTCTGCTCCGAGACCTGCGCACTCGACATCATCGGTGCGACCTATGTGCGCGACGTCGAGAACGGCGAAGTCATCATCTGCGAAATCCAGCCCGACGGCTCGATCACCATCGATGCGCGCAAGCCCGAGGTTACGCAGCCCGAGCGGCTGTGCCTGTTCGAATATGTCTATTTCGCCCGACCGGATTCGGTCGTCGGCGGCCGCAGCATCTATGTGTCGCGCAAGAACATGGGCATCAACCTCGCCAAGGAAGCGCCGGTCGAGGCGGACGTCGTGGTTCCGGTGCCGGACGGCGGCACGCCGGCTGCGCTCGGCTATGCCCAGCAGAGCGGCATTCCCTTCGAATACGGCATCATCCGCAACCACTATGTCGGCCGCACCTTCATCGAGCCGACGCAGCAGATCCGCGCCTTCGGCGTCAAGCTGAAGCATTCGGCCAACCGCGCGATGATCGAGGGCAAGCGCATCATCCTCGTCGACGATTCGATCGTGCGCGGGACGACGTCGGTGAAGATCGTACAGATGATGCGCGACGCGGGCGCACGCGAAGTACATGTGCGCGTCGCCAGCCCGATGATCTTCCATCCGGATTTCTACGGCATCGATACGCCGGATCGCGACAAGCTGCTCGCCAACCAGCATGCCGACCTCGCCTCCATGTGCCGCTACATCGGCGCGGACTCGCTCGAGTTCCTGTCGATCGACGGCCTCTATGAGGCGGTCGGCGGCGAGAAGCGCGATCCGAAGGCACCGCAGTTCACCGACCACTATTTCACCGGGGACTATCCGACCCGCCTCCTCGACCAGGAAGGCGCCAGCAATGTCCGCAAACTCTCGGTTCTCGCCAGCAACGGATAATCAGACAACAAAATGACGATCGATCTCAAAGGCCGGGTGGCCGTGGTCACCGGCGCATCGCGCGGTATCGGCTATTTCACCGCTCTCGAACTGGCCAAGGCCGGTGCCCATGTCGTCGCCTGCGCGCGCACCGTCGGCGGCCTCGAAGAACTCGACGACGCGATCAAGGCGGCGGGCGGTTCTGCGACGCTGGTGCCCTTCGACCTCGCCGACATGCCGGCGATCGACAAGCTTGGCGGCGCGATCAACGAGCGCTGGGGCAAACTCGACATCCTGGTTGCTAATGCCGGCGTGCTCGGCACGATCTCGCCGATCGGCCATGTCGAGGCGAAGGTGTTCGACAAGGTGATGATGATCAACGTCAACGCCACCTGGCGGCTGATCCGTTCGCTCGAGCCGCTGCTGATCAAGTCGGACGCCGGTCGTGCGCTGATCCTGTCGTCGAGCGCTGCACACAAGTGCAAGCCCTTTTGGGGCCCCTACTCCGCGTCGAAAGCCGCCGTCGAGGCTCTGGCCCGCACCTGGGCCGGCGAGACGCAGCGCCTGCCGCTGCGCATCCTCTCGGTCGACCCCGGAGCCACCCGCACCGCGATGCGCGCCCAGGCGATGCCCGGCGAGGATCCGGAGACCGTGCCGCATCCTTCGGAAGTCGCAGCCAAGCTGCTGCCGCTGGTTGGCCCCAACCAGACCGAGACCGGCAAGCTCTACATCGTGCGCGAAGACAAGATCGTCGATTACCGGATGCCCGAATAAGCTTCGGCACACCGCTCAAATGAGAAAGGCCACCGTGTCGTCACGGTGGCCTTTTCTTTTTGCGTGTCGTTTTGGTCTCGGTCAGTCCTTGTCGCCCGGCAAGCCGTCGCCGCCGGTCGAAGGATGGACCGGCCAGTCGCCGCCATACTTGCGCTGCCAGGAGCGCGCGCCGAAGGGCAGCGTGATCAGGTAGCCGAGCGCCGTTACCGCCATCGTTTCCCAAGTATAGGTCATCAGCGTCGCGACGTAGAAGACGACGCCGAGGATGGCCGGCAGGACGAGATCGCGGCGAACGCGGCTGTTTTCCGACTTTCCGGACCAGACCGGCAGGCGGCTGACGAGAAGGAAGGCGATCAGCACCGTATAGGCCGACGCAATCAGCGCGAAGGTGCGCTCCGGAGCAAGACCCAGGAGACCCAGGTAAACCGGCAACAGCACGAGCATGGCGCCTGCGGGTGCCGGCACGCCGACGAAGTATTCCGACTGCCAGGACGCCTTGACCTGGCGCTCCGCCATGACGTTGAAGCGCGCGAGCCTCAGACCCATCGCGATCGCATAGACCAGAGCCGCGATCCAGCCGATCGAGCGCGCCTGGTCGAGGATGAAGACGTAGAGCACGAGGGCCGGCGCGACACCGAAGTTGATGATGTCGGCAAGCGAATCCATCTGGCCGCCGAAGTTCGACGTCGCCTTCAGTGCGCGCGCGACGCGACCGTCGATGCCGTCGAGAAAGGCGGCGAGCAGCACCATGGCAACGGCAAGCTCGATGCGGTTTTCAAAGGCGAGCCGGATGCCCGAAAGACCGGCGCAAATCGCGAGCACGGTGATGAGATTGGGGATCATCAGCCGCAGCGGGATCTCGCGCAGCCGAGGGCCGCGCGCGGTATCGCTCGAGCCGTTGGCGTCCTCGGACATCTGCGGCGCTTCGATCGGTTTTTGCTGTTCAGAGCCTTCCATGGACACTCCTTATGCGCGGCGGCTGATGACCGGGCCCTTGGCCGAGCCAAACTCGGCAAGCACCGTTTCACCGGCAACGGCGGTCTGCCCGACGCTGACGCGCGGCTCGGCACCGGCCGGCAGGAACACGTCGAGGCGCGAGCCGAAGCGGATCAGGCCGAAACGTTCACCGGCCTCCAGCGAGCCGTTCTCATACTTCCAGCACAGGATGCGGCGGGCAACGAGGCCGGCGATCTGAACGACGCCGATGGCGCCGTGCTTGGTGTCGATCACCAGACCATTGCGCTCGTTCTCCTGGCTGGCCTTGTCGAGCTCGGCATTGACGAACTTGCCGGCGCGATAGGCGACGCGGGTGATGGTACCGGCCATCGGCGCGCGGTTCACGTGGCAGTTGAACACATTCATGAAAACGGAGATGCGCAGCATCGGTTCCGAGCCGAGGTTCAATTCTTCCGGCGGCAGGACCGTCGCGATCGACGAGACGCGGCCGTCAGCCGGGCTGATCACCAGATCGTCGTCAAGCGGCGTCATGCGCTCGGGATCGCGGAAGAAGTAAGCGCACCACGCGGTCAGCACGAAGCCGATCCACATCAACGGCTCCCACAGGAAGCCAAGCACCAGTGACACGACGAAGAAGATCGCGACGAAGCGATAGCCTTCCTTGTGCACCGGAACGAGCGTGTTGCGGATCGTATTGACCAGGCTCATGAACTCTACTCCAGATTTTCCGTGGAACGTGATCGTTTTCTATAAGTTAGCGCGGGATGCGGACGGAAAACCGCAAACGCATTTCCTGCCCCCGCTCTAGCGCGAAATGTCCCGGCGGGCAACGCCGCCCGCCCGGTAGCGACAAAACGCGTCGCGCTCAGCAAAGAAAAAGACACCATCAAACCGCCGGCTCGCCACGCGTGACGATGCCGAGATCGTCGCTTTCGCGCACGCGCTTCAGTTGCTCTTCTGCCTGCGTCGCTTCGCGCTGGCGGCTCCACATCGAGGCATAGAGACCGTTGCGGTCGATCAGTTCGCCATGGGTGCCGCGTTCGGCAATGACGCCGTCCTTCAGCACAATGATCTCGTCG
The DNA here is from genome assembly GCF_016919405.1 of Ensifer sp. PDNC004. Taxonomy (NCBI): domain Bacteria; kingdom Pseudomonadati; phylum Pseudomonadota; class Alphaproteobacteria; order Hyphomicrobiales; family Rhizobiaceae; genus Ensifer; species Ensifer sp. PDNC004. The sequence goes on from NZ_CP070353.1 coordinate 1,669,509, forward strand.
GCGTTGATGACGGTCGAGAGCCGATGCGCAATCACAAGCGTCGTGCGGTTGCGCGACACGACGTCGAGGGCCGACTGGATCTCTTGCTCCGTGCGGGTGTCCAGTGCGGACGTCGCCTCGTCGAGGATCAGGATAGGCGGGGCTTTCAGGATCGTGCGGGCGATCGCGACGCGCTGCTTCTCGCCGCCCGAAAGCTTCAGGCCCCGCTCGCCGACCATCGCCTGGAAGCCCTCCGGCAGCGTGCGGATGAACTCGGCGATCTGCGCGGCTTCGGCCGCCGCCTCGACTTCGGCTTCGCTCGCCGAAACGCGGCCATAGCGGATGTTGTAGGCGATCGTGTCGTTGAAGAGCACCGTGTCCTGCGGCACCATGCCGATCACCGAGCGCAGGCTCTTCTGCGTCACTGTGCGCACGTCCTGGCCATCGATGGTGATCGCCCCTTCCTGCACGTCGTAAAAGCGATAGAGCAGGCGCGAGAGCGTCGACTTGCCGGCACCGGAGGGCCCGACCACGGCAACCGTCTTGCCGGCGGGCACCTCGAAGGTGATACCCTTCAGGATCGGGCGCGCCGCATCATAGGCGAAATGCACGTCCTTGAAGGCGATGGCGCCCTTGCCGATGACAAGTTCGCTCGCATCCGGGCGATCCACCACTTCGGCACGCACGTCGAGCAGATCGAACATATGCTCGATGTCGGTGAGCCCCTGACGGATTTCGCGGTAGACGAAACCGATGAAATTGAGCGGGATCGCAAGCTGGATCAGCATGGCGTTGATGAAGACGAAGTCACCCAGCGTCTGTTCGCCGCGCTGAACGGCCAGCGCCGACATGATCATCATGACGGCCGTACCGGCGCCGAAGATCAGCGCCTGGCCGAAGTTGAGCCAGCCGAGTGACGTCCAGACCTGAGTCGCCGCCGCCTCGTAGCGTTCCATCGACTTGTCGAAGCGACGGGCTTCCATCTCCTCGTTGCCGAAATACTTGACCGTCTCGAAGTTCAGCAGCGAGTCGATCGCCTTGGTATTGGCGTCGGTGTCGCTGTCGTTCATCGAACGGCGGATGGCGATGCGCCAGTCGCTCGCGCGCACGGTGAACCAGATGTAGAGCCAGACGGTGACGGCGGTGACGAGGAGATAGCTGAAGCCGTAGCCCCACCAGAAGATCACAGCCGTCAGCAGGAACTCGATCAGGGTCGGCACGCTGTTGAGGATCGTGAAGCGGACGATCGTTTCGATGCCCTTGGTGCCGCGCTCGATGACGCGCGAAAGCCCGCCGGTGCGCCGCTCCAGATGGAAGCGGAGCGACAACTGGTGCATGTGTATGAAGGTCTTGTAGGCGAGTTGCCGCACGGCATGCTGGCCGACGCTTGCAAAAAGCGCGTCGCGCAGCTGGTTCAACCCGGCCTGCAAAAGGCGGGCAAGGTTATAGGCGAGCACCAGCATGACCGCGCCGGTCATGAACACGGGCAGAAAGCCCAGGACATCCGGCTTGCCGTTCAGCGCATCGGTTGCCCATTTGAAAGAATAGGGAACAAGGATCAGCACGACCTTGGCGATGATCAGAATGACCGTTGCCCAGATCACCCGGAGCTTGAGATCGGCCCTGTCCGACGGCCACATGTAGGGCCACAGATTGGCGATCGTCTGCAGGGGATTGCTGGTATCGGCCGAAACGGTTTTCTTCTGGGGTGCCACGTTCTGATCCGCTCTTACGTTTGCGCGCTTGGAGGCAGATTGTCGCGCATCCAAGCTCTGCGCCGAGCCTTCCCTGTAAACGAAGACCTCAGGCGCCGTCATCACCGTTCAATGAAAAGCGGCGCCCTGTCGAAGGCGCCGCCCTTGGTCGGGAGATAGGCATCCGCCGCTGCCGCCGCAATGTCGGCGGCCGCAGATCGGCTGCTTATTGCTCTTGTTTCATGTGCTTCTTGTGAATTTCCCGCGATTCTTCGTCCGGCAGCGCCTTGTCCGGCACGCCGAAGACCTGGCCCGGACGAATGCGGTCCGGGTCCTCGATCTGATCCTGGTTGGCGAGATAGATCGTGGTGTAGCGCAGGCCCGCGCCGTAGACGCGGCGCGAGATCTGCCACAGCGTGTCGCCGCGGCGGATGATCACCGAACTCTTGCTCTCCTTGAGCGGAGCCTGCTCGAGCGCCTGGGGCTGGTCGGGCGATGCTGCAACAGCTGCGGCTTCGGTCGCCGGCTGTGCCGGTGCGGCATCGTTTACAACCGCGCTCCCAGCACCCATCGCCTTTGCCAGTTCACCCGGCGCCGGGGCATTGTCCTTCGGCTGAGCCTTCTCGGGTGACGCCGGCGTGGCGCTGCCCTGCTCGGCCAGGACCGCACCGACGGTCGCATCAACCTTGGTAAGGGCCGCCGCCACGCTCGACGGGTCCTGAGGCGCTGCCTTCAGCGCCGCGAGCGCACTGGCCGCGGCCTTTGCGGCCCGCGTCGCCGAGGCGACGAGCGTCTGATCGGAATTGTCGGCAAGACGGAAATCCGCAAGCGACTTCAACGCGATCTCGGTCGCCGAACGGGCGGCAGCCAGTTGCTCGCCGTTCGGGACCTTGCCATTGGCATAGAGCCCCTTCAAGAGCGCCAGCGCCTTTCCAGCTTCCGCACGCAGGCCATCGAGACCGGCGGTTGCCGACGGCGTGCCCGAAGGCGCTACGGCCGCAACCTGCGATCCTGCGGGCCGGTCGAAGGGAACCGAGGCGCGCATCACGACCTTGGTGCCGTCCTCGTTCAGCATGTCCGCCCGGATGATGTGGCTGCCCACCGTCAACTCGATCTGACCGTCGACGACGAAGTGGCCCTTGTCGTCAGCCTTCATTTCGCCGACGAGCCTGTCGTCGGCATAGACGCGCACCAAGGCACCGGCCTTGGCGCTGCCGGCGACGAACATCTTGCTGCCTTCGATCTCGACCGCGCTCACCTGCAGGCCCGGAACGCCGGAAAGCTGCGCCGGCGCCGTGGCGGCATCGACCGCCTGCGGCGTTGCGGAAGCAACCTCGGCCGGCTTGAGGTCCGCAGCGGCGACTTCCTCCGCCGCGCCCGGCGTCGTGATCAGACGGCTCGCCGTGCCCGGCTTCGAGACCATGGCAAGCAATTGACCGGACGGATCCTTGGGAACGGAAACCGTCGCTACTTCCTCGGAGCTCTTCACCGCACCGTTTTCACCGGTGCTGCGCAGTGTGAGCTGATGGTCGCCCGCCGGAAGGGGATTGTCGAAGACCGCGGCAAAGTCGCCGGTCGCGCCGACATCGGCTGTGCCGACCACGGTGTCGCCGCTCAGGATCTCAAGCTTCGAATTCGGCTGGGCGTGGCCGGCGATCACCGTCGAGCCGTCTGGCTCAACGCGCAGCACGTCGAAACCGGGAAGGGCCGGATCCGTCTCAGGCGCGTTGGCGGCGGTCGCCGCTTCGGCCTTCGGCTGCTCCTGCTGCGGCACAGCATCCGTCTTGGCGGTCTCGGCAGAGGCGCCGGTCGCCTGCGGTCCACCGGTCGCGGGCGTCGCCTCGGTCGACTGCGTCGCGGTGCCTGCCGCCTGATCGGCCGCCGGCTTCTTGCTGTCGCCGCGCAAGTTCGGTTGAATTACGAATACCATCAACGCTGTTGCTGCCACGAGGACAGAAATGGCCACCCAGCCGGCCTTATTTTTGATCATGCCACTCTCCACACGGAGCGGAGCAACGCTCCGCGCATGCCCTCTCATCGGCCTGCGGTGCGGGCTTGCGCCGTCATTATAGCGCAACAGCAAGCAACTCGTCCGATTTCTTCAATCAATCACTGAAATTGCTAGCGATTCGCGATTCGGCATACAAGCAGCCGAAGGGGCGGCAACCCGCAGAAAGCCGGGTTTCCCCTCATTTTTCTTGACCCATGCTGCGCTGCAATGTTTTTTGAGGGCATGAGCACCGAGAACAGCACGATTCGATCCATCTGCGTCTACTGTGGTTCACAGCCGGGACGTGACAATGCCTACATGGAAGCCGGGCGCGCGCTTGGCCGATCCATCGCCGATCACGGGCTTCGCCTGGTCTATGGCGGCGGCACCCGCGGCATCATGGGAGCGGTCGCCAGCGGCGTGCTTTCCAATGGCGGCGAAGTCACCGGGATCATCCCCGAATTCCTGATGGACAAGGAAGCGACCCGCCATTCGCTCGGCCAGCTGAACGAGCTGATCGTGACGGCCGACATGCACGAGCGCAAGCATACGATGTTCGAACGCGCCGACGCTTTCGTGGCGCTGCCCGGCGGCATCGGCACGCTGGAAGAGATCGTCGAGATCATGACCTGGGCGCAGCTCGGGCGTCACCGCAAACCGATGGTCTTCGGCAACATCAACAATTTCTGGAGGCCGATGATGGACCTCCTGCAGCACATGCGCGAGGAAGGCTTCGTCCACACGGCGCATCTCGTGCAGCCGCTTGTCGTCAATGACGCGGCCGACATCGTGCCGACCATCCTGGCGGCCGCTGGCGGCGGCAACGGCCGTGAGGGCGAAACCGAGATCATCTCCAAGCTTTAAGAAACGCATTCGGCCAACAAAAAAGGCGCGCCACCCGGCGCGCCTTTTTTGATTCTATCGATTGGCCTTATTCGGCGGGGCTTGCCTGCAGGGCGCGGCGCGCCCTGCTTTCCGCCAGCATGGCGCCTGTATAGATCACCAGCGCCGCCCAGATCAGGCCGAAGGCGATGAGCTTCGCCGTGCCGAAGGGCTCGTGGAAGACGAAGACGGCGATCACGAAGATCATCGTCGGCGCGATGTACTGCATGATGCCGATCGTCGACAGGCGCAGGAGCTTGGCGCCGTTGGCGTAGATCATCAGCGGCACGGCCGTGACGATGCCGCAGGACAGCAGCCACAGGACGTCGGCCATGCCGGTGTCGCCGAAATGTCCCTGCCCCGTCGTCTCCAGCCAGATGATGTAGCCGATGGCCGGTACGCTCAAAAGCAGGACTTCCAGGAAGAAGCCCTGGTTGGGGCCAACCGGCAGGGTCTTGCGGAAGAAGGCATAGAAGCCCCAGGACAGGCAGAGACCGATCGACACCCAAGGCAGACCGCCGGCATCGAAGGCAAGCACGGCAACGGCGGAGGCAGCGAGCGCGATGGCAACCATCTGCGCCGGGTTCGGCCTCTCCTTCAAAAGCACGGCGCCGAGAAAGATCGAGAAGAGCGGATTGATGTAGTAGCCGAGCGCGGTTTCGATGGCGCGGCCCGCACCGATCGCCCAGACATAAATGCCCCAGTTGATGGTGATGAGCACGGCGGTCAGGGCGGCCATGCACAGCATGCGCGGCGAGCGCAGTGCCGCCTTGATATCATCGGTGCGTCCGAGCCAGAGCAGAACGAGACCCGCGAGCGGCACCGACCACACGATCCGGTGCGCCACGACTTCCGGCGCCGGAATATGAGCGACAGCCTTCATGAAGAAGGGCAGGAAGCCCCAAAGCAGATAGGCGGTCAGCGCGAAGGCAAAGCCTTTCGCGGAATCGGTATTTTCGGCGGGTGCTTTCGGCTCGGCCATATCATCTTTTCCTGGTGTTTTGCCGGAGAGCCCTGGCGGCAATGGCCGCTCTCCGGTCAGAAGGGAGGGCACAGCCTGTCAGCCGGCACGATCTCCCATTGGTGCGTCCTACCCCAATGGCCGGTGATGCACCAATTCATTTCCGTGAAGGGAGAATGAGTTTTGCTCACCCTCTCCCATGCCCAGTCCATCAGCGTTTATGGACCGATCGCCGAGATTACTCGGCTGCGATCAGTCCGACGTGGTCGCGGTTCTTCAGCAGCTTGAAGACGATACTGTCCATCAGCGCTTGGAAAGACGCATCGATGATGTTGTCGGAGACCCCCACGGTCCACCAGCGCGCGCCCGTTCCATCGGTCGATTCGATCAGAACGCGGGTGATCGCCTCGGTCCCGCCATTGAGGATACGGACCTTGTAGTCGGCGAGCTCCAGGTCTTCGATTTCCGACTGGTACTTGCCGAGGTCCTTGCGCAGCGCCAGGTCCAGCGCGTTGACCGGGCCGTGGCCTTCGGCAACCGACATCATCGTCTCGCCGTCGACCACCACCTTCACCACCGCTTCCGAGACGGTCTTCAGATGGCCGTTGGCATCGAAGCGACGCTCGACCATCACCCGGAAGCTTTCGACGTGGAAGAAATCCGGCACCGTGCCGAGGATGCGGCTGGCGAGCAGCGCAAAGCTCGCATCCGCGCCTTCGTAGGCATAGCCGGTCGCTTCGCGTTCCTTGACGATGGCGATCAGCTTGTCGAGCTTCGGATCGTCCTTGCTGACGACAATGCCACGTCGCTTCAGCGCGTTGATGAAATTGGCCTTGCCGCCCTGGTCGGACACCATGACCTTGCGAAGGTTGCCGATGCTCTCGGGCGCCACATGCTCATAGGTGCGCGGATCCTTGAGCAGCGCCGAGGCGTGGATACCGGCCTTGGTGGCAAAGGCCGACGCGCCGACGTAAGGGGCCTGCTGGTCGGGCGAGCGGTTCAAGAGTTCATCGAAGGAATGGGCGAGCTTCGTCAGCTCCAGCAAGCGATCGGCGTCGATCGCCGTTTCGAAGCGGCTTGAATAGGTCTCCTTCAACGCCAGCGTCGGGATCAGCGTGACGAGATTGGCGTTGCCGCAACGCTCGCCAATACCGTTCAGCGTTCCCTGGATCTGCCGCACGCCGGCCTCCACCGCCGCCAGCGAATTGGCGACCGCCTGGCCCGTATCGTTATGCGCATGGATGCCGAGATTGGCACCGGGCACGCCGGCAGCGATCACGGCGGCGACGATCTCGCGGACCTCCGGCGGCTGCGTGCCGCCATTGGTGTCGCAGAGCACCACCCAGCGCGCGCCGGCGGCAAAGGCCGTGTTCGCGCAGGCAAGCGCATAGGCGGGATTGGCCTTGTAGCCGTCGAAGAAATGCTCGCAATCGACCATCGCCTCGCGGCCCGAGGCGACCACCGCCTCGACCGAGGCGCGGATGTTGTCGAGGTTCTCCTCGTTGGTGCAGCCGAGCGCCACTTCGACGTGATAGTCCCAGCTCTTGGCGACAAGACAGATAGCGTCGCTTTTCGCCGCCAATAGAGCTGCGAGGCCTGGGTCGTTCGACGCGGAAACCCCGGCGCGCTTGGTCATGCCGAAGGCGACGAAGGAGGCCTTCTGGGTTCGCTTGCGCCCGAAGAACTCCGTGTCGGTCGGGTTCGCGCCGGGATAGCCGCCTTCGATATAGTCCATGCCGAACTGATCGAGCAGGCCGGCAATCGCAATCTTGTCCTCGACGGAAAAGTCGATGCCGGGCGTCTGTTGCCCGTCTCTCAGCGTCGTGTCGAAGAGGTAGATGCGTTCCCTGGTCATGGCTCTCGTCCAAAAATGCTCTGTTTAGTTTTGCTCGGTCTTGCCTGCGAACTGGTCCGTGGTGCGGATCAGCCGATCGAGGATGCCGGGCTCGGAATAGGCGTGGCCTGCGCCTTCGATCAGATGAAGCTCCGATCCCGGCCAGGCCTTATGCAGTTGCCAAGCGTATTTCGCCGGGCACGGCATGTCGTAGCGCCCATGGATGATGACACCTGGAATGCCGTGCAGCCGGTGGGCGTCGCGCAGCAATTGGCCCTCTTCCATCCAGCCGGCATTGACGAAGAAGTGGTTCTCGATCCGCGCGAAGGCATCGGCGTAATCGTCCTCGGCGAAGGGCGCGCTGGTTGCAAGTTCCGGCAGAAGCGTGATCGTCTCGCCTTCCCAGATGCTCCAGGCCTTGGCGGCCTCAAGGCGCGTCGCCTTGTCGTCGCTCATCAGGCGGCGGTGATAGGCCTGCATCATCTCGTGGCGCTCGTTCTCGGGAACGGGCGCGATGAAACGCTCCCATTTGTCCGGGAACATTTCCGAGACGCCGAACTGGTAGTACCAGTCGAGCTCGGCCTTGGTCAGCGTGTAGATGCCGCGCAGCACCAGTTCGGAAATCCGTTCCGGGTGCTTCTCGGCATAGGCGAGCGCCAGCGTCGATCCCCAGGAACCGCCGAAGACCAGCCACCTGTCGGCGCCGGCCATCTCGCGCAGCCGCTCGATATCGGCGACGAGATGCCAGGTGGTGTTGGCTTCGATCCTGGCATTCGGCGTCGACTTGCCGCAACCGCGCTGGTCGAACAGCGTTACGTCGTAGAGCGCCGGATCAAACAGACGGCGGTGGCTCGGCGAGATCGTGCCGCCGGGGCCGCCATGCAGGAAGACGGCGGGCTTCGCGCCCGGTGTGCCAGCCTTCTCCCAATAAATCGTGTGGCCGTCGCCGACGTCGAGATGGCCCGACGCATAGGGCTCGATTTCCGGATAAAGTGTACGCAAAACAGTCGTCATTTTCAGTCTTTCGTAAGCGGCCAGTGCACGGTGTCGTAGTCGGGATGCTGGCGGTTGGTTTCGAGGACGATCAGATGGCGGGTCGCCGACACCTCGGTGCCGTCATCCGTCTCCCTCGGCGGCAGGCCCGCGAGCCGCGAGAACCATATGACGCGAGATTCGACGCCCGACTGGTAAACGGGCTGCACGTCATCAGGGTCGTCGAGCGAGCCGAGCGCGATGTTGATGAAGTTCTCGTCGGGCATATCGTAGAACAGCGGCGTGCCGCAATCGCTGCAGAAGCCGCGGCGCACCAGATGCGACGAGCGGAACCAGGACGGCTGGCCGCGGGTGATGTCGAACGTGTCGCGCGGCGCATTGGCGAGCGGCATGAAGTAGTTGCCGGTCGCTTTCTGACACATGCGGCAATGACAGATATGCGGGTCCGAAAGCACGCCCTCGGCGCGGTAGCGCACGGCGCCACATTGGCATCCACCCGTATAGATTCGCGCGATGGTCACCGGAATGCTCCCGAAGGATGCCATTGATCTGTCTCGTGGTCCGGGTGCTGGAACGAGATGATGCTTTCCTGCCTGGCGTAGAAATCCTGATCCTCAAGCACCGGCTGCTCGAAGATCGTCTCGACCCAGGGCAGACGCGAGGCGTGGTTGACCTGGATTTTCGGCGCAAGATCGGAACGATCGTCGAAGGTGCCGATGGCGATCTCGAGGCCGCCCGGATGCCGGTAGGTCATCGGCGTTCCGCATTTCGGGCAAAAGCCGCGGTCGATGTTGACCGAGGACTGGAAGTAGCTCGGCTCGTCCCGCACCCATTCGACACCATCCTTCGGCGCCGTCACCAGCGCCGAGAAGAATGAACCGAATTGCTTCTGGCACATGCGGCAATGGCAGATCGACGCGCGCCCGAGTTCCCCCTTGATCCGGAAGCGGACCGCGCCGCATTGGCATCCACCTGTTCGAACGTTTTCGGTCATCGCTTCTCCTCCGGGGGCCAGGTCTCGGTGTCATGGTCGGGATGCTGATAGCAAACGAGTTTCTCCAGGAACTCCACGGCGTCCGGGTCTTCCATCGTGTGAACACCGGGCAGCGCGGCCACGTGGTCGGTATAGGGCAACTTGCTTTCAATGCCCCATTGCACCGTTGGCGTGATGCCCTGCGGTTCGTCGAAAGCGGCAATCGCCAATGCCATGCCGTCGGGCGCCTCATAGGTCAGCGGCGTGCCGCAATCGCCGCAGAAACCGCGCCAGCCGAAATTGGACGACTGGTAGCGCTTGCGCTCGCCGCGCGTCCAGGTGACATGCGCGCCGCCGACGGAAACCAGCGGCAGGTAGAAATTGCCGCTGGCCTTCTGGCACATGCGACAATGACAGACCGACGCATCGCCGAGCCTGCCCTTGATGCGAAAACGCACTGCGCCACACTGGCAACCGCCTGTGTAATAGGGCCTGTTGTCCAGACTCATCGCAATCTCTCCTCAGCCCGGCGCGTGGCAGACGGCTTCGATATTGTTGCCGTCGGGATCGAATACGAAGGCCCCGTAATAGTCCGGGTGGTAGTGCGGTCTCAGCCCCGGCTTGCCGTTGTCACGCCCGCCGGCGGCCATTGCCGCTTGATGGAAGGCATCGACCTCGGCGCGACTGCGCGCCGAAAAGGCGTAGTGCCGGCCCGGCCCCGTCGCAGCCGTCTCATGCAGCCAGAAGACCGGCCGCTCGCGGCCATAACCGCCCACCTTGAGGCCGCCGGTGTGTTCCAGCGGCACCATCATCAGCAAGGAGGCACCAAGCGGAGCAAAGGCCTTGTCGTAGAACGACTGCGCCCGGTCGAAATCCGCGACTGGAATGCCCGTATGGTCGATCATCGCACGAACTCCTCTTTCATGCATGCGCTCCACTTTTCGCCGCCCTTTCAGATACCGTGTCCGAACCGATCAGATGGATCGGACAGGGCTCTATGCCTAGGCAGCCGTCACCGTTTGATATCCCAGGTCGTCACCCGCTCGCCGGTTGCCGGATCCTTGCCGTCCTTGAGCTGAACACCGCGCGCCAGCAGATCGTCGCGGATCTTGTCGGCTTCCGCGAAGTTCTTCGCCTTCAGCAGTTCCAGACGGGCCCGCACGCGGCTGTCGATGTCGCGGACCAGCCCCTCGTCGAGTTCGACCGCCTGCGGCACCACGCCGATCAACGCGGCACTTGCGGCAAAGGTCCCGAGCAGCTTCGGATCAGCCGCCGCCTTCTGGGCGAGCGCATGGACCGCCTGGACCGCTGCGACCGTGTTGAGGTCGTCGGCAAGTGCGGCGACCACGGCCGGATCGGCCTCACCCTTGGCGTCACCTGGGACCGGCCACTTGGAGAGCAGATGCTCTGCTTCTTCCAACCGCTTCACCGAAAAATCGATCGGTTCGCGATAGTGCGTCATCAGCATGGCGAGCCTCAGCACATCGCCCGGCCACTGGCGGCCGGCGAACTTTTCCGTGTGCAGCAGTTCGTAGATGGTGACGAAGTTGCCTTCGGACTTCGACATCTTGCGGCCTTCGACCTGCAGGAAGCCGTTGTGCATCCAGACATTCGCCATCACCTCGGTGCCGTGAGCGCAACGGGACTGGGCAATCTCGTTTTCATGGTGCGGGAAGATCAGATCCAGCCCGCCGCCGTGAATGTCGAAGACTTCGCCGAGGTAGCGGCTGCTCATGGCCGAGCACTCGATGTGCCAGCCGGGACGCCCCCGGCCCCACGGGCTTTCCCAGCCCGGTTCGTTGTCGCCAGAAAGCTTCCACAACACGAAGTCGCCCGGGCTCTTCTTATGCGCCTCGACGGCGACACGAGCGCCGGCCTGCTGTTCGTCGAGATTGCGCTTCGAGAGCTGACCGTAATCGGCCATCGACTTGGTATCGAACAGCACCTCGCCACCCGCCTGGTAGGCGTGGCCCTTGGCGATGAGCTTTTCGATGATGTCGATCATCTGCGCGATGTTGTCGGTGGCCCGCGGCTGGACATCGGGGTCAAGGCAGCCGAGCGCCTTGGCATCGTCGAGAAACTGGGTTTCGGTCTTCTCCGTCACCCGCCGGATCGCGTCGTTGAGCGGCAGGGTCGGGTAGTCCCGCAGCGCCCGCGCGTTGATCTTGTCGTCGACGTCGGTGATGTTGCGCGCATAAGTGACGTGATCCGCGCCATAGACATGACGCAGCAGCCGGAACAGGACGTCGAAGACGATGACCGGCCGGGCATTGCCGATATGGGCATAGTCATAGACCGTCGGGCCGCAGACATACATGCGAACGTTGTCGGGATCGATCGGCTTGAACTCGACCTTCTCCCGCGTCAGCGTGTTGTACAGCTTCAGTGTCGGCGTTCCGCCCATTGCCATTCTCCAAGATGCATACGACCGTAAAATACCGCGCCCGGGAGGCCCGCGCGTTTGTCATCTTGGATTTTAGGAGACGAAAACGGCCAGGCCAGCGGAGCGCTAGCGAATAATGTTCCGGCAGATAATGCAGATAACCGTTTTCATGGCCTCACTTATCGCGCGTCACCCGATTTCGGTCAAGAGGTCAGCCGCATGCAAGCACAGCCGACTATCGAAAGGATTCCGCGGTCATGGATTTGTCATGATTAGGCTTATCTGAGATCGCCATGCGGAAAACAGATTCGCGGTGTAGTTGGTAACGCACCACGAAGTCCTGTCTCCGGAGAGCAAGGAGGAGCGTCGCTTTCGTGAAGACGTGCGAAAGCGGCAGTGTATCCGGTTCGGGAAGCATCAAGGAGTGAGTGCAAGTGAAAGCCGCAAAGACCAAAGACATCGTCAAATCCGCCAACCTCGTCGAACAGTATCGCCCACTCGGCCTGAAGGCCGTACTTGCCGCAGCGCTGCAGGTGAAGGCGAAGCCGGCTGGCAAGCTGACCAAGCGGCCGGCCTGACGCTTCCGACGCTCTTTTCCTTAAAAGAGAGACATCTGCCCGCCATCGGGCTCGGTCGGGTTGCTCTTGCGTTTTAGCTGGGCATCCGCGACGGGCCTGGGTGTGACGGCGTCCTGGATTTCGGGCCCGGTGTTGACGACCTTGTTGACCTTGTCCGAAACCGGGATCGCCTCGAAGTAGTCCTCCGCGACCGGGCCGAAGAGATCGGCAACCTCGCGCGGCTCCTGCGTCTTGCAGTCCAGCCAGCGGGCAAAATCCTCGGGCTGGATGACGACCGGCATGCGGTCATGGATCTGCCGGATCGAGGCGTTGGCGGCCGTCGTCAGGATGGCCGCGGTGTCGACCTCGGAGCCGTCGGCCGAGGACCAGGTTTCCATCAAACCGGCGAAGGCGACGATGCCGCCCTTCCTCGGACGCACCCAATAGGCCTGCGACGGCTCGCGGCTGCCCTTCGGCGGCCGTCGCCATTCGTAGAAGCCGGAGGCCGGCACAAGGACCCGCCGGTGCCGCATGGCTGCACGGAACGACGCCTTTTCGATTGCCGATTCGACCCGCGCATTGATCAACAGTGGAAAGTCGCGCGGGTCCTTGACCCAGCCCGGCATGAAGCCCCAGCGCACGAGCAGCGCCCGGCGCTCCGGCAGGTTGCTGCCGGGTGCCGCACGCTCACCGGCCACGACAACCATGATCGGCTGGGTTGGCGCGATATTGAAGCGCGCCGGAAAGTCGTCGCTTTCCAGCAGGCTGAACAATTCCATTATTTCGTCGGGTGTCGCCGTCAGCGCAAAACGTCCGCACATGACATCGATGTGGCACTTCACGTAGGATGGGTCAACGCTACCGAGACGATTTGATTCCCTGATGCCGACCAAGCCCGAACTTGCTTCCTCCGTCATCCTCGAACGCGACAGCCGCTATCTGCTCGTCCGCCGGGCCAACCCGCCGTCGGCCGACATGTACGCCTTTCCCGGCGGCCGGGCGGAAGCCGGCGAGACGCCGGCGGAGACAGCACTTCGCGAATTGCTCGAGGAAACCGGCATCAAGGCGCGCGATCCGGTGCTGTTCGAAGTCTACGATCTGCCGGGCAAGGAGTCCGAAGGGCGACACTTCCTGCTGTCGGTCTTCAGGGCCGATGCTGATGCCGACGCAGTTGCCGTCGCCAGCGACGACGCCGCAGGGCTCGGCTGGTTCACGGCTGACGAGATCTTCGCCCTGCCGATCCCCGACAGCGTGCGCGAATGTGTGGAAAGGCTCTCCGGCGCCGGAGCGAACGCCGCGACATCAGGCGACGGCCTTGAAACCGCCGCCAATTCGGGCTTGGTGAAATCATGATCCCTGTCCCGATCCTTACAAGGCTTACGCTCGCCGGCATCGCCTTGACAGTCGCCACTGGCGCGGCAGCGCAAAAATCACCGACGAAAGAGCCGGCCAAGACCGAGACCGCAGCCCCTGCCCCGGCCGCCGTGGAGGAAAAGCCGACGCCCTATGACCAGCGGCTGGTTCGGCTCTCCGAGATCCTCGGCTCCGTGCACTACCTCCGCAATCTCTGCGTCAAGGAACCGGAGGATGTCTGGCGCCGCTCGATGCAGGAACTGATCGACAAGGAAACCGCCACCGAAATCAAACGGCGCGAGCGGATGACGGCCGCCTTCAACCGCGGGTATCGCACCTTCGCATCCGTCTATACGAGCTGCACGGGGCCTGCGATCGTCGCCGAACAGCGATATCGTGCCGAAGGGGCAACACTTGCGTCAGAAATCGTCGCCCGCTTTGGAAATTAGCAATAAATTAACCTCTTTTCTCACGACCCCGTGTCGTTTCGGGAAAAGGCTGCTAAGTTCGTTAAGAGAGTGGTAAGAAGTGGCGAGTCCGTCACGGCCGTTCAGTCGGAGTTCAGCCGAACGGCCATAAAATGAACCGCTTGCACAATGGAAGTCGCATGGAACGAATGATGGAACCAAGCCTGACCGACATCGATGACATGATCGTCCACGAGAAAATGCAGGCTGCGCTGGAACACCAGAGCGAGGCCTGGGCGGACGGAATGGCCGACGGTATCGAGCCGGAAATCATCGCCGATGCAGCCATTGCCCTTGCCATGCGGGAAACCGTTCGGCTTCATGGCGAAGACGGCGCCGAAGCAATGCTCAATTCGCTTCGCGAGCGCGTGCTCGCCGGCGAGTTCTCGCCCCAGCGCACGATTCAGTAATATCAGGACTGCCCGATGCATCGGAATCTCGCAAACCGGACCCTTCCGGTTCGCCTCGCTACACTGCTGTTGGCCGGTGTCGCCTTGACCACCCCGGCAGCGGTTTCTCCCGCCTTCGCTCTCAGCGAATTGCAGGGCGCGCCACAACCCGTCCCGGCCGAGCAACAGCCTGCCGCCGGCGACCAGAAGGCGACGCCGCCCGTAGCCGAACCCGTCGCCGAAGAGCCGGATGAGGAAGAGAAGCTTCCGCTCGAAATCCCGATGCCCGATCCGCTGATCAACAAGTCGGCGACAGCCACCAAGGAAGACGCTCCCGAAGCCGAAGAGCCGGAGCAGACCGGGCCTGTCGAAGTGCTGACCGACATTTCCAAAATCCCAGCGCCGGTCGCCCGCATGCGTGAGCTGATCGTCGAGGCAGCGGCTTCCGGCGATATCGAGCGGCTGCGCTCGCTGCTCGGCAAGGGCCCGAACCAGACCCAGGTCACCGGCGTCACCGGCGACGAAGACCCGGTCTCGATCTTGAAGAGCCTTTCGGGCGACCAGGAAGGCGTCGAAATCCTCGCGATCCTGCTCGACGTGCTGTCGACCGGCTTCGTGCTGGTGGACAAGGGCACGCCGCAGGAGGTCTATGTCTGGCCCTATTTCGCGGAAAAGAAGCTTTCGACACTGACCGCACCGGAAAAGGTCGACCTGTTCCGGCTGGTCACCGCCGGCGACTTTGCCGACATGGAAGAATTCGGCAGCTACAACTTCTATCGCGTCGGCATCATGCCGGATGGCAAGTGGAAATTCTTCATCGCCGGCGACTGAGCGCCGGCGACCTGCTTGCCGATCATCGCCGAACATCCTACCTCTTCGCCAAGAGATCGCCGGTGGGACCGGGGCCCGAGTCGGCCGCGGCCATCCAGGTGATCGTTTGCTAGGTTAGCGCGGGATTCTCCCCTCCCGTCGAACAGGATTCGAACGATGCCCAGAGTTCGCCTCGACGATCGCGCGATCGTCGCCATTTCCGGCAAGGACGCCGAAGATCTTCTCCAGGGACTGATCACCACCGACCTCGACGCGCTTGCGCCCGACGAGGCACGTCCCGGCGCTCTGTTGACGCCACAGGGCAAGATCCTGTTCGAGTTCCTGATCTCCCGCGACGGCGACGGCCTACGGTTGGAAACGGCACATGACCAGGCCGAAGCGCTGCTGAAGCGCCTGACGATGTACAAGCTTCGCTCGGCAGTGGAGCTTTCGATCAAGACATCCGACGCCGTTACCGTGATATTCGACGAAGCAGCACCGACAGATGCCTATCGCGACCACCGTTTCGAGAAGGCGGGCATCGCGCTCTTTCGCGCCTATGGGGAAGCCACCGGCGACACGGCCGGCGCAGAAGACCTCGAACGCCTGCGGATCGCGGCGGGCATTGCCAATGCCGGCGCCGATTATGCGGTGCAGGACGCCTTCCCCCATGATGTGCTCATGGACAAGAACGGCGGTCTTTCCTTCAAGAAGGGCTGCTATGTCGGCCAGGAAGTGGTGTCGCGCATGCAGCACCGCAGCACGCCGCGCCGCCGGGTCGTGATCGTTTCTGCCGACGCCGCCCTTCCCCCGACGGGAACGACGATCACCGCGAACGACAAGTCGATCGGCACGCTCGGCACGGTACAGGGCAAGTCGGCACTCGCGATCGTGCGCATCGACAAGGCCGGCGAAGCGATGGCGAACGGCATCCCGCTGCTTGCCGGCGACGTGCTGGTGACATTGGTCCTGCCCGAATGGGCCGGGCTCACCTTCCCGACGTCTGCCGACGAGGCGAGCGCGTGACGACGGCCCGCGCCTGGCAGCGCATGCTCTCCGGCCGCCGGCTGGACCTGCTCGACCCGTCGCCGCTCGACGTCGAGATCGGCGATATCGCCCACGGTCTCGCGCGCGTCGCCCGCTGGAACGGGCAGACCGCCGGCGACCATGCTTTCTCGGTCGCCCAGCACAGCCTGATGGTCGAGGACATTTTTCGCCGCAGCAACAAATGCAGCAGCGACGATTGCCTGTTGGCGCTTTTGCACGACGCGCCGGAATACGTGATCGGCGACATGATCTCGCCGTTCAAGGCGGTGGTCGGCGGCGGCTACAAATCGGTCGAGAAGCGGCTGGAAAGCGCCATCCATCTCCGTTTCGGCCTGCCGCCGCATTGCTCCAAGGAATTGAAGGACAAGATCAAGAAGGCCGACCATGTCGCCGCCTATTTCGAAGCGACCGTGCTTGCCGGCTTCTCGGTCGAGGAAGCGCGAAAATTCTTCGGCCAGCCGCGCGGCATCACCCGCGAGACGCTGCTGATCGATCCCGTGCCGGCGGTCGAGGCGCAGCGGTTGTTCACCGAGCGGTTCCTGGCGCTGGAAGCGCAGCGCCTGCCTTCACGCGCGGAAATCTGACATGCCCGACATCATCGTTTCACCGCTTTCCCGCATCGCCGAAATGGCCGTCCGACATGGCTGCACGGAGATGATCAGCCTCGTTGCCAAGGGCCAGGACTTTCATCGCCCCGGCGTCATCGCCAAGGCGCGGCATCTCACGCTCGGCATGAACGACATCACCTTTGCCGGCACCGGCGACCTCATCGCGCCGCAGGAAGACCATGTCCGGCAGATCGTCGCCTTTGCGCGCGAATGGGACCGCGCACGGCCGCTCCTCGTTCATTGCTGGATGGGCGTCTCCCGCTCGCCCGCAGCCGCCCTCATCGCCGCGCTGGCGGCCGAGCCGGACCAGGACGACACGCAACTGGTGCAACGGCTGCGCCGAGCCTCGCCCTTTGCGACCCCCAACAGTCGACTTGTCGAGATCGGTGACGCCGTACTCGAGCGCAACGGCCGGCTCGTCGCCGCCGTTCGCGCGATCGGTCGCGGCGCGGATGCCGACGGCAACGCACCGTTCCTTCTGCCGCTTGCTTTCGAAGGAGCAGCCGTTGCCGATTGAGACACAGCCGACAACGGTCGAGATCGGCCTCAATGCGGCGATCGTCGCCGTGGTCAACCGCAGCCCGCGCATCCTCGCCGTCAGTGAAAGCGACGGCGACGCGCGCGACAGCCTGCCCTTTGGCCCCTTCGATCCGGCGCTCCACCGGACCTTTGAGACGAGTCTGCGCGATCGCGTCGAGAAGCGCACGGCGCTGAAGCTCGGCTACATCGAGCAGCTCTACACCTTCGGCGATCGCGGCCGCCAGCGGCTGCCGGGCGAAGAGGGCAAGCACATGGTCTCGGTCGGCTATCTGGCGCTGACCAGAACCGATGCCGAGAATACCGAGCGGCTGGCCGAGGCCGGCGCGCACTGGCGCGACTGGTACGGCTACCTGCCCTGGGAAGACTGGCGGCAGGGACGCCCGGCGGTGCTCGACCAGGCAATACTGCCAGCACTTGCCCGCTGGGAGACCGGCGTGTCCGGCGACGAGCAGGCCGCCCGGATTGCCGGGCGCCGGGCGCGCATTCGCCTGGCGTTCGGCCTCGGCGATTTTCCCTGGGACGAGGAGCGCGTGCTCGAGCGTTATGAGCTGCTCTACGAGGCGGGGCTCGTGCCCGAGGCGGCCATCGACGGCCGCGGCAACGGCAGCGACATTCTGACCGTCGGGCTGGCAATGCGCCACGACCATCGCCGCATCGTCGCCACCGCAATGGCGAGGCTGCGCGGCAAGATTAAATATCGGCCGGTCGTCTTCGAGCTGATGCCGCCCGAGTTCACGCTGACCGATCTGCAGGCAACCGTCGAGGCGATCTCCGGGCGCCACCTGCACAAGCAGAACTTCCGCCGCCTCGTCGAAGGGGCCGAGTTGGTCGAGCCGACGGGCATGACTCTCTCTTCGACCGGTGGGCGGCCGGCGGCCCTCTTCCGTTTCCGCCGTCAGATCCTCGAAGAGCGCCCCGCCCCGGGGCTCAAGGTCGGCGGGCGATGACCGTAGCCACCAATCCCTGAGCGGGACCGGCATCTAAAAACATCCGACGGCACGCCCTACATAGGAGGGATGATGCTATGATAGGTGCTGCGGGACGAGGCCGGACAGTCGCCACCTGCCGCCGAACGACCCGATATTTACGACGAGGTGACAACCATGCTGCTCGCACTGGCCTTTTTGACGTCGCTGCTCGGCACCTCGCCGCAATCGGGAACCGACGAGAAGCCGAAGATGCCCGACTACTTCAAGAACCAGCAGGGTGGTGGCATGCAGCCGCAGACCACCATCTGCAATCTCAACAGTCAGGACACGAACGGGCAGTTCCGGACCTGCCGCTATGATTGCGGCACGCAGATCACCGTTGGCGAACGCTTCTCCTGCCCCTTCATCATGCAGCGTTGATCTTTTCTCTGGCTATTTGTTGATGGCGATGTCGAGACCGATGTCGAGCGTTGGTGCCGCCATCGTGATCTTCGAGGTCGAGATGTAGTCGATGCCGCTCTCGGCGATTGCCCGCACCGTATCGATCTTGACGTTGCCTGAAGCCTCCAACCGGGTCCGGCGCGCATCGACCGCATAGACGTCGGCAGAGAGCTGCCAGTGCGCCCGGTTGATCGCAACGGCCTCGCGGAGCAAGTCTGGCCCCATGTTGTCGAGCAGGATGACGTCGGGTTGGGCCGTCAGCGCCTCGCGCATCTGGTCGAGGCCATCGACTTCGATCTCGATCTTGACGAGATGGCCGCAATAGGCGCGCGCCGCGTGGACGGCGCTGGCGACACCGCCGGAAACGGCGATGTGGTTGTCCTTGATCAGCACCGCGTCATCCAGCCCGTAGCGGTGATTGGAGCCGCCGCCCAGACGCACAGCGTATTTCTCCAGCGCACGCAGGCCCGGAATGGTCTTGCGGGTGCAGCAGACCTTCGCACGCGTGTGGGCGATCTCGTCGGCGAATTTCGCCGTATAGGTGGCGATGCCCGAGAGATGCATGAGGAAGTTCAAGCCGACACGTTCGGCCGACAGCAGGCCGCGAGCGCGACCGGAGATCCGGGCGATTGCCGTATCCGGTTTGACCCGGTCGCCGTCCGCCACCAGGGCTTCGAAGCGGATCGACGGATCGACCAGACGGAAGGCTGCACGCGCGAGCTCCAGTCCGGCAATGACGCCGGGATCGCGCGCATTCATACCGGCCGTTGCCGTCAGGTCCGGCCCGATCGTCGAAAGTGTCGTGATATCGCCGGCGCGGCCGAGATCCTCAAGCAGTGCCGCGCGCACCTGATCCTCGATCATCAGTGCGGGCAGTTCGGGGCGGAGGGCTGCTGTCATCGTGTCACTCATTCCAAAGGTTCAATTCGAAAGCGGCCGACCCAGCTGCCTCAGGCTGCTTCCGTCTCTGCCAGTTCACGCGCCAGGCGGTTGGCCTCAGCGAGCGTCAGATAGGTGCGGCGACGCCATTCCGGGCGGTCCTGCGGGCAGTCGGCGCGGAAGTGACCGCCGCGGCTTTCGGTGCGCCGCAGCGCGCCGACGGCGATCAGCTTGGCGGTCGTGATGATGTTGGTGAAGCGCATGCGGGTGTTGTCGCGCTCGAGCTGCTCGATCTCGCGGATCGCCCGCACCAGGCTTTCGCGCGTGCGGATCACACCGACGCAGTCGCTCATGACCTTGCGCAGGATCGTCAGCTGAGGGCTGTCTTCGACCGTCACCGGATCGTCGTTCTCGCCGGCATTGTCGCCCCATTCGGTCAACTGCGGTGTCGGCAGCGTGCCCTTGATGTTTTCGGCAATACGCGCGGCAAATACCACGGCTTCGAGCAGCGAGTTGGAGGCAAGGCGGTTTGCGCCGTGCACGCCGGTCGAGGTCACCTCGCCGGCTGCCCAGAGGCCATCGATCGAGGTGCGACCTTCGGCATCGGTGAGCACGCCGCCCATGTGATAGTGGACCGCCGGCACGACCGGGATCGGCTGCGTCACCGGATCGATCCCGGCCGCCATGCAGGAGGCATAAACGGTCGGGAACATCTCGGGGAAATGCTTGCCGACCGCCTTGGTGCAATCGAGGAAAGCGCCGCGTCCGGCCTGGACTTCGGCGAAGACCCCGCGCGAAACGATATCGCGCGGCGCCAGCTCGCCGTCCGGATGGATGTCCAGCATGAAGCGATGGCCGGCGGCGTTCAGAAGCTGGGCGCCGTCACCGCGCAGCGCCTCGGTCGCAAGCGGCGCCGGGTCCTTGCCGATGTTGATAGCGGTCGGGTGGAACTGCACGAATTCCGGATCGGCGATGATAGCGCCTGCACGCGCAGCCATGCCGAGCCCCTGCCCGCAGGCCTCCCACGGGTTGGTGGTGACCGCATAGAGGTGGCCAACGCCACCGGAGCAGAGCACGACGGCGCGGGCCGGGAAAGCCACGCGCTTCTTCGACTGTCCGGCATCCGGGCGCGCGATGACGCCAGAGATGAAGCGGCCTTCGCGCACCAGCTCCTCGACCACATAGCCTTCGATCACCCGGATCGACGGCGTCCGGCGGACGGCGGCAATCAGCGCTTCCATGATCGCCTTGCCGGCCATGTCGCCCTTGACGCGGACGATGCGGCGCTCGGAATGCGCCGCCTCACGCGAGAGCAGCAGCTTGCCTTCGAGATCCCGGTCGAATGGCACGCCATAGTCGAGCAGGTCATGGATGCGCGCCGGGCCTTCGGCCACCATCATGCGCGTCATCTTCTCGTCGACGATCCCGGCACCCGCGGCAAGCGTATCGGCGACGTGTTTTTCGAAGGTGTCGCCGGGGCTCATGGCGGCGGCAATCCCCCCTTGCGCCCAGGCCGACGAGGCGCCATGGCCGATCGGGGCGGCGGCCAGGATCGTCACCGGCCTCGGGCTTAGCTTCAGCGCGCAGAAGAGGCCGGCCAGGCCGCCACCGACGATGACGATGTCGTCAATCCCGTTGAAGGATTGCGGGCGGAAATGGTCGGTCAGCATGATTCATTCTCCTCCAATGCGCATGCCTGCATCCGGTGTGAGCCGGTTGAAATTGTTACTGCTTGAGGTTCACCATGCGCTCGACCGCAAGGCGGGCGCGATCGGCAATCGCGGGATCGACGAGAACCTCTTCCGTCATGGTCAGCAGGCTGTCGAGGATCTTCGGCAGCGTGATGCGCTTCATGTGCGGACAGAGATTGCACGGCTTGACGAACTCGACGCCTTCGATCTCCGCCTGGATGTTCGACGCCATCGAGCATTCGGTGACGAGCAGCACCTTCGACGGGCGGTTGTCCTTGACGTAGTTGATCATGCCCGACGTCGAGCCGGCGAAGTCGCAGACGGCGATTACGTCCGGATGGCATTCCGGATGGCCGATGATCTCGATGCCCGGATTGGCTTCCTTGTAGGCGAGCAGTTCGGCGGCGGTGAAGCGCTCGTGCACCTCGCAGTGGCCCTTCCAGGTCAGGATCTTCTTGTTGGTCTGGCGCGCGACGTTCATCGCCAAATATTCGTCAGGGATGCAGAGAACCGTATCGGATTCCAGGCTCTCGACGACGTCGAGCACGTTCGACGAGGTGCAGCAGATGTCGGTCTCGGCCTTCACGTCGGCAGACGTGTTGACATAGGTGACGACGGGAACGCCGGGATAACGCTGCTTCAGCAGGCGGACATCCGCACCGGTGATCGATTCCGATAGCGAGCAACCTGCCTTGGCGTCGGGGATCAGCACGGTCTTTTCCGGGCTCAGCAGCTTGGAGGTTTCGGCCATGAAGTGCACGCCGCACTGGATGATGATCTCGGCATCGACCTTGGCGGCATCGCGCGCCAGCTGCAGCGAGTCGCCGACGATATCGGCAACGCAGTGGAAGATATCCGGTGTCTGGTAATTATGCGCGAGGATGACGGCGTTGCGCTCCTTCTTCAGCCGGTTGATGGCGTGCACATAGGGCGCATAGACCGGCCACTCGATCGCCGGAATGAAATCCTTGACCTTCTCGTAAAGATGCTCGGTTTCGCGCGCGACCGCCGGCGTAAAGGCAAGCTCGGGTCTTTCGATGATGCCGAAGCGCTCAGCGGCGCTGACAAAAACCGGTTTCGCCACGGTCGCGGTGCGGGGTGCAAGGTGCGTCATCGACATCTCCTCTCCGCCCCTCTTCCTGGGCGGCTCTTCAATTATGCTCAATATGAGCATAATTGAACCAAAACAAAAGCGGCAAAGCCGCATGGGTTGATTTAGAAAGTTTTGTGACAGAATTCAAGAATAGAAGCGCCGCTTTTCGCGGCGCCTCTGATTTTCGTTTGCGTTCAGCCCATGGCAGGGCGTGCCACGCCTTTCTCCTCGATCGGCCAATGGACGATTGCCGCGAAGATGCCAAGCGCTACGCCGAGCCACCACACCGGATCGTAGGAACCGAAGTGGTCGTAGAGGTAGCCGCCCATCCACACACCCAGGAACGAGCCGACCTGGTGCGACAGGAAGACGATGCCGCCGAGCAGGCCGAGGTGCCGTGTGCCGAACATGATCGCGACCAGCGCATTGGTCGGCGGCACCGTCGAAAGCCAGAGCAGGCCCATGACAATGGCAAAGACGATGACCGAGGTCGGCGTCTGCGGCAAAAGCAGGAAGGCCGTCACCGCCACCGAGCGCGCGATATAGATCAGCGCCAGGAAATAGGGCTTCGAATAACGCTGGGCGATGAAGCCTGCCGACAGCGAACCGATGATGTTGAAGAAGCCGATCAGCGCCAGCGCAATCACCGCGTAGCGCGCGTCGATGCCGATATCGCCGATATAGGCCGGGAAATGCGCGGTGATGAAGGCGACCTGGTAGCCGCAGACGAAGAAGCCGGAAACCAAGAGCAGGTAGCTCTTGTGGCCAAGCGCTTCCTTCAGCGCCTCGCCGATCGACTGCTTGTACTGAGCCTCGCTCTGGCGGCCGGAGGACGCGTTGCCGCGCAGCGGGATCGCGAAGAACGGCACCAGCAGCATGAGGACACCGAGATAGACCAGGCTGTCCGACCAGCCATAGGCGGAGATCAGGCCCTGGCTGAGAGGCGCGAACAGGAACATGCCGGCCGAACCGGCCGCCGTGCAGATGCCGAAGGCAAGCGAGCGCTGATGCGGCGTGACATTGCGGGCAAAGGCGGAGAGCAGAATGCCGAAGGAGCCGGAGCCCACCGCCATGCCGACGAGCACGCCACCGCCGATGTGCAGCCAGATCGGCGCATCGGCAAAGGCCATGATGAACAGGCCTGCTGCGTAGAGAAGGCCCGACATGGCAAGCACTCGCCACGTACCGAACTTGTCCGCGATCGCACCGAAAAACGGCTGGCTCAGGCCCCAGCAGAGGTTCTGCAGCGCCATGGCAAGGCCGAAGGTCGTCCGGTCCCAGCCGGTATCGGCAAGCATCGGCAGCTGGAAAAAGCCCATCGCCGAGCGCGGGCCGAAGGTGAGCATCGCGACGACCGAGCCGGCCGCAATGATCAGCCAGGGCATCTCCTGGCGGGCACTGGACGGCGCGGATGCTCCGGAAACAGCGGACATGGAATCTCTCCGATTGATGGAGCGCGATCCTATGCGGCTGCTAAAACAGATAAAAGCCAATTAAATTGACGCCGCAATCACCGGAATTGATGCCTTGATCAAGCGGCACTTCGGAACCGGTCGCGAAACGCTCGGGGCGTCATGCCCTTGGCGGCCTTGAACTGACGATTGAAGTTGGCAAGCGAACGGTAGCCGACGGCATCGGCGATATGGGCAATCGAGCGCGCCGAACCACTGAGCAGCGCGCAGGCCTCGCCGATCCGCAGCCGCATCAGATATTCCGAGACCGGCATGTTGAGGTGGCGCAGGAACAGGCGATGCAGGCCGGAGAGGCTGAGTGCTGCCAGATCGGCGAGTTCGTCCATCGACGGGTTTTCGGCGTAATGCAGATGGATATGGTCGAGCACCCGGTCGAGGCGGCCGCGATCGACCGATCGACCCGACGGCGTGACGACCCGGCTCGAGAGCGGTGTGACCGCCTGCTCGCGCGCCAGGATTGTCAGCATCGACAGAACATCTGGCAGCCGCTCCTCCGGCGCCAACCGGCGCAACCCTTCAAACAGCGGCCTGACACGGGCGGCCACGTCCGCTGAGAATTGCAGCCCCGGGGCCGAACGCTCGAACATCGCCTTGACGCCGGCGAGTTCGACGAAGCCCTCCTCCAGGCGCTCCACCCATTCCGGATGAAACCAGAGCACAAGCGCCACGTGCGGCTCCGCCCCCTCGAGCTTGCCGGCGGAATGCCAGGTGTGCGGCAGGTTGGAACCGACGAGCACGAGGTCGCCGTCGTCATAGGCGCCGATATGGTCGCCGATGAAACGCTGGCCACGCGAGTTGAGGGTCAGCGTCAGTTCGAACTCGGGATGATGGTGCCATTGGAACGGGATGGCATCGTCGAGCCGGCGGTCGAGCAGGATGGATGAGGCATTGGTCGGCCTCGATATCTTCTGCAAAACAGCCTTCATGTTGCGCCACTCCCCCCTTAAAAGCCAGAATAGTATCAATTTTGGCAGGCTACGTGCAACAGCGGCACCGGCAAAAGGGCTAGGTTTTCTCCATCACCCATCAAACATGCCAGGCGAGGAGATACCCATGCAGCCACTCAGAGACAGCCATCCGACGGCAGCCCATCTCGACATTCAACTGAAGGACATCAAGAAGCGGCTGCCTTTGCGCGTGCTGTCGGAAGCGGACTGGCAGCACTGGGTGACCAAGGGCTATGTCATCGTCCGCCAGGCGGTAGCGCCGGCCAATGTCGAGCGCCTCGTCGATCTGCTCTGGCGCTTCGACGAGAAGGATCCGAACGATCCCTCGACCTGGTACGCGCCGCAGCGACGCGAGCACAAGATGAAGGAACTCAACAACACCGGCATGCTGGAGATCTACAATCACCAGTATCTCTGGGACAATCGCCAGGAGCCGCGCATCTACGGTGCCTTCGTCGACATCTGGGACCGCGAGGACCTGTGGGTGACGATCGACCGCGCCAACCTCAATCCGCCGAAGAAGGTGAAGGGCAATCCCAACGGCTTCATTCACTGGGACGTCGACACCTCGATCCGGCCGCTGCCGATCGGCGTTCAGGGCGTGCTCAGCCTGAAAAAGCAGGACGGCGACGTCGGCGGCTTCCAATGCGTGCCGGAACTGTTCGAAAACTTCGAAAGCTGGGAAAAGACACAAAGCACCGACCGCGACCCGATGCACCCCGACATGACCGGTCTTTCAACGGTCAACATCGAGATGGAGGCGGGCGACCTGATGATCTTCAACAGCCTGCTTGCCCATGGCGTGCGCCCCAATCACTCCGATGGCCGCGTGCGCATGGCGCAATACATCTCGATGCATCCGGCGGAATGGGAGAATGTCGCCGAGCGCGAGGAGCGGGTGCGGCTGTGGCGCGAGCTCGATCATCCGAAGCGCGACGCCTTCCCCGGCGATCCGCGCGAATGGGAAAAGCACAACGCTTCCCCCGCCAGCCTCTCGGATCTCGGTGCCAAACTTCTCGGCATCACGCCCTGGGCGTGAGAGCCAAGCCCATCCGGGGAAAGTGCGAAGCGGTTTTCTGTCCGGAATGCTTCTGAATTAAGCCGAAGCACGCACCTTCATCGGCCAGCGCTCGCCGCGTCGGCCGATGATCTTGACCGCGTCGCCGAGCTTCACGGTGCCTTCGCTGCGCGGCACCGCGTTCCAGCCGAAGAGCACGCCGGGCACACGCCGGTCAGAGGACATGCGTTTTTCCGCGAGCCCCTGGATCGGGTTGCCGCCGATGCGCTCGCCGGTCACCTGGTCCTGCGTGGTCATGATGCAACGGGCGCAGGGTTTGACGAGATCGAAGCGGATGCCACCGATCTCGACGCTTTCCCAGAAGTCTTCATCCCAGGCGTCATCGCAATCGACGAGGATATTGGTGCGGAAACGATCCATGCCGACGGGCTCCTGTCCCTTTTCGGCAAGCGTCCGGTTGAGGTCGGCGAGCGAACCTGTCGTCGTAATCAGCACCGGAAAGCCATCGGCAAAGCCGACGGGCGCGGCGGTACCCGCCCATTCGGCGCCGACATGGCGCTCGGCCGAGGCATCCATATGGGCGAGCCTGACCGGGCGGCCAAACCATGAGGAGAGGACCGCGTCCGTCGTTTCGTCCGACACGGCGGCATCGACTTCGCTGCCCCAGACGACGACGTTCAGCCGGCGGTCGGGATCGAAGCGAATCGAGATCTCCCGGTCACCCATCTTCAGATGTACGCCGCCATCGATGTGGCTCGCCTCAACCTGCGCCAGCAGTTGCAATTCGCGCTGGGTGATGAAGCGCCCGTCCGGTTCCACCAACATGAAGCGCCGATCGCCCTCGACACCGTCGAGATTGACCGAGACCGTCTCGCGGGCAATCGCGCGACCGCTCTTTAGCGGATGAATGTTGAGACCGGTCACCTTCATGGGCACTTCCCTCGTCTTCAGAAACTGATTCACGTGCCTGACGATCCGATTCATCAGCACGGCACAATGTGTTGAAAGGCCTAGATCATTTCTCGGATTGATGGAAACGGAGAAATGTTCCGGTGCAATCTACACACCCGCACAAAGAAGCGCGACACGCCCTTCCCGGCAACTAGATTTCATCGAGCATCATGGCAAGCACGTCGCGCAGCCGCTGCTCGCGTTCCGTGGCGAGCCGGCGCCCGGCCTTGGTCTTGAAGCCGTCGGCCAGCCGGAAAAGTTTGGTCTCGAAATGATCGATGGCGAACGCCTTGTCGTCGAGCGCCCGCGCCTCGGCCAATGGATCGAGCGGGTCGTAAAGGCCGCTGCCCATGCGTCCGGCGATATAGAAACAGCGGGCAGCACCGACCATGCCGATCGCATCCAGCCGATCGGCATCCTGAAGGATCTTCGCCTCCAGCGTTTCCGGCGGGATGTTGGCCGAGAAACTGTGCGTCAGGATGGCGTGCGCCACCGCGGCAATCTCATCCGCGCCCCAACCGAGATCTTTCAGAATGCCCGCCGCCTTCTCAGCCGCCAGTCGCGACGCCTGGGTGCGCAAGGGCGAATTCTTCTCGACCGAGACGCAGTCATGCAGCAGCACCGCGGCGGCGAGCAAACGCGCGTTACCACCCTCCTCCGCCTGGATGCGGGCGGCATTCTTCCAGACCCGGATCAGATGCGCGGCATCGTGCGAGCCGTCATCGGCGGCAAAGGCATGCGGCAGCAGCGCTGCAGCAAGCTCCTCATGCGGCGCGAAGGCGGCCGCGAGTTTCGAAATCTCTGTCATGCTTTCCTATTGCTGTTCGGCAGGCTTTGCCGGCGCCGTCGGTGCAGCGACAACGCCGGACAGGATCTTCTGGTAGAAGAGCCCTATTCCGATCAATACCCCGCCAAGGCCGATGAAGGACAGAGCCCGGAGGAAACCTTCGAGGTTGGACATGTCGATCAGGAACACCTTCAGCACGGCGACGAAGACGAGAACGGCCGAAGCGATGCGGATGCTCTTGGCGTGGAAGCGCGAGCCCAGCACCAGCAGCAACACGCCGAGCAGCAGCCAGACGACCGAGTAGGTGTAGGTCTCGCCCTGCAGGAAGCCCTTCCACTCCGCGATGTTTTCCCCCTGCCAGACACGGCGGACCGTGAGGCTCGCCCAGGCGAAGGCAAGCACCGCGCCGCTGACGGCAAGCGCCATGACATAGGGCAAGGGCCGCTTGTCGCGCGCATACCAGGCAAGGCCGGCATAGCCGAGCCCCGGCAGCAGATAGCCGATCAACAGCAGATCGAAGAACGGAATACGTCCAAGCAGTTCGCCGCTGAAATAGGGGTTGAGGCCGAGGAGATGCGCCGAAAGCACCGACAGCATCGAAAGCACGCCGAGGCCCATACCGCCATAGCGGAAGACCGGGCTCGGCGACTGCATGTCGAGGCTCATGAAGATCGCCGAGGCGCCGATTGCCAGCAGCGTGTAGATCGACTGCTCGCCGAGCGTCGGCACAGCGCTGTCGAGCACGCCGCCGTTCATCGCGTGGCGCACCAGGATCGCGAGCGTCAGCAATACGAAGAGGCTGGCGAGCGCCTGTAAAAGGTTGCGCACCCGCGTGCCGGGCCAGGATCTCAGGAAATAGGCGGAGCCTGCAAGCAGCACGGCGGGAACGCCGTAACCCGGCAGCAAGGCATTGAAGACAGGCGTCGTGCCAAGATTGCCGGCACCGACGATCGTCGGTTCCCAGGCGATGCGCCCCAGAACGACGATGGCCGCCGCGCCGGTCATCCACGGCAGGATCGGCCAGGTGCGGACGCGGGTCGCGAGTGTGTAGGCGGTGCCGAGCACGGCGATCGCAAGCGTCGTGACCAGCCCGTCCGTCCAGGCATGGAGAGCAAGCACGAAGAGGGCGAACGAGCCGGCCACCAGCAGGCTGGCCGCCGTTTCGCGCGCCTCGGCCGCGCCGTCGCGGCGGTAGAGCCAGTCCGCAAGCGCCAGCAGCGCCGCCCCGGCGACGAGCGAGAACAGGCCGTGCGGCAGGTCGAAGGAATAGTTGCCGGTGATCAGGAACGACATGGCGACAAGCGCGATCGGAACGACCGCGGCAATGCCCGCCCAGAGCGTCGAATATTGAGGCTGGGCGACGAGCCGGCGCGACAACACGAAACCACCGAGGCCGATAAACAGCGCAGCAAGCAGCATAGCGGTGAACATGGCGGTGCGCCCGGACAGGACGACAGCCGGAAGGGCATCGGCCAGCGAAGGATCTAGATAGGCGAGCACGCCGCTCAGCGCCGTCAGGCTCCAGACGCCGACGACAGCGCCGAGGGCAGAGAGCACGGCGGGATAGACTGCGGTCGGCCTGAACGCCCCAAGGATCGCCAGTCCGGCAACGACGACGGCAAACTCCGTCACCGGATATTTGACCGCGGCCACGGCCGGGCTGATGAGAAGGAGCGCAAGCACGGTGGCGGCGACGGCAGCCGAAATGGAGATGGCCGCATGCGGCGGGATGAACAGCCGCTCCCAGGGACCGGCAACGGCGCCGCGTCGCTCGGCCCCTTCTGGCGCTTCGGGCGCAGGCGCCGCTTCCGTGGCGCCCGGCCAGATGAGGCCGATGCCAACGATCATCACCAGCAGCGCAAAGGCGACCGGCCGCGGTTCGAATGGCGCGACCGCGGTGATGTAGGCCAGGCCCCAAAGCCCGACGCCCGCATTGGCCAAGGTCGGAACGACGGTCCAGCTGCGCAGGCGCGACGCAAGCAAGGTCGCGAGCCACACGATCGAGAGGAAGCCGAAGAGCACCCAGGGGCGCGGTTCATTGCTCGAGACGAGCAGCGGCGTTGCGAGCGAGGCAAGCAGGCCGAGGCCAGCGAGCGCCTGCCCATGCAGCAGCGACAGGCCGACAGTCGCAAGCGAAATCGCCGCCAAGAGAACGAAGGCCGTGCCTGTGCCGATATAGTCGTAGATGCCGTAGGCGGCATAGGCGACCCCGAAGAGTGTGACGGCGCCGGCGGCCGTCAGGATGCCGGGGATCATGGCATTCTGGAATTCGTTGGCGATCACGGGCACGGCGCGCCGACGGATGACCTCGCCAGCGGCCATCAGCAGGAGGCCGAACAAAGCGGCAAGCGTCAGACGAACAGCCGGGCTCAGCAGGCCGGCGTCGATCGAGTACTTGACCATGAAGACGCCACCGAGCGCCAGCGCGATGCCGCCAACCCAGACCGCCCAACGGGCGCCGAGGCGGCTCTCGAGGCTCTCGGTCTGACGGGGTGGCGTTGCAACCGGCTGCGGTGCTTCGGTGCTGGCAGCGATCGTCTCCTCGCCCTCGATTTCGGCCGCGGCTCCTTCTGAATCGCCGAAAGTCCGGGCGCCTTCGCGCGCGCTGGCCGACATGGCGGCGGCAGCATCGTCCAGTGTCTCTGGCCCCAGCGTCTCCAGCACAGCCGGCAATTCGTCCGCAGCCGTAAGCGCCTCGGTCGCTCCTTCGGCCGGAGCGCGATCGCCCGGCGCAGCCTTCAGCGCCACGACCTCCGCCTTGAGGGCGGCCAGTTCGGCACCAAGGCGCTCGGTCGTCCTGCGGTTGCCGAGATAGGCGGACAGGGCCAGAATAAAGGCAGCTAAAGCAATAAGTTCGAACATACTTTCCCCTGGCAGTCGCAATCGCCGGCGCGCGCAACCATACAGACTTTTGTGCAAGCGCCAAATCTATAGACGGCCGAGCGCTGTAATCTCTTCACGGAAATGTCGCAGAACTGTCATCGGGCAGCTGGTACAGGCGGATGAACACCGCTGCCTCGCGCGGTGGTTTCCATCGTTCAACCAGGAGACCCGATCATGGACAAGCATCTCGCCCAGACGGAAGAGACCGAATTCAAGACGCTGACGGAACGCAGGGAAGAGCTGGAAGATGTCGGCCATAACTGTTCCGCCAATCCGACGATGGGCGACATCATCCATCGCCGCTTCTCCCGCCGCTCGTTCATCGGCGGTTCGCTGGCCGTTGCCGCGATCTCGACCACCGTCAGCCCGCTCGCTCTCCTGACCGCCGAAGAGGCACGCGCCGAGGATGGTTCACAGTTCGACTTCACCGAGATCGAAGCCGGCGTCGACGAGAAGCACCATGTCGCCGAAGGCTACGATGCCGACGTCCTGCTGCGCTGGGGCGACAAGATCTTCGCCGACAGCCCGGAGTTCGACCCGAAGAACCAGACGGCTGCTGCCCAGGAAAAGCTGTTCGGCTACAACAACGACTATGTCGGCTTCATCCCGCTCGACGGCAGCGCCGACCATGGCCTGCTCGTCGTCAACCACGAATACACCAATGCCGAGCTGATGTTCCCGGCCTTCGCCAGCGTCGTGA
The DNA here is from genome assembly GCF_016919405.1 of Ensifer sp. PDNC004. Classification (NCBI taxonomy): domain Bacteria; kingdom Pseudomonadati; phylum Pseudomonadota; class Alphaproteobacteria; order Hyphomicrobiales; family Rhizobiaceae; genus Ensifer; species Ensifer sp. PDNC004. The sequence continues at coordinate 1,700,760 of NZ_CP070353.1, forward strand.
AGGAAAAGGTGACCAAGGACGGCAAGGAGGTCGAGGAAGAGAAGGTCGTTCTCGGCGAATACAGCAAGGAGCTTGTCGACATCGAGATGGCTGCCCATGGCGGCACGATCATCGAGATCCGCAAGGTCGACGGCAAGTGGCAGCCGGTTCTCGACGGCAAGAACAACCGCCGTATCACCGTCAATACCGAGATGCAGATCACCGGCCCTGCCGCCGGCCACGACCGCCTGAAGACGCCATCCGACCCGACCGGCAAAAAGGTGTTCGGCACGCTCAACAACTGCGCCGGCGGCGTCACCGCCTGGGGCACCTACATGATGGCCGAGGAAAACTTCAACGGCTATTTCGGCGGCGAGATCGCCGAGGACCATCCGGAATACAAGCAGCTGAAGCGGCTCGGCGCACCGGGCGGACAGTATGAATGGGCGTCCTTCTACGACCGTTTCGACGTCTCCAAGGAGCCGAACGAAGCCAATCGCTTCGGCTGGATCGTCGAGGTCGATGCGCTGGACCCGACCTCGGTGCCGAAGAAACGCACGGCTCTCGGCCGCTTCAAGCATGAAGGCTGCGAATCGATCGTCAACAAGGACGGCCGCGTCGTGCTGTATTCCGGCGACGACGAGCGCTACGACTATGTCTACAAGTTCGTGACCAAGGGCGTCTTCAACCCTGACGACCGCGCCGCCAACATGGACCTCTTCGACGAGGGCACGCTCTACGTCGCCAAGTTCGACGAGGACGGCACCGTCACCTGGATGCCGCTGACGCACGGTGAGGGCCCGCTGACCGAAGCCAACGGTTTTGCCTCGCAGCCTGACGTGCTGATCAACACCCGTCTCGCCTCCGACGCGCTCGGCGCCACCAAGATGGACCGTCCGGAAGATGTTCAGCCGAACCCGAAGACGGGCAAGGTCTACGTGATGCTGACCAACAACACCAAGCGCAAGGCCGACGAAGTCGACGCCGCCAACCCGCGCGCCAAGAACGCCTTCGGTCATATCGTCGAGATCACCGAGACCGATGGCGACTTCGCCTCCCTGAAGAGCCGCTGGGACGTGCTCCTGAAGTGCGGCGACCCAAGCGTGGCCGATGTCGGCGCTTCGTTCTCGACCGCGACCACCAAGAACGGCTGGTTCGGCATGCCCGACAATTGCGCCATCGACACCGACGGCCGTCTCTGGGTTTCGACCGACGGCAACAACGAGAAGGACACCGGCCGCACCGACGGTATCTGGGCGATCGACACGGACGGTGCCGCCCGCGGCACGTCGAAGCTCTTCTTCCGCGTGCCGGTCGGTGCGGAAATGTGCGGCCCCTGCTTCAACCCGACGTCGGACACCTTCTTCCTGGCCGTCCAGCATCCGGGCGACGCCGGTCTTGCTACCTACGAGACCCCGGCTACTCGCTGGCCGGACTTCAAGGACGACATGCCGGTACGTCCGGCCGTCGTTGCCGTGACCAAGCAGGGCGGCGGCCGCATCGGCTGACCAGGACTGCGATTACAAGCAAGAACGCCGCGCAACTCAGCGCGGCGTTTCTTATTTCAAAGGTGGTTACAGCGACGCTATTCCGGACGGAAGACCGTCGCGCACTTGTCCTGGAATTGGCTTTCCCGGTTCGCAATTCCGGACGGGAAACCGCTGCGCACTTTTCCTGGAATTGGCTTTCCCGGTTCGCAATTCCGGACGGGAAACCGCTGCGCACTTTTCCTGGAATTGCTTAACGCCTGAGATTGTCGATCGGGAAGATGGCGCAGGTTTCGGTGCCGTGGGCGAGCAGCTTGCCGTTCCGGTCGCGCAGCCAGGCCTCGGAGGTCGCGATGGTGCGGCCGCGATGCACGATGCGTCCCTCGCAGAAAACCTCGCCCATATCGGGCAGCAGCGGGCGCACGAGGTTCACCTTGAACTCGACCGTCGTATAGGCCTCCCCCGGTTTGACCGTGGTGAAGACCGCGCAGCCGAGGGCCGAATCCATGATCGTTGCCGTCCATCCGCCGTGAACCGTGCCGAGCGGATTGAGGTGTTCTTCGGTCGGCAGTCCCCTGAAGACCACCCGCCCCTCTTCCACTTCGCTTAATCCGAACTTCAGCGTCTTTGACATCGGCGGGGCCGGCAGGTCGCCGCTCAAAAGATCCTGCATCGCCTTCAGGCCGCCGTCGCGGGCGACGCGGTCAAGCGACAACACGCCGATGCCGGACACGGCCATGCCGGGGTAAAGTTCCTGGTGCATCGAAAACTCCTGGGGTCAGGCGGCCGAGGATTGCGCTTTCAGCGCCTTCAGCGCCGCATGGACGAAGCCGTCGCGGGCGGAAGAAACATCGAGGCCGCGCGGTTCATAGACATGGCGGTGAAGGAAGAAGGCCGTCAGCCGGAAGGCGGCGGCAAGGCTGTCGTGGTCCGCAGCCCTTCGCGCTTCGGCCGAAAGGAAATCCGGCAGCGCCAGCATGCGATCGGCATAACGCTCTCCCGCCTCCCGGCAAACCGCCCTGCCCGATTTCGGCGAGACGTAGACGAGTTCGGTGCGGGTGCCGGTTGCGACACATTCGGTCAGATCGAGGCCGAAGCCGAGATCGTTGAGGACTGCGAGTTCGAAGCGCACGAACAATTCGCCGGCATCGGCGGGATCGGCCAGATGATCGACGATAACGGTCAGCGCCTCATAGAGATGAGGATGCGGGTCACGCTCGGGAAGCAGGCGCAAGAGCGCGCCCAGCGCCTGGATGCCGTAGACGGAGGTCGCCGTCTCCATTAGCCGGGCGGCGCGCAACTCAACCGGCTCGATTCGGAATTCGCCCATATGCTCGTCGAGCCGGGCGCGCCAGGTGACCTCCACCGAGTTGCCTGGCTGCAGCACCGGCTGCATCGAGCGCGAGCGGCCGGAACGCACCATGCCGAGATGCCGGCCGTGGATGGCGCTCATGACCTCGACTATAGCAGAGCTTTCGCCGTGCCGCCGGATCCCGAGAATGATGGCCTGATCGCTCCATTGCATGGCTATGGCATACACCCGTGGTCGAAAGCGGATCAAGCTATGTTGCGAGCGCAAAGCACCATTGCCGACTGTCGCCATTCGGCCACACTCATCGGTTGCCTCATTTGCGACATGCTGTCGCCGCCCCGACGCCGTCTTTGACATTAGAACGGAAGAGCGGCAAAAGCCGTGCCTCCCGCCCGAAAATGACAATCAGCAGGATCAAAATTCAAATTATGTGTGTGTCCCGGAACAGCGCCGGCCGCCTGGCGCAGCTCTTCGCCCTTCTTCTCGCCACCTCGACGCTCGCAAGCTGCGTCACTACGTCGGGGCCTGCCAAGCCGAAGGGACCGGATCCATACTACGTGGCGATGTACGGTCCGCTGCCGAACGAAAAGTTCCCGCTGGATGCCATCGACATCAGCAAGGTCGACAAGCGCTATCTGCGCCAGCAGGTCGCCTACCAGACGCATGAGCCGCCGGGCACGATCGTCATCGATACCCAAAACCGCTTCCTCTACCTCGTGCAAGATGGTGGCATGGCGATGCGCTACGGCATCGGCGTCGGCAAGGCCGGTCTCGAATTCGAAGGCGAAGCGCGCATCGCGCGCAAGGCCGAATGGCCGCGCTGGACGCCGACGCAAAGCATGGTCGAGCGCGAGCCGGAACGCTACGGCCCGCTTGCCGGCGGCATGGAGCCGGGCGTGCGCAATCCTCTCGGACCGCGCGCGCTCTATCTCTTCCAGGGCAACCGCGACACGCTGTTCCGCATCCACGGCACGACCGAGGCCTGGTCGATCGGCAAGGCCGTTTCGAGCGGCTGCATCCGCCTCTTCAACCCCGATATCATCGACCTCTACAGCCGCGTGCCGCTCGATTCACGCGTCGTCGTGCTGCAGGCCGAACCGCCGATGACCGAGCCGGCCGGCGGCATCCCGATGGCGAGCGCCACCAATGGTGGCCTCCCTCCGATGTACTGAGGACAGGTGAAAGCGACGGCCGGGCGCCTTACCAGGCGTCCGGCGCCCTGACCATGTGTACGATATTGGCCGGGTTCATGATCCAGCCGCCACGAAAGCCCTCGCCCAGATCCTCGACCGCGTCGCAGCGTACGACCCCCTTGGCGGCGAGCTGCCCAAGGGCACCAGCATGGTCATCGGTGAAGAGTTCGAGCCAGACTTCCGCCTGGCTGAAATTCGCAGCCTCGTCGATCCACAGTTGGTTCGGCCCAAGCTTGAAGCCGACGGCAGGCAACTTTTCCGGGATGGGTTCGAGGCCAACTGTGTCGCGATAGAAGGCGACCACCGCTTCGTACTGATGCGAGGGGACCTTCATTGCGATGTTGATACCACCGGTAATTTTCGTCATGACGCACGCTCCTGTTGGCCGCCGACCCGTCTGGGTGCGGCTGCGATGTTGATCTGTCAAAGCCCACGAAGAATTGCCGCAAGCGAGCGAAAGCGCCGCCCGCTTGCACGAACGTGCGACGGGCGCTCCTGCTGCTGCCTCGAGATGTCCTTCCGCTTGCGGCGTTACCGCTCCAGGCGGGTTTCTAGGCCTGCGGCTCGAGCGCCGGCTTGCCTGAGAGTTCGCTGAGGTAATAGCCGTCGCGCAGATTGATGCCGTATTCGAGCCAGGCTTTCATGCAGGCGAGCATTTGCGACCAGCCCTCGCAGTTGACGTAGGAGCTTTTCTGCCCCTGCCCGTTCTCGCGCCAGCCCGTTTCGGCGATGGTCACCATCGTTGCGCCATCCTCCAGTGACTGGAAGCGCATCTCCACACGGGTCTGGTAGGCATCCTCGCCTTCGGCGACCATGGCACCCCAGCAAAAGACGATTCGCTCGTTGGGCTCGACCACCTCCACCTGGACCGGCACTTCGCCCCACCACGTCACGGTTGCGCCGGCGACCAGCGGCCCGCTGATGCCACCGAGCGTCACGAAGTAGCGGCTGAGCTGGTCCGGATTGACGACCGCGTCGAAAACCTGGGCGACAGGGCGGCCGATCCGTCCGTTCACGCGAAATTCAAAGGGCATGGCGTATTCCTCCTGTCGATACCAACGAGATTATGTTATAGAAATACAACATGTCAACCGATTCGAAAGACGACCTGGTGTTCAAGGCGCTCGCCAACGGGCTGCGCCGGCAGATGCTCGACGCCATGCGGCAGGAGCCGCAGACCACCGGCATGCTGTGCGAGCGCTTCAGCAATCTCGACCGCTGCACGGTCATGCAACACCTCAAAGTCCTTGAGCAGGCCGAGCTCGTGCTCGTCCGTCGCGAGGGGCGCGAACGCTGGAACCATTTGAACGCATTGCCGATCCAGGCGATCCATGATCGCTGGATCAGCCAGTATGCCGGCCATGCGATGTCGGTGCTGTCTGCCCTGCAACAGGACCTCGACCGGTAACCAGACCGATGGTTTCGGCTTTCAATCGATCGCCTTTCTTCGTATGAACGGCCGATACGTAAATTGGGGACATCGTCGTGCGCTACCTCATCACCGGCACCGCAGGCTTCATCGGCTTTCACCTCGCCAAGCGGCTGATCGACGAAGGGCATTTCGTGGTCGGCTTCGATGGCATGACCCCCTATTACGACGTGACGCTGAAAGAGAATCGGCATGCGATCCTCGCCCGCTCGAACGGCTTCAAGCCCGTCGTCGGCATGCTTGAGGACAGGGACGCGCTGCGCCGGGCCGCTGAGCTTGCCGAACCCGAGGTCATCATCCACCTCGCCGCCCAGGCGGGCGTGCGCTACAGCCTCGAAAATCCGAAGGCCTACGTGGATTCCAACCTGGTCGGCTCCTGGAACATTCTGGAACTGGCGCGGGAGCTTAACCCGAAGCACCTGATGCTGGCCTCGACGTCCTCGATCTACGGCGCCAACGAGAAAATCCCGTTTGCCGAAACCGACCGCGCCGACGAGCCGATGACGCTCTATGCCGCCACCAAGAAGTCGATGGAGCTGATGGCGCACAGCTACGCCCATCTCTACAAGGTGCCGACCACGGCCTTCCGCTTCTTCACGGTCTACGGCCCCTGGGGGCGTCCCGACATGGCGCTGTTCAAGTTCGTCGACGCCATCCACAAGGGGCAGCCGATCGACATCTACGGCGAAGGCCGCATGAGCCGCGACTTCACCTATATCGACGACCTCGTCGAAGGCATTCTTCGGCTTTCCCACGTGGCGCCGGCGGAAGAAAACCGAGTGCCTGAGGAAAAGGCCGAGGACACGCTGTCGCGCCAGGGGCCCTTCCGCGTGGTCAATATCGGCGGCGGCCAGCCGGTCGAACTGATGACCTTCGTGGAAACGGTCGAGAAGGCGGTCGGCAAGCCGGCGGTGCGCAACATGCTGCCGATGCAGCAGGGCGACGTGCCGCGCACCTACGCCTGCCCCGACCTTCTCGAAGCGCTGACCGATTTCAAGCCCTCGCTTCCTGTCGAAGAGGGCGTGGCGCGCTTCGCTGCCTGGTACAAGGATTACTACAACGCGAACCGGTAAGCCGCTCGCCAGCTAATCCCCACTGATTATTCTGTTGGCGAGACGGCTTGCTTTACGCGCAATCGAGCATAAATGGGTGTGAACCTGAGCGCATAAGCAATTGCAAAAATACGCAATTGCACGTTCTATGAACTGAGCTCGCTGTGGAACACAACAAGGGAAAGAGCCTATGAAAATCACGATGATCGGCGCCGGCTATGTTGGCCTTGTTTCCGGCGTGTGTTTTGCGGACTTCGGTCACGACGTCGTTTGTCTCGACAAGGATGAGAGCAAGATCGACGCCTTGATGCAGGGGCGCATTCCGATCTTCGAACCCGGTCTCGACCAGCTTGTGGCAAGCAACGTCGCTTCGGGCCGTCTCACCTTCACGACCGATCTCGTTGCCGCCGTCGCCGACAGCGACGTCATCTTCATTGCGGTCGGCACCCCGTCGCGGCGCGGCGACGGCCATGCCGACCTTTCCTATGTGCATGCCGCTGCCCGCGAGATTGCCCAGAACCTCAAGGGGTTCACCGTGATCGTGACGAAATCGACCGTTCCGGTCGGCACCGGCGACGAGGTCGAGCGCATCATCCGCGAAACCAATCCGGACGCCGATTTCGCCGTCGTTTCCAACCCGGAATTCCTGCGCGAAGGTGCCGCGATCGAAGACTTCAAGCGGCCGGACCGCATCGTCATCGGCCTTTCTGGCGACGACGCGCGCGCACGGGACGTGATGACCGAGGTCTATCGCCCGCTCTATCTCAACCAGTCGCCGCTGGTCTTCACCTCGCGCCGCACCTCCGAGCTGATCAAATATGCCGGCAATGCGTTCCTCGCGATGAAGATCACCTTCATCAACGAGATGGCGGATCTGTGCGAACGGGTCGGCGCCAATGTCCAGGATGTCGCCCGCGGCATCGGCCTCGATGGCCGTATCGGCTCGAAGTTCCTGCATGCCGGCCCCGGTTACGGCGGATCGTGCTTCCCGAAGGACACCCTGGCGCTGGTCAAGACCGCGCAGGACTATGACAGCCCGGTACGGCTGGTCGAGACGACGGTGGCCGTCAACGACAACCGCAAGCGGGCCATGGGCCGCAAGGTCATCGCTGCCGCCGGTGGCGACGTGCGCGGCCGCAAGATCGCAATCCTCGGCCTCACCTTCAAGCCGAACACTGACGACATGCGCGACAGCCCGGCGATCGTGGTCGTGCAGACGCTGCAGGATGCCGGCGCCCATGTCATCGGCTATGATCCGGAAGGCATGGAAAACGCGAAGAAGCTGATCGACGGGATCGACTATGCCAGCGACCCCTACGAGGCCGCCAACGAAGCCGATGCACTGGTGATCGTTACCGAATGGAACGAGTTCCGGGCACTCGACTTCCGCCGGCTCAAGACCGTGATGAAGACGCCCATTCTCGTCGACCTCAGGAACATCTACCGCGAGGACGAGGTGGTGAAGCACGGCTTCAGCTATTCGAGCGTCGGCCGGTCGCTCTGACGGGAGCGGCTGAGCTCGCTTCCCCAGAGGCTAGGCCTTGGGTATCGGCAAGGGCGGCAGGGTTTCCCAGCTCTTGCCGGCGAGGATGACGCAGCTTCGCCCGTTGACGTCGGTGACGATCAGCGTCCAGCTGCCATTGTCGGCAGCGTATATTTCCATGATCGCCTGCTGGTTGATCAGCGCGGTTGCCGCCGGCTTCTCCTGATATTGCCGCGTCAGAAACTCGATCACTTCGGACCGGTCGGCACAATTGACCGGAGCCTGGGAGATCGCGGGAACCGGACGCGCCACCACGCCCGCCGCCAAGAGGGCGGCCAATGCCAGGCCGCGGATCGCACTGCCCACCATCACCGAACTCCTTTCACCGGACGCGCGGCGAAGGAGTTTGCGTTGACCTTTCCGTCGCCGGCCGGCTGCGGCATGGGCACGGTGTGCCCGCGCCGCCCTGCAGCCAGTATGGTGGAAAGGCCGGATTATTACAATTAGCTAATTTATAAAGCAAACAGCCGGGGCGCCGGATGCGCCCGCGGCGAATGCCTGCGCTATTTGCGCTTCATCGCTTCCATCAGCGCCGCACCGAAGGCGCCCTGAGCCGGTTGCTGCGGCTTCTGCTGGCGCGGGGCCGGGCCACGATTGTTGTTGCCGCCCGGTGCGCCTGACCGTGGCTCGCGGCCCGTCTCGACGCCACCATCCTTGCGCATGGTGAGGCCGATCCGCTTGCGGGGAACATCGACCTCGGTGACACGAACGGTCACCACATCGCCGGCCTTAACCACCTCATGCGGATCCTTGACGAAGCGATCCGCGAGCTGGGACACGTGCACGAGGCCGTCCTGGTGCACGCCGATATCGACGAAGGCGCCGAAGGCGGCGACATTGGTCACGGTGCCCTCGAGCTGCATGCCGATCTTCAAATCCTTGATGTCGTCGATACCGTCGGCAAAGGCCGCGGTCTTGAAGCTCGGGCGCGGGTCGCGGCCGGGCTTTTCCAGTTCCGCAAGGATGTCCTTAACCGTCGGCAAGCCGAAGCGCTCGTCGACGAAGACCTTCGGATCGAGGCTCTTCAGCGCGACGCTGTCGCCCATCAACGCCCGGACGTCGCGACCACAGGCCGCAACGATCTTCTTGGCGACACCATAGGCCTCCGGATGGACCGAGGAGGCGTCGAGCGGCTCCTTGCCATTCGGAATGCGCAGGAAGCCCGCGCATTGTTCGAAGGTGCGAGCGCCAAGACGCGGCACGTTCAACAGTTCCTTGCGGCTCGCAAAGGGACCGGTCGCGTCGCGATGGGCGACAATCGCCTCGGCCGAGGATTTGCCGAGGCCGGACACACGGGCAAGCAGCGGAGCAGAAGCCGTGTTGACGTCGACACCAACGGCATTCACCGCATCTTCCACCACAGCATCCAGCGAGCGGCTGAGCTTCGACTGGTCGACGTCGTGCTGGTACTGGCCAACACCGATCGACTTCGGCTCGATCTTCACGAGTTCGGCCAGCGGGTCCTGCAGGCGACGGGCGATCGAGACCGCGCCGCGCAGCGAAACGTCGAGGCCGGGGAACTCCAGGGCGGCGGTTTCGGACGCCGAATAAACCGAGGCGCCGGCCTCGGAGACGATGACCTTTGTCGGCTTCGGCGCCGGAAGCTGCGAGAGCATGTCGGCCACGAGCTTTTCGGTTTCGCGGCTGCCGGTGCCGTTGCCGATCGCGATCAGCTCCACCTTGTGCTTGCGGATCAGCGATGCGAGTTCGGCCTGGGTGCCGCGGACGTCGTTCTTCGGCGGGAACGGGTACACGGTCGTCGTTTCGAGCAACTTGCCGGTGCCGTCGACGATGGCGACCTTGACGCCGGTGCGGATGCCCGGGTCGAGCCCCATCGTCGCCCGCGATCCCGCAGGTGCCGCCAGCAGCAGATCCTTGAGGTTGCGGGCAAAAACGTGGATCGCCTCGTCCTCGGCGCGCTCGCGCAGTTCGCGCATGAGGTCGAGCGACAGCGACATGGAAAGCTTCACGCGCCAGGTCCAGCCGATCATCTCGGCAAGCCACTTGTCGCCCGGCAGGTGACCGCCAACATTGTAGGCGGCGGCGATCATGCGCTCGACCGGCTTGACCGGCGAGGTATCGTCCTGGTCGACGACGATGTCGACGGAGAGCACCTCTTCGTTCCAGCCACGCAGCATGGCCAGCGCCCGGTGGCCCGGCGTCGTCGCCCAGCGCTCGGAATGATCGAAATAGTCGGAGAACTTGGCGCCCGCCTCCTGCTTGCCGTCGACGACCTTGGCGCGCAGGAAGGCGGCGCCCTTCATGTGGTTGCGCAGGCGGCCGAGCAGATCGGCATTCTCCGTCATGCCTTCGGCGATGATGTCGCGCGCACCGTCAAGCGCCGTCTTCACGTCGGCCACCTCAGCAGTCAGGAAGGCGGCGGCGCGGTCGGCAGGCGCGATCGAGCGATCGGCAAGGATCGCCTCTGCCAGAGGCCCGAGGCCACGCTCGCGGGCGATCTCGGCCTTGGTCCGGCGCTTCGGCTTATAGGGCAGATAGATGTCTTCGAGTTCGGCCTTGGTTTCGACGGCGGCGATCTTGGCTTCGAGTTCGGCGGTCAGCTTGTCCTGGCCGCGGATCGATTCGAGAATCGATGCCCGACGCGCCTCGAGTTCGCGCAGATAGGTCAGCCGTTCCGCAAGCGTACGCAGCTGCGTATCGTCGAGCCCGCCCGTCACTTCCTTGCGGTAACGTGCGATGAACGGAACCGTGGCCCCCTCGTCGAGCAGCTCGACCGCTGCAACGACCTGCGAAGGTGTTGCCTTGATTTCGCTGGCGATGATGGCGGCGATGGGTTTTGCAGGGCTGGCCATATGGGAATTCCGTCTTTGCTGTTTGGTCGGCGACCATAAAGGCGCAGACCTTGAAGGCCAAGTGAAGGCCTTCCGCGGAAAACCGGAACTCCACAGAAGATGGATCGGCCGCCCCGCTTTCAGGCGGGACGGCCGATTGTTCAGCACGCCATGGCGGCAGGCTCGACATGCTCCCGCTCAGGCACGACGTCCCAGGTGTTGACGGGTTCGAGCGGTGGGCGGCGCTTTTCGAACTCGATCAGTTGCCGCTCCCTCTCCTCGATATAGCCGCGCGAGGCCGGAACGGCACCGAGAGACGGCGAAATCTGCAGCTGGAAGATGAAGTGCTTGTCGTAGAGGAAGGCCGTCTCCGACGCAGCCAGATAGAACTCCCACATGCGGAAGAACCGCTCGTCGTAGAGCTTGATCGCCTCCTCGCGCCGGGCGACGAAGCGCTCGCGCCAGGCTTTCAGGGTCCAGGCGTAGTGCATCGGCAGGATTTCGACATCCTTCACCAGGAGCCGCGTGCGCTCGACGGAAGGCAAAACCTCCGAAATCGCCGGGATATAGCCGCCGGGAAAGATGTACTTCTCGATCCACGGATTGGTGGCCCAGGGCTTGTAGATCTGGCCGATCGAATGCAGCAGCATGACGCCGTCAGGCTTCAACAGCGCGTTCATCTTCTCGAAGAAGTTGCCGTAGTTGCCGATGCCAACATGCTCGAACATGCCGACGGAGACAATGCGGTCGAACTGCCGGCCTTGCAACGTGCGGTAGTCCTGCAGTTCGAAGCGGACCCGATCGGAGAGCCCGCGCCTGGCGGCGCGGTCACGCGAGACCTTCAGTTGCTCTTCGCTGAGCGTGATGCCGGTAACCTCAACGCCCGAAGATTCGGCCAGGTACATGGCCATGCCGCCCCAGCCGGAGCCGACCTCCAGCACCTTCTGGCCGGGCTCCAGCAGGAGCTTTGCCGCGATGTGCCGTTTCTTGGCGAGTTGGGCCGCGTCGAGCGATATTCCGCGCGGTTGAAAGTAGGCGCAGGAATATTGCCAGTCCTCGTCGAGGAACAGATTGAAGAGCTTGCGATCGAGATCGTAGTGATGGGCGACGTTGTGCCGGTTGCGGTTGACCGGCATGCGGCTCAGCATCTGCTGGCGCAACACATGCCAGAGGGCCGTCAACGTATTGGTCGCCGTTGCGGCGTTGTCGAGCCCGTTCCTCTTCACGATCGAGAGCACGTCAAATATATCGCCCTTCTCGATGACGACACGCCCGTCCATGTACATTTCACCGAAGCGAAGAGCGGGATCGCGAACGATCGCCGCCTCCGCCTCCGCATCGATGATGCGGATTGATGCCGGCTTTCCACTGCCGTCACCCAGGATCACTTCTTCACCGGAAGAAAATACGACCGTCAGGTTACCGTTGCGCACCAGACGGCGAAGCAATGTCAACAATGCTGCATTCATATCCCACCCCTAGCAGACCTACAGAACGTGTCCTGGTGCATGAGAGATGCGAAGGATCGGCTCGTTCGGGGCTTCAGGAGTGGTTGCGCGGGGCGCATCGGGAACAGGCGCCAGCGCGTCCGGAAGCAGCGAGAACCGGCACGGGCGTAGCCTCACGCGTATCCGGCGGGACACATCTGGCTCCTCTTCGGTGCCGCGCCGAGAATTCGTCAGGCCGCCGCCATCGGGCTCTTATCCATCAGAACTCAAATTAAGGTAGGAGGCTTCGATCGATTGGCAATGGGTTCTTTATGGCCCCTCATAAATATGTTTCCTTAGCAAATGCTGAGAAACAAACCTAGATTTCAGCGACGCCTAGACCGGGCAGACGCGCGCGGTCATGGGGTCGGTCGAAGTCGAGCAGCGGGCCTGCAGGCACGATGCGCGTCGGATTGATGTGGGCAATGCCGTAGTAGCCGCGCTTGATATGGTCGATGCGCACGCTCTCGCGGATGCCTGGCCACTGGTAGATTTCGCGCAAATAGTTCGACAGCGCCGGATAGTCCTCGATCCGGCGGATGTTGCATTTGAATGCGCCGTGATAGGCCGCGTCGAAGCGAACCAGGGTGACGAAGAGGCGAATGTCGGCCTCGGTCAGGTGCTCGCCGGCAAGATAACGGTTCTCCGCAAGGTAAGCTTCCAGTTCGTCGAGCATGCCGAACAGGCTTGCCACCGCCTCCTCATAGGCGCCCTGCGTCTTGGCGAAGCCGGAGCGATAGACGCCATTGTTGACACGCTCGTAAATCGGGCCGTTCCAGCGGTCGATCTCGGCACGCAGCGCCTCGGGGTAGAAGTCGAGCCGGTTGCCGGTGAGCCCATTGAAGGCCGAGTTCAAGATGCGGATGATATCGGCGGACTCGTTGTTGACGATCCGCCCTTCGCGCATGTCCCAGAGCACCGGAACAGAGACCTTCCCGGTGTAGGTCGGGTCGCTCGCCACATAGAGTTCGTGATGGAAGCGGATCTTGCCGACACGCGCGCCGGCATCAACGGGTTCGTCATAAACCCAGCCGTCTTCGCCGAGTTCCGGATTGGAAACCGTCAGACCGACAATGTCCTGCAAGCCCTTGAGATTGCGGAGGGCGATCGTGCGCGAGGCCCAGGGGCAAAGATAGGAAACGAACAGGCGGTAGCGCCCGGCCTCGGCCGGCAAGGCTTCCTGCCCGTCCGGGCCCGGCCTGCCATCCGGCGTGATCCAGCGGTGAAACCGCGTCGGCTCGCGGTGGAACGCGCCGCCCTTCATCTCGCTCGCCGCAACGTCGCCCTTGACCCATTTTCCTTCGACAAGTTGCGGCATCTCACTTCTCCTGGATCGCACGTCAGTGACGGCTACCTCTCACGGGCCCCGGCTCACGGTCAATCGCGCGCGCGGGTGACACATTGTTCGCAATCAGCGACACGCACGCACGCGATACGTGTAAAGCAACATCGTCGCGCCACAATGTCGGGCAATCCCGATTCACAGAGGAGAATCAGGATGAAGAAAGCGCTTGCCATTTTCGGGCTGTTTGTCGCGGTCGTGTGGTTGATGAACACATCGTTGTTCATCGCGCCGCCGGCGGGTGCCGCAAAGCTGCTTGCCCACCGGGGCATGCATCAAACCTATCCGAAGGAGAATGTCGGCAGGGACACGTGTACGGCGACGATCATCAGGACGCCGGAGCATCCCTATCTCGAAAACACGATTGCCTCGATGCAGGCGGCCTTCGAGGCCGGCGCCGATGTCGTCGAACTCGACGTGCATCTGACGCCCGACAGACAGTTCGCCGTCTTCCACGACTGGACGCTCGATTGCCGGACAGAGGCCAAGGGCGTGACCGAGGAAACGCCGATGGCGACGCTGAAGTCCCTCGACATCGGCTACGGCTATACGGCCGATGGCGGCAAGACCTTCCCCTTCCGCGGCAAGGGCGTCGGCCAGATGCCGACGCTCGAGGAGGTGCTGGCCGCCCTGCCCGACCGCAAGTTCCTGATCAACTTCAAGAGCCGGCGCGCCGAAGAAGGCGCTGAACTCGCAACGCGCGTCGAGGCGCAACCGCAATGGCGGGAGGCCGTTTTCGGCGTTTACGGCGGCGAAGAGCCGACCCGCGAGACGCTTAAACGCCTGGAGGGCATGCGCGGTTACGACCGGACGTCGACGAAGGCATGCCTGACGCAGTATTTCGGCTACGGCTGGACCGGCATCGTCCCGGACGCGTGCAAGAACACCCTCGTCGCCGTACCGGGAAACTATGCGCCGTTTCTTTGGGGCTGGCCCGACCGCTTTGCTGCGCGGATGAAGGCGGCCGGAAGCGAGATCATCTTGCTCGGCCCCTTTGACCGTGGCGACTCCACCACCGGCATCGACACGATGCAGGATCTGGAAATGGTACCGCCAGGGTTCTCCGGCTACATCTGGACCAACCGGATCGAGATGATCGGCCCGGCGCTCGCAAAGCGGCAAGTCGCCGACGCCGGTACGAACTGACGCGGGCGGCCGGCTTGCCTGCGGCGAGCTTCGACCCTATGGCTTTGAGCAACCGTCGACGCTGGCCGCAACGGCGGTCTCAATCCCGCGGAAGGCAAGCACATGAACGTCACGATCTACCACAACCCCGCCTGCGGCACCTCACGCAACACGCTGGCGATGATCCGCAACGCCGGTATCGAGCCGACGGTGATCGAGTATCTGCAGGCGCCGCCGTCTCGGCAGGCGCTGGAAAAGATGATTGCCGATGCCGGCCTGACGGTGCGTGACGCTCTTCGCGAGAAAGGCACACCCTACGCGGAGCTTGGGCTCGGCGACCCCACGGTCAGCGACGAACGGCTGCTCGAAGCGATGATGGCGCACCCGATCCTTATCACCCCCCCCTTCGTCGTCACCCCGATCGGCACGCGGCTCTGCCGCCCGTCCGAACGGGTGCTCGACATCCTGCCCGACACGCACAAGGGCCCGTTCTCGAAGGAGGACGGCGAAACGGTTCTCGATGCGAATGGAAAGCGCATTTCAGGCGCTTGAGCCCACCTGGGCGGTGAGCGGCACGGCACCCGTTTCAACGGGTGCCGAAAAATATCACACCAGACGGTGTGCGCGCGGCCTCATCGCGGGAATTCCAGGCCCATTTCGCGGAAGCGCTCAGGGTCGTCGCCCCAGTTCTCGCGCACCTTGACGAACAGGAACAGGTGCACCGGCTGCTCGAGGATCTCGGAGATCTCCTTGCGCGATGCGGTCGAGATCGCCTTGATCGCGTCACCGCCCTTGCCAAGCGCAATCTTCTTCTGGCTCTCGCGCTCGACATAGATCACCTGCTCGATGCGCACCGAGCCGTCCTTGCGCTCTTCCCACTTCTCGGTCTCGACATGCGAGGCGTAGGGAAGCTCCTGGTGCAGACGCAGGAAGAGCTTTTCGCGGGTGATTTCAGCGGCGAGCTGGCGCATCGGCAGATCGGAAATCTGGTCTTCCGGATAGTACCAGGGGCCTTCCGGCAGCGTCTCGGCCAGGTAATCCATCAGATCCTTGCAGCCCGAGCCGTTCAGCGCCGAGATCATGAAGGTGCGCTCGAACTTGATCGTCTCGTTGGCGGCAGCCGCCAGCTTCAAAAGGTCTTCGGGACGCACCTGGTCGATCTTGTTCAGCACCAGGATCTTCGGCTGGTGCACTTCCTTGAGGCCCTCGAGGATCGCTTCCGCATCGCCCTTCAGGCCGCGTTCGCTGTCGATCAGGAACATGATCACGTCCGCATCCTTGGCGCCGCCCCAGGCGGTCGTGACCATGGCGCGGTCGAGCCGGCGGCGCGGCTTGAAGATGCCGGGCGTGTCCATGAAAACGATCTGGGCGTTGTCATGAATGGCGATGCCACGCACGATCGCGCGCGTCGTCTGCACCTTGTGGCTGACGATCGAAACCTTGGCGCCGACGAGGCGGTTGACCAGGGTCGACTTGCCGGCGTTGGTCGCGCCGATCATCGCCACGAAGCCCGAGTGGGTCGGCGCGCCTTCGGCGGCCGTATCTTTTTCCATGTCCGTCATGTTTTCCGTCAATTTCCGGCAGAACTCTTCCGCCATACGCCTTCGCGTTCCAACAATTTCGTCGCGGCTACCTGTTCGGCTCCGCGCTTGGATCTGTCCGTTCCGGTCTCCGGCGCGACACCCGTGACTTCGACGGTTACCGTGAAGCGGGGGTCGTGGTCAGGGCCGGAACGCTCATCCGTCCGGTAGGCTGGCGCGATGCCGAACTTGGCATGCGCCCATTCCTGCAATTCGGTCTTTGCATCGCGGCGAGCCCCATCGGCGCGCACTGCGCGATCCTTCCAATGGCGCAGCACGAAGCCGCGGGCAGCTTCGAGACCGCCATCGAGATAAATGGCGGCGATCAGCGACTCTACCACATCCGCCCTTACATTCATCATCGCCTTGCCGGTTATCTTCTTGACGTCCGAGCCGGTGCGGATGAATTGGTGCAGCTCCAGGTCGTCGGCGACCTTCGCGCAGCTTTCGGCGCTGACGAGCTGGTTCAGCCGGACCGAAAGCTCGCCCTCATTGGCATCGCGAAAGGTCTGGAACAGAAGTTCCGCCACGCAAAGCCCGAGTACCCGGTCGCCCAGGAATTCGAGGCGCTGATAGTTCGAACCCTTGGCGCTTCGCGCGCTGGAATGGGTGAGCGCCCGGTCAAGGCGCTCCTTCTCCGCGAACTGATAACCGATCACGGCCTCAAGCTTTACCCGATCCTCCGCGCCCAGCGACCGCGACTTCATCATTCGACCGCCTTGAACAGACGGTCGTAGCGCAGGTTCGTCGGCCACTTCCACACTTCGCGGAACGACGTGTCGTGACCCAGCGAGAAGAAGATCATGGTGGCGCGGCCGACGAGGTTTTCGGCAGGCACGAAGCCGACGTCGAAGCGGCTGTCGGCCGAGTTGTCGCGGTTGTCGCCCATCATGAAGTAATGGCCGGCGGGCACGATGAACTCGCGGGTGTTGTCGCCGCGTGCATCCGGGAACTGGTCAAGCGTGTCATAGGAGACGCCATTGTCCATCGTTTCGCGGAAAACCGGAACGTCGGCGCCGGTGTCATATTGGTCGTCGGCGCGGAAACCGCCATCCGGCGTGCGCTCGACCGGCTTGTCGTTGATGTAGAGAATGCTGTTGCGCACCTGGATGCGGTCGCCCGGAAGGCCGACGAGGCGCTTGATGTAGTCGATATCCGGGTTCGGCGGGAAGCGGAAGACGACGATATCGCCACGCTTCGGCTCACTTGCGAAGATGCGGCCGGAGAACAGGTCGGGCGAAAGCGGCAGCGAATACTTGGAGAAGCCGTAGGCGAACTTGTTGACGAAGATGTAGTCGCCAACCAGCAGCGTCGGCATCATCGAGCCGGACGGAATGGTGAAGGGCTGAAAGAGAACCGTACGGATGACCAAAGCCAGGAGCAACGCCTGGATGACGACCTTCACGTTCTCCCAGAGGCCGCTCTGCTTCGCTTCTGTCTTTTCTGCCACGCTACTGTGTTCCTTTATCATCGCAACGCCCGCGCGGGGCTTGCTCTCAACTTTTGTCCGGACTCTCGGTCCGGCTTTGGACTGCGCGCAATCCCGGTCTCATATGCTGCAAACCGCCGCCCCTTCAATTGGTCAGGGCCGGTTTTTCCAGCGGAATGCTCTAAACCGTTCCCTCAATCGGGGCAACGGGCAGCGCCTCGATAATCACGAAGGCCTGGGCCAGGGGGAAATCGTCGGTAATCGTCAGATGGATGGCGGCGCGATGATGCGGCGGCAGCATCTGCTCCAGACGCGCTGCGGCACCTCCGGTCAGGTTCATCGTCGGCTTGCCGCCCGGCAAATTGATGACGCCCATGTCTTTCCAGAAGACGCCTTGCGCGAGGCCCGTGCCGAGCGCCTTCGAACAGGCTTCCTTGGCGGCGAAGCGCTTGGCGTAAGATGCCGCGCGGTTCTTCCGCCCTTCGGACTTGGCGATCTCGATCTCGGTGAAACAGCGCTGAACGAAGCGTTCGCCGAAGCGGGAAAGCGAGTTTTCGATCCGTCTGATATCGATCAGATCGCTGCCTATGCCTATGATCATGAAGAGGATCCGAGCTCTTTGGTGCGTGCCCGGCGGCGCTTTTGAAAGAGCCGGGCCGCCTGGTAAGCCCCAATGTAGGAAAGAAGGGCGCCGCCTGCCGCGAGCGGCAACGAGCCCACCAGCATCGGCTTGAACACCGGACCCCAAAGAGCCGGAAGGTCGAGGTGCTCCACCATGCGCATGACGTCGGCCGAGCTTGCGGCGTGCGCGCTCTCGACACCGAGGATCGCCGTCCCAAGTTCGTAGGACGCCGTCAGGATCATCGGGATCGTCACGGGATTGGCGAGCGCTGTCGTGATCGCGGCCGCGACGAGATTACCGGAGAACAGGAAAGCGAGCGCAACGGCGATAATGATGTGCAGGCCGAAAAATGGCGTGAAGGACGAAGCGGCACCCGCCGCCACGCCGACGGCGATCGAATGCGGTGTCGATGAAAGGCGCAACACGCGCAGCGTCACATAACGCAGGCCGCGCGCAAACCCTTTGCGCGGCCAAAAGATGGACCGCAGCCTTTCGGAAATCGTAACCGGTTTTCTGCGCCTGAATAACATTATGCCGTCATGACCGCGTCTTTAAGCCGTCAGCCGGCACAAGACCGCGCGTCCGCCTGTTTGCTGGCCGCAAGATAGGCGTCCTGCCTGTCGCTTGCAACCCGCCCAGGCGCCGCGCGCATGTCGCAGGCGAGCCATCCGGCGAACGCATGGCTCAGCATCCCGCCAGAAGACGGACGCAGCGGGCTTAGTAGTTACGGAACAGGCCGCGATCGATCTGGCGCTGGCGGTACTCGAGGTCGATACGATCGACCGAGCTATTGAGATAGGCGAGCTCGCGCTCTTCCTGAGTGGGCACGCGCAGAGCGCGCGTGATCTTCTTCAACTGATTAAACATGGCAAACCTCTTTGTTTACCTCCCGACCGAGAAGATAGTTTAGAGGTCCCTGTTCCACCAGATACAGGAAATGGCGGCAGCCATGCGCCAATGGCATGGCTTGCCGTTTCGTCATGCGCAGCCTGCCTGTTTTGCAGGCAATTGCGCAGAGCGCAGCCGGTCGCCTTATTCGAACAGGCGCTTCACCATGGACACGCTCGGCAATTCCTTGAGCTGCGTGATCAGGTGATTGAGCTGACGCAGGTCCCAGACTTCCAGGTCGAACTGCAGTTCGCTGAAGTCGGCAGCCACGCGCCCCATCGACAACGTCCGGATGTTGACGTCGCTGGTGGCGATCGCCTGGGCCACCTCGGCAAGCGTCCCCGGCTCGTTCAAGGCGCTGATCGCGATGCGGGCAATGAAGCGGCTGCTGTTGGCCTCGTCCAGATCCCAGCGCACATCGATCCAGCGCTCCGGCTCGTCATCGAACTTCTGCAAGATCGGCGACTGGATCGGGTAGATGGTGATGCCCTTGTCCTTCTCCATGATGCCGACGATGCGGTCTCCGGGAATGGCCCCGGCCGGGCTGAAATGCACTTCGGCATTGCCCGAAAGACCACGGATCGGCAGAGCCTCCGGCCCTTCGGCCTGGGCGACGCCGTTCGCATCCTTGCCGCGGCCCGGCAACTTGAACACCATGCCGGCGGCGCTGCGCATGTTGAACCAGCCGTCGTCGGCGCTGGGCTTCACCGTGACCCGCTCGTCCTGATGATCCGGGAACACTGCGCGCAGCACATCGAGCGAGGAAAGCTCGCCGCGGCCGACGGAGGCGATGGCGTCCTCGACCTCCTTCTGACCGAGCCGATGCAGCGCCGGCTTCAGCGCCTCGCGCGAAAAGGTCTTGCCGGCGCGCTCGAAGGTGCGCTCCAGAATGCGATAGCCGAGGCCGGCATATTGCTTGCGGATTGCCGCACGCGTCGCGCGACGGATCGCCGAGCGGGCCTTGCCGGTAACGACGATTTCTTCCCAGGCGGGCGGCGGCACCTGGATGCCCGAGCGGATGATCTCCACTTCGTCGCCATTGTTGAGGCGGGTGACCAGCGGCATGATACGGCCGTTGATCTTGGCGCCGACGCAGGTATCGCCGATATTGGTGTGGACGGCATAGGCAAAGTCGATCGGCGTCGCGCCGCGCGGCAGCGCGATCAACTGGCCCTTGGGCGTGAAGCAGAAGACCTGATCCTGGAACAGTTCGAGCTTGGTGTGCTCCAGGAACTCTTCCGGATTGTCGCCCTCCGCGAGCGATTCGATCGTGCGCCGGAGCCAGGAGTAGGCATTCGACGTCGGCGACAGGGCCGCATCTGCCGACGCACCCTCTTTCCCCTCCCCGTCTTTGTAGAGCGAATGGGCCGCGATACCGTATTCGGCGATGTCGTTCATGCGGCGCGTGCGTATCTGCAGCTCGATGCGCTGGCGGGACGGGCCGACGATGGTCGTGTGGATCGACTGGTAATCGTTCTGCTTCGGGGTGGAGATGTAGTCCTTGAAACGGCCGGGAACGACGCGCCAGCGCGTATGGACGATGCCGAGCGCACGGTAGCAGGACGGGATATCATCGACGATGATGCGGAAGCCCCAGACGTCGGACAGCTGTTCGAAGGACAAAGACTTCGACTGCATCTTGCGGAAGACCGAATAGGGCTTCTTCTGCCGGCCCTTGACCTGTGCCGCCTTCAGGCCCTCCGCCTGAAGCAGTTCGCGAAGCTCGTCTTCGATCTTCTTGATCAGGCCCTCATTGCGCTCGGACAATTCCTCCAGCCGCCGGGTGACCGTTTCGAACGCCTCGGGGTTGATATGGCGGAACGAAAGGTTTTCGAGCTCCTCACGCATGTCCTGCATACCCATGCGGCCGGCGAGCGGCGCGTAGATATCCATGGTCTCTTCGGAGATGCGGGCGCGCTTCTCCGCCGACATGTGGTCGAGCGTACGCATGTTGTGCAGCCGGTCGGCGAGCTTGACGAGCAGAACCCGCACATCGTCCGAAATGGCGAGAAGCAGCTTGCGCAGGTTTTCCGCCTGCTTGGCCTTCTTGGTAACGAGATCGAGCTTCTTGATCTTCGTCAGCCCCTCGACGAGCGCGCCGATATCCTCGCCGAAGAGATCGTCGATCTCCTGCCGCGTGGCCGTCGTGTCCTCGATCGTGTCGTGCAGAAGAGCAACGGCAATGGTCGACTCGTCGAGACGCATCTCCGTCAGGATCGCCGCCACCTCCAGGGGGTGGGATATATAGGGATCGCCGCTTGCCCGCTTCTGCTGGCCATGCTTCTGCATCGCATAGACGTAGGCCTTGTTGAGCAAGGCCTCATTGACGTCGGGCTTGTATTTTTGCACGCGCTCAACGAGCTCGTATTGGCGCATCATTCGCTGGCGATCCTCTAGATCATGATGATTTCAGGTCCCACCGACCTAAAATCATAAACGTGATCGTTCTCCTAATTTAGAGCGGGATGCAGGCGGAAAACCGCAAACACTTTCCATTTCCCGCTCTAGAAGAAATCAATAAAAAAGTGCGCCAATCATACGAGTGGCGCACTGCTTTGAAAACACGTGGGAACGGGCGTTCCGCGACGGATCTCAGTAGTCGTCGCTCTTTTCCGGCGGCACGAGACCTTCGATGCCGGCAAGCAGTTCTTCTTCCGACATGCGGTCGAAGGTGATGGCTTCCGGCTGATCTTCGTCCTCGGCGACTTCGGTAAAGGTCGTCTCGGCATCGGTCTGGAGCAGCGAAGCCGGATCGGGCTCGGGCTCGTCCACTTCAACATGCTTCTGCAGCGAGTGGATCAGGTCTTCCTTGAGGTCGCCAGGAGACAAGGTCTCATCTGCGATCTCGCGGAGTGCGACGACGGGGTTCTTGTCGTTGTCGCGGTCGATGGTGATGGCGGCGCCCTGAGAAATCAGGCGCGCGCGGTGGCTGGCAAGCAGAACGAGTTCGAAACGGTTATCGACCTTGTCGATGCAATCTTCGACGGTGACGCGGGCCATTGCCTGTCCTTTTGGGCTCGAAGCGCGGCGGCATCGCCGCTGCACGGATTGACAACACGAAACCGGAGCAGTCGCCTGATGGCGCCTCATCGGGTCCGATTTCTGGAATTAAGCGCCCGGATACAATCAAAACAAGGCAAGTTCAAGTTTTTCCTTCAAGGGACGCTCACGTAACGTCACACTTCGTGATAAAATGCGATGCGAATGAGCTGGAAACGTCGCTCACACATTTAGGTTGCATCTTTAGATCAGGAATGAAGCCCCTGATGGAAAAGGCGGCCCAGAGGTGTGGACGATCTATAGCAACTGCTAAAACTAGCTATATTCGCGAGCGCGCGGCTGGAATAATGCAATACATAAGCTACATTATTTGCCATATCAGCAATTATTAATGTAATCGACTTACTTTTGCGCACCCGCCGGCAGGCGGCCTTTGATGCGCCGCTATTGAAAAAGGAAAGACGATGTTCGACCCCCGCGAAAAAATCGCACTCTTTATCGACGGCGCGAATCTTTACGCGGCATCGAAAAGCCTCGGCTTCGACATCGACTATCGTAAGCTCCTGAAAGCATTTCAGAAGCGCGGCTATCTGCTGCGCGCCTACTACTACACGGCTCTCATCGAGGATCAGGAATACTCTTCAATCCGCCCGCTCATCGATTGGCTAGACTATAACGGTTACAAGGTCGTGACGAAGCCGGCCAAGGAGTTCACCGACTCGCTCGGTCGCCGCAAGATCAAGGGCAATATGGATATCGAGCTGGCGATCGATGCCATGGAGCAGTCCGAAACTGTCGATCACCTCGTCATTTTCTCCGGCGACGGCGATTTCACCACTCTGGTGGAAGCGCTGCAGCGCAAGGGGCGTAAGGTTTCCGTCGTCTCGACGATGTCGACGCAACCGCCGATGATCGCCGACGACCTGCGCCGTCAGGCCGACCACTTTATCGATCTTGCAACGCTGCGTGCCGAAATCGGCCGCGAACCGTCCGAGCGCACCCCGCGCCACAACACCGAGCCGGTGGCCGATCCGGTCGAGATCTGAAGCGTTCATCCGAACGCAAGGCGCGCGATTGCCCGAGCGCCGTTCGAAACGCCCCGCATCAACGACGTCGATCGTTGAACTTCTCTCAAAAATCTCAAAATTGCCGGCAGGTTTTTCAGCGCGCGGTGGGTGACTGTCGCGTTGCACCGGCCGTCTTTGGCGGATGCAACGCAAAGGGATTTCTCTTAGCCGCGGTCCTTCAGAAGGCGGTTCTTCTGGCGGTTCCAGTCGCGTTCCTTCGACGTCTCGCGCTTGTCGTGCAGCTTCTTGCCTTTGCCCAGCGCCAGTTCCAGCTTGGCGCGGCCGCGATCGTTGAAGTAGATCTTCAGCGGGATCAGCGACATGCCTTCGCGGTTGACAGCACCCTGTAGCCGGTTAACCTCGCGCTTCGACAGAAGCAGTTTCCGCCGCCGCCGCGTTTCATGGTTGAAGCGGTTCGCCTGCAGATATTCCGGCAGATAGGAGTTGATCAGCCAGATCTCGCCGCCCTCGTCCGTCGCATAGGACTCGGCAATGTTGGCCTTGCCTTCGCGCAACGACTTGACCTCGGTGCCGGTCAAAACCAGACCGGCCTCGTAGGTATCGACGATCTCGTAGTTGAAGCGGGCCTTGCGGTTTTCCGCCACAACCTTGTTGACCGTGCGCTGGCTTCCTTTGGGTGCCATCAGTTCATCAATCCTGCGTGTCTGAGCGCTGCATCGATCGCAGCCTCGGTTGCCGGCTCGAGCGTCGGCAACAGCGGCGAGCGCACGGCGCGGCTCATGCGGCCGAGGCGGTTCAGCGCATACTTGGCGCCGCAGAGGCCCGGCTCCATGAAGATCGCCTTGTGCAGCGGCATCAGCTTGTCCTGATAGGCGAGCGCCTTGGCATAATCGCCGGCGAGCGTCGCCTGCTGGAACTCGGCGCAAAGACGCGGCGCGACGTTTGCCGTAACCGAAATGCAGCCGACCCCGCCATGGGCGTTGAAGCCGAGCGCGGTTGCATCTTCGCCCGAAAGCTGGACGAACTCCGGACCGCAGCCCATGCGCTGCTCGGAGACGCGCTCGATCTTGCCGGTGGCATCCTTAACGCCGATGATGTTGGCGTAAGCCTTGCTGAGCGCCGCCATGGTCTCGACGCTCATATCCACGACCGAGCGGCCAGGGATGTTGTAGATGACGATCGGCACCTTCACGCTTTCGGCGATTGCCGCATAGTGCGCGAAGAGACCCTTTTGCGTCGGCTTGTTGTAGTAGGGCGTGACGACGAGGATCGCGTCGGCGCCGGCCTTTTCAGCATGCTGCGCAAGTTCGATCGCTTCCGTCGTGTTGTTGGAGCCGGCGCCGGCAATAACCGGCACGCGCTTGGCGGCGGCCTCGATGCAGAGTTCGACGACCTTCTTGTGCTCGTCATGCGAGAGGGTCGGAGACTCGCCGGTGGTGCCGACCGGCACCAGGCCGTGGCTGCCTTCTTTTATCTGCCATTCCACATGCGCGACGAAACCATCCGCATCCACCGCGCCGGTGGCGGTGAACGGTGTTACGAGAGCGGGAATGGAACCCTTGAACATGCACAACTCCTGACGGCGTAAAAGCGAAGTCTGCACTCATGCTTTGGCCGTAATCGACGGTTAAAAAACTGCCGCACCATAATCATGTGACGTGGCTGCGGCAAGCGTTGTAACACGGCATTTCATACCGGTTTTCATGCAAAAGCTTGATGTTTGGCCCGCATAATCACGACCGCCCGACCAGGGCGAGAGCGGGTTTGGGGCAGTTGTTGTGATCGATACTGGCCGCCCGCCTCGTCATCGGGCAATCTGGCGGCGGACGAAGTTGGACACGGGGAACACGGGGTTCTTGATGCGCGGGTCAATATATCTGCCTGCCGCCGCCATCATCGGCGCGGCGCTTCTGGCAGCGTCGGCAGGCAGCGCAGAAACCCTCGATCGCGTACCGGTTCCGACACGCAAGCCCGTGCTTTCGGACAAGGCGATCCCCATTGCCACGAACGAAACCACGAATGCCATCGCGACAGTGTCCGAACCGGTCAGCCTAGATCTCAAGGCAGGGCTCGATGCTCTTTCCAACAAGCAGCCGGCCGCGGCGATTGCCGTGCGCGACGCCATGGCCGAGGGCACGCTCGACCGGCACATCTTGACTTGGGCGATCGCCGTTTCCGGCCAGCGAGGTGTGCCTTCCTTCGAAATTGCCGACGCCCAACGGGAACTGCAGGGATGGCCGGGGCTGAAATCCCTGCGCGCCAATTCCGAACGAGCGCTTTATCGAGAGAACCCGCCAGCGGCCGACGTGCTCGCGGCCTTCGGCAACACGCAGCCGGAAACGACCGAAGGCTCCCTCATTCTCGCCCGCGCGCTCGTCGCCACCGGAAAAGCCGATACGGCAGCCAAGAACCTGCGTGCGATCTGGCAGCGCGACACGCTCGACAAGGACATCGAAACCAAGATCCTCGACGAGTTTTCCAGCCTCCTGACCGCTGACAATCATCAGCGCCGCATGGTGATGCTTCTCTATCGCAACCGCGTCGAGCAGGCCGAACGGTTCGGCGACCTTGGAAAGGCACAATCGCTGTATCGCGCCTGGGCGGCAGTCAGCCGCGGCAGCGACAAGGCGATGGCCCTCATTGCAGCGGTTGATCCCGCCTGGCGCAAGGCCCCAGCCTATCTCTTCATTCAGGTCGAGTACCTGCGCAAACAGAAGAAATACGAAGAAGCGGCGAAGCTCCTTGCGCGTATGCCCAAAGACAAGGGTGCCTTGGTCAACCCCGGCGAATGGTGGGTCGAGCAACGTGTCGTCAGCCGCGGGCTGCTCGACAGTGGCGACTTTCGAGGCGCCTACCGGATCGCCGCCAGCCATCTCGCGACCGAGGCGACCGATATCATCGACGCCGAGTTTCATGCCGGATGGTATGCCCTGCGCGGCATGGAGGACCCGGGAACCGCAGCGCGTCACTTCCGCCGCATTCTCGATGTGTCGAGCCGCCCCCTCTCCGCTTCGCGCGCATGGTACTGGCTTGGGCGCTCGGCCGAGGCGGGCGGACCGGGTGACGCCAACGAATATTTTGCAAATGCGGCCCGCTATCCCGGGACGTTCTACGGGCAACTCGCAGCCGCCCGGCTGGGTCGCAAGACGCTGAACGTCGCCTATCCGGCCCCGACGGCAGACGACCGATCGCGGTTCGAAAACCGCGAGGCGGTGCGCGCCATCACGCGGCTCGAAGGCACTGGCCACACCTGGCGCGCGGACAGCATCTACCGGGCGCTTGCCGACGAATTGACGAGCCCCGGCGAGCTGGCACTGCTTTCGGCCCGTGCGGAAAAAACCGGCAATCACCAGCTGTCGCTCCAGGTTGGCAAGATCGCCTTTGGGCGCGGGATCGATGTCGCAGCGCTCGCGTTTCCCGTCGGCGTGATCCCATCGAGCGCCAATATCGACGGCTCCGGCAAGGCGCTCGCCTATGCGATTGCGCGTCAGGAAAGCGCCTTCAACCCGGGCGCCATATCCACCGCAAACGCTCGCGGCCTGCTGCAGCTGATGCCGGGAACGGCCAAGGGCGTTGCCAGCCGCTATGGCCTTGCCTATTCGCAGGATCGCCTGACCAGCGACGCGGGCTACAACGCCACGCTTGGCGCGCATTATCTCGGCGAACAGATCAGCAGTTTTGGCGGCTCCTACATCCTCACCTTCATTGCCTACAATGCCGGCCCGCGCCGCGTCCCGGAATGGCTCGACCGCTACGGCGACCCGCGCGGAAAACCGATTGACGAAGTCGTCGATTGGATCGAACGCATTCCGTTCCAGGAAACCCGCAACTACGTCCAGCGGGTGATGGAGAACTATCAGGTCTACAAGTCGAGGCTCGGGCAAAAAGCCGATATCGTCGAAGACCTGCGAATGGGCCGGCAATAGCCGGTCTAGCGGCGATCAAATAATTGTGATGAGCGCCGGGGGCACAAACCGTGCGCTCAACCATTTCCTTCCTAAGGCCAGTCTATTCCGAAGGAAATGGTGAACGTTATGAAGACCTTGACAATCGTCGCCCTTTCGCTGGCGACCACCTTGAGCAGTGTGCCACCCGCAGGCGCGTTCCCGAGCACTCCGCCGATCGTCTCCGGAACGTCCAACGTTCAACAGGTTCAGTTCTCTTACGAGCGCGGCGAAGAACGCAAGAGCCGATCCAGTTGCGCCGTTCCCTATTGTGAACTTCGCGCCCGACATGGCTATCGGGATCGCGACTACCGCGACTATAATCGCAGCGGGTATTACCGCGACAGATATTACCGGGATCGATATCGCAGACACTATGACCACAACGACAACGACGTCGGGGCGGTGATCGGCGGCCTAGCCGCAGGCGCAATCATCGGCGGACTACTGAGCCAACCGCGATATTACAACAGCCCAAGATACTACAACGGACCGAGAGCCGTCAGCGGCAACGCGCATCAGCGCTGGTGCTATGCGCGCTACCGCTCCTATAGAGCCTGGGACAACAGCTATCAGCCCTATGGCGGCCCGCGGCGCCAATGCAGCTCGCCTTATTGAGCTAGGGAGTAACCGAGCAGACGACCGAAGCGGACAGGAGAGCCGCAACAGAAAGACGCAAAGTTGGTCCTCGCCAGCCATGCTCGGGCCTCCGAACAGTTATGTCGGCCCGAGCAACTTGCCCTTCCCCTTCAAACGGTTAGGATTTCGCCTGACCGAGAGGGAGCAGCATGGATCAAGGTGTATTCAAGGAGCATTTCTTCCGCAGTTCCGACGGGCTTCTCCTTTACGCGCGAAGCTACGGCCCTCCCCCCCTCGCCATCCGCGGCAATACCGATCATCTGCCTGCCGGGCCTCACCCGCAACAGCCGGGACTTTCACCAACTCGCAAGCTTTCTTTCGACGTCAGGCGACTTTCCCGTCATCGCACTGGACTACCGCGGGCGCGGCAACTCGGAACGCGACAGCGAAAAGAGCCGCTACACGGTGGCCGTCGAAACGGGCGATGTGATAACGGCTTGTGCTCACATTGCGATCGAAAAAGCAACCTTTATCGGCACATCCCGTGGTGGCCTGATCCTCCACCACCTCATCGATCGTGCCCCTTCGTTGATTGCAGCCGCAGTGCTCAACGACATCGGGCCTGTGATCGAAATTGGTGGACTGCTTGCGATCCGGGATTATCTCAACTCGAACGATACCCCGACGAGCTGGGCGACAGCAGCCACCTATCTAAGGACTTTGCACGGCGCCGACTTTCCTGCCTTAAGCGACGGCGATTGGTCGGAGATGGCCAACGCGATTTATCGCGACGAAGACGGCATGCCGGTTCCCGATTTCGACCCGGCCATCGCGCTGTCCCTGCGCGGATTGACACCCGAAACACCATTGCCCGACCTCTGGGTCCCCTTTGATGCCATGAGCCAGATCCCCTTGATGGTCGTCAGGGGAGAGCATTCGCGGCTTCTCTCGGAAAAGACGGTACGCGAAATGCGCCGGAGGCACGCCCGGATGGCGGACTTCACTGCTCCCGGCCAGGGACATGCACCGCTGCTTCATCTCGACGGCCCGCGGGAGGCGATCGCCGCATTTCTAAACGACATCGCGCGCTCGCGCTGACCCACGGAAGCCGGCCCCGACGCGGTCCATATTCCCTGATTCCTCAAGCACGATGTGCAAATTCAGGGGCAAACTCACGGCACCATACCAAACGAAAAAACCCGGCTCGAAAGCCGGGTTTCTCTCTTCTGACCGAGGTCAGACGATCTTAGAAGTCGCGCTGCAGACGGACGAAGCCGAATACCTGGTCGTCGCGGTTGTCAGCATCTTCGTACTGAACCGAAACGCGGGTCGCGAGACCTTCGGTGATCTTGTAGTCGAGCGTGACGCCAGCGCGCCATGCATCGTCGTCGCCGAAGCTGGTAAGCGAATCCTGCAGGCTGCCGAAGTACTGAACGCCGGGGGTGATGGCGAGCTTGTCGGTGGCGTTGAAGCGGTACGAAGCAGCAACGGTCCACTCAGAACGAGCCCAGTAGGCGTTCGGGTCAGAAGCCCAGATACCGGCGAGCTGGAATACACCCGGGCCGAGGTCAGCCGAAAGCAGAGCGCGGATCGCGCCTTCTTCGAACTCGGAGTCGTAACCGCCGAGCAGGTCGAAGGAAACGCCGCCGAGCGAAGCCGATACGATACCGGAAACGCCGATGCCGTTCTTCTTGGTGGTTTCGGTGCCTTCGAGTTCGTCGATGGAGATACCGGCCTGGAACGAACCGCCATCATAGAGGTAGGCGATCGAGTTGAACTCGGTGTTGTTGCCGAGCGAGTCGGTTTCGCCGTTCAGGCCCTTATCCCACCAGTTGTAGAAGAAACCAGCCTTGAGACCACCGAGCTGGATGTAGGCTTCATCGACGTCGATCAGGCTGTCGCCAGCATCGCTGTCGTTGTCGGCGTTGAACTCAGCAGCGAAGAAGCCGGTGAGCGTGCCGTACTCGGTGTCGCTCTTGGCATCGAACGAGATGTAAGCGCGCGAGAAGGCATCCCAGTCAGACGTACCACGCGGGCCCCAGCCCTGCTTGTTGTTTACGGCGTCGCGGCCGAAATCAGTCTGGAAACGGATGAAGCCGCCGATCTTGAGGCAGGTTTCGGTGCCCGGGATGTAGAAGTAGCCAGTGCCGAAAGCGTCGCAAACGCGAACGTATTCCATGGGCTCCGGCTCGGCTGCGACGATTGCGTCGGCTGCCTGTGCGCCGGAAACTGCTGCGAGAGCTGCAGCGGAGCCGAGAAGAAGGCTCTTGATGTTCATTTCTGACCTCCAGTCAAAAGTTTCAAACGGGTCTGGGTATTTTGCTGAAGGACAGCTTTCCCTGCCCCATCCCCAACGTTCAAGAAGTCGGACGATCAACCGCCCTTGCTTCCGGAGTTGAAAATACAAGACCGGATCACCGGCGCAACGTCCAACTGGCGAGTTCACCTCCTTTGCATCGCCCTTCGCCGAGCCCTGTTGCTGAAACGACACAAAATCGCCGCAGACCCCCGAAGAAAATTAACAAAGCATTAAGAAAACCCTTTGCTGACGGGGGGTTAGCATAAGGAAGGCAAGGGGGGCCTGTTTCAGAAAGAGGCAGAAACCCGCCTAAAACAGGAGAAAAGCTGGACGCGAACTTCGATTCAGATGACCCGCAGAATGCCTAAAACAGCATTCGCTCCAAAAAAGCGCTTCGTGAAGAAAGGATGGAGGCCTGAGGAATCGACAGAATCAACGCAGAGATTCGCGAAACGCCGTGCACAAGTGATTCTGGATGCTGTGAAGCCCAGCACCGCGCAGCATCAAGAATGCGCAGGCGACCATAGCGTACCGCCGCCACGCCCGGCGAACCACAGTGAGTAAAATTCTGCGAGAGATAGCCAGAACCAGACGCTCGCTCGAAGCGGCGGGGCACAAACGACATGGGCTGCTTGGGATAGTGGCGGAGAAGAAGGGATTCGAACCCTCGATACCGTTTCCGGTATACTCCCTTAGCAGGGGAGCGCCTTCGACCACTCGGCCACCTCTCCGTTAGCGCCTGACTAGTGTCACTCCGCGGCCAATGCAAGATTTTTTTGTCGGTTTCCGGGAAAACCTCGCATTTTCGTGTGGGCCGATCGGCAAGCCCGGCCGCACCGCGTTGTGTTCGCCCTCAGCTCCCTAGTCAAAAGCCCGTGTACGCAGCGATGTGATTCCGTGTCGGCGCAGTCGTCTGCTCCTTACGATTTGCGCGCGAGCCGTTCGATTGCATGTTGAGTCGCGGCACCAAACTCGCCGTCCACCGGGCCACCATAATACCCACGGTCCTTCAAGAGGCTCTGCATTTCCTTGCGGAAGGCCGGCGTGAAGTTGTTGGGCTGGTTCTTCAGTTCATCGAGCTTGGCCGGATCGCCCCCCTCGACGCTGGCCGCCGCCCACCGAACCGCCTCCTTGGCGTCCGCCTTGGTGCCGAGACCATAATCATAAAGGCGACTGAGGTTGCCCATGGCATAGGCGCTGCCGGCGTTGGCCGCCATCTCATACCAGGTGCGCGCCTGCGCATAGTCCTGCGCGACACCATTGCCGATATCGTAGAACCAGCCGAGCAGCGCCATGGAATAGGAATCCCCCACATTGGCCGCCTTCTCGTACCAGACTTTGGCATCCGGGTAGCTCTGTTCGGTCCCCAGCCCGTTCTGATAGGCCCAGCCGAGCGACGACATCGCGTTGGCGTCGCCACTTTCGGCTGCTTTCTTGTACCAGGCGAGCGATTGTCCGAGGTCTTTCGGTAACCCAAGGCCTTCGCGATAGAACCAGCCCATCGTCGCCATGGCATTGGCGTAGCCCTGATTGGCGGCCAGTTCATACCACCGGGCGGCTTCCGCATAGTCCTGTGCGATGCCACCATAGCCCTCGCGATAGAGCCAGCCGAGCGAAGCCTGCCCATAGGCATTGCCAGCGCGGGCCGCCTGGTCGAACATGCGCTTGCCCTCGTCGACATCCACCGGCCCATCGGTCCCGTAGACCGAAAACCAGGCGAGATTGGTCAAGGCATACATGTTGCCGCCGTCGGCGGCCTTGCGATAGTTGCGCCGCGCCTCGACATAGTTGCGCCCGGCGTCCTGCGCGCGACCCAACATATTGACGAGCATCATATCGTCAGGGTTCTCGTTGACGGCCTGAGCGCAGGCTGTGAGCGCCCGCTCGGCATCGAGTTTCAGGAAATTGACCCCGAGGAAACCGGGCATCGACTGGGGCTCGCCAGCAAGCAGATAGCAATCGCGCGAAGCCTGGGTGTCCTTGCCGGTCGGCGAGACGTTGAGGCCCTTCTGCGGCTCAAGGGCTGCAATCTGCTGCTCGGCCTCTGACTTGTGTTTGCTGTCAGGGTAGCGCTCGATGAAGCGCGTCAGCGCCGCCGCATCGGTCGACTGCTTCAAGGCTTCCCATGCAATCTCGTCCGGCGTCACGCTCGATGTCTGCTCGGCTTCGCTCAAGAGCTTCAGTTTCTTTTCGGCGAGCATCTTATATACCGGGTCCGAGCCATGCTTGGCCAGGAACGCGGTCAGCAGGTCCTTGTCGGCGAGATCACGGATGTTCTGCCAGTCGGCAGCCGCTTCCGATTGGCTGTTCGGCGACAGCTGTCCGCCATTGTTGGTGACGGTGATGTTCACTTCTTTGATGTTGAGAAAGATCTGGGCGCCACCGAGCGAGCCGTAGACGAACGGCTCCTGGCCGCGATTGGTCACCGACACCACCTCGTCGCGCACCTTGCCGAGCGCAATGCGGACATCGACGCCCGGCTCCGTCAGATGTTTGGCGAGTGCCGTGGCGAAGGGGCTGTTCTTGCCCTCCCCGTCGAGCGCAACCGTGCCGGCCTTGGAAGCAAACGCAACGAGAAGATCGGCCGATTCGGGCTCGACGCGCGCCAGTCCACGCGAAACGGCCCTGGTAGAGATCGAGCGCGTCATGCTCTGCTCGAAGGGATTGTTGCGACAGGCGTCGAGAATCACAAGCTTGAGCTTGGTTGCGCCTTCGAGTGAGCGCTGAACCCGGCCGAGGTCGATCGCCTCGTCCTCGACATCCTTGTCGGTCTTCAGTTGCACGTCGACGGGAAGCAGGAAGTTCTCGCCGTTCATCTCCATGCCATGGCCGGAGTAATAGACGATCGCAACCTCGGCACCCGTCGCGAGATCCTCGAAGTCGCGCAGCGCCTTGACCATGTCCTGGCGACCGACGTCGTGCACGGTCGTCACCGAATCAAATCCGGCGTCTTCGAAGGAAGCCTTCATCAGCTCGACGTCGTTGGCGGGATTGTTCAGCGGCGACGTCGCTGCATATTTCTCATTGCCGATCAGCAGCGCGACGCGCTTTGCCGCCCACGCTCCGGCGGGCATCGACACGAACAGCGCCACACAGATGATCGAAAGCGGCAGCCACCGCCGCGAAAGCCCCAAGGCCATGCTATTCCCTCCGGCACCGGCCATCGTTTTCCGCCTTGCCCAGCTTCAACGACAGACGACGCCTCGCCCGATTACCCTCGGAAGCTACCATCGGCGCTCCCGGTCTTGCCTGACGAAAGTATTACGTATGAGGTTGGGGCTTTCAATGTCGGCGCACGCCATATTTTAGCGATGACGTCTGCCGATGGCACAAGGTCGAAGCAAGTCGGCATGCTTAGCTCAATCACGGTGGCGAAACGGCGAGGCCGCCAAGAGCACCACAGATCCGCCGAGGGCTGCGCTGATACGGAGCTTGCAATGTCGATGAAAATGCATGTCGCCGAGGGGAAGCCCGGCCAGCTCGCTACGACCCATCAGCATTATTTCATCGAGCGGCCGTGCCGGATCCTCGTCATCGGCCAGCACCTGAAGGCCAAGACCAAGTACCAATGCCTGCTGCGCCATATCTCGGTTGCCGGCGCGATGCTGGATTTCAACGCGACGATCCTGATACCGAAACACTTTTTCCTCGAGATAGAGGGGTTCAAAGAGGAAATCGGGTGTTCGCAGGTCCATCGCGAGGGCACGGAACTCGGGGTGCGGTTCAACATGCTGCTTTCGCCCGACTTCCTGAGACGCCTGATCCGCATCCAGTTTTCCAGCGGCGGCCTTTGATCCCTTCGATCCAGACAAGCCCCGACATTAGATTTTTAGTGATCGATTTCAGGGGATTGCAAGTTTCTTCTGCAAAACTGATTCTAGCATCGGTGGAAATTGCCCACCGACATGATGTGGGACAAATGAATTGTCCGGGGTCTTGGCATGCGGTCAAGGGTTGATCGCGCCGTCCGACCCGGCACTGGCGGAGACAGACGCATGCAGAACCAGACGATGTATTCCTGCGTCCCCTCGCCTTTTTACGAGCGGCGCTACGAACGTTTCTCCATCGGCCATGCGGGCACGCTGACTGCCGTGCAGCCGGGGCTCGGAAGCGTCTCGGTCCGCTCCTGCCGGATGATCGACATATCGCGCGGCGGCGCCAGCTTTGCCGTCGACACTAATATCGGCCTGCCGCAACATTATTATCTGCACATCGTCGGCACATCGCTTCGGATCGGCTGCGCCGAGGTCTATCGCAATGGCGAGCGCATCGGCGTGCAGTTCATCAAGCCGATCGAGCAGACCTTGCTGCGCGAAATCATCCGACAGGAATTCTTCACCGGGCAAGTGAAGAACGCCAAGCCGCGGCGATAGGCCGACGCCGACTGCAAGGCGAAAGGCCGCGGATTCCGTCAGCTTTTCTTTCGGCAGCGATTCCGATTTGACGAAGCATGCGATAAGTTCCCTTGGACGTCATTCGAACGGGGCCTTATCTTCAGCATGTCCGCATTCTCTCGCTTCACGCCGCTCATCCAATCCCTTCCATCCACCATCCCCTTTGTCGGGCCGGAGGCGATCGAACGCCAGCGCGGGCGCGCGATCGCGGCGCGCATAGGCGCCAATGAAAGCGGCTTCGGTCCGGCCGAGAGCGTGCTTTCGGCGATGCGGCAAGCGGCGAGCGAAACCTGGAAGTATGCCGACCCTGAGAATCACGATCTGAAACAGGCGCTCGCAGCCCATCTCGGAACCAGTCCGGCCAATCTCGCGATCGGCGAAGGCATCGACGGGCTGCTCGGCCAGATCGTCCGCATGGTGATCGAGCCGGGCATGCCGGTCGTGACCTCGCTTGGCGCCTACCCCACCTTCAATTACCACGTCGTCGGCCATGGCGGCCGGCTCGTCACCGTGCCCTATGCGAGCGACCGGGAAGACCTCGCCGGGTTGCTGGCAGCTGTGAAGCAGGAAAACGCGCCGCTCGTTTATTTCGCCAATCCCGACAATCCCATGGGAAGCTGGTGGTCGGCCGAACGCATTGTTGAATTTGCTAGGGCTTTGCCCGAGACGACGCTCTTCATTCTGGATGAAGCCTATTGCGAAACCGCGCCGGCCGATGCGCTGCCGCCGATCGACTCCCTGATCGACATGCCGAACGTGGTGCGCACGCGCACGTTCTCGAAGGCCTACGGGCTTGCGGGTTCGCGCGTCGGCTATGTAATCAGCACGCCGGGCACAGCTCAGGCTTTCGACAAGATCCGCAACCATTTCGGCATGAACCGGATCGGTGTCGCCGCGGCGATCGCAGCGCTTGCGGACCAGGTGTATCTGAAGGAAGTGACGGCCAAGATTGCAGAGTCGCGGCAGCGTATCGCCGCCATCGCCACGCAAAATGGCCTTGCGCCGCTCGTCTCGGCCACCAACTTCGTGGCTGTCGATTGCGGCCGGGACGCGGTCTATGCCCGCGCGATCGTCGATACCTTGATGAGCGACCATGGCATCTTCATAAGGATGCCCGGGGTCGCGCCGCTCAATCGCTGCATCCGGATCAGCACCGGACCGGAGACGGAGATGGCCCTGCTCGAAGCGGCCATGCCCGCGGTTTTGAAGAAACTCGCCTGACGCCTTTTCTCGAGGCCCAGCTTGCGGCGCCGTCGGGCGCCGCCCGTCCGATCAGTGAACCGTCATCCATTCGCGAGCGGCGCGCAGCGCTGCTGCGAGATCCGGCTTGCTCATCGTCATCGCCAGGTCGGCGCGCAGATCGACGGCGCGGTCGCAACCCTTGATCGCCGCGATGTTCAGCCACTTGTGGGCGGCGACCAGATCGACCGGGCGTCCGTGGCCGGTCGCATAGGCCAGGCCCATATCGCAAAAGGTTTCCGCTTGGTTGTCACCACCCATCGCGGCATCCGAAGCAATCTGCATATCAAAGCGTGCCATTGTCGTGTCCCTGTCTTGCCTGGTTGGTTTTTTCCGAAGCGGCCCGCCCGTTTGGGGCGGACCATGCTCCAGATCAGCACTTGTTTTGGTCCCTGTTCGACCTTGCCTCTTTGCGGGCCTTTCCGAAGCGCGCCGTCTTTTTGCGGTGTCGTCCTCGGTGGTTTTTCGGAGCGTTTCGTTCCGCTCGCTTATGGCTTCACTATGCCTGACGGGCTTCAATGGGCGCTTAAAATGCATGCTTAATTTGCGACAAACAAAGTTCAAACGCTTGGTAAACTTGAGTTTTTGTTAAACATCGGAAGGCCTGAAATTCGGCGCATTCGCCTCAAAATTTACGAAAAATTCAATCGACGATTTCAACCAAACGCTAACCACGAAAAGATCGGCGCCCGCGAAGCCCGCGCAATTCCTTGCGCAAGAAGCGCTCAAAACCGTCCAGGAAAAAGCGGCGAAAGCCGCGATTCGACTTGTTTACCTTTACGTGCGCGTAAGCTATCTTGCCCGCGGCGGTGAGGAGACTGCCTTTCATACGAGGACATCTAGGGCTGTCGGCGGAGCGGACCACGCCGGCAAGCTCGATCTGGAGGACACGAATGCTACGCACATTGCTCATCGCCGCGACGCTGGCTCTCGGCATTGCCGGAACGGCCACGGCAGCGGAACCGATCTTAGGCAACTGGAAGACGGCGAGCGGCGCCACGGCGGAAATCGCCCCTTGCGGCGGCGCGTTCTGCATCACGCTGAAGACCGGCAAGCACGCCGGCAAGCGAATCGGCAATCTTGCGGGCGCCGACGGCAGCTATTCGGGCGAAATCACCGATCCGGATACCGACAAGACCTATAGCGGTTACGGCGCGGTTAACGGCAAATCGCTGAAGATGAAGGGCTGCGTGCTGAAGGTGCTGTGCAAATCGCAGACCTGGACCCGTCTCTAATAAAATAGAGCGCGCGGCAGAAATCGCAGTCATGATGAAGACGATGAAAGGGTAGCCATGGCTGCCCTTTTTTCATGCGCGCAAACGACCGACCGAGCAGCTTTTCGCCGGCGCCTTCAATGGGTGTTTTGAAATGGCCCGAGCCTACGCCGCCCGTTTCTCCCGGGCACCGGCGCCGGGGTCGGCCACCTCTTGGTTCCATGGACGTTCAACCGAAGATGAACGCCAGATGAACGGACATCTCAGCATCAATTCAGTTTGGGTATGCGAAAACACACTCAATCGATTTGAACCTGCCTCCAAACAACGGACAGAACCATGGATATCCTCGCTCGGCGCCTCACCATCATCAGCCTTCTGATGGTCGTTTTCGCTGTCTCTCTTGCCGCCGCGGTCAGCGCTGACACCGAACGTCGCCGCAGCAATACCTATCTCGGTTCGCTGACCGATTGCACCGCTCACACGGCACAGTACTGCCAGGCCAAGCTCTAACGCAGCCAGGCGGGCTAAGTTCCAGAGCCGCAACTGAAACCGATCACTTCGTGGTCTGATGGAGAGACGAACATGCTGGCAGCACTTTCGACTTCGGCCTTTCTGTCGCTGCGCGTCCTGGCGCTCGCAAGCCTGCTGATGGCGCCGGTCGGGGCGCTCGCCTATTCCAAGGCCAACGGTACCGGCATCGGCAAGCAGGGCGCGGGCCTTGTCCTCTTCGTCACCCTGCAGCGCCAGGCCATGACCTGACGGATCGCTATGGATCGGAACCACGAGCTGTAAAGGGCGCGCATCGCGCCCTTCTGTTTTGGCCGGCTTGCGCATCCGCGCGCCGCTTACCTATCCTTGGGTCTCCAGAGGATTCGTCACAGCCAAGGCCACCAGACCCGAACCGATGCCCGCCTATCTCATCTACGCCCTCGCCGCCCTTGCCGAAATCGCCGGCTGCTTTGCCTTCTGGGCCTGGCTGAAGCTCGACAAGTCTGCCCTCTGGCTCGCTCCCGGCATGGTGTCGCTGGCGCTCTTTGCCTGGTTGCTCACATTGATCGACAGCGAGGCCGCGGGCCGCGCCTATGCGGCCTATGGCGGCGTCTACATCGCCGCATCGCTGCTCTGGCTCTGGCTGGCGGAAGGCGTCAGGCCGGACCGCTGGGATCTCACAGGCATGGCGGTCGCGCTGATCGGCAGTGCGATCATCCTCGCCGGACCACGCTGAGCGACGAACCCCAAGTCGCCTCGCGGTTGTGGGTGCTGCCATCTTGTCGTTTGCTTGTCAGAAGCCGCAGCCTATAATGCGACATGAACAAGCGAATCTCTGCACACTCCGTCCTTTCCACAGCAACGCCCGAGCCTTTCGAGCCGCAGTATTTCGATGATCCTGCGGCCGCCGTCGATTGCCTCGAGGCGCTCTACGAACGCAATACCCGGTTCCTCTGCGACGCGTTCGAGGAGCTGGGCAAGGGCGGCAAGCCGCTGACCCGTTATCGCGCCTGCTACCCGCAGGTCAGCATCGAGACAAGCAGCTTCGGCCATGTCGATTCCCGTCTTTCCTATGGTTATGTAAGCGCCCCCGGCGTCTACACGACGACGATCACCCGGCCAAAACTCTTCCGGCACTATCTGAAAGAGCAACTCGGGCTGCTGACCCGCAATCACGGCCTCGGCGTCACTGTCTCGGAATCGGCCACTCCGATCCCGCTGCATTTCGCCTTCGGCGAAAGCGCCTATGTCGAGGCATCCGCCGCCAACGCCATCGACATCCCCTTGCGCGACCTGTTCGATGCACCCGACCTGACGACCACGGACGACGAAATCGCCAACGGCTCCTACGAGCCGGGTCCGGGCGAACCGTCCCCGCTCGCGCCGTTCACCGCGCAGCGTATCGACTATTCGCTGGCGCGGCTCAGCCACTACACGGCAACGAGCGCCAATCACTTCCAGAACTTCGTGCTTTTCACCAACTACCAGTTCTACGTCGACGAGTTCTGCGCCTGGGCCCGGCAGCAGATGGCGGAAGGCGGCAACGGCTATACCGCCTTCGTCGAGCCCGGCAACATCGTGACACCTGCCGGTGCCAGCAAGCCGGAGACGGACTTCACCCTCCCCCGGCTGCCGCAGATGCCGGCCTATCACCTGAAGAAGAAGGGCCACGGCGGCATCACGTTGGTCAATATCGGCGTCGGTCCGTCCAACGCCAAGACGATCACCGACCATATCGCCGTGCTGCGCCCGCACGTCTGGCTGATGCTCGGTCACTGCGCCGGCTTGCGCAACAGCCAGCGTCTCGGCGACTACGTGCTTGCCCATGCCTATATGCGTGAGGATCACGTGCTCGACGACGACCTGCCGGTCTGGATCCCGCTGCCGGCGCTTGCCGAAGTGCAAGTGGCGCTGCAGGACGCCGTGGCGGAAGTGACCGGTTATCGCGACTACGATCTCAAGCAGATCATGCGCACGGGAACCGTCGCCACCATCGACAACCGCAACTGGGAGCTTCGCGACCAGCGCGGCCCGGTCAAGCGGCTGTCGCAGGCGCGCGCCATTGCGCTCGACATGGAATCGGCAACGATCGCCGCCAACGGCTTCCGCTTCCGCGTGCCCTATGGAACGCTGCTGTGCGTCTCCGACAAGCCGCTGCACGGCGAATTGAAGCTGCCTGGCATGGCGACGGCCTTCTACAAGACGCAGGTCAGCCAGCATTTGAAGATCGGCATCCTGGCGCTGCAGAAGCTCGCGGCGATGCCACCGGAAAAGCTGCATTCCCGCAAGCTCAGAAGCTTCTACGAAACCTCGTTCCAGTAGGGGCCGGAACGTCGCCAGGACATTGCCCCCACGGCATGGCGCTCTAGCGACGTTTTCCCAGAACCATCGACAACAGCGTGCCCGCGACCGCGGACACGATGATCAGAAGATGCGCGTTGACGCCGGCGGTCGCCAGCAGTTCAAGGCCCGCCCGACCGGCGGGGGCGCCGAAGGAAACGGCGCCGGCCGCAATCGCCGCCGGATAGGTGCCGACGCCGGCCGGCGCGTGCATCGGCAGCACTGACGAAAGCTCGCCTCCGAGCGCGCCGCCAAAACTGGCCGCAAGCGGCGCAACCCCCATGAACGCCAGCACCCAGGCGAGCACGATCACCTTGACCGCCCAGTTGAGGATGGTCATGCCCCAGGCGCGCAGGAATGCAGCCACGGTGCCCGGCAGGCCCGCCTCCAATTCCTCGACGACCGGCTCGAGCTTTGCCGGCAGGAGCCGGCGTGCCAGCGCGATCGCATGGTCCTTCAAGAGAAAAAAGAGAAACGGCGAGACGAGCGCTGCAAACCAGACGAGCCAGAGCGCGACCGATCCTCTGCCGAAGACCAAGCCGATGACGGCCACGACGAGGAGCGCATGCAGGTCGAGCAGGCGCATGACCAGAAGGGCGGCCGTGCCCCTGGCGAGCGGGACGGAAAACTCCGAACGCATCAGCAGCGGAAAGCTGGTCTCACCGGCCCGGAAAGGCAGCATGATGTTCAGGAGATTGTGAACCTGGGTGACGCGAAAGAGTGGCAGGAAACGCCCCGAGGTTTCGTTCGGGAAGTAATCGTAGATGCGATAGCAGCGGATGAAGTAGGTCGCGATGAGCAGCAAGAGGGCCGCAGACGCGGCACCAAGGCCGATTTCGGACCACTGGCGCAAGAGCGCCGGCCAGCCCCAGAACCATTCGACGAAGGCCGCGTAGGCCGCAATGGCGCCCGCCGACAGCAATGTCATCCGGTTGCGGACGAGCCAGGATCGCCGGTCAGGCTCGCAATCCGATGTCATCAGGCCTCGATTTCCCGTGTTGAAGGGCAAGATTGAACGTTGGTTATCACCGATATCTGTGCAAGAAAATGTTTATGTAAGCACAGTCCAATTCTTGCGGCAGCGCGAGCGCCGTATGTATGAGCGGTTCCCATGCATTCCATAGAGCTATCCGTCGTCATTCCCGTATTCAACGAAGAAGACAGCATTCAGCCGCTGATTACGCGGGTCCGCGATGCACTGACGAATTTTCCGTCCCCTTGGGAACTGATCCTCGTCGACGACGGCAGCACCGATCGAACGCTCGTGAATGCAAGAAAGGCGCTTTCCGATCCCGGCATCGACCTCAAGATCGTTGAGCTGCAGAAGAACTTCGGACAGACGGCAGCCATGCAGGCCGGCATCGACGCTGCCGCCGGCCGCCTGATCGCCACGCTCGACGGCGACCTGCAGAACGATCCGGCCGATATTCCCGAGATGGTCGCCGCGATCGAGGAGCGTCAGCTCGACCTGCTCGTCGGTTGGCGAAAGAACCGACAGGATGGTCTGTTCCTTCGGAAAATCCCGTCCTGGTGCGCCAATCGGCTGATCGGCAAGATCACCGGCGTCCGGCTTCACGACTATGGCTGCAGCCTGAAGGTCTATCGCGCGTCGATCATCAAGCAGGTGAAGCTGATGGGCGAAATGCATCGCTTCATCCCCGCCTGGGTCGCAGGCGTCGTGCCGAGCAGCCGCATCGGCGAAATGCCCGTTACCCACCACGCGCGGCAGCATGGCCAGTCCAAATACGGGATCTCCAGAACCTTCCGGGTGATTCTCGATCTCCTGTCGGTGCTGTTCTTCATGCGCTACAAGGCGCGCCCGGGACACTTCTTCGGTTCGATCGGGCTTGCGGCGGGTGCACTCAGCGGCCTGATTCTGCTCTATCTCGGCTTCGACAAGTTCGTGCTCGGCAACGATATCGGAACCCGGCCGATGCTGATCGTCGGGGTGATGTTGTTCCTCTCGTCCGTACAGCTCATCACCACAGGCATTCTCGCGGAGATGATGGCGCGCACCTATTTCAGCGACGACGGCACGACGAGCTATATCGTCCGGCAGGTCTTCGTGCGGGACCAGACAGATGCTTGAGGCCGTCAACCGCCGGCCAAACCTGGTCCTTGCGCTGATTGCGGGCTACTTCCTGCTGTGCATCGCACTGAGGCTTTTCGCCTCGACGTCGCTCGAGATCGACGAATCCGAGCAGGCCTATGTCTCGCAGTTCCTGATGCTCGGCTACGGTTCGCAACCGCCTTTCTACAACTGGCTGCAATACGGGCTGACCTCGCTATTTGGCCCGTCGGTGGCCACGATGACCGTGCTCAAGAATGGTCTGCTGTTCCTCTGTTGTCTCTTCTTCAGCCTCGCATCCCGTGAGGTCCTCGGCGACCGGCGCCTGGCAGCCATTGCGACAATGGGCGTCCTCGCGCTCCCGCCGATCTTCCTGCTTGCCCAGCGTGACCTCTCCCACACGGTCGCCGCGCTATTTGCCGTTTCGCTGTTCCTCTACGCATTCCTGCGGACGATGAACCGACCGACCCTGTTTGCCTATGCACTGACAGGCGTCGCCGTCGGGATCGGCGTCATTTCAAAGTACAATTTCGTGATCGTTCCAGTCGTCGCGATCGTCGCGATCCTGCCCGAGCCGAAACTTCGCGCCCGGCTGTTCGACTGGCGCATCCTTGTCGCAATCGCGGTCTGCGCGCTGATTGCCCTGCCGCATGGCTATTGGGTCCTGCAAAATATCGGCGCCGCGTCGAGCAACACCTTCAAGGAAATGGGAACGGGGCAGGAAGCCGGTTTCGTGTCGAAGGCGTTCAAGGCGATCGTCGCGCTCGTTGCCTCGGCGCTTCGCGGCTCAGGCATCATTCTCGTCGTCTTCGCCCTCGTGTTTCGCAAGGACCTGCCTGCGATCTGGCGCGCCGACAGCCTCTGGGCCCGGGTCGTCGGGCGCATGCTGGTGCTCTGTCTCGGCGCCGTTCTCGTCATCATGCTGGTTGCCGGCGCCACCCATATGCGGGAAAAGTGGCTGGTCCTCTTCCTCGCCCTGCTGCCGCTCTATCTGGCCCTCAAGGTCGAAGCGTCCGGCGTTGACACCACACGTAGCGTCCGGCCCGTCGCCCTCCTTATCGGCTTCGTCATCGTGACGACACTGGTCGTGGTGTCGACCCGCGCCGTCGTCCGGCCCTGGTTCGGCAAGGTTTCGAGACTGAGCATTCCCTACAGCACCCTCGTCGACAACATCGTTCAGCAGCAGGGACGCGAACCGGCGATGGTTCTGGCCACCAACAAGCAGGTGGCCGGCAATCTGCGAACGCGCCTGCACGGCGCCAAGGTCTACGTGCCCGGCAACAACAGCAGCCCGGCGATCGGTCAGCTGGCCGGGCCGCTTCTTGTCGTCTGGACCAACGACAGCAAGGCCGATGCAGCGCCACCGGCGCCACTCGTCGATGTCCTCAAATCCTTCGGCGTGCCGGAAACGCACTTGCAGCCGCAGCAACTCGCCCTGCCCTATCTCCACGGCACGCTCGAGGATCGCTACAGTTTCGGCTACTTCTGGATCGACGATCCGTCGCGATCCGCGCCGACGAGCAGCTTGAGTTCGCCGGGGTGAATGCGAAGCGCGACGTCTCGGCCCATGGGCAGAAGCTCACCGTCGATGACGCAGTTGATCTTGCGCTCGACCTTCGGGAAATGCAGATCGAGCGCGTGGCCGTTCATGGCCGTGATCAGCGGGCTGTCGCGAAATTTTCCACGCATCACATCAAGCGCGAGCTTGGCGACACCCGGCGGGCTCAGGGGCGGCGCCGTGTAAAAGCCGAGATGACCGGCAGTCACGTCGTCCGCATACATCAGGGTATCGCGACCGAACGGATTGTTGGAGACCGAGACCGCAGACACGTGGCGGCTCTCCTTGTGACCGTCGACGTCGAACTCGATCTCGAAATCCGGGGGATTGAGAATCACCCCGACCGCGGCGCGGGTGCTGGCCGCGATCTTTCCCGC
The DNA here is from genome assembly GCF_016919405.1 of Ensifer sp. PDNC004. Lineage (NCBI taxonomy): Bacteria > Pseudomonadati > Pseudomonadota > Alphaproteobacteria > Hyphomicrobiales > Rhizobiaceae > Ensifer > Ensifer sp. PDNC004. The sequence continues at coordinate 1,744,552 of NZ_CP070353.1, forward strand.
CCTTGAGCGAAAGCTGTAGGATTCGCGGTAGCGCACCATGCGCGCATGCAGCCCCATGGAGAACTGGTGCACGAAGGCGCGGCCATCGGCGCTGCCGATGTCACCGTCGATGATCACGCCATTTGCCAGCACTTCGGGCACTTTCCAGATATCGAGCGGCAGTTTCAGCGTGCGGGCAAAGAGGTTCATCGTTCCGGCGGGAACGACGCCGAGCGGCATGCGGTTCTTCCAGGCGACGCCGGCGGCGGCCGAGATCGTGCCGTCGCCTCCACCGGCAAGAATGGCATCGAGGTCGTCTCGGCGGCAGGTCCGCTCCAACGCCTCTTGCATTTCGCTTCCGGAAACCGCCGCAATCTCGATCTGGTGGCCCGCGGCCTGGAAGACTTCCTCGACCTTCTGGCCATAGGCGGCCATGTCCGTCGTGCGGAATGTTCCGCCGTCGCGATTGAAGATTGCCTTGATTTTCATGAACGGCTCGTCGGCTCCATTGCCGCGGCAATGCGGCTCACCGCGATCAGATAAGCGCGATTGCGGCCAATTCCAGAACCTTACCGAAACTTAACGGGAGCGCAGGACCCTTCACGCGCTCCGTCACGACCGTTACAACAGAAGCGAAGTGTCACGGCAGCGCAGCGATCAGCGCGGCTCCGGCAGCTTCAGCGGCCCGCCTGTCTTGATCGAGCGGATCGCGAAATTGGACCGGATGTCGGTGACGCCGGGCAAGGCCAGCAGCGTCTCGGTCAAGAGCTTCTCGTAGGCGGGCAGATCCTCGACGACGACCTCGGCGAGGAAATCGGCATTGCCGGAGATCAGAAAGCAGGACACCACCTCGGGGATGGCGAGCAGCGCCTCCTGTTGCTGCTGTGCGCTCTCGCGACTATGGCGCCCGACCTTGATTTCGACGAAGACCGTCAGCCCGAGACCGGCTTCCTTGCGATCGATGTCCGCCCTGTAGCCGCGCAGAATGCCGGATTTTTCCAGGTTGCGGATGCGCCGCAGGCAGGGCGACGGCGAAAGATTGACCTTCTCGGCAATCTCGACGTTCGTTGCGCGCGCGTCCTCCTGAAGGATTCTAAGGATGGCGAGATCGAATTTATCGAGGATTGGCATTTTTACAAACTTCAGATGTTGTTACTGGCACATTGTTGCTGACAGTAGTCTATTTCGGGCACAAATCGCAAGGACATGCCCCGCCGTCAGGGCGTAATCTTCCTTCCAGACCCCAAAGCCTCTCAGGTATCCAATTCGGGAAGGAAATTCAAATGGTTGCGCTCGCTCTCGATCGCGGCAATACGACGCCTGTCGCCACCGGCTATGCCGGTGCGTTCATAACCGTCCTCATCTGGGCGGGCTGGATACTGGCGACCCGCCATTCCGCCGGCACCGCGTTTGGCACGATCGATCTCGGCCTGATCCGCTACGGCGTGCCGGCGCTGCTGCTTGCCCCGGTCTGGCTGAAGACCGGGCTGCTGCCGCGCAACCTGCCGGTCCTGTTGCTGGTTCTCATGGTCGCCGGCTCGGGCGCCCTGTTCTTCCAGGTCTCCGCCTTTGCGATCCATTCCGTTCCAGCTTCCTCGGTCGGCGTTCTGCTCGGCGGTTCGATGCCGCTTGCGACCGCCCTCATCGGCATCACGGTCTTCGGCGAGCGGCCGGACCGGATGCGCGTGCTCGGCTTTGCCGCGATCCTTGCCGGCGTCGCCATCCTCCTGACGCGCAACCTCGGCAGCGCGGCATCGACCGGCTGGAGCGGATACGCGCTGCTGCCGACGGCTGCCACCCTCTGGGCGATCTATACCCATGCCTTCCGCCGCTCCGGCCTCAGCCCGCTGCGGGGAAGCGCCCTGATCGCCATCTGGTCGTTCCTGATCCATCTGGGACTCGCCGCCTGGTTCGGAACCACCCTCGCCAGCGTTCCGCTCCACGAGATCGCCCTGCAAGTCACCAGCCAGGGCATCCTGTCCGGCCTCGTCGCCATGGTAGCCTACGGCTTTGCCGTGAAGAGCCTCGGCGGCACGCAGGCTGCCGCCTTCACGGCGCTGACACCGGTCCTGGCGATGATCGGCGGCGCCATCCTGCTCGGCGAACAGATCGGCCCCTTCGAGATCCTCGCCGCCGTCGTCACCGCAACCGGCGTCGCACTTTCGACCGGCATTCTCTCCGCCCGCAGCTGAGAGCCTGGAAGTTTCCCGAAATGACAAAGGCCCCGGCGCTCTTCGCGTCCGGGGCCTTCCTTTTTCTTCCGATCGCCAAGGCTCAGCCGTGGATGATTTCGCGATGCTTCTGCAGCCGATGGCCATAGGCCTGGCTGACGCGGTCAAAGATGATGGCAATGCCGACGATCGCCATCCCGTTGAAGATGCCGAGGGTGAAGTACTGGTTGGCAATCGCCTTCAGCACCGGCTGGCCGAGGCCTTGAACGCCGATCATCGAGGCGATGACCACCATGGCCAGCGCCATCATGATCGTCTGGTTGATGCCGGCCATGATCGTCGGCAAGGCGAGCGGCATCTGCACGTTCTTGAGCTTCTGCCACCCCGACGAACCGAAGGCATCTGCCGCCTCCAGCACGTCCTTGTCGACGAGGCGAATGCCAAGATTCGTCAGGCGAATCATCGGCGGGATCGCGTAAATGACGACGGCTATCAGCCCCGGCACCTTGCCGATGCCGAGCAGCATCACGACGGGGATCAGATAGACGAAACTCGGCATCGTCTGCATGACGTCGAGGATCGGGTTGACGATGTTCTGGAACCGGTCCGAACGGGACATGACGATGCCGATCGGAATGCCGATGGCGATCGACAGCACGGTGCAGACGAAGATCATCGAGACCGTCTTCATCGTGTCGTCCCACATGTCGAAGTAGCCGATCAAAAGCAGCGTGCCGATGCAGCCGGCGACGATCTTCCAGTTGCGGCTTGCCACCCAGGCGATGAAAGCGATCAAGATCAGAATGATCGGCCAGGGCGTCTTCGTCATGAAGCGCTCCGACTGGATGAGAAAGAACTGCAAGGGCTCGAAGAAGCCTTCGATCGCGTCGCCATAGGCGCGCGTGAAGCCGCGAAATCCCTCGTCGATCGCCTTTTTCAAGGCTCTCAGGCTCTCGTCATCCATGTGTGGAAACTGGGTCAACCAGTCCATTCCATTTCCCCTTCAGATTTCGCCGGCCGCGATTGTTGTTTTGCCTTTGCCGGACCTCGAACGAAGAGGCGGCGCATATGACTGCGCCGCCCGCTGGCTTATGACCGTCGCGATCAGAGCGCGGCCTTCACCTTTTCGGCAACCTCGGGCGAAACCCACGGGGTCCAGATATCGGGGTTTTCCTGCAGGAAGTGCTTGGCGCCCTCCTCGCCGCTCGCCTGGTTGTCCGTCATCCAGGCCATCAGCTTGTTGACCGTATCGTTGGTCCAGGCGCGCTTGTTGAGATAGTCCATCGCCGGGCCAGCACGATCGGCGAAGCCCTTGGTCACCAGCGTCTGGACCTTGTCCTTCGGCCAGTCGTTCTTCTTCGGATCCGGGCAGTCGGCGACCGTGTTGCAGCGCTTCCATTCGGCCGGATCGGCGGCCACGCCATGCTCGAGCTTCACCATCTCGTACTTGCCGAGAAGAGCCGTCGGCGCCCAGTAGTAGCCAACCCATCCCTGCTTGCGCTCATAAGCCTTGGCGATCGAGCCATCGAGGCCTGCGGCCGAACCGGTATCGACCAGCGTGAAGCCAGCCGCTTCGCCGCCATAGGCCTTGTAGAGCTGCGTCGTCACGACCGTGCCGCCCCAGCCCTGCGGGCCGTTGAAGACGGCGCCCTTGCTTGCGTCTTCCGGATCCGGGAACAGCTCCTTGTGCTTCAGGGCATCATCGATCGTCTTGATGTCGGGATTGGCGTCGACGATGTATTTCGGCACCCACCAGCCCTGCACGGCGCCATCGGAGAGCGCGATCGCCGCGCCGACGAGCTTGCCTTCCTCAAGGCCGCGATTGACGACGTCGGGAAGCAGGTCGACCCAGCCTTCCGGTGCGACATCCGGCTGTCCCTTTTCGATCATCGAGGTGATCGTCGGCACGGTGTCACCGACCACCAGTTCGGCATTGCAGCCGTAGCCTTCCGTCAGGATGATCTTGTCGACACTCGCCAGCACCTCGGCGCTCTGCCAGTTCATGTTGGCGATCGTCACGTCGCCGCATTCGGCGGCCGAAGCTGCGCCGGCGAGGCCGAGGAGGCCTGCGGCCAGGCAAGTCGTTGCAAGAAGCTTCTTCATTTCCGTTCCCTTGTTTTGGCGGTGCATCCCGTCGCACTGCCGATCTCACCGCGGGGATCGACAGCGTCACAGGGCTCGGTCCAACTCAAGACAACAGGGACCGAACGGCCTGCAGATCCGTCGGCGTCAAGCCGATGACACCATGAAAGCTAACGGGCTTTTCCGGCAAGGACTTTCCCATTTGCGTCAACGGGTGCCTTTCCTAATATTTGCGCATCGTCGAAGTGCGCGTCAGGACGTTTTGCTGCGCTGGTAATAGCGCGACACGCGCACCCGGTTTCCGCAACGCGCCGCCGAGCACCAGCGCCGCCTCGCATTGCTGCCGACGAACAGCATGACGCAATCCTCGGCCTCGCATTTGCGGATCAGCCTGGCGTCCGCGCCGGCGAGAAGCGCCGCGGCGTCCTCGGCGAAGAAGCCGGCCAGTTGTACCATGGGCTCCGCCGTTCTTTCACTGACGAGCCGCGGCGGATCGGTCCAATCGAGACGGCGGACGACCGGTGCTGCCCGCATCGCCGCGTTAAGGCCGTCGATGTCCGCTGCCGGAACAGGTTGCCCGTCCATCACATGCGCGATCGCCGACGCCACATGCGAACGGACGGCAAGGACTGGCGCGAGATCGTCGGTGCCGGTCGCACCGATGCCGGCAAGCGCGAGATCAGGCAGACGACCCCTCTCCAACGCCAGCCAATGCGTCAGCCCGCCATCGGCCGCGAGGAGATCGGTACGGCCGCTCGCACTCCAGGGGCGGGTGTTGACGAGATCGAGAGCAAGGGGCTCTCCGACAAAAGGAACCAGATCCATGCGGCCCTCACATAATGCATGATTTCGATATTGACACATTAGATTTTCCGGTGCAATTCTAATGCATAAATATCAGAAATAGGAGTGTTAAATGAGCAGGCATAGCATTCCATCGATCCGCCACCGGTTCATCGAGGCCGGAGGCGTCCGCGTCTTCTACCGCGAGAGCATACCGGCCGGAGCGCTGGCCGACGCCCCGACGGTCCTGCTGCTGCACGGTTTCCCCTCGTCTTCCCACCAATACCGTCGCTTGATGGACGCGCTTGGCAGCGACTACCGACTAATCGCGCCTGATTATCCGGGCTTCGGGCATAGCGACGCGCCGACCTCCACGAATGAAGGCGGCAGTTTTGCCTATAGTTTCGACAAGCTGGCGGATGTCATGGAGGCGTTCGTCGATGCGCTTGCGCTGAAGCGCTTCGTGCTCTACGCCTTCGATTTCGGCGCACCCGTCGGGTTTCGGCTTGCAAGCCGGCGCCCGGAGCGCATCGCCGGGCTGATCGTCCAGAACGGCAATGCCTATCTGGAAGGGCTTTCGGACATTGCCCGCGACTTCATTGCGCTCAGGCCCGAAGACGAAGGCGCTGAAGAGCAGGTGCGGCAGCTTTTGACCTTGGAAATGACCCGCGCGCAATATATCGGCGGGACGAAGGACCCGGACCTGATCGCACCGGATGGCTGGACCATGGATCAGCACTTCCTCGATCGCCCGGACCGCCGCCAGCCGCAAATCGACCTGGCCTTCGACTACAAGAGCAACCTTGCCCGCTACCGCGAATGGCAGGAGTGGCTGCGCCGCGAACAACCACCGACCCTGATCACCTGGGGACGCAACGATCCCTTCTTCACTGAAAAGGGCGCCCGCGCCTTCCTCACCGACCTTCCCGAGGCCGAACTCCACCTGTTCGACACCGGCCACTTCGCCCTGGAAGAAAACCTGCCGGAGATCGCGCCGCTGATTGCCGATTTCGTCGATCGTATCTGGGTAAAGGCGTGAAACGACAAAGGCACCGTGGCCAATGGGCCGCCGGCGCCTTTGTAAACCTCAATGGCCCGCAGGTCTTAAGTCCCTCCCGAACTCACATGTTCGGATAGACCGGGCCTTCGCCGACATTCCTTGCGGCGGTCCGTGCGGCCCGCCTCCCGAACTCACATGTTCGGATAGACCGGGCCTTCGCCGCCTTGGGGCGGCACCCAGTTGATGTTCTGGTTCGGGTCCTTGATGTCGCAGGTCTTGCAGTGCACGCAGTTCTGCGCGTTGATGACGAAGACGTCTTTTCCATCCTTCTCTACCCACTCGTAGACACCGGCCGGACAGTAGCGCGTCGACGGGCCAGCATAGATGTCGTGCTCGGAACGCTTCTGCAGATCCATGTCCTTGACCTTGAGATGGACCGGCTGGTCCTCCTCGTGGTTGGTGTTCGACAAGAACACCGAGGAGAGCCGATCGAAGGTGAGCACACCATCGGGCTTCGGATAATCGATCTTCTGGTGCTGGGCTGCCGGCTCGAGCGACTGCGCATCGGTTCGCCCATGCTTCAGCGTGCCGAAGAAGGAGAAGCCGAACAGCTGGTTGGTCCACATGTCGAGACCACCGAGCCCAACGCCGATCGCCGTGCCGAACTTCGACCACAGCGGCTTGACGTTCCTCACCCGCTTCAGGTCCTGGCCGATGGCGCTGTCGCGCCAGCCGCGTTCGATCTCGATCGGCTCGTCATTGGCCCGACCCGCTTCGATTGCGGCCGCCAGCTTTTCCGCTGCGAGAATCCCTGAAAGCACCGCATTGTGGCTGCCCTTGATGCGCGGCACGTTGACGAGACCGGCCGAACAGCCGATCAGCGCGCCGCCGGGGAAGGACAGCTTCGGCACCGACTGATAGCCGCCCTCGGTGATCGCACGCGCGCCATAGGAGAGACGCTTGCCGCCCTCGAACGTGCCGCGGATCGCCGGATGCGTCTTGAAGCGCTGGAACTCCTCGAACGGGAAGAGATAGGGGTTCTTGTAATTGAGGTGCACGACGAAGCCGACGGCGACCATGTTGTCTTCGAGGTGGTAGAGGAACGAGCCGCCACCGGTCTTCATGCCGAGCGGCCAGCCGAAGGAGTGCTGCACCAGGCCCGGACGATGGTTTTCCGGCTTCACCTGCCAGAGTTCTTTGAGGCCGATGCCGAACTTCTGGACGTCGCTGTCCCTGGAGAGATCGAACTTGGCGATCAGCTGCTTGGCGAGAGAGCCGCGCACGCCCTCGCCGATCAGCGTGTACTTGCCGAGCAGCGCCATGCCGCGGGCGAAGTTCGGTCCCGGCTCGCCGTTGCGCTCGATGCCCATGTCGCCGGTGGCGACACCGATCACGGCACCCTCGTCGTTGTAGAGCACTTCGGTTGCGGCAAAGCCCGGATAGATCTCGACGCCGAGTTCTTCCGCCTTTGTCGCCAGCCAGCGACAGACGTTTCCGAGCGAGACGATGTAGTTGCCGTGATTGTTCATCAGCGGCGGCATCAAAAAGTTCGGCAGGCGGATCGAGCCGGCCGGGCCCAAGAACAGGAAGTGGTCGTCCTTCACTTCGGTCTTGAACGGGTGGTCGGCGTCCTTACGCCAGTCGGGCAGCAGCCTATCGATGCCGATCGGATCGACGACCGCACCTGACAGAATATGCGCGCCGACCTCGGCACCCTTTTCCAGCACGACGACCGAAAGCTCCGGATTGACCTGCTTCAGCCGGATCGCCGCTGCAAGACCCGCCGGTCCCGCACCCACGATCACAACGTCGAACTCCATGCTCTCGCGTTCGGGCAGGTCTTGTTCGGTCATACCGTCTCTCCAGTCTCACCGGTCTTCTGCCGGCTCAGTTCCCAGGGCATATCATTCCGTCATGGCAAATGCAGTTTGGCTTGTCGAGCCGGGATGCGACAGACGATGCCCGCTTTTGCGCATGAGGTCATGAGTATAGGGCAAATATCTACATGACGTGTACGTAAACGTAAATATATCAATTTGTCGCGCAGCGAAGCTACGACTCATGCGGCCTTGCTTTTGCCGAAGAGCCGTGCGACGAGGCCGCCGCACCCTTCCAGCGGTACGCGCTGGCACACCCCATTCGCAATCGGCACGCGGCAAGGCGCCTCTCGGCGTCCGGACGGCGTGTCTTTCGGCTTTGCAGCCGGCCGCCCAACGATCCCTGAGAGCGGCCCACGGAATTCATGTTGCGTCGCGCGCCTGCCGGCTGGCTCCGGGCGGCGAAGCGACGCCAGACGCAAGGAGACACTCATGGTCAAGGCACTCGGCTTTGATTTCGGCACCACCAATTCCGTTCTGGCGGTTGCCGCGGGCGACACGACCCATTCGATGCACTTCGACAGCCTCGCCGGCTCGACCGACGCCATGCGTACTGCCCTCTCCTTCATGAAGGATGCCAAGCTTGGCGCCCAGGCGCTGAAGGTCGAGGCGGGTCAGGCCGCCATCCGCGCCTTCATCGACAATCCCGGCGACTGTCGCTTCCTGCAGTCGATCAAGACCTTTGCCGCAAGCCCCCTCTTCCAGGGCACGCAGGTCTTTGCCAAGCGCCACAGCTTCGAAGACCTGATGCGCGTGTTCCTGACCAAGCTGCGCGACTATGCCGGTGACGGCTGGGCAGACCAATACAGCCGCATCGTCGTCGGCCGTCCGGTGCACTTTGCCGGCTCCAGCCCCGACCCGGCGCTGGCGCTCGAGCGCTACGGCGCGGCCCTCTCCGAATTCGGCTTCCCGGAAGTGCACTACGTCTACGAGCCGGTGGCAGCGGCCTTTTACTTCGCCCAGAACCTGAAGCAGGATGCGACCGTGCTCGTCGCCGACTTCGGCGGCGGCACGACCGACTATTCGCTGATCCGCTTCGAGACCAAGGCCGGACGCCTGACGGCAACCCCGATCGGCCATTCGGGCGTCGGCATCGCCGGCGACCACTTCGACTTCCGCATCATCGACAACGTCGTCTCGCCGCTGATCGGAAAGGGGAGTCTGTTCAAGAGCTTCGACAAGCTGCTTGAGGTGCCGTCGAACTACTACGCGAATTTCGGCCGCTGGAATCAGCTTTCGATCTTCAAGACACTGAAAGATTTCACGGATCTGAAGAAGCTGGTGCGCCAGAGCCTGGAGCCGGAAAAGCTGGAGGCCTTCGTCGACCTGATCGAGCATGACGAAGGTTACCCGCTCTACAACGCGATCTCGGCAACCAAGATGCAGCTGTCGAAGCAGGACGAGACCGAGTTCTATTTCGCGCCGCTCGGCGAGATGTCGCGCCGCACCGTTCGCCGCAGCGATTTCGAAGGCTGGATCGCACCGGAGCTCGCCCGCATCGAAGGCGCGCTCGACGACGTGCTGCAGTCGACCGCAACGGCACCCGAGACGATCGACAAGGTGTTCTTGACCGGCGGCACCTCCTTCGTTCCAGCCGTACGCGCCATCTTCGAGCGGCGCTTCGATGCCGACCGGATCGAAAGCGGCGGCGAACTGCTGTCGATCGCCCACGGCCTGGCGCTGATCGGCGAGCACGAGGACATCGCCCACTGGACCGCGAACGCAGCCTGAGGCGACGCGCGGGCCCGATGTGCATGACCTTGGATAGGAGGGCCGAGCGCCGGAAAAGCGGTTCCGGTCCGGCCGCTTATGGGCTAGGTTGGCGGCCATGATTTCCGCCCACGACCTCTCTCCGGCGCAGCTTGCCGCCCTCCTCGCCTTCCACGGCGATGCGGGCGTCGAATGGCTGCTGGAAGAGGAGCCGGTCGACCGTTTCGCCGAATTCGAGGCGATGAAGGCAGCGCGCGGCAGTGGCCGCGCGACAGCAACCAGCAACCGGGCGGACGCATCCGCCTCGCAACCGGCTGCGCGCCAGACCGCGGCCGCTGCTCCCACCCCTTCCCGCGCACCTGCCCCAGTCGCGAACGCCCCTGCGGTCGCCATCCCCGATGCGCAGGCGATCGAAGAGGCGCGCTTTGCCGCCGAATCGGCACGGTCGCTTGCCGAGCTCCGCGTTGCGATGGAAGGTTTTGCCGGCTGCAATCTCAGGAACAGCGCCCGCAATCTGGTCTTTGCCGAAGGCGATGCGGCAAGCGGCATCATGATCGTCGGCCCGATGCCCTATGCCGACGACGATCGCGACGGCCAGCCCTTTGCCGGCCGCCTCGGCGAGATGCTGACCCGGATGATCGCCGGCATCGGCCTTACGCGCGAAGGCGTGCTGCTCAGCAACGTCGTGCCCTGGCGCCCGCCGGGCAACCGCGTACCGACGGCGCGCGAGGCTGACATCTGCCGCCCCTTCATCGAACGCCAGATCGCACTGGCAGAGCCCAAGCATCTGCTGCTGCTCGGCAATTTCACCGCCCGTTTCTTCTTCGGCGGCAACGACACGATCCACCAGCTTCGCGGCGAATGGCGCGAGCTTGCGATCGGCGGCATCAACGTGCCGACCCTTGCCACCCTGCATCCGCAAGACCTGGTGACCGCGCCGATCAACAAGCGCTTCGTCTGGCAGGACCTGCTTGCCTTCAAGGCCCGCATTCACGGCTGATCCCGAGGAAAGCGCCCTGCCCGGATGGTGCTCTCGCCCGCCTGCCCGTTTCATGAACAAAGTATGAAGAAAGCCATGCGGCCTGCGCATATCAGCGGCGCATTTTGACGCATTGCAAAATGGTATGTTGCAGCGCAATATACTGGCACGGGAGGAATGGGATTTAAGGAATTGAACCATGACTGCCCGCTTTCGTCCGATCCACAGCAGCTTTGAGACGCTCCGCCACACCGGCGCTGCTTACCGGACGCCGTTCAACCGCTTTGGCACGGCAGCCAACGAGCAGATGACCGCGATCGGCCTCGCCCGGACCACCCGTCCGGCGCAGATTTTCGCCGACTTCATCCAGCGCTGATCCCCACGCGATACGCGGCCTTGCGTATCGCGTGACACGTCGTTTGACCCGGCACGAAGAAAGGAACGAACCCATGACCAAGCCAATCGCCAGCCTCAAGGTCCTGCTCGATTCGATCTACGACATCGGTACGGCCGTGCGCGCCTCGCGCGAATACACCGTTCTCAGCACCAAGCAGGATGCACGCCGCGCCCATCGCATGGCCGTAAGCCCGCTGCTGCCGAACTGATCGCTGCCCGAAGACCAACACACCGCCTTTTTGCCATCGCCTGTCGCAATCGACAGGGCGTAGAAAACTGGATAGAGCCACACTCGTCCCGACTAAGGAGTGTCAGGCTCATCCGGTCCCGCCAGACCGTTCCTCGCTCCATCTGCGTTTGCTTGTCATCGGACAAATGACGAAGCGCCACGTTTCCAGGAGCGCCGATGCTGGCCAGCCTCGCTTCCGTCTTCAGCCTGATGGTGTCGACCCTGCTCATGATGGTCGGCTTCGGCCTGCAGAGCTATGTTATCCCCGTGCGCTCCGTCGCGGAGAACTGGTCGACGCTGACGGTCTCGGTGATTGCCACCGGCTATACGGTCGGCTTCACGATCTCCTGCGTCGTCACGCCGAAATTCGTGCTGCGAGTCGGCCACGTGCGCGTCTTCACCGCGCTGATCACCCTGCTCTCCATCGCGATCCTGCTCTGCGGCCTCATCGTCGACTGGCGCGCCTGGATCGTGTTCCGCGCCATCGCCGGATTTGCCATCTCCGGCAGCTATCTCGTCATCGAAAGCTGGCTCAACGAGCGCGTCACCAATGAAAACCGCGGCCTGCTCTTTTCGCTCTACCTGATCACGACGATGGTCGGCACGATCGGCGGACAATACATGGTGCCACTCGGCGATCCGACCAACACGTCGCTGTTCATGCTCTGCAGCGTGCTCTTCTCGCTGGCGCTGCTGCCGACGGCGCTCTCCTCATCCCCCATGCCGGCGCCGCCGGCCCAGGCGAAGTTCGATATCCCCGCCCTCTTTCGCCGCTCGCCGGTTGCCGTGGTCGGCGGTTTTCTTGCCGGCGCGCTGTCGGGCGCCTGGCTGAACCTTGGCGGCGTCTTCACCCAGAAGATCGGACTTTCGACGGCGGAAGGCGCCACACTGCTCGCCTCGCTATTGACGGGTAGCGCCCTCTCGCAGATCCCCATCGGGCGTCTTTCCGACAAGATCGACCGGCGCATCGTCATGGTCGGCTGCGGCAGCGTCGGCGTTATCTCGTGCCTGGTGATGTCGGCATCGATCGGCAGCCAGCCCGCTGTTCTCTACATCATCGCCGCCTTCGTCGGATCGGTGCTCTTCCCGATCTACGCGCTGAACGTCGCGCATGCCAACGACCTTGCCAAGCCCAACGAATATGTCGAGACGTCCTCGGGCCTGATGATCACCTACGGGCTCGGCACGATTTCCGGCCCGCTCATGGTCGGTCCGGTCATGGACCGTTTCGGCCCGGCGGCGCTGTTTCTCGTCCTTGCCGTCTACTTCGCGCTCTATGGCGGCTATGCCGCCTGGCGCATTCTGCGGCGCGAGCAGCACAAGGGGCTCGTCGTCAAGACCGACTTCCAGGCGACGAGCGTCATGCCGACACCCGGCCCCGATGTGACGAGCCCGGCTGCCCTGCAGGCGGCACAGGAACCGCTGATCGACGACGACACGGTCCCGGCCTGGGAAAACCCGCGGCCATAGGCCGTGGCTCAGCCCTGCGGCGTCACATGCTTGCGGGCGCCCCGGCGCTCGAGGCCGAGCCGGTGCTCGCGAAAGATGATGAAGATGCCGGCGCCGACGACGATGGCTGTGCCGACAAGCATGGTGGCCGTCGGTACATCGTCGAACAGGAAGTATCCGATGATCAGGCCGAGCACGATCGAGGTGTATTCGAACGGTGCGATCGTCGACATGTCGGCATGGCGATAGCTCTCGGTCAGAAGGATCTGGGCGACACCGCCGCAGAAACCGGCAAACATCAAGAGCAGGAAGGCTTCGCGCGAAATCGACGGCCAGCCGAAAGGCAAGGTCGCGAGAGAGAAGACCGAAGCCGACAGCGAAAAATAGAGCACGATCGTGTGGGTACGCTCATTCTTGACGAGCTTTCGCACCAGCACCATCGCAACGGCGCCGAGCGCCGCCGAGACCAGCACCGCGGCCGCCCCCATGGCCTCGAACGAACCGAAGCCCCCCTCTTCGAACAGCGTCAGCCGCGGCCAGGTGATGATCATCACCCCGACCAGCCCGATGACGACCGCCGACCATCGATAAAGCCGGACGGATTCGCCGAGAAAGATTGCGGCGAAGGCGACCGCGATCAGCGGCATGGCATAGCCGATGGCGATGGCTTCAGGCAGCGGCAGGTGCACAAGACCGTAGAAGCCGAAGCTCATTGCGAGAATGCCGATGAAGCCGCGAGCGATATGGCCAGTGATGTCCTTGGTCTTGAAAGCGTCGCGCAACTGTCCGCGAAGAGCGAGATAACCGAGGATCGGCACCATGGCGAAGGCCGAGCGGTAGAAGGTGATCTGGCCGGTGGCGATCTCGTTTCCGGCCGCCTTGATCAGCGTCGACATGCAAACGAAAATGACGACGGAAAGGACCTTGAGCAGGATCCCCTTCATCGGGCTTTCGACTTCCGCATTCATTGAGGGCACTTTTCGAACAGCCTTGACCGGCAATCAGCAGGCACGCGGGCTGGTTTGGAGATTTTTCAGCGGAGAGAACCGCTGCAGGACCCCATCACCTTAGCGACGCTTCGCAGGAAAGTCGGATCAAACTTCGTGATGAATGACGTTTTTTCTTGATCGATTAACCTTCGACAGTAGGGCGGCCGGCTTTTCTTTAGCCGCCCCGAAAAAAACCTTTCCAATTCATGTCTTGTTAGTCCCACTTCGGTACACATCGGTCCGATAAGGGAGCGGGAAGATTAACGGACGCCATGTCTTTTCTGCCGGAAGTGCGGTCGCCGGCATCACAATCGTGTGGCACAGCCCAGCTTTTCGCCCCTTGGCCTTTTCACCATCACAGGCGCCCTCTACAAATTCTCCAGTAGAACGGTGCAAGCGGGACTGACCATGCGGACAAATACTGGCCAGATCATTCATCTGGAAGACTACCGGCCGACCGACTTCGTTCTGGAGAGAGTGGATCTGACCTTCGAGCTAGACCCGAAGGAGACCAAGGTCGAGGCCCGGCTGATCTTCCATCGCCGCGAAGGTGTCGACAGTGCCGCGCCGCTCGTGCTTGATGGCGACGAGTTGACCATGACCGGCCTGCTGCTCGACCAGGAAGAGCTTGCGACGTCGCTCTACGATCTCGCCGACGATACGCTGACGATCCGCGGCCTGCCCGAAACCGCCCCGTTCGAAATCACCATCACCACGCTGCTTTCGCCCGAGACCAATACGCAGCTCATGGGGCTTTACCGTACCAACGGCGTCTACAGCACCCAGTGCGAAGCCGAAGGCTTCCGCCGCATTACCTATTTCCCCGATCGTCCCGATGTGCTCGCCGTCTACACGGTCAACATCATCGCCGACAAGGCGTCCTCTCCCCTCCTGCTTTCGAACGGCAACTATCTCGGCGGCGCCGACATGGGCGACGGCCGTCACTTCGCCGCCTGGTTCGATCCGCATCCGAAGCCGAGCTATCTCTTTGCGCTGGTCGCCGGCGACCTCGGCGTGGTCGAGGATACCTTCACGACCATGTCCGGCCGCGACGTCGCGCTGAAGATCTATGTCGAACACGGTAAGGAGCCCCGCGCCTCCTACGCCATGGATGCGCTCAAGCGCTCGATGAAGTGGGACGAAGAGGCCTTCGGTCGCGAATACGACCTCGACATCTTCATGATCGTCGCCGTCTCCGACTTCAACATGGGCGCCATGGAGAACAAGGGCCTCAACGTCTTCAACGACAAATACGTGCTTGCGGACCCGGAAACGGCGACCGATGCGGACTACGCCAATATCGAGGCGATCATCGCGCACGAATATTTCCACAACTGGACCGGCAACCGCATCACCTGCCGCGACTGGTTCCAGCTCTGCCTGAAGGAAGGCCTGACGGTCTATCGTGACCACGAATTCTCCGCCGACATGCGCTCGCGCGCAGTCAAGCGCATTGCCGAAGTGCGTCATCTGAAGTCGGAGCAGTTCCCCGAGGATGCCGGTCCCCTTGCCCACCCGGTGCGTCCGACGAAATACCGCGAAATCAACAACTTCTACACGACGACGGTCTATGAAAAGGGGTCGGAAGTCACCCGCATGATTGCGACCATCCTCGGCCGCGATCTGTTCAAGAAGGGCATGGATCTCTATTTCGACCGGCACGACGGCCAGGCGGTGACGATCGAGGATTTTGTCGCCTGCTTCGAGGCGGCAAGCGGTCGGGATCTGCGCCAGTTCGCCCTCTGGTATCACCAGGCCGGAACGCCGCTGGTCACCGCTTCGGGCGCCTATGACGCCGCCAAGCAGACCTTTACCCTGTCGCTCGAACAGACCGTGCCGCCGACGCCCGGACAGAGCGCCAAGGAAGCGATGCACATTCCGCTGAAGATGGGTCTGCTGCTCGAAGACGGCAGCGAAGCGGCCCTTACCGCCGTTTCCGGCGCCGACATGACCGACGATGTCCTGCATCTGACGGAGTGCAAGCAGACGGTCGTCTTCTCGGGCATCCCCTCGCGCCCGGTTCCGTCGTTCAACCGCAGCTTCTCCGCGCCGATCAACCTGCATATCGAGCAGAGCGCCGACGACCTCGCGCTGATCGCGCACCACGAAAGCGACCTCTTCGCCCGCTGGCAGGCGCTCAACGCCATCGCGCTTGGCAATCTCGTCGAGGCGACGGCGAATGTCCGCGCCGGCAAGCCAGTCACCGCGGACAAGGCGCTGATCGACGGCCTGATCCGGGCCGCGGCCGACGACAGCCTCGAGCCGGCCTTCCGTTCGCAGGCGCTGGCACTGCCGAGCGAATCCGATATCGCCCGCGAGATCGGCACCAACAACGATCCGGACGCAATCCACGCGGCTCGCCAGCAGATCCTGACGGCTGTTGCCGTCGCCGGGCGCGACACCTTCCTCAAGCTCGCCGACGAGCTCGTCTCCGGCGGCGAGTTCAGCCCGGATGCGGCAAGCGCCGGCAGGCGGGCACTGCGCAACAGCGCGCTCACCTACCTCGTTCAGGCCGACGACGGCCCTGAGCGTGCGGCGAAGGCCTTTGCGGCGGCCAACAACATGACCGACCTCAGCCATGCGCTGGCGTTGCTCGCGCACCGCTTCCCGGATTCGGCCGAGGCGGCAGAGGCGCTTGCAACATTCCGCACCCGTTTCGCCGACAACGCGCTCGTCATCGACAAGTGGTTCGCCGTGCAGGCGACGATCCCGGGCGCTGGAACGCTCGATCGCATCAAGGCGCTGATGGACGAGCCTCTGTTCAACGGCAACAATCCGAACCGCGTGCGCTCGCTGGTAGGCACCTACGCCTTTGCCAACCCGACCGGCTTCAACCGCGCCGACGGCGAGGGCTACCGCTTCCTCGCGCGCCAGATCCTCGACATCGACCCGCGCAATCCGCAGCTTGCGGCCCGCATCCTGACCTCCATGCGCTCCTGGCGTTCGCTGGAGGACAAGCGTGCCGGGCATGCCCGCAAGGCGCTGAAGGAGATCGCCGGCGCACCGAAACTTTCGGCCGATGTCGGCGACATCGTCGAGCGCATGCTCAAGGCCTGAGCATCGCCAAAGCCTGATTTTCCTGGGGCCGGGCCGCTACTGCATGTCTCCTTAAATCGACCTCGATTTAAGGGAAAAGACATGCAGCAAATCAAAGTGTTACAGCGGCCTTTGCGCGTCTGACTAAGACGCGCGGCGCTGTAGCGCGACCCGGCCTATTATTTTCCAACGATAAGAAATGGTTAACAAATCTTTACCAGCGCCTCTGGACAAGGCGAATCGCCCTGTGATTCATTGAGTCAGATTCGGGCGAGCGGCGCGCCGAATCATCAGAGGGTTTAGAGCATTGGGAAAGATGGCGGACGCGCGACCAGCGAGCGCAGCCGACGGGCGGTTGCGACTCAAGCTTCCAGGCGTCACCGGCCTGGAGCAGGAGTTTATCTCGCAGGCGAAGATCTTTGCCGGGCCGGCTTCGCGCCGCCTGGCAAACGCGGAGCCCGTTCTCAAGCGCTCCATCCCAATCCTGATCATTGCGTTCCTGATTATCGTGGCGGTTTCGCGCATGTCCAGCATCATGGACGAGCACGCCCGCATGGAGGAAAGCTCGCGCCAGACCGTCGGCCTTGCGGCGGCGATCGCCGTTGCCGCCTTCCAGACGGACGGCGTCGCGCTGTTCGATGAGGGCCGGCGCGCCGAGGCGGAGCAACGCTTCAGCCAGTTTCTGCCGACCGGCATGCTCGATCCCGGCACGTTCATCCTCGCGGTGCGCAAGGACGGGCGGATCTTCGCAAGCACCGAAGGCGGTGGCCCGCTCATCGGTCGCACGCTCGCCGCGGCCGCGCCCGACATCGCGACGCTGCAATATTTCGGCGAGCATTCGAGCATCATGAAAACGGCGATCGCCGGCGCCGACCACATCGTGGCGTTGGCGCAGCTGCCCGATGCGGCCGGCGTCGTGCTGGCCGCAACGCCGGTCACCCAGCTCGAGACGACCTGGCGAGACGAGGTTTCGCTGAACGTCACGCTGTTTGCCGGCATCTCGGCCATCCTCTTGATGGTGCTCTACGCCTATTACATCCAGGCAAAACGCGCCCGCGATGCCGATTCGGTCTTTGCCGAATCGAACCTGCGGGTCGAGACGGCGCTCTCGCGCGGCCGCTGCGGCCTCTGGGATTTCGATCTCGCCAACCGTCGGCTGTTCTGGTCGCGCTCGATGTACGAAATGCTCGGCATGCCAGGCGAAAGCAGCGTGCTCTCCTTCGGCGACGCCGCACGTCTGATGCACCCTGACGATCACGGCATCTACAGCGTCGCCCGCACGATCGCCCGCGGCGACGCGCGCCAGATCGACCAGGTGTTCCGCATGCGCCATGCGGACGGTCACTACGTGTGGCTGCGCGCCCGCGCCGAGATTATCCGCACCGCCTCGGGCCGGGCGCATCTGATCGGCATCGCCATGGACGTGACCGAACAGCACCGGCTTGCCCAGCGCTACGCCGAGGCCGACCAGCGGCTTGCCGACGCCATCGAATGTACCTCCGAGGCCTTCGTGCTCTGGGACAAGCACGACCGCCTCGTGATGTGCAACACCCACTTCCAGGAGGCCTACAAGCTTCCCGATCATGTGCTGGTTCCCGGCACCGAACGCATCGCCGTGCATACGGCGGCAGCGCGGCCAGTGGTCGAGCGGCGGATCGCCGACCCGGATCACAGCAACCAGTCGCAGACGAGCGAAGTCCAGCTTGCGGACGAGCGCTGGCTGCAGATCAACGAGCGGCGCACGCGCGACGGCGGCCTTGTTTCCGTCGGCACCGACATCACGCTCCTGAAGCGCCACCAGGTGCGCCTGCGCGAATCCGAACGGCGGCTGATGGCCACCATCGGCGACCTCTCGGCCTCGCGCATGACGCTGGAGCGGCAGAAGACAGAGCTTTCGATCGCCAATTCCAACTACCAGGTCGAAAAGGACCGCGCGGAAGCGGCCAACCGCGCCAAGTCCGAGTTCCTCGCGAACATGTCGCATGAGCTGCGCACGCCGCTCAACGCCATCCTCGGCTTCTCGGAGATCCTGCAGAACCAGATGTTCGGGCCGCTCGGCTCGGAGAAGTACAACGAGTATTCGCGCGACATCCATGAGAGCGGCAAGCATCTCTTGAACGTCATCAACGACATCCTCGACATGTCGAAGATCGAGGCAGGGCACATGCGCATCAGCCGCGAGACGATCGATCTCGCGCCCCTCATCGAGGAAACGCTGCGCTTTACGACGATACCGGCCGAGCAGAAGAACATTCACGTGGTGCAGCAGATCTCGTCGGGCCTGACCATGGTCGCCGATCGGCGGGCCATGAAGCAGGTGCTGCTCAACCTCCTGTCCAATGCGGTCAAGTTCACCAATGAGGGCGGGCGGATTTCGCTTCGGGCACGCAAGGTGACGGGCGCGGTGACACTCACCATCGCCGATTCCGGCATCGGCATTCCGCGCGACGCGCTTCAGAAGATCGGCCAGCCCTTCGAACAGGTGCAGAGCCAGTACGCCAAGAGCAAGGGCGGATCCGGCCTGGGGCTCGCGATCTCGCGTTCGCTCACCCGCCTACACGGCGGCAGCATGAGAATACACTCGACCGAGAATGTCGGGACCATCATTTCGGTCAGGATCCCGGACCGCACCTGAGGTAGGTCTCAATCAGCGCGCGGACGTCCGCGCGCCTTCCGCATTCCGCGCGGCCCCATTCACCCCGAAACGACGGATTGGAAGACGCGCCGCACGGACTTGGAAAGCCTGCGGACGTCTCCCTCCAAGGTTTTAAGGTCCGGATAGTCCCCTGCCCGGCAGACGAGATCGATCAGGCCCGCCGGCGCTTCCTTCGGCTCGAACTCGCCCTCGATGCAAAGCCGCACAATCTGGGACAGTTCGGTGAAAAGATGCAGCGCCTCCAGCGCCACATCGAGATCGTTCGGGTTCATCAACGCGTCACCAAGCAGCTTCAACGCGTCGGCGGTATTGGTGCCCGATGTCAGCGGCTGAACGCCCTTGGCCGGGGCCACGAGCGCCAGATACTGGGTAATGAACTCGATATCGACGAGACCGCCCGGGATCAGCTTGAAGTCCCAGATATCGCTCGGCGGTTTCTCGCTATCGATCATCTCGCGCATGGAGATCACGTCGGCGCTAACCTTGGTAACATCGCGCTTGCGCCCGAGGATCTCGGCGAAGATCCCGTTGGCCTCGGCCATCAGCCGGTCGTCGCCGCAGATGCAGCGCGCCCGGGTCAAAGCCAGATGCTCCCAGGTCCAGGCTTCTTCGCGCTGGTACTTGGCAAAGGCGTTGATCCGGGTTGCAACCGGGCCCTTGTTGCCCGAGGGACGAAGCCGCATGTCGACCTCGTAGAGAATGCCTTCCGCCGTCGGCGCGGAAAGTGCGGCGATCAGGCGCTGCGTCACCCGCGTGAAATAACGCGTCGGATCAAGCGGCTTGGCGCCGTCGGATTCCGTTGCCGTCTCGTCGTAGTCGTAGAGCAGGATCAGGTCGACGTCCGAGCCCGCGGTCAGCTCGTGGCTGCCGAGCTTGCCCATGCCGACGACGGCGATACGGCCACCGGGGAAATCGCCATGAACGGAGCGGACTTCATCCTCGACCGCCTTCACCGCCGCAGCGATGATGAGGTCGGCAAGATCGGTAAAGGCACGGCCGGCTTGCGCGCCGGAGATTGCGCCGGTCAAAAGCCGGATGCCGATCAGGAAGCGCTGCTCGGCGGCGATGATCCTGAGGCGATCGAGCACCTCCTCATAGTGCCTTGCGCCGCCGACGAAATTGGCGATGCGTGGCGCCAGATACTCCCGCGTCGGCAGTTCGGCGAGCAGGCCGGGATCGAGCATGCCATCGAAGACATGAGGGCGCGCGGCGATGATTTCCGCAAGCCTTGGCGCCGACGACATGACATTGACGATCAGCGACAGGAGGCCCGGATTGTTGCCGAGCAGCGAGAAGAGCTGAATACCCGCCGGCAGGCCGGAGATGAAGTTGTCGAACCGCAGCAGCGCTTCGTCGGCCCGGCGGCTTTCGCCGAAGACCCGCAGCAGCTCCGGCGTCAACTCGGTCAGACGCTCGCGCGCCTCCACCGACTGCGTCGCGCGGTAGCGGCCATAGTGCCAGGTGCGGATCGTGTGGGAGATATCCGACGGCCGCTGGAAGCCGAGCTTCTTCAGCGTCTCCAGCGTGTCCGGGTCGTCGCGCTGGCCGGTGAATACGAGGTTTCCGGTCTCGGTCGAGAGCTTGGCTTCCTGTTCGAAGAGCTGGGCATAGCGGCGCTCGACGGTCTTGAGCACGCGCGACAGGGCCTTGGAAAAGGCGGCCGTATCCTCGAAGCCGAGCATATAGGCGATGCGCTTCAGCTCCGCTTCGGTCTCGGGCAGGACATGGGTCTGCTCGTCGCGCACCATCTGGATCCGGTGCTCGACATCGCGCAGGAACCAATAGGCCTCGACGAGTTCGTCGGCCGTCTCCTCGTCGATCCAGCCGGCCTTGACGAGCGCCCGCAGCATCGGCTCGGTTGCGCGCTGGCGCAGGTCCGGCATGCGGCCACCGGCAATCAGTTGCTGGGTCTGGACGAAGAACTCGATCTCGCGGATACCGCCGCGGCCGAGCTTGATGTTGTGGCCTTTGACCGCGATCTCGCCGTGTCCCTTGTGGGCATGGATCTGCCGCTTGATCGAATGAATGTCGGCGATCGCCGCATAGTCGAGATATTTGCGGAAGACGAAGGGGACCAGGTCCTTGAGGAAGTGCTCGCCGGCCTCGATGTCGCCGGCGACGGGCCGCGCCTTGATGAAGGCGGCGCGCTCCCAGTTCTGCCCCCTGCTTTCGTAATAGAGCATCGCCGCTTCGACCGGGATCGCCAGCGGCGTCGAACCTGGGTCCGGGCGCAGGCGCAGGTCGGTGCGGAAGACGTACCCGTCGCCGCTACGCTCCTGCAGGATGCGGATCAAGCGGCGCAGCAACCGACCGAAAGTTTCCGAGGCATCGTCGCGGTCCACGATGATGCCGGACTGCGGATCGTAGAAGACGACGAGGTCGATATCCGAGGAATAGTTGAGCTCGAAGGCGCCGAGCTTGCCCATGCCGAGCACGACGACACCGGAACCGGCGCTGGGGTTTGCGACATCCTTGACCTTCAGCTTGCCGCTCTCGTGCGCGCTCAAGAGCAGGTGGTCGATCGTCGCGGAGACGGCCGCACCGGCGAATTCGCTGAGCCAGCGGGTGGTTTCGCGCCCGTCGAAATGGCGGGAGAGATCGGCGAGAGCAACCGCGAAGGCGAGCTCACGCTTGGCGCGTCTCAGCCGCGCCATGATCTCGGTATCCGGCAATGCCGCGCCGCCCTCGTTCGGCTTCCAGGCATCGCGGGCGCGGCGTACGCGCTCGCTCAGGAAAGCCGTGAGTTCGGTCGACAGAAGTTCTTCGAGAATAGCCGGTCGGCTGTCGCCGGTATCGCGCAGGAATGGGGAAAGGGCAAAGGCCGAGACGATGAAAGTCTTGAACGGCGTGTCGGACGCAAGCAGGCTTGCGACCTTTTCGTGGCCCTTGGCCATATCCTTCAAGACCGAAAGCGCTGTTTTGGCATCGGCTTGTGTCGCCGCACGGATCGGTGTCGTCTCGACCGCCCAGCACTTCTGCACCTGTTCCTGCATGCCGTCTCCCTTTCGCCGGAGCCGACGCGCGCAACGGCCGCGCGCTGCCTCACTCCGCCTCGTTCTCCCAGAACCGGTCTATCAGGTTGCCGCCACCGGGAAAACCATCTGAACCGTCAGACCCTTGCCGCCTTCGGCGGACGGAACCGTGTCGGCGAGATGCAACGCGCCATGGTGCATTTCCATGACTGCCTCGACCAGCGACAGGCCAAGGCCGGTGCCTGGCTTGGACCGGCTCTCGTCCAGGCGTACGAAGCGCTTGATCACCTCGTCGCGCATCGCCGCAGGTATGCCCGAACCGTGATCGGCAACCGACAGCAACACACTCCCCTCGCGCTTTTCCAGCGAGACCTTGATCAGGGGGTTCTCGGCGCCATCGGCATACTTGATGGCGTTGTCGATGAGGTTGCCGAGGGCCTGGCCGATCAGTTCGCGGTTGCCAGAAATAACCAGTTCCGGGGCGACGTCGGCTTCGAGTTTCAGGCCGCCATCTTCGGCCACCGGTTCGTAGAGCTCGACGCAATCGGCGACGATCTGCGAAAGGTCGATGTCGCTCATCTCGGCGGCAGACGAGCCGGCCTCGACGCGCGAGATCATCAGAAGCGCGTTGAAGGTGCGGATCAGTTGATCGGATTCGCCGATGATCTCCTCCAGCGCGCCGCGCTGGCTCGTGCCCTTGCGGGCAAGGGCCGCTTCCGCCTTGTTGCGCAGCCGCGTCAGCGGCGTCTTCAGATCGTGGGCGATGTTGTCGGAGACCTGTCGCAGCCCTTCGTTCAGTTTCTCGATGCGGCTGAGCATGGCGTTCAGCGATTCCGACAGCCGGTCGAACTCGTCGCCCGAACCGCTCATCGGCAGACGCTGCGACAGATCGCCGGCCATGATCTTGGTGCTCGCCTCCGACATGCGGTCGATGCGCTTCAGGGCGTTGCGACCAATGCCGAACCAGATAACGAGCGCGCCGAGCCCCATGACGCCGAGCGCCACCATCAGCGCCTGGCGCACGAGCGCGCGAAACTTCTGTGGCTCCTGCAGGTCGCGGCCGACGAGAATGCGCAGGCCATTGTCGAGCACCAGCACATGGGCAAGCGCCACATGGGTGTCCTTCTTGCTCTCGTCCGTATAGCGCTGATAGGCGAAAGGACGCTCGGTCCAGCCTTCGCTGTCGAGCAGGCCCGGCTCCAGGCTCGCGACGTTGCCGGCGAGGATTTCGCCGCTCGGTCCCGCGATCACGTAGAGATTGGCGCCCGGCTGACGTGCCCGCCGCTCAAGCGAGCGCAACAGGCCGTTCATGCCTGCGCGGCTATAGACCTGCTCGATCTGCGCCACCTCGGCGGTGACCGCATCACGGGTCTGCTGCTGCAGCAGCCGCTCAGACATGCCGGTGACGTAGATGACGAGAAAGGCAGCACAGAGCGAAAAGAGGATGAGGTAGAGGGCGGAAAGCCGGACCGCGGTCGTTCTGAAGAGAACGCGAAGCTTGCTCATGCGGGCGCCCGGTCATCCTTGATCATGTAGCCGGCGCCGCGCACCGTGCGCAGCAGCGGCACATCGAAGTCCTTCTCGATCTTCGAGCGCAGCCGCGAGACATGCACGTCGATGACGTTGGTCTGCGGGTCGAAGTGGTAGTCCCAGACGTTTTCCAGCAGCATCGTGCGGGTGACGACCTGGCCGGCGTTCTTCATGAGATATTCGAGCAGGCGGAATTCGCGCGGCTGCAGGGGAATTTCCTTTCCCTGCCGGCGCACGGAATGCGACAGGCGGTCGAGTTCCAGATCGCCGACGCGGTAAACCATGTCCTGATCCGGCGTGCCCTTGCGGCGGCCGAGCACCTCGACGCGAGCGAGCAGCTCATTGAAGGCATAGGGCTTCGGCAGATAATCGTCGCCGCCTGCGCGCAGACCCGTTACCCGGTCGTCCACCTGGCCGAGCGCCGACAGGATCAGCACCGGCGTGTGGATGTCCTTGCGGCGAAGCTCGGTGATGACAGAGAGACCGTCTCGACGCGGCAGCATGCGGTCCACCACGAGAACGTCGTAATTGTTCTCGCTGGCCATGAACAGGCCGCTCTCGCCATCGCTGGCGTGATCGGACACGATGCCCGCCTCGCGGAAGGCTTTCGCCAGGTAGGCTGCCGCCTCGAGATCGTCTTCAATGATGAGAATCTTCATACGCGCGACCATAGTCCCGGACCCCTGTCTGTCTCAACCGGTTTCGACTTTCGACAACCGGGTTGGCGAGTGCTCTCGTGAGGGAGAGCGGGACGCGGGCGGAAAACCGCACACACCTTTTCACATCCCGCTCCAAACGGCGAGCGCCGCGACATCACTTGGAAATCGCGGCGCTCCGGTCAATCATCTGACTGCCGCGATCAGCCCTTGTCGATCGGAAGGGCCACGAAGCGGCTGCCGTTTTGGGCCTCAATCTGGAAGAGCGCCTTGCTACGACCGTCCTTCTTGGCAGTGTTGATGACCTTCAGGATGTCGTCGGCGGACTTCACTTCCTGATTGTTCACCGAGACGATCTTTTCGCCCTGCTTCAGTCCGCGATCGCTGGCATCGGAGTCTTCGTCGACCGAAGCGATAGTGACGCCCTTGCCATCATCGGACGGCACGACCGAGACGCCAAGGTCGGCCAGTGCCTGCTCGCTCGACGGCTGGGCTTCATCGGACTGGTCGTCCTGGCTCTTGGCAGCTTCCTTGTCGTCCTTCGGCAGCGTGCCGATTTCGAGCTTGACGGTTTCCGCCTTGCCGTCGCGCCACAGGGCCAGGTCGACCGTGGTGCCCGGGCGGATCGCCGCAACCTTGCGGGCAAGGTCACGCGGATCCTTGACCGTATCGCCGTTCAGCGCGGTTACGACATCGCCCTTCTTGATGCCGGCTTTTTCGCCCGGCGAACCGGCCTGCGGCTCGACGACGAGCGCGCCGCTTGCTTCCGAAAGGCCGAGCGATTCGGCGATGTCCTTGGTGACGGGCTGGATCTGCACGCCAAGCCAGCCGCGGGAAACCGAACCGTCCTTGATCAGGTCGGCAACCACATCCTTGGCAACGGTTGACGGGATGGCAAAGGCGATACCGACGTTGCCACCGCCCGACGGCGAGAAGATCGCCGTGTTGATGCCGACGACTTCGCCGGAGAGGTTGAAGGTCGGGCCACCCGAGTTGCCGCGGTTCACTGCCGCGTCGACCTGCAGGTAATCGTCATAGGGGCCGGAGCCGATGTCGCGGCCACGCGCCGAGACGATGCCCGAGGTTACCGTACCGCCGAGACCGAAGGGATTGCCGACGGCAACCACCCAGTCGCCGACACGGACCTTGCTGTCGTCGGCCCAGCTGACATAGGTGAACTTGCGCTTGTCGTCGACCTTGAGCACGGCGAGATCCGTGCGGCTGTCCTTGCCGACCAGCTTGGCGTCGAGTTCGGTGCCGTCGTTGAGGATGACGGTGAAGGCCGAGCCATCGGAAACGACGTGGTTGTTGGTGACGAGGTAACCGTCATCGGAGATGAAGAAGCCGGAGCCCTGAGCGGTCGGACGCAGGCGGCCTTCGCCATTCGGGCCACGACGGCCGGGGCCGCGGTCGGCACGGTCGTCGCCGCGCGGGCCGAATTCCTTGAAGAAACGCTTCAGCGGATGGTCTTCCGGCAGATCATCGAAACCGCGACCGTTGAAATTGAAGTCGAAACCGCTTCCGTCTTCCGACACCGGATTGGCACGCGACTGGACGCGGACCGAAACGACCGCCGGCGAAACGGCCTCGACGACGTTGGCGAAGCTCGGCACCGACGGCGCTTCTACCTTCACCGGATCGGCAAAGGATTGCGAGATGCTGGCCGGCAGACCCGAGGTCAGCATGACGGCGGCAAGGCCGGCGACGGTCGAGGTCTTCAGAACGGTCTTGAGGGAGGGACGCAGGGATTTGGTCGTAAACATCCGTTTTGCCTTTTCTCTTCCTTGATGCCGTCGAAGACGGCACCGAAACCTGGTTGCGAAACCGCCTCAGGGAAGGCGGAATTCGTTTTGGCTGACTGGAGGAACAGCCGATGACCAAAGATGTAACGGATGGGACCTTACTGAGTTCTGTCCGGAAAATGAATTTTTGGTAATGTTGTGAAGAGCTGGCTCGGGCTTGGCTAAGTGCCTACCGGGAATTGCGCGTTGGCGCGAACGGCATTGCCCGCCACTGGAGGGGATCTCCAGCGATATCAAAAGATTAGTGCGGGGCCGGTGCAACGGATGCGCGTTTGGCGAGCGCCGCGTTAAGGCTGAAGCAGCTTCTTCAGCTTTTCCTTCTCGTCCTCGGAAAGCGGCGTCCCTTTTACCTGGGCGCCGCGACGGCGAGAGGCGATAACAAGCGTAATCGCCCCGACGAGGAGCAGGGTCGCCGGCATGCCCCAAAGGATCAGCGTCTTCGTCTCGAAGCGCGGCTTCAGCAATACGAATTCGCCATAGCGGGACACGACGTAATCGATGACGGCCGTGTCGCTGTCGCCGTTGGCCAGCCGCTCACGCACGAGCACCCGCAGGTCCTTGGCAAGCTCGGCGTTGGAATCGTCGATCGACTGGTTCTGGCAGACCATGCAGCGCAGTTCCGCCGAGATCGCCCGCGCCCGCGCTTCGAGCGCGGGATCGGCAAGCACCTCATCCGGGTTGACGGCAAAGGCCGAGTCGACAGGCGCGAACAGAAGCAGGAGTGCCAGGAGCAGGCGGTTCATTCCGCAGCCCCCACCGGCACCGTCTTCGGTCGCTTGGCCTTGGTAGGTGCGCCGACGCGCAGGCGGCGATCACTCAGGGAGACGAAGCCGCCCGCCATCATGAACAGGGTGCCACCCCAGATGCATAGGATCATCGGCTTCCACCAGATGCGCACGACGATACCGCCTTCGCTGATCTGGTCGCCGAGCGAGACATAGAGCTGGCTCAAGCCGAAGGTGCGGATGCCGGCTTCCGTCGTCGGCATGCGGCGCGCCTGGTAGAGGCGCTTCGATGACCAGACCTCGTCAATAGCAACACCGCCGCGGCTGATGGTGAAGTGGCCGGACTCCTCGGAATAGTTCGGGCCGCTGCCATTGCGCATACCATCGAAGCGCAGGGTGTAGCCGCCGGCATCGACCGTCATGCCCGGCTTCATCTCCACGACGGTTTCGGTCTCGAAGGCCGTGACGGCGACGATGCCGATCAGGGTGACGCCAAGGCCGATATGCGCAAGCGCCGTGCCGAAAGCCGAACGCGGCAGGCCAGAGAAGCGCCGCCAGGCGACGTTGCCTGCGACCTTGCCGAGGCCGGAGCGCAGCGCCAGGTCCGTCAACGACCCGACGATCACGTAGACGCCAAGGGCAATGCCGAAGAGTGCAAGAACCGGCCCGCCGTTCATGAAGTAATAATAGGCGACACCGAAGAGCAGGCCGATGGCGACCGCTGCGAAGAGCCTCTGCGAAACGCCGGCAAAGTCGCCGCGCTTCCAGGCAAGCAGCGGGCCGAAGGGCACGGCAAAGAGCAGCGGCAGCATCAAGAGGCCGAAGGTCATGTTGAAGAAGGGCGGGCCGACCGAGATCTTGTCTCCGGTCAGTGCTTCGAGCACCAACGGATAGAGCGTGCCGGTCAGGACCGTCGCCGTCGCCGTCGTCAGGATGAGGTTGTTGAAGACCAGCGCGCCCTCGCGCGAGATCGGCGCGAAGATACCGCCGGCCTTCAGATGCGAAGCGCGCAAGGCGAAGAGCGTGAACGCGCCGCCGATGAAGAAGACGAGAATGGCGAGGATGAAGATGCCGCGGGTCGGGTCGGTCGCAAAGGCGTGAACCGAGGTCAGGACACCCGAACGCACGAGGAAGGTGCCGAGCAGCGACAGCGAGAAGGTCATGATCGCGAGAAGCACCGTCCAGATCTTAAGCGCCTCGCGCTTTTCCATGACCAGCGCGGAGTGCAAAAGCGCGGTTCCCGCAAGCCAGGGCATGAAGGAGGCGTTTTCGACCGGATCCCAGAACCACCAGCCGCCCCAGCCGAGCTCGTAATAGGCCCAGTAGGAGCCCATCGAAATGCCGGCGGTGAGGAAGGTCCAGGCGGCAAGCGTCCAGGGCCGGACCCAACGCGCCCAGGCCGCGTCGATCCGGCCCTCAATCAAGGCCGCGATGGCAAAGGAGAAGCAGACGGAGAAACCGACGTAACCGAGATAGAGCAGCGGCGGATGGATGGCGAGACCGACATCCTGCAGGATCGGGTTCAGGTCCTTGCCCTCGCCCGGCGCCGGCATCAACCGCGCGAACGGATTGGACGTCAGCAAGATGAAGAGCGCGAAGGCCATCGCGATCCAGGCCTGGACGGCAAGCACGTTTGCCTTCAGCGTCTCAGGCAGGTTGCGCCCGAAGGCGGCAACCAGCGCCGAGAAGAACGTCAGGATCAACAGCCAAAGCAGCATCGAGCCTTCATGGTTCCCCCAGACGCCCGAGATCTTGTAGATCAGCGGCTTCAGCGAATGGGAGTTTTCCCAGACGTTGCGGACGGAGAAGTCCGAGGTCACGTAGGCGAAGGTGAGGACGGTAAAGGCGAAAGCGACGAGCAGAAAGCAGGCGACGGCGGCACTGGAGGCCAGCTCCATCAGGCCGCGATCGTTCAGCCGTGCGCCGAGGATCGGTAGGGCCGCCTGAATGACCGCAGTCGCCAGCGCCAGAACCAGAGCGTAGTGTCCGAGCTCGATGATCACTTGATGGTTTCCTTCCCGCTGAGCTCGACACCCTGCGCCTTCAAACGGTCGGCGACATCCTTGGGCATATAGGTCTCGTCATGCTTGGCGAGAACCGAGTCGGCCACGAAGACCGAGCTTCCCGCGACGAAGGTTCCCTCCGTCACCACGCCCTGCCCCTCGCGGAACAGGTCGGGCAAGATACCGGTATAGGTGACCGGCACGCCACTCAGCGTATCGGTGACGGTGAAGGTCACCGTCTTGCCGTCGCCGCGCTTGACGGAGCCGGCTTCGACGACGCCGCCGAGGCGGATGCGGGTTCCCGGCGGTACGTTGGCCTTTTCGAGGTCGCTCGGCACATAGAAATAGGCGATCGCCTGGCTGAAGGCGAACATCACGAGGAAGGCTGCAAGCACCAGGAAGCCGACACCGCCGCCGATGATCGCCAGTCTTTTTTGTTTGCGCGTCATTGCGTTACTCCGTCGGTGGCAATCCCGAGCTGACGCGCCAGCGCCAGCAGCTGCTTGCCGCCGTCGCCATCGGCCGGGAAGGTTTTCAGGCCCTCCCTTAGCGCGGCCAGCGCCTTGTCTCGTTGATCAAGGACAACATGGGAGCGGATCAGTCGCGCCCAGCCTTCGAGATTATCCGGATTTTCCTTCAGCCGGCTTTCGAGGCTGCCGACCATACCCCGGATCATTTCCTGGCGATCGCCGGCGCTCATGCTCTGGGCCGCAGCCACATCATCGGCACTCGGATTGCCCGGCGCTGCAGCGCTGGTGGCGCCCCCCAATTCAGCCACGTGCTGTTTGACGAGCGGCAGCCAGGGTGCGTCGGCCGGCGACGTCGCGACCAGCCGGTTGAAGGCGGTCAGTGCTTCCGCGTTCTTGCCTTCCTGCTTGAGGCCGAGGGCAAGATAGAATTCCGAGCGCGGGTCATTGGGGTCGAGCGCGAGCGCCTGCTTCAGCGCGTCCTGCGCCTTGCTCGTCACGACGCCGTCGGACTGCACGACCATTGCCTCGGCGTAGCCGCCAAGACGTGCCGGCGTCGGGCCGAGCAGGCGGATCGCCCGGTCATAGGCATCGACCGCATCTTCGACGCGGCCGTTGCGCATGTAGATCGGCGCAAGCAGGTCCCAGCCGGCGCCGTCGTTCGGGTTTATCGCCAGGTGGTTCTCGGCCTTGGCAATCAGGATGTTGATGTCGCCATTGGGATCGGCCAGGCGTGCGGCGAGCGGCTGCGCCGGAAGGCCCGGACTGCCGGTCAGCAAGTAAAGACAGAGCCCGACGGCCGGAAGACAGAGCAGCACGAAGGCCTGGGCCAGACGGCTGACACTGCGACGCGGCGCAGCAGCCGGCGCCACTTCGCTGTCGCTCTCGCCAACGGCCAGCAGCCGGCGCGCCACTTCGGCGCGCGCAAGCTCGGCGTCATCGCCGCCGATCAGACCGCTGTCCTGGTCGCGCTTCAACTCCTCGAGCTGGTCGCGATAGACTTCGATGTCATGGCTGTGGGGAGACGACGGGGCTTCCCCTGCCCGCAGCAGCGGCAGGATGAGCACGGCAGCGACAGCCGCCGTCAGGGTGGCGACGAGGATCCAGAACAACATGGAAGCTCAATACTATGGCCCCCATGCCATTCCAACACGAAAACCCCTTATGACGGAGATTTGAGGCGTTTCGCCGCAACGGCGGATCGAGCCGCCCGGGCGCATCCGGAAGACCCGGCCCGCCAGGCCTCAGGTCAGCGGCGTCCAGCTGCCGTCCGGGTTGCGGCAGGCAGCGCCCCGCGCCGTCTTCGGCTGGCCCTTGACGGTAACCGTGTGGCTATACTGGCGGCAGTTCTGCGACCCGACCTGATAGGGAGCGGCTGCAACGACCGAACCGTTGACGCCGCGCCCGTCCCAGGTCACCGGCTGGCCACCGGGGGCCGCTTCAAGTGCGCGGTACTCCGCCTCCAGGGCCCGCTGGCGGTCCGATGCTCCGATGTCGAGATCGGTAAGACGCGCGATCACCCCGCCCTGGAGTGCCGCGATGTAATTGGTCGAGGTGGCACCGCGCGTCGCCGTCGAGCCGAGGCTGGCGGCCGCACCCTTGCTGCCCGTCGTGCCGCATCCGGCCAGTGCGACGGCCGAAGCGACCACAACGATCCTGCCGCCGACGACAATAGCCCGTGTCATTTCTGCCTGGTTCCTCATGATCCGCGACACTCAATCATCCTATCCGAAGTCGCATCCTTAAGCTCGTTCCATTCGAGCACGGTGACGACTAGTCCTTGATTTTCTTTTGGCATTCCCCGCGTGCCGAGGCAACGGCGGGCCCTGCGGGTGTGACATTTTCAAGCACGGGTGTGACCCCTAAATCACGATGGATTCGCAAGCGAGCGACGCCAGACCCACGTATTTCTCCCGCACCCTCTAAACGGCCGCCGGCAAAACCAGTTCCGCCCGCAAGCCTCCCTCGTCCCGCCGCGACAGGGTGATGGTGCCCTGGTACTCCCGAACGATCTCGCTGACGATCGAAAGACCGAGCCCGGTTCCCGGCTTGCTTTCGTCGAGCCGCTTGCCGCGCTTCATCGCCACGGCGATCTGGTCGGGGTTGAGCCCCGGCCCATCGTCGTCGACATCGAGAACGATCCACTGCCGTCCTGGTTCCTTGGCATGAACCTCGCTCGGCGCCGGCCTGACGTTCAGCCATACCTCGGCTCGGGCGTGGCGGGCGGCATTTTCGAGCAGGTTGCCGACGGTCTCCTCGACGTCCTGCAGCTCCATGGCAAGAACCAGTCCCGGCGGGTTGATAGACAGATGAACCTGCTTTTCCGGATTGAGCTTGCGCATGACGCGCACGAGGCGTTCGAGCGCCGGCTGCGCTTCGGTCCGCGCCAGCACGGACTCACGCTGCGCCGCGATCCGGGCGCGGCTCAGATAGGACTGAACCTGGGTCTGCATCGCATCGACCTGGGTGCGCACCAGCTCGCCGTGCGATGCCTCGAGCACCCGCGCCTCGTTCAGCAACACCGCGATCGGCGTCTTCAGCGAATGGGCGAGATTGCCGACCTGCATGCGGGCGCGCTCGACGATGCGGCGGTTGCTGTCGATCAGGGCGTTGACCTCGTTGGCGAGCGGCTGGATCTCGCGCGGGAATGCGCCATCCAAGCGTTCGCTTTCGCCGGCGCGGATCTTTTCCATCGAGCGCCGGACCTCATCGAGAGGCCTAAGACCGAAGAGGATGGTGAGCGCGTTCACGCCAAGCCCACCAAGACCGAAGATGGAGAGCGCGATCGTCAGGTTGCGGGTGAAGCGGTTGATGTCGGCCTCGAGCACATCGCGGTTGCCCGCCACGCGAAAGCGCGCCGTGTGGCCCTGGATGTCGAGAACGACCTCGGTCTCGGAGACCTCGACCTCGTTCCCGAAGGGATCCTTGGTGGTGTAGAAGCGGACATAGCCGGTATCGAAGGGCACCTCGTCGACGCTGGCGATCGGCAGCTTGCCGTTGCCGAGCGAGGTCGAGATCAAAGGCGGCGTGTCGAACTCGCCGATCGGATCGACGATCCAGTACCAGCCGGTCTGCGGCTGCGAGAACCGGAGGTCGCCAAGCTGCGGGCTCCCCGACAGCACCGTCCTCTCGTTGACGGAAATCGAGTTGACGACGTTGAAGAGCTGGGCGCGCAGCAGGTCCTTGAAGCCGCGCTCGGAGCCCTGGCGATAGAGCTCGGAGATCACCACGCCGATCACGACGAGCGCCACCACCGCCCAGACGGTGGAGACCACCAGAACGCGTGCGGTGAGCGATCTAATTGCCATTGCCCGGCGCTTGCATACGGTATCCGAGACCGCGCACCGTTTCGATCAGATCGTTGCCGATCTTCTTGCGCAGCCGGCCGATGAACACTTCAATCGTATTGGAATCGCGATCGAAATCCTGATCGTACATGTGCTCGACCAGTTCCGTGCGCGAAACCACCTGCCCCATGTGGTGCATGAGATAGGAGAGCAGCCGGAACTCGTGCGACGTCAGCTTCAATGCCACGCCATCGACCGTTGCCTTGGAGCCCTTGGTATCGAGGCGGACCGGGCCGCAGACGATCTCCGAGCTCGCATGGCCGGCAGCGCGCCGGATCAGCGCGCGGATGCGGGCGAGAACTTCTTCGACGTGGAAGGGCTTGGCGACATAGTCGTCGGCGCCGGCATCGATGCCGGCCACCTTGTCGCTCCAGCGGTCACGCGCCGTCAGGATCAGAACCGGCATGGTCTTGCCGTCGCCGCGCCATTTTTCAAGGACGGTGATGCCGTCCATCTCCGGCAGGCCGATGTCGAGGATCACGGCATCATAGGGCTCGGCGTCGCCGAGATAGTGCCCCTCCTCGCCATCATAGGCCTGGTCAACGACGTAGCCGGCCTCCTTCAGCACCTCGGCGAGCTGCCGGTTCAGGTTGGCGTCGTCCTCGACAATCAGAATGCGCATCCGTCTTTACTTCCTCTCGCGGCCATCCTGCTGCATGTGTCGCCAAATCTGGCCAATTCAAGGATAAGAACACGCAGCCATTCAAAGTGCTACAGCGACCTTCGTACGCCTGATACGGCACACGGCGCTGCAGGGATAGCCTACATCGGCACCTTGACGGTTACCTTCTTCGGCCTACCGCCATTGCCGGGAACAAGCACGGTGATCACGCACTGACCATCGGACGTCGGCTGCGCCGACAGCAACTCGCCGCCGGTGTCGGCCACGACCTGCGCGGCAGCCGCACTGCAATCGCCGGCCACACGAACGACAAGATCCGACGGCACGCTGATCGCTGGCGGGCTGAAGCCGGCGAGGCCTGCAGCAAGCGCGGCTATGATCACTGGTGAAGACATGAACGCACTTTCGACTTGGGAAGCATCATGGCAGAAGGAATAAACGAACGAGGCTGAATGGCAAATGAATGTCGGCCTTTCGGACCGGCAAGCACTATCGGGAAACGCATCACCTCCCCCGAAATCCGACCTTAGATTGCGGCGATTCTTCCCTGGAGGAAACCCGCATCGGCCAATCCGTTGCCTAGCCATAGCCGCGTCCTGCGACAGTTTGAGCGACGCGATCGCGCAAGGAACGCGGCCCGGAACCCAAGGCCACCAGACGGAACAGCCCAACCGTCAGCTTTCGTTAAGCATGTTTCGCTAGGATCGTTTTGCTGACCTAAACAGCGCCGTTCCCGATCGAGGGCGGCATGGCTGCGCACCCATTTTGCCGATTCTTTTGAATCGCTTGGCGGATGTCGCTCGCAGCGTGATTCAAACACTTCAGAAACTGATTCAGGTTCGGCGCCCTTTCAAACAAGGCTCGGCCATCACGGCCCTCGGCCCTGCCGAGGCAATGCGTCACCACGGCACCGATCACGCCCGCAGCAGTGTCGTCTTCTTAGACACAGCACTGCGAACCGGCCGACCCTTTTGCCACAATCTATGCGCGCAAATTACTTCAAAAATAGCTGCAACTTAAACCTGTTGACGACCAGGCGCGATGCGTGCTGTGTATAAACGAAAAATTAATCGATTTAAAGATTTTTCAATCGTTTAAATGATTTAAGCCACTGATTTACAAAGCCTTTGCGATGTGAAATTGTCCGCCACATCATACATCACGAAACCGTCACAGAACCCGGGAGGATCGCATGCAGACGCTCGCAAACAACCAGCCCGCATCTCAGCAGTCCAAAGTACCGCAATCATTGCTCGACCGTTTCGAGAGCGAATGGCGTGAGATGCGCGCCGCGAGCGACGCAACGCCGAAGCCGGTCGCACCGGCGGAATAAGGCCCGCCTGAGTGGCGCGCCTGCGCGTCACCAGCCCTGCCCTTCGATTTCCCTAGATTGTCGTCGGACAGCGCTCGTTCAGAGCGCTTTTCGGTGAGTCCTTAGCAGACCGGCGGTGAGGCTATCACCGCTGGTCGCGACGTTTCCACCCCAGTGCGGCCGGCGAGGCACCACCGATGCCAAAGCCCATCCAGGCAGCCCGATCAGGCTCCGCTAGCGCCCTTTTCGAGCGCGCGCATCAAGGGCGCCCCTTGCAATTTTTGTAGTGATTTTCAGCCTTTTTGCCATTCGGCAAAAGCATGTTAATCTTTCTTCATGCTGACGGAAGAGATCGAAAGACTCGCGCTGAGCCTGCCCGGAACGGAGGAAAATGCGCATTTCGGAACGCGAGATTTCCGCGTTGGGAAGCGTATTTTCATGAGCCTGCCGGAAGCCGGGCGCGCCGTTTTCAAGTTCACGCCCGATCAGCAGCGCATGCTTCTGGAGATGGAGCCCGGCGTCTGCGCCGCGGTGCCGGGAGGTTGGGGCGACCGTGGCTGGACCTCGCTCTATTTCGTACAGGCCGACGAGGATCTCGTGCGGCAGTCGATGGAAACGGCATGGCGCAATGTTGCGCCGAAAAGCCTCGTCAAGAAGAACGGCGGCAGCCACTAGAGTTTCGTTGGGGCAGAACGGCCCTGCCGGCGCCGCACTGCCAAAACGATTCCGCCACTTCGGCTAACCCCTTGTTAGTCCAAGTTTTCCTGTCCGACTTCCAGCGGCCAGGTGACGAGATAATCCTCGTAATCGTCGACATCGATGCCGTCTTCCGCAACGGTGCGGCCGCGGACGGAAATGCCGGCGGCGTGAACCGTTTCCGGATCGCCCGAAATCAACGGATGCCACCAATAGAGATCGCGCCCTTCGGCCACCAGCCGGTAGCCGCAGGTCGGCGGCAGCCAGGTTATCTCGCGCACGGCCTTCGGCGTCAGCTGGATACAGTCGGGCACAGTCGCCTGGCGGTTGGGATAGTCCTTGCAGCGACAGCTCTCGCCGTCGAGAAGCGTACAGCGGATCGAGGTCCAGGCGATCTCGCTCGTGTCCCAATCCTCGAGCTTGTTGAGACAACAGAGGCCGCAGCCGTCACAGAGGCTTTCCCACTCGGTGTCGGTCATGTCTTCAAGGCTTTTCGCCTTCCAGAAAGGCATTTCGCCCATCGTCATCACACTTTCGTCAAATCGCTCGCGATACAGAAATTTCGCAGAAAATTGCCGGTTTTTTAAGGCCGGCGGCGCGATATGCAAGTAGATTGGAATTTGACGCCGTGCAAATATTACATGGCGCCGGCATGATGCCGTAGAGCCTTCAGGTGGTTGAGACCGTGCGGGAACCGAGGAAAGACGATAATCGGCCGAAGAAACGGCACATCTTTCTCAGGATCGACTCCTGGATCGATTCCACAGTCTGGAATGCCGGCTTCAAGCTGGGGCAATGGTGGGAAGACACCACCATCTTCTTCCGCCGCTTCCGCGCCACGGGCTGGAAGAAAGTCGTCTTCGAGGTGCTCGGCGAAGGCATGAACTGGGGCACGGTCGGCTCTGTGCTGATGCTGGCACTCGCCCTTCCCGCCTTCGAGGAAACCAAGGGCAACTGGCGCGCCCAGAGCGATTTCGCCGTCACCTTCCTCGACCGCTACGGCAATGAAATCGGCCACCGCGGCATCATCCACGAAGACTCCGTACCGATCGACGAGCTGCCGGATCACCTTATCAAGGCAGTGCTGGCGACCGAAGACCGGCGCTTCTTCGACCATTGGGGCATCGACTTCCTCGGCCTTGCCCGTGCCATGACCGAAAACGCCCGCGCCGGCGGTGTCGTGCAGGGCGGCTCCACATTGACGCAGCAGCTTGCCAAGAACCTCTTCCTGTCGAACGAGCGGACGATCGAACGCAAGATCAAGGAAGCCTTCCTCGCCGTCTGGCTGGAATGCAACCTGTCGAAGAAGGAAATCCTCCGGCTCTATCTCGACCGCGCCTATATGGGCGGCGGTACCTTCGGTGCGGCGGCTGCGGCGCAGTTCTATTTCGGCAAGTCGATCACCGATGTCAGCCTGGCGGAATCGGCGATGCTTGCCGGCCTCTTCAAGGCGCCGGCGCGCTACGCGCCGCACGTCAACCTGCCAGCCGCACGCGGACGCGCCAACGAGGTTCTGACCAACCTCGTCCAGGGTGGCCTGATGACCGAGGGTCAGGTGATCGCCGCGCGCCTCAATCCGGCGACAGTCATCGATCGCGCCCAGGTGAAGGCGCCCGACTTCTTCCTCGACTGGGCCTTCGACGAAGTCCAGCGCATCGCCCGCCCCTTCGCGCAACATTCGCTGATCGTGCGCACTACCATCGACATGGGCCTGCAGAATGCCGCCGAGGATTCGGTGGAATCGAGCCTGCGCCAATATGGCGAGAGCTTCCGCGTCAAGCAGGGTGCGCTGGTGATGGTCGAGAACGGCGGCGCCGTGCGCGCCATGGTCGGCGGCCGCGACTATGGCGAGAGTCAGTTCAACCGCGCCACCCGCGCATTGCGCCAGCCGGGTTCATCTTTCAAGGTCTATACCTACGCGGCAGCGATGGAAAAAGGCATGACGCCGGAGACGGTCGTCGTCGACGCGCCGATCACCTGGCGCGGATGGTCGCCGCAGAATTATGGCCGCAGCTATGCCGGCCGCATCACCATCCTGACGGCCATCGCCAAGTCGATCAACACCATTCCCGTGCGCCTCGCAAAGGACAAGCTCGGCACGGACCTGATCGCCCAAACGGCCAAGGACATGGGCATCGAGACCCCGATCCGGACCGACAAGACCATGCCGCTCGGCACATCGGAAGTGACCGTGCTCGACCAGGCGACCGCCTACGCGGTGTTTCCGGCCGGCGGCATGCAGTCACGCCGCCACGGGATCAGCCAGATCCTCAACTATGACGGCGACATTCTCTACGACTTCGGACGCGACGCGCCGCCGGCGCGGCGCATCCTCTCCGAAACCGCCAACACGTCGATGAACTCCATGCTGACGCAGATCCCGATCATCGGCACGGCGCGCAAGGCCGCGCTCGACAACGGCATCGTCGTCGGCGGCAAGACCGGCACGACGCAGGCCTATCGCGACGCCTGGTTCGTGGGCTTCACCGGTGACTATACGACTGCGGTCTGGTTCGGTAACGACGACTACACCTCGACCAACAACATGACCGGCGGTTCGCTACCGGCGATGACCTTCAAGCGGCTGATGGACTACGCCGAGCAGGGCATCGAACACCGGACGATCCCAGGGATTACCGCGCCGACGACGCCGGCAAAGCAGCCGCCGCAGGTGGCGTCAGCGAAGCCGGACGAAAACGCGTTGCCGCCGTTGGTGCGGCCGCGCTCGCTTTCGACCGACGTCACCCGGCTTCTGCGCAGCATCGGCGAGACCTTCGAAAAGGCACCGGCACTGAAGGCACCCGAGAAGGCCGGCGGCAAGCTTGCCTCTCTCGGCGCGGCTGAAGAACCACGATCCGGACAGGCAAAGCCCGATGCAGCCAGCAACTGACCGTTCGGCCATGCCCGCCTTGCTTTCGTATCCCGGTTGCGATGTCCGGTTCGAGGTCGTCGCCGTTGCGCCGGCCGCGGATTTCGGCGACATAGTGGGTCAACCCGGCGGTGCTACGCCGCGGGACCATATCCGGTAGAGTCGCCCTTGTTTCGAATCCCCTTCCTCGTCGCGCTTACCCTTGCCATCGCCTTCGGCGGCGGCATCGCCTCGGCGGTATGGGCGCTGAAAGCGACCGTCGGCTTCGGCTCGATCGCGATCGGCCCTTGGGTCGCCTTTCCTGAGGCGCAGACGGCCAATGCCGACCCCTATGCCAAGGCGCATCGGGCGCGCGCCGGCGAGTTGCTCTATGGCGGCGCCGAAGGGCTGATGTTCAGCGCCCAGGCCGACAGCAAGGGCGAAAAGCTCCAGGCGGCCTGCTCCTATGATGTTGCTGGGCTGACCCCACAGGCCCGCTTCTGGACGCTTTACGCCGCGAATGCAGAGGGCCTGCCGCTGCGGCCCGGCTCCGACCTCCCCTCCGCGCTCAACTCCTGGACGGTCCTGCGCGGCGAAAACAGCAACTTCACCATCCATGTGTCGCCGAACGCACAGCCCGACAATTGGCTGGCCGTGCGCCACGCGGGCACGTTCCGGCTGGTGCTGACGCTGCTCGATACGCCGACGGCCGGCTCCTCCGGCCTGATCGATCTCGCCATGCCGGTGATCACCAAGACGGGTTGCGGCGATGCGTAGCGTTCTCTTTGCCACGATCCTCGGCCTGGTCGGCGCTGCGCTGCTGCACATCATCATCGTGCTGGCGCTGCCGCAGTTCACGGGCCGTGACGCCTATACCCGCGTCCTCGGGCTTTTGGAGATGGACAGTTTCTTTGCGCTGACCAGCACGCCTGGCCCGACCGGCCTTGCCAACGACGATCCTTATCTGAGAACCGCGGTCTGCAGCTTCTCGATCTCGGACGGACCGGCGCGTTTCCTCGCCAGTGGCAACGTACCGTTCTGGTCGCTGGCCGTCTTCGACGGCAATTCGAATGAAGTCTTCAGCATGAACGACCACACGGCGGTCAACGGCAAGCTCGACCTCGTCGTCGCAACGCCGATCCAGTTGGTCGAGCTGCGAAAGTCTCCGCCGCAGGCGCTCGCACAATCGATCATGATCGAGATGAAGGAACAGGATGGCTTTGCCGTGCTGAGAGCGATGGCGCCGGTCGACAGCTTCGAAGAGCAGGTCCGCAACTTCCTTGCGGAATCGACCTGCGAACCGTTCCGTCGCTAGACGATCCTGGATAGACGTCGGCCAACAGCAGCAAACTTATAAAGCTGCGCCGAGATACGCGGCGATGATCCGATACCGCGTCGAGCGCAGCGGTGCATAGGAGAGAGGCCCGAGGTACCGGGCAAGAACAGTGACTTGAACGCGACCGTTTCGCTCGCCCATTGCGCAGGAGCGCTGGGGCTCACTGCTTCTTGATGCGGCGCCCGTCCGGTGCGGTCGGCTGCGGGTCGCGATCGAGGCGCTCGTAGCGGATGCCGGTGAACAGCAGCACTTTCGCTCCACCCGAAATGGCCGGAGGCCGGTGCGGCGGTATACGGACCTTGCGGTCCTGAATTCTGATCACGTCTGCCATGCTCGTCTCCACAAAGTCTTGAGACGGATGAACTACCGTACAGATTTCACCCTGCCCTTCTCGGGCCAGCGCATTTTCCCAGATCTTCCCTGGACAGGCGCGCCTTTCTCGTTTGCTCCTTCTTCCGGTCGCCCGGATGTTGCTGTTCTGGTTCACGACGCGGCCCGATAATACAGGGCCCACTTCGATTGAGCCACAGGTTGGTTAACAGATTACTAATACACGTTCTGCAACCCCAACCTGCGTTCAGTATGTCTGCCGACCGGCCCTGGCGATGTATCCAAGGTAACAGCGGCAATCCGGGCGAAGCCTCGCCTCTGCCGCTAACGGCGGGACATCAAACCGAACAGGAAGGACACACCCGCAACGGCGACCAGGGTCGATAGCGGCTCGTCACGCACACGCTCTCTCACGCGCTCTGCGAGGAGATCCGCCTCGCTCTGCACAACCGCTTTCGTACTCGTTCCGATCGCTGAGACCGTTTCCGTCAGCCGGGCGATTTCCGCGCGCAACTCGGCGATCTGTGCATCGACCTCGGCGCGAGCGCCTGATTCCGCTTCACTCATGGCAACTTTTTCCACCGCCTGCAGTTTCTTTTCGACCATTACAACGCTCCCTTGTCTGCGCGGGCTCAACGCGCCGGCTGGAGTTTGGTTCCGCCAAAGTCGGTTGAAAGCGGATCTTGCGAAACGCAAAACGGGCGACCAGGGCCGCCCGCTCTTTTCCACTCAGACTTTTCATCAGACCGGGCCGCACCGATGCGTGGTGCCCGGATCAGTTCTCGCAGTAGGGATCGTCGATCTGGCAGCGCACCATCGGAGCCGGGCGGGCGCGCTCATAGACGGTGCCGTCGTCCTGCCGAACGCGCACGCCACCATCGCTGCGGCGTTCCCAGTCACGGCGGTCCTCGCGTTCCGTGCGCTGACGGCGCCATTCGTCGTCGCGCCACTTGTCCTCGTCGCGCTGCCTGCGTTCCCAGTCGCGTTGTTCCTTTCGGCGATCGCGCTCCCAGTCACGGCGGTCACGCTCGCGCTGCCGTTCCCAGTCGCGGCGATCACGCCGGTCATCGACCCAATCCGGTCCGCGGCGCCAGCGGTCGCGATCGCGATAGAAGTCGCGGCCGCGGTAGTTGCGGTCCCAATAGCTGTCGAACTGGAAGACGACAGTCGGAATGCCGAGCGGGCGATAGTAGCGCGGCTCGACATAGACGCGGTTGCGGCGATAGTCGGCCTGGACATAACGCCCAGCAACCCAGCCGCGGCCGCCGTAGAACGACACGTCGCACCACGGAAGGTCGGCAAGGCAGCCGTGGATTTCGACTGATTCGCCCACCGGGATCATCGATACCGCCGGGTAGCGCGTGCTCGGGCCGGAGCGCATGTTGACGTTGGCGGTGGCAAAACCCTCGGCCGCCTGAGCAATCGCCGGCGCCACGAGGAGCGCGCAGACCGCCGCTGCGCGCAGAATAAATTTCTTCACAGTTCCATATCTCCCATGGAGAGGCCCCTCTTCACATGGCCCCAAACGTCGGCGGGCGTCCGGGCCCTTCACCGTCGCCGCGATAACTCATGACAGCATGTGGATTTTTTATGGCTGGCGCCGCGGATGTCCCCGAGTTTTGCCGTTCCGATAGCGCGATCCATGGGCGCATCGCGCGCCCTGGGGGTGCCGCAAGCCTGAATAAAGCTCCAACATCCATAGTTAACAGTGCGCTAACGCTTTTCTTCTAATTTTTGCGACGTGTGCCGTTCCGGATCGCCGGCAATGGCGATCATGTTTTGCGTGCAAGGAATTATCGTGACGGATCGCTTTCGTGAGTTGGAAAGGCCACAGACTGGCCGCTTGAAGGACGTCGTCCTGATGGCGACCGTCACCGGTTTCGAAAGCCTGCGTTTCCCCCGCAAGTCCGACATGAAGCAATTTGCCGAGCTGTTCGAGCCGCTGTTCCTCGGCTCCAGCAACGAAGCCCGCCGCCAGGCGGCGGCAGCCCTTTCGCAATGCCAGCAAATCCCGGAGACGGTCGCAGCGCTGATCGGCGGCATGCCGATTGCCATCGCTGCGATTTTCCTGACCCGCTCGAAGGCGATCGCGGACCGGACGCTGATAACGATCATCCGCGAGCGCGGGCCGGAACATGCCGCCGCCATCGGCCGCCGCCCGAACCTCTCTCCCCTCGTCGTCGATGCGCTCGTCGAACATCACAACCCGCCGGGACTGGCAGCGCGCAGCAGCGCCGTGAAAGCGACAGAAGCCGAACAAACGAGCCAGGAAGACGAGGCCGCCTCGTTGCGCTCGGCGCGCGAAGAAGCGCTTCGCGGCGAGATCAAGGCGCTTGCCGGCGCCCGGTCGCGCGATATTCCACAGACGCCTTCGTCGACGACGATTACCGACGTCATGGCTGCACTGCTCGTGCGCTTTGCCAGGAGCGGCGAGATCATCCTGTTTTCGCGTGTCCTCGGCCAGGCCCTCGACACCAGGGATGCGCAGGTCGAGCGTATCCTGCTCGATATTTCCGGACAGCTCCTTGCAACGAGCCTGGTCGCGCTCGACATCGAGGCGGCCGATGCCGGTTTCGTGCTTCAGGCCCTTTATCCGCATCTTCGTGAGCCCTTTGGCGACACCAGCCATGCGGCAGCCTTGATCGGCGCCATGGACCGCAGCGCCTGCCGCGCGCAACTGGATGCGTGGCTAAAGGCGGAAGCCGAAGAAGCTACGCCCGCGGCACGGCACGAAGCCTATTTTGCCGAAAACACTGCCAACGACACGCGCCACGTTGGCGCGCGCAAGGTCGCAGCCACGGCCGTCAACGTGCAGCCGCAGCGACTGTTTGGCCGCCGCCGCGGCTGATACATGCTTCCGCCCACGCGGGGCATGTCCGGCAATGTCGGCCCAATGGAGCCGAGGTCCCTACCCTAGAAGAGCTGCTTCATCGCGTCGATGATCCAACTCCACTCACGACCGGTCGGGGCCTGCGGCGCTTGCCCTTGCAGTAACGCCATCAATTCCTGGTAACGCGCCGAACGCGCGTGGTGCTTGCGGTACTGTTCGAGCTGCCAATCCAGGAAAGCCTCATCCGGCGCCCGCTTCATCGCCCTTGCCGACTGCGCCAGCCAGTCGGCGGCGATTTCTCTGGCGACCGCCGACTGAGGCCCCAGGCCATTGTCCATCGCTGCCCTCACCCGCCCGAAGGTGGCGTCCGCCGCCTGGGCGTAGGCAGCGGGGTCGAATTCCTCGGTCCACAGGTTCGACATATGGGCGCGCATCTCGGCGGCATAGGCTTTGTCGGACAGCATCTCCATCAGTTCCGCCCAGGCGTCGATCTGTTCGGCTGCCGGGTCTTCGGGCAGATCTGGCGTACTGGCATCCATCATCTTCTTTTTCCACGCCGCATCCATCGGCGCGCCGCCGGCGACGTCATCATAGAAACGCTCGAGCGCGGCGCGAAATTCCGTCTTTGAAATCCTGGTCACGGTCCACAATCTCCTGAGATCCGTTGGGGAGGGTTCATGGATCTTCAAAGCCATTCGCAGGGCCGTGGCGATCCGGCGCTTTGACCGGATCTCCGTTTCGAGCGTCTGAAGCCGCAACGCCAGAACGTCGGCAAGCGAGGTTCTATTGGCCAGGATCTTACGGATATCCGTGAGGCTCACGCCCGCTTCACGCAGGGCAAGCACGAGGTCCAGCCGCGCCAGGTCGGCCCCGGAATACATGCGGTAGCCGCTCTCCGTCCGTGCGGAGGGTGGCAGCAACCCCTTGTCCGAGTAAAACCGAAGCCGCCGGACCGGTATGCCGCTCAGCTTCGAAACTTCGCCTATCGAAAAGATTTGATCGTCCATGAACGCGTCCTACGGCCTCCACCAAGTGGAGAGTCAAGCAGGCCGGTGCAATCGGCAAGAGGCGTCAGGGTCGGCCTTTGCCATCGTCGGCAACGACCTCGAACAGGTCGCCGCGGTCGTCCAGTTCGATCTCCACGATCCAGCAATCCGGATCGAAGCGGATCTCGCTTGCAAGCGCCGCATCGACCTTTTCGGCGTCGCTGTCCTGCAGCCGCACCTCGAACTTGCGGCCGAGATCGATCTCGTCGGCGAAGAAGTTCTGCGGCGCCGGGGCAAAGAGCGTCTCGGTACCCATCCGCGTCCGTTGGCGAATGAAGATTGCGCCAGCGTCCTCGGCTCCCTTGCGCAGCACCGCCGCATAGCCGCCGAGCGAAAACGCACGACGCAGCAGAGACGAGACGAAGATGTGGGACTTCAGGCGCATGGGAGGCTGATACACGCGCACGGCGAAGGAGGCAAATCGCGCCTGAGCGACGACAGGGGTGAGCGCGCATCAAATGCGTCAGAGCGCGCCGATTTCCTTGAGCTTCTTCAGCACTTGCGGATTGGGTTCGCCGGTTTGCGGCAGGCGGTAATGTTTTTCGAAGTGGCGGATCGCTGCGCGCGTCTGCTCTCCGGCAACGCCATCGACCGCCACGTCCGCATAGGCGAGGTTGCTGAGACCCTTCTGGATGTTCAGCACCAGTTCGCTCGACACTGGAATTTCCGCACGCGGAACGAAGGTGCTTTCCTTTTCGGCCGAGCGGATGGCTGCAGCGACCGGATCAATCTCCACGCCGCCGCCCTTGGCTTCCGAAAGCGGTCGGCCGGCCGGAACCGCGGCAGCCTTTTCAGCCGGTGCAGATCTCAAGACCTGGAGCAACTCGACACTCGCCGCGCCGGTCCCCGTGCGGCCCGCCCGCTCCTCGAAGCGGAGGATTGCCGCTGCCGTCCGCGGGCCGCTCCGCCCGTCCGGCGCGCCGTCATAAAGGCCAATGCGGCCCAGTTCC
Organism: Ensifer sp. PDNC004; assembly: GCF_016919405.1. Lineage (NCBI taxonomy): Bacteria > Pseudomonadati > Pseudomonadota > Alphaproteobacteria > Hyphomicrobiales > Rhizobiaceae > Ensifer > Ensifer sp. PDNC004. Next base: position 1,789,360 of record NZ_CP070353.1, read on the forward strand.
TTCTGGATCTCCGAGACAAGCTTCGACTGCGCCGGATCCGGCACGCTCGCCACCCGTTCGGGCGACGGCTTTTCCGACTGCGGATCCGCGGATGCGGCCGCGATCACATCCTCGACGTTTTCAGCTTGCGCCTCACCCTCGCGCTCGATGACGAAGGTGGTTACCTTTCGCGGCTCGATCTCCTCGCCCTTGGCGATCGCGATGCGCTGCGCCGTTTCGGCGCTGACGAGCGGAACGCGGGTGCGCAGAAGCGGCGACGGGTGCGTGCCGTGCTGATACCACATGGCATTGGCCGCAACGAAGGAGAACACGACGAGAAAGGCGGCCGAGCCGCCGGACACCAGCGGATGGCGCGCCATCAGACGACCGGCAAGCCCAGCACCCCGTCCGGCAAGGACCAGCCCGCGCACGGCCAGGCCGGGCGTTTGCCGCGCGGCCTTCTTCCGTTCAGGCTGTTTTCGCTTGCGCGGCGCCATATCCCCGTTCCTCGTTCAAACTTTTCCCCTCGAACCGCCCCCCTTCGGCGGCCGGGGCGACATCACAATCCTTCAGGCGCGGCGGAAATTCCACCGTCACCGGTGTACGTGCTTCCTCCTGCTCCGCGCAGGCGATACCGGAGCCATCACGCGGTAGCGTGACGACGATAACGGTCCCCTCGCCCTCGCGGCTGCGGATGGAAAGCTCTCCGCCGTGCAGCGCAACCAGGCCCTTGACCAGCGAGAGGCCAAGGCCGGTGCCTTCGTAGCGGCGAGTATAGTCGTTCTGGATCTGGACAAAAGGTTGACCAAGCAGCGCCAGCTTGTCAGCCGCAATGCCGATGCCGGTATCGCTGACGGACAGCTTCAGCATCGCACCGTCGGCCTCCGCGTCAATCGTCACGACGCCGCCCTGATCGGTGAACTTGACGGCGTTGCCGACCAGATTGATGAGGATCTGCTGGAAGGCGCGCTGGTCCGCGTTGATCTCGCCGAGACCGCGGGTGATGCGGCTTGCAAGCTTGACGCCCTTTTCCGTGGCCTGGTGCGACAGCATCGCCTCGCAGGCGGAAACCGCCTCGGCGACACCGAAGGGCTCGGGCATCAGCTCGTAGCGACCGGCCTCGATCTTGCTCATGTCGAGCATGGTGTTGACGACGGAAAGCAGGTGCTCGCCGGACTTGTGGATCAGGCCCACATATTCGCGCTGGCGATCGTTCTCGAGCTTGCCGAAATATTCGCCTGCAAGCACGTCCGAAAAGCCGAGGATGGCGTTGAGCGGCGTGCGCAATTCGTGGCTGACGGCGGCCAGGAACCGCGTCTTGGCATCGTTTGCCGATACCGCCTCAGCGGTTCTGGCTGCAGCTTCGGCACGCAGGCCCGCTTCCTGCGAGACATCGCGCGACTGGGCGAGGATCGCGACCAGGCGACCATTGTCGTCGCGCAGCGGCGCCAACTCGCAGGACATGTAGACGAACTGTTCGCCCTCGATCGGCAACGTGCGCCGCTCGATGCGGATGTCAACCGTCGCCCGGTCGCCGCCCTGGCGAAGGATGTCGATCGCGCTCAGGAAGGTAATGCGATCGGAAACGTGGATCTGCTCGATGAAACCGCGTCCTGCCGGATCGCGCATCAGGGTCAGATGCTCGGCCGCGTCGCGGCCATGGACAGAAAGCACGTTGCCGCGCAGATCGTGCACGGTCACCAGGCCCGCAAAGAGGTCGTAGGCGGCAGAGAGGTCCGGCACGACCGGCTCCGATACGGCGGCCACCTCTTCCGGCGCGCGGCCGCGAACAATCGCGCCAGCGGCCGCAAGCAGCGAGGCCGAGGCCCAAAGGGCGGTGCCCAGAGGGAGAGCCGAAGACACGGGCATGGCGAGCGACAGGGCAAGCGGCACCACCGGCAGAGCCGTCAAGGAAACGGCCGCGAGGGTACGCAGGCGCTTCACGTGGCGGAGATCGGCCGGCGAAGACGCTTCACGACGGGGAAGCCACAGGGCCGCGACCTCGTCCACACGGGACGTCCATCTGCCAGCCATGTTACGCAATACGCTCACGCTTTACCCTGCTACATTTGTTGTTCTTGCGAGACCGACACTCTGTGTTTTCACGACCCTTTGGATCGAGACTCAAGCCGCCTCGTGACATGTCGGAATCTCGCATCCCCGGCTTAATGAAAGAATAAACGCGGCCGTGCCGGAACCGTGCGAAACGGTCGAAAAATCCCGTTTTGAGCCAAATCGGGCGACCTTCATTTCTTGTGGTTAATGGGGCGTAAGCAGCGGATTTCTGTGCATTTTCTGCACTGTGTTAACGATTGTGGCGCGGGTTTTGCGGTGCGATTCCCGCTGCCTTCGGGGTTGCCGCGCGCGGCTCTGCCACGAACCTTAACGGCAAACGCTAAAATGCGACACAAATGCCCCGGCAAATCGCCGGACACCGGCATTTCATTAAAATTTGAAGCAAATGCCGCTCGATTTCGAAAAGCCGTCTTGTGATTCCCGCCGTAAAGTCGATCTCAACAAGGGGCCGGGCACCAAGAGAACGCCGGCAGGCTCCTAAGGTTTAGAAGGTGGCGTGAACGGGTATCAGGGGATACCACGGCGCTGCGGGGTGCCGAAGGTGCAAAAGCCGGCTACAAGACTGGCGGGCCGCGGCAGCCGAACGAAGGATGGGCAGAACATGTGGTTTCTCATCAAGGCGACATTCTGGTTTTCGCTGGTGCTGGTGTTGCTGCCATTCCTCGACCCTTCGAGCGCGCAGAAACTCGAACACGCCCCGAAAGTAGAACTGGGCGACACCTTCTCCGCTGCCAATGAGGCCTTCCAGTACATCAGCGCCATCTGCATCCAGAAGCCGGATGTCTGCGAGAAGGGTGCCGAAACCTTCGTTGCCCTGGGCCACCGGGCCCGCGAAGGCGCCCGCATTGCCTACGAATTCCTCGACACCCAGTTTGCCGAAACCGATGCCACGACGCCGGATGCCAAGGTGACGACCGGTACGGTCACACCGGCTGCCGACGTGGCAACTCCGGCGACCGAGGTCAGCACTATCGACGCCGAACCCGTCTTCAAGCGCACCCCGGTTCCGGAAAGGCGCCTCGACCCCAAGGCTGCCGTTATCCAGTAACACCACCCCTTCCGCACATTTCTGACTTACTGCCTGACTTGCCGTCCTGTTGCGGCCGCCGCGAGGAACCCATCCCCTCGCGGCGTTTTCTTTTTTGCGCCCGCAACCGCTGATTTTCTCGCCGCACAGCCACACGCAAGCCCTGCCTGTTTAGGTCCGCCACACCGACACGCGGAGGCAGACAATGCAGATCTATGGGCTTTTCTCGAACGCCGGCGTGACACGTCCGGCAACGTCCGGCGCCGCCCTCGGAGCAGTGGGCGAAAGCAAGAGCCCTGCGTCAACCGCCCTGCTTCTTGGCCGCAATGACGAAAGTGCCGCGAACCGCGCTGCTGCCGCAAAAAAGAAGCTCGACGACGTCAAGGAGCAGCTCCGCATGCTGCGGTTCTTCGCATCGGACCCGGAAACGCTTGCAAGGCTTGCCAAGCAGCTTGCACAACAGCTCGGCACGGCCGCCCAGCAGCTGGCCGGCGCCGGCGGCGGGGGAGCTGGCGTCTCATCCGCCGCGGCTGCGGCCACCACGGCAGCCACCGCGCTCGCCGATGCCGGTAGCGCGCAGGCGGATACGTCGGGCGCGCAAGCCGATGCCACCGCTGACAGTGAGGCTGAGCCCTCATCGGGACCGGCAAGCTTTGCCGAGCGCGCCTACCGCGAATTCGGCGGGGATAACGACAGCTCTGACGTCGTGGCGAAGGTGGCAGCCGAACTCAAATCCGTTGCCGAACAGGTGAAACAACTGCTGCGCAAGGCGGAGCAGGAATTGCGCGCCAAGGGATCCGGCCGTGATGCGGATGAGGCCCGTACTGCCGGCCAGGCGCTTTCGGCCGCCACTAGCAACATCGAGAGCGCTGGCGGTGGCACGACCGTTTCCCTCAGCATCCCGACAAGTATCTCGGTCTGACCGGGAAAGCGGTTGCCGTATCCGTCGCACATTTGCCGGTTCTCAATGGCTCTGCCATCGCCTATATGATGGCTGAACGCCCGAGCGCCTGAAGGCGACGGGCAAGAACAGGGATGAAAGTGTTCGCGGCAAGGGCCGTCGAGCTTATAATCTCCCGACGAATGGACCAGACCATGACGACGCTCGACCAGATCATCGACGATTTCGCCTTTCTTGAAGAATGGGAGGATCGCTATCGCTATGTGATCGAGCTCGGCAAGGCGCTGCCGGAGATGCCTGAAGCCAAGCGCACGCAGGAAAACAAGGTTCAGGGCTGCGCCAGCCAGGTCTGGCTCGTCACCAATGCGGCCGGCGATCCCGAGGATCCCGTCCTCAACTTCGAAGGCGAGTCCGACGCCCATATCGTGCGCGGGCTCGTCGCCATCGTGCTGGCCATCTACTCCGGCAAGCATGCCTCCGAAATCGCCAGGACCGACGCGATCGACACCTTCGGGAAGATCGGCCTGATCGAACACCTTTCGACCCAGCGCGCCAACGGCCTGCGCTCGATGATCCGCCGCATCAAGAACGAGGCGGAGCTTCGCCTGGCGGCCTGACGCGCAGCCATTGGCGAGCATCGCGCGTTCAAGACGCGCGACCTTTCACTGACCTTTGCGCGTCCGGTATGACGCGCCGCGCTGTAGTGGCAATCGTCGTGGCCGGACTTCGGGACGCCGACGTTTTGGAGTTGCCTCTCCTGGAGGGTGCGCCAGCACGTCGCCTGCTCGAGCCAAACTCCGGCATCGACGCGGGAAAAAGTCAGGGGGCGAACCGTCCCGCTTGCCCCATGTCAGCGTCCTGCATGGAGACTGACCTCTTCTTCCGCCGGATGCTCGACCATGTCCAATGTCACGGCGTCCTTCCAACGGTTGGTTAGAAAATCAATCAAGGCCCGGGCCGCCGGCCCCATCGGCCGGGACGGACAAACACAATAGATGCCTGTCTCCTTTCCTGCCCAACGAGGGAGTACCTGAACCAATTTGCCGCTGCGGATCGACGCGGCCATGGTCACCTCAGAATGAAAGGCGATGCCTTGGCCATCGATGGCAAGCTGATGGACCGCGTCTCCGTTGTCGGCACGCACCCTCCCGCGCGGCCGAAAGGACCTTCCTCCGGTCGGGCCGAACAGCCGCCAGACCTCACCGTCGTGGTTTGCCGTCGACACGACGCATTCGTACCGCTTGAGTTCATCAATCTCCGCGGGATCGCCATGGATTTCGAGATAGGCCGGCGAGGCCATGAGAATTCTGCGATTGCTGAGAAGTTTGCGGGCGACCAGGCTCGAGTCCTGGAGATTGCCGATACGGATTGCCACCGTAACCCCCTCGGCGACGAGATCGACGTATCGGTCGGTCATCAGAAGGTCGAGCCGCAGTTGCGGGTAAGCAGCCAGGAAGGCCGACAGATATGGCACGACGTGCCATCGCGACGACCAGCGCCGGCGTAGCATGGTCACTTGGCTATCGCGACGGAAATGCCGTTCCACTGTACGGGCACCTGGCAAGCGTCGCAGCAATCGCCCGCGTGACCAGAGTGCCGCTCAGCGTCGACATTGAAGCAGGTTACACCGATGACGAGGCGGAGATGGCCCGGACGATCGCTCGTTTCATCGAGGCCGGCGCGGTTGGGATCAACATCCAGGATGGCGCCGGCACGCCGGATCTGCTCTGCCGCAAGATCGAGCGGACCCGAGAGACGGCGGAGCGGCTTGGCATCAGACTCTACATCAACGCGCGCACGGATGTTTACGCGCGAGCACTCGCAGCCGCCAGCGACCGTGTGAAGGAGGTGCTTGCCCGCGCCAGACAGTACCGGGACGCGGGAGCCGACGGCTTGTTCGTGCTCGGGGTGACCGATCGGACCGAGATTCGTGAAATCGCAAAAGGCACCGAACTGCTGCTGAACGTCATTGCCTGGCCCGGCTTGCCTGCCGCCGCTGAACTATCCGCGCTTGGTTTATCTCGGATCAGCGTCAGGTCATGGATTCCCCAGACGTTGTGGCTGCAGACGTCGACGTTGGTGACGAACTTCCTCGCCGATGGGCGGTCCGAGGCGCTCTTTGAGCATGCGGCGCCATATCCGGAGATCAATGCATATTTTTGAGCCGCGCTGGATGCGCCCACTCATCTTCCCCAGACGCCAAGGGCGATCATGATACGTTGTGATGCTGCATCCATTTGTGGCGGGCCCCCGTGGACCAGGCGGCTGAAACACGATGGCCGGGCGCATAGGCCCGGCCATCGTGATTGAATTTCCCGCTCACGGCCAAGCAGCCACCACGGGCTGCCCGCATCTTCAGCGGGACGACTGGTCTTACTTGCCGCGGCGCTTGCGGCGCTGGCCGAGGCCCATTTCCTTGGCGAGGCGCGAGCGTGCTTCCGCATAGGCGGGCGCGACCATCGGGTAATCGGTCGGCAGGTCCCACTTCTCGCGGTATTCTTCCGGCGACAGATTGTGGTGGGTCATCAGGTGGCGCTTCAGCGACTTGAAGGTGCCGCCGCATTCGAGGCAGGTGATCTGGTCGTCCTGAACGGACTTGCGAACCGATACGGCCGGCTTCGGCTTTTCGACGGGAATGACGACCGGCGCGGGAGCCGCCGTGTTGTTCAGCGCCGAATGCACATCTGCGATCAGCGTGGGAAGCTCGGCGACCGGAACCACATGATTGCTGACGTAGGCGGCAACGATTTCCGCCGTCAGCTCAACCAGAAGTTCATGGCTCGCGCCAAGCGCTGTTTCAGTCATTTCTTTCTCCTATCGGACTTAAGCACAACCCGAAACGGCGTTTCGGGGGAGGAACGCTTGCAAGAGCCGTCAGGAAGCCTTGGCTGCCTTGGGATGGACCATCAACGCGGCAAGGAGAAACACCGGCCGCGATATCAAGAGCTGGAACTTGATTACAAAACCTGCTGCCGAGTCACCGGTGACGACCGAACTCTCAAAGCAACGATCAACATTCACAACTCAAGCTGGAATTTCAGATCAAAGTATTTTCCACGACGACACTTTACATTTACTCGATTAACATCGATGCGCGAAATGTCCAAACATAAATTTAGCGGCGCTTAGCAAGTTTATCTCCAAATTGCTAAAATGGCCACACTCGATCGTAATGTTCTGAAATACAGTTTCAGAACTGTCGTCGATCAGTCGCAACGCGGCTCTTCCTTTTGCGGAAGCTGATCTATGACAGACAGCTTAGTCAGCCTGTAACCTGCCTGATGTGCGGCTTTTGCCAAGAGATGAGCCGAGATCGGCGCAGTCAGAACGAAGAAAAGGAAGCCTGCAAGCGCGCGAATCAAAATAGCCGGATCGAGAGAATGCACGCCCGCGGCCAGAAGCAACAGGCCCGATCCGATCGTGCCGGCCTTGGAGGCCGCATGCATGCGCGTATAGAGATCGGGGAAACGGATGATGCCGATCGCCGCCAGCAGCGAAAAGATCGCACCGACGACCAACAGGACGGCGACCAGCAGGGTAACGGCCATATCGAGCACCGGGCTCATCGGCGTCCTCCCTTGCGCTTGCGCTGCGTCGATTTGCCCCTTGGCGCCGCCCCGCCTTTGGCCTGCGGCACGCGTCCGTCGGCGACGGCTTTCTCGGGCGAGAGGCCGCGCGCCAGCACGAAGCGCGCAAAAGCGACCGTCGCCAGGAAGCCGACAAGGCCGAGCGCGATGGCAATGTCGATGTAGAGGTTGAAGCCGGTGCGAATGGCAACGACGGCGATGAGGCCGATGGCGATCGCAACCAGCATATCGAGGCCGAGCACGCGGTCCGGCAGCGTCGGGCCGCGAATGATGCGCCAGACCGTTATCAGCAGCGCTGCCGACAGCGCGGCCAGCGCAAAGCCGGTGGCAAGGGCGAGGATATGTGCCGACAGGGTCATTCGAAGGCCTCCTTGATCCGGCGCTCGAAGCCATTGGCGATATCGCGCCTGAGGCCGCCCGGATCGGCACAGTCGAGCGCATGGACATAGAGCGTCTTGCGGTCGTCGGAGACGTCGACCGACAGCGTTCCCGGCGTCAGCGTGATGAGATTGGCCAGCAGCGCGATTTCGAAGTCGCTCTTTACCGTCAGCGGATAGGCGAAGATGCCGGGCTTCAGCACCATCTTCGGCTGGATGACCAACAAGGCGACCTTGGTCGCCGAGATCGCCAGTTCCTTGAAGAACAGCGCGGTCAGCAGGAAGAGCTTGATCGGGCGCACCGGGTAGGCAACGGGCTCAAGCTCGCGCCGGATGAGAAAGAGCGACAGCGCTCCGACGGCAAAACCGAGGATCAGGTTGGCCGGCGAGAAGCTGGCGCTGATCGCGCCCCAGATCGCCGTGAACACGAGATTGATGGTCAGGAACTTGGTCACGGGGCACCTCCCGGGAAGACCGAGTTCAGGTAGGCCGACGGCTCGGAAAGGCCTGCGGCGGCATTCTGAACCATGGATAGCAGCGGCTCGGGATAAAGGCCGATGGCGAGCGCCAGCACAGTCAAGGCGGTGAGCGGCAACAGAGCCGCCGGCGCGATCGTCGCGGACGCAGAGGCGCCCTCAGTGGACCCCGCATCGCGCCAATAGGCGAGCAGGAAGAAACGGCCGGTGACGATGGTCGTCAGGAAGCCGGTCAGAAGCAGGACGGCTGCCAGCCACCAGGCGCCGATATCGAGCGCCGCCTTGACCAGCATGACCTTCGGCCAGAAGCCGGAGAACGGCGGCAGGCCGGACACGGCGAAGGCAAGCATGAGCGTCAGCGCCGCGAAACCGGCATGGCGGCGATAGAGGCCTGCCAGCGAGGTCAACGAGAAGCTGCCGCCGAGCCTCGCTGCGATACCGGACGCCAGGTAAAGCGCGGTCATGACGAGCATCGAATGCAGCGCATAGAAGATCGCGCCGCCGATACCGCCCGGGCCGCCGACGGCGACGCCAGCGAGGATCGAGCCGATGCCGGAGACGACGAGATAGCCGAGCATGCGGCGGAAGTCCGACTGGGCCAGCGCACCAAGCACGCCGACGAGCATCGTCAGCGCGCCGGCAATGGCGATGAAGAAGCTCAACTCCTCGCGCTCGACCGGCAGCAGCATGACGGTGACGCGGATGAGCGCGTAGATCCCGACCTTGGTGAGAAGGCCGGCAAACAGGGCCGACACCACCACGCGCGGCGTATGGTAGGAGGCCGGCAGCCAGAAATTCACCGGGAATGCGGCAGCCTTCATGCCGAAGGCAAGCAGGAACAGCGCCGTCAGCGTCATCAGCGGCGCAGTGCCCGCGAGCCCCTCGGCCTTGCGGGCGATGTCGGCCATGTTGAGCGTGCCGAAGCTTGCATAGAGATAGCCTGTGGTGATCAGGAACAGGGTGGTCGCAACGAGGTTGAGGAAGCCGTATTTCACCGCGCCGTCGATCTGCTCGCGTTCGGAGCCGAGCACGATCAGGCCGAAGGACGAGATCAGCAGCACCTCGAACCAGACGTAGAGATTGAAGACATCGCCGGTCAGGAAGGCGCCGGACACCCCCGCCATCAGCAGCATCAGGAACGGATAGAAGCCGTAGCGCCGGCCGCTGTCGTTGATATCGGCAAGCGAATAGATGCCGCCTGCGAGCGCCACGACGGAGGCGGTGAGCGCAAAGAGCGCGCCGGTCAGGTCGACGGTGAAGGCAATGCCGAAGGGTGGCAGCCAGCGCCCCATCACCATCGTTACCGGTCCGCTTGCAAGCACATGGCGCAGAAGAAGCACATCGATGATGACGAGCCCGGCCAGCCCGGCAACGGCGACGTAGGGATGCCAATCGATCTTCCGGCGCAGCATTACGAGCAGTGCGCCGATTGCAAGGCACCAGGCAACCGGCAGGATCACCAGCCAGTCGGCAGACGCGACGGGCTCGAGCACGAGTGCGGCGGAGAGATCTGCGGGAGGAGAGGTTGTAGCGGCCATGGGTCGGTCAGTATCCAAGCGGCGGGGCCGGCTCGTCCTTCGGCTCGGCAACGCGCATCTCGTCGGTGTTGTCGGTTTGCAGCTCCTCGTAGGCCCGCCAGGCGAGAACCAGCAGAAACGCGAAGAAGGAGAAGGAGATGACGATCGCCGTCAGGATCAGCGCCTGCGGCAGGGCGTTGGCGGCGGGACCGACGAGCGCATCCTGATCGCCAGGGACGACCGGAGGCACGCCGCGGGTCAGCCGACCGCCGGTGAAGATCAAAAGGTTGACGGCATTGCCGAGGATGGCGACGCCAAGCAGCACCCGGATGATATACTTCGACAGGAGCAGATAGACGGCGACCGTGAAGAAGATGCCGACAAGCAGAGCGAACCAGGCTTCCATTACTCGCCTCCCCGCTCTTCGAGCGAAAGCGCAATCGAACTGATCGCGCCGACGACCACCAGATAGACGCCGCAATCGAACAGCATCACCGTCGAGAGCGGCACTTCCAGGCCGAGCACCGAAGGATAGATCCACAGGCCGGTCATGAAGGGCACGCGGGCGGCGATCGAGACCAGGCCGGCGACCGTCGCGGCCAGGAGGCCCGCCCCGGCAATCGCCATCGGGTGGAAATAGATCGCACGACGCACCGTCTCGACGCCGCAAGCGATGCCGTAGATCGCCAGCGCCGACACCGCGATGAGGCCGCCGATGAAACCGCCGCCCGGCTCGTTGTGGCCGCGCAACAGGACGAAGATCGAAAACAACACCATCAGGCTCGTAAGGAACGGCGCGACGGCGCGGAAAATCACCGACTTCATGCGCGCTCCTCCGCATCCGGATCGTTATCGGCGATACGCCGGAGCGAACCTGCCCTCAGGCGAACGAGCGACAGGATCGCAAGGCCCGTGACCATCACCACGGCGATCTCACCTAGCGTGTCCGTGCCGCGGAAATCGACGATGATGACGTTCACCACATTGGCGCCGTGGGCGATCGACTTCGAATAGAGGTTGAAGAAGTCGGTGAGCGTCGTATCGAAGGGCACCCCCGTCACCTTCAGCAGCATCAGCCCGAAGCCGAGACCGCAGGCGAGTGCGATGGCGAGATCCGGGATCTTCTGCGCAAGCGGACGATGGTCCGACGGCGAAAGCCGGAGCCGCGTCATCACCAGCGCAAGCACGACGACCGAAAGCGTCTCGATCATGAACTGGGTAAAGGCCAGATCCGGTGCGCCGTAGAGCAGGAAGATAACGGCAACGGCAAAGCCCTGGATGCCGAGCGAGACGATGGCGGTCAGCCGGTCGGCGGCAAGCACCACCGCGACGAGGCCGATGACCGCGATCGCCATGATCGCCAGTTCATGCAGCGGCACGTCTGCGGCAAAGAACGGCGCGCGCGGGAACTCGCCATAGGCGATCGGCACGACCAGGAGCACGAAGGCGACCAGGATGAAGGTAGCGGTCATGTAGACTTCGAGGCGCCCCGACTGCATCCGTCGCGTCAGCGCGACGGAGAAACGGACGAGGCCGCGAATGAACTGGTCGAAGCCGCGATCCGGACCCCAGCCGATATCGGAAAGGATCGCCGCCATGAAGGCGCGCACGCGGTCAAGCTTCAGGTAGAACGCGATGCCGATCAATGCGGTCGCAGCCGACATGGCGAGCGGCACCCCGATGTGCGGGAAGACCGTTATCGTCACCGCGCGCGGTTCGCCCGCGATCGCCGACGCCATCGGCGTCGATACCAGTTCGTGCGTCAGCCCCGAAAGCAAGGCGGCGGAGAGCCCCTTGGCCGCAAGCAGCGCAGGGCCGAGCCAGAGCAGGATCGGCGCCTCGTGCGCCGCCTTCGGCGTCTCGACCTTGGCGCCGATGAACGGCTTCAGCGCAACTGCAAAGGCCACCGCGAACATCAGCGCGTTGCCGAGGATCGCGATTGCGGCAAAGACCAGGGAACGGCGATCAAAACCGGAGAGAGCGTAGTAAATCTCCTCCTTGGCGATGAAGCCGAAGAAGGGAAACAGCCCGCCCATCGAGAATGCCGCGGCAAGCGCGATGACGAAGGTGAGCGGCATGGCGGAGCGAAGGCCCCCGAGCCTCGTCACGTCGCGCGTGCCGGTCTCGTGATCGATAATGCCGGCGACCATGAACAGGGCGCCCTTGAACAGCGAATGGGCAACGAGGTAGAGCACCGCCGCTTCGATCGCGTGGGGCACGCCAAGCCCGATCAGCATGACCAGCAGGCCGAGCGACGCCATCGTCGTATAGGCGAGCATCAGCTTCAGGTCGGTCTGGCGGCAGGCAAGAGCCGCGCCAATGACGAGCGTCGCCCCCCCGAAGAGCGGCAGAAGGATCTGCCACTCGGGCGTGCCGCCGAGCACCGGGTTCAGCCGCATCAGCAAGTAGACGCCAGCCTTCACCATCGTCGCCGAGTGCAGGTAGGCGGAGACGGGCGTCGGGGCTTCCATCGCGTTCGGTAGCCAGAAATGGAAGGGGAACTGCGCCGACTTGGTAAATGCGCCACCGAGAACGAGAAGGAGTGCCGCCAGATAGAACGGGCTTTCGCGCATCTCCGGCCCGAAGGCCGACAGCAGCGAGAGCTGGGTGACGCCGCTGACGTTCCAGATGATCAGCAGTCCGGCGAGCAAGAACAGGCCCCCGCCCCCGGTCACGACCAGCGCCTGCAGGGCCGCGCGCCGCGCCGCCTCGCGCGAATGATCGAAACCGATCAGCAGGAACGAGGTGATCGAGGTCAGTTCCCAGAACACGAACAGCATCAGGAAGCTGTCGGAGACCACGAGCCCGAGCATCGAGCCCATGAACATCAGGATGAAGGAAAAGAACCGTCCCTGCTGCGGGTGGCCTTTCAGATAGCCACCGGCATAAAGCACGATCAGCATGCCGATGCCGGCAATCAACAGGACGAATGTGAGCGACAGCCCGTCGATCAGCCAGGAAAAGCTGACATTGAACGAAGGTATCCAGGCGTAACCGCCAGTAACCACCTCGCCCTTGGCCACTTCCGCCCAGAAACCGGCGAAATGCAGAACGATGCCCAAGGGGAACAGCGCAAGCACCCAGGCCGCATTGTGGCCGAGAAGGCGCGTCAGAAGCGGCGCGAGCAATGCCGCGACGAAAGGCAGTGCAAGGGCCAGAAATGTCAGGGCCGCAACATCCATCGTCCAGGCCTGCTCCTTTTAATTCATCGTATAATCGATCGAACCCCCGACATAAAAGAAGGGGGTTGGGGTCTCAAGCCTTATCCAGATAAAATCGGCGTTATGTGTCCGTCAGTTCGGCCGGACGAACCGAAGCGGAGCCCCTGCAATACCAGATTCGCGCGCTTTAGGCGGCGGCCGCCAACAACAATTAAAATGCTGTTAGCAACATCTTCATCGGGCGGCGGGGGATAGATCGAACATTCTGGAAACCGAACTGCAAGACGTGATAGTTGTATTTGCAGACGCCCTCAATTCAGAATGAACAGATGCGACGACGACGCCGGCAGACCTTGCAACGGCTGAGACGCGGTTGCCCGTGCCGCTGTCGCTAGCGGCGGGCACGAAACAGAAGACCACATAACGAATGGGCGGGACCCGCTTGGAACGATCTCGCATAGTCGTCATCGCCAGTATCCTGGCTGCCCTCGGCGCGATCCTGCCGATGCTGGCAGCCTATTACCTTTCCTGGTCGATCGCCGTGCGCAGCGAGCAGGCACGGCTTGCCCGTCTTGCCGACTATGCCATCATGCGCGCCGACGCCGCGCTCGATGAGGCGTCGCGGGCGCTGAAGACCGCCGACCGGCTCGACATTCCGCCATGCATGGCCACGCATATCGCGGCGCTGCGCTCGCTGGTCGTCAACACCACCGCCATCGAGGACATCGGCTATTTCGAGAACGGGCTGCTCAGATGCACCTCGTGGGGCTACCCGCCGCGCCGCCTCACCCGCGCACCACCGGCCGATTTCTTCGCAAGCAATGGCGTCGAGGTCATCCCGCGGATGTATCCGACAATCAGCACCGGCGCGCCCATGACGGCTTTCCGGTACCGCTCCTATACGGTGCTGACCAATCCGATCCGTTTCGTGGACGTGATCGCAGAGCCCGGCACCCGGCTTGCCGTCGCCACCAAAAACGGCGTGCTGATCAGTACCCTCAACGATCCTGACCCGCAGCTCACGGAGCATCTTGCCGATCTTCCGAAGACCGGCAGCAATGCCGACGACCTCTTTGCAACGTCACGGGACGCCAACTGGATCGCGGTTGCCACTGCGCCCAGTATCGCCATTCTCAGCGACATGGATCGGGAACGCCTGCTGCTCCTGCCGGGCGGGGCGCTGGTCGCGGCACTGATGGTCGGCCTCGTCGTCTGGCTGTCCCGGCGTCGCCTGTCGCCGCTCGGCGAGCTTTCGATTGCCGTGCATCGGCGCGAGTTCATCGTGCACTACCAGCCGCTGATTGAGCTCAAGACCGGCATCTGCGTCGGCGCGGAGGCTCTGGTGCGCTGGCGGCGGCCGGATGGGCAGATGGTCCGCCCGGATCTGTTCATCCCTCTTGCGGAGGAAAACGGGCTGATCGAGGAGATCACCGATCAGGTTCTCTATGCGACGATCGCCGAGCTGAAGAGCGTGCTCGTCGCCGACCGCTCGCTGCACATCGCCATCAACCTCGCCGCCGACGACCTGAAATCCGGGCGCATCCTGCCGGTGATCGAGACGGCGCTTCGAAACACCGGCATAATCACGGAACAGATCTGGTTGGAGGCAACCGAACGCGGCTTCATGGACGTGAAATCCGCCCGGACGACGATCGAGGAAGCGCGTCGGCGCGGCCACTCGGTGGCCATCGACGACTTCGGCACCGGCTATTCGAGCCTGCAATACCTGCAGGAGCTTCCGCTCGATGCGCTGAAGATCGACAAGTCCTTCATCGACACGATCGGCACCGATTCGGCCACCAGCTCGATCACACCCCATATCATCGACATCGCCAAATCGCTCGATCTCTACATCGTCGCCGAGGGGATCGAGCGGCAGGAGCAGGCCGACTATCTCATCGAGCGGGGCGTGCAATACGGCCAGGGCTGGCTGTTTTCCAAGGCGCTGCCGGCGGCCGAGTTCATTGCCTTCTACAACGACAGCAAACGCAGGCTCGGGGCCGGGCCGGCGGTGATCCGCCGCGAAATCGCTTGAGGTGCGTCACGGAACGGGCGCTGGCGATGTTTGCGCGCGCGGTCGCGCATTCCTATATAGTCGCCGCAACGACAGGAGACTTTCATGACGACCGTAAAGACGCCGAAAGTGGTGAAAACCGATGCGGAGTGGCGGGCGCAGCTCTCGCCGGAGCAGTATCGCATCACGCGAGAACAGGGCACCGAGCGTCCGTTCACCGGTCCGTTCCTCAGCAACAAGCAGACCGGCACCTACGAATGCGTCTGTTGCGGCCGGGCGCTGTTCCGCTCCGACACCAAGTTCGATTCCGGTTGCGGCTGGCCGAGCTACTTCGCCGCGATCGACGATCAGGCGATCCGCGAGATCGAGGACCGCTCCCACTTTATGGTGCGCACGGAAATCCGCTGCGCCGATTGCGACGCCCATCTCGGTCACGTCTTTCCCGACGGCCCGCCGCCGACGGGGCTGCGCTATTGCCTGAACGGCCATGCGATGACGTTTACCGAGGATTGACACCGGAGCCTGGAAGGAGTGGCATGGAGTGCTGTTCCGCCGGGAACGGCCCCGTGGCGCCAACCGCGGTAGAAGTTATAGATCGAGCAAGCGAGAGGAGGTCCGCATGCTACGCATCCTGACTGCCCTCGCCTTGCTGCTCCCTTCCGCCCTGACGGCGTCGGCGGCAGAGGATTGGGTTCCCTACGCCAACGCTCGATTTGGCTATGTGCTCGACATTCCCCCCGGCTTCGAACTGCAGAGCGAGGGCGATAATGGCGATGGCGCGAGTTTTCATGCCAGCGACAACGGCGCGACCCTTTCGGTCTTCGGCAGCACGCTCATGGACGGTGACTTCGAGACCGACGTCAACGACCGCATGGGTTACGAGCGGGAGGGTGACTGGCGGATTTCCTATTCGCGCGTAACGGCGGCCTGGGCGAGTTTCTCGGGCGCGCGCGGTGACGAAGTGTTCTACACCCGCGCCATCGCGCTCTGTGACGGCAGCGCCGCCTATTTCCGCCTGCAGTACCGCAAGACCCGGCTCACCAGCTTCGACGGCGTGATTTCGCGGATGGCGGAGGCCCTGAGGCCTTCGGAAGGCTGTCAGCATCCACCGATCGCTGCGGCGGCCGGCGAAGCGCCGAACTGATCGCCCCTCAGGACGCGGCGCTGAAACAGGTCAGCACGGCCGAATAGTGCACCGCCGCCCCTGTCACGACGAAGCCGTGCCAGATGGCGTTCTGGAAGCGCAGCTTTTCCCACACATGGAAGATCACGCCGGCGGAATAGATGATGCCGCCAATCAGGATCAGCACGAGCGTCGTTGCCGTCAGCGCCGACAACAGCGGGCCGACGGCGAGCACGCCGCTCCAGCCCATGGCAAGATAGAGCAGGATCGCCAGCCGGTCGAAGCGCCCCGGAAAGAGGCACTTGATGGCGACGCCAAGACCGGCGATCGCCCAGATGCCGATCAGCATCACGAACAGGAACGGATCATCGAGGCCGCGCTGCAGGAACGGCGTATAGGTGGCGGCAATCAGAACGAAGATCGAGGAATGGTCGAAGCGGCGCAGGAACCACTTGGTGCGTGAAACCGGGTAGAGATTATAGAGAAAGGAGATCGAGAGGGTCGCAAGCAGCCCGGCGCCATAGACGGCCGCGGCGGCAAGCTGCCCGGTCGTGCTCCATAGCGTTGCGTAGAAGATCAGCGCGGTCACGCCAACCAGTGCAGCCGCCAGGCCGATGCCGTGAACGATGCCGTCGGCAATCAGTTCCGAGCGGTCATAGTTCCATTTGACGCCTGCGAATTCCACGTCTTCCCTCTCCCCGAGCCTTATCTTCTCCAGCGGCGCGCATGCCCGTCGCACCGCAACGTTTCCACCATCCTGCCACAAGGCTTCGCCGCCGCAAAGAAGTAGCGCCGCGGCAAAAGCATCAACTTTTGCAACGCATTACAACAATCCCATAACAAATCTGCGAAGTTTGAAAGGAGACTTGCCCAAGGCCACCGCGATGACCACATGAACGGCCGGAACACGCCGATCGGGAGGATCATCATGTCAGTCTTGCGCACCCCTCAGCCGGAGGAAGCGGCCGTGCTCAGCGACCTCTGCCTGCGATCGAAGGCTGTTTGGGGCTATGACGAGGCTTTTCTTGAAGCGTGCCGACCGGCCTTGACGCTTACGGCCGACGACTGGACGGATTCGGACCTGCAGGTGGCCACGGACGGCGAACGCATCGTCGGCCTGGCGCAGGTCCGCGGGAGCGGCAACCACGTCGAACTCGACAAGCTGTTCATCGAACCGGAAGCACGGGCGGCAGGCATTGGCCGACGGCTTTTCGACTGGTGCGTCGCCGCGGCGCGCAGGCGTGGTGCGACCGTCATGACGATCGACGCAGACCCCGGTGCCGCCGACTTTTACCGCCGTATGGGGGCAGTCGATGACGGGGTCGTCGCGTCGAGCGTGATCCCCGGGCGGTTCCTGCCCCGGCTGAAAGTGGATTTGGGGGGCGGCACGACCGCCTGACGTTACCGCCCGCCGCGGGCGACCTCGGTGGCGCAGTCCTGACAGAGCGGGGCATGAGGCACGGCCTGAAGGCGCGCCGCCGAAATCGGCAGGCCGCAGCGCACGCAGGTTCCGAAGGTGCCGGCGGCGATCCGATCGAGCGCGGCGTCGATCCCGCGGATTTCCTCCTGGCCCGCAAGGCCAAGGCCTTCGAGCACCTCGTCCCCTTCCCGCTCGGTCACCCGGTCCGGGACATCAGCGTTCATCGGCTCATCGAGATCGTGCTCGATCTTGACCAGACGCCCCTGCAGTTCCGCCTTGCGGCGGGTCAGGCGGTCGTGAAAGTCGTCAAGCCCATGTTTGTCCATCTGAAGACTCCTTGGCGGTGGCGGCGCGAAGGTCACGCGCCGCATGCGCTCTTGTTGTTCGTGGCTTACCGGTCGACGAGAACGGCGCAGGGGCAATGGCTGACGACCCGGCTTGCCGTCGATCCGATGAAGTAGTCGATGAGACCCGGCCGATGGGATGCGATGATGACGAGATCAGCGTTTTCTTCGCTGGCAAAGGCGTTGATGGTGCCGGCGGCCCCGCCGGTCCGGATTTCGATGCGGCCCTTGATCCCATGCTTGGTTTTAAGCGCCTCGAGCGTCTTGAGCGCCTGCTTGCGGGATTCCTCGACCATTTCCAGCGGAAAGTCGACGATCATGTAGCCTTGCGCATAGGCGTTCAGGTCCTCGACGACGTTGAGCAGGATAATCTCGCCCCCTTCATCGATCAGCTTTTCGGCAATGCCAAGCACGGACTCGCCGTGTTCGAGCTGATCCATGGCAATCGGGACGATGATCTTCTTGTACATGCTGTACTCCTTCTGTTGCCCACGCGGATCGCCAGGCTGCTGCCACAGGCCAATCCCTCGCCTCAAGATTGCGCCTCGACGGCATCTTCGGCTTTGATTGAAATCAAATCGAAGCGCTGCGCGCGCATGGCCCCACTCGAAATGAGGTAGGGCGACAACAATCACTGTCAACGCGCGTCGAACACAACATCAAGTGACTGACAGTCTTCCGTGAACGAACGAGGCGGCCCATATTCCGAGCAGTTTCGACGAGACTGAAACGGCGAACCGGCCGTAGCTTCGATGCCAAGGAGACCGATATGACCTCGCAGGAGACTTTCCACATGCCGACCGACCATGCGCTTGCCATGCCCGCGCATGTCGAGCATGCGCATCTGGTCGTCCAGGATCTGCCGGCCGTTTCCGCCTGGTATCAGAAGATCATGGGCCTGAGCCCGATTGAAGCCAGCAAGAGCGGCGAGACGCTCGGCGTCAATGGCCGCCCGCTGCTGACGCTGACGACCGAGGGCAACGCCGCGCGGGCACCGCGCAACGCGCCCGGCCTGTTCCACAACGCCTTTCTCGTGCCGAACCGCGAAGAGCTCGGCCGCTGGCTCGCCCATATCGCACACAACAATGTCCGGCTGCAGGGCGCGTCCGACCACCTGGTCAGCGAGGCGATCTACCTCGCCGATCCCGAAGGCAACGGCATCGAAGTCTATCGCGACCGACCGCGGGCCGAATGGAGCTTCAAGGCCGACGGCACCGTCGGCATGGATACGCTGCCGCTCGATCTGCAGGCGCTCTACGACGAAGCGCCCAAGGACAATTGGGGCGGCATGGCGGACGGGACGGCCATCGGCCATATCCACCTGCAGGTTTCCGATATTCCTCAGGCCGACGCCTTCTTCCGCGACGTTCTGGGCCTGGGGCTGATGGCACGCTATCCCGGCGCGAGCTTCTTCGGCGCGGGCAAGTACCACCATCACGTCGCCGCCAACATCTGGAACTCGCGCGGCGCGCCCAAACGCGAAGGCCACATGACCGGACTGTCGGACTACACGATCCAGTACAAGGAGCCGGCTGAACTCACGGCAGCGCTTGCGAAGCTCGAAGCGCTGGAAATCGCCGTCAGCCGCAACGGCAGTGGCCACAGCCTCGTCGATCCCTGGGGCATCGGCCTCAAGCTCGTCGCCTGATCCTCTCTCCCAGGCCACAGACGCCTTTGCGCCCGTGGCAAACTTGCCGACCGCAGCCGCCTCAGGCGCTGCGGTCGTATTTTTGCTGGGCTTGCAGTACGGCCTCGATGTTCTCCTCCGCCCAGCGCGTCAGCGCCGCGACCGTCGAGGTCAGTGTGCGGCCGAGCGGCGTGATCGCATATTCCACCGTCACCGGCACCGTCGCAAAGACGCTGCGGCTGACGGGCCCGTCCCGCTCCAGCTTCTTCAGGGTCTGCGACAGCACCTTCTGCGAGACGTCGTCGATCTCACGCTTCAACTGGTTGAAGCGCACCGGTTTTTCATCGAGCTTTCCGAGCACCAGCACGGCCCACTTGTCGGCAAGCCTGTCCAGCACCAGCCGCGACCTTTGGCCCGGCGCTCGACGGCATCGACCGCCTGTTCGCGCTGACACCGGCGGGATATCTCGATCCGGTCGGGCTGGTCGGACCGATCATGGCCGCCGCTGCCGCGCGAGGCGTCAAGGTTGTGCTGATGACCGTCATCGGCGTCGATGCGGACGACAAGATCCCCTATCGCCAGCTTGAACTGCAGCTCGAGAAAACCGGAACGCCCTTCGTCATCGTGCGGCCGAACTGGTTTTCCGACAATTTCCAGGGCTACTGGATAGAAGGTATCCGCCACGGCGCCATCGCGGTTCCGGCGGCCGAAGGCAAGACGAGCTTCATCGACACCCGCGACATCGCCGATAGCATCGTGGCAGCGCTGACGAGCGACACCTTCAACGGCCGCGCCTTCAACCTCACCGGGCCGGAAGCGCTGAGCTATGGCGAGGCGGCAGCGATCCTGTCGCGCGTCACCGGCAAGCCGGTCGCCTACACGCCGGTCGATGACGGGACCTTCGTCGGCATGCTGGTCGGCGCTGGCGTGCCTGAGGACTACGCCCGCTTCCTCGCTTCGATCTTCCATCCCGTGCGCGAAGGCTGTGTGGCAAACCCGACCGGCGATGTGAAGACGCTGACCGGCCACGCGCCGCGCAGCCTGGAAACCTACGCCAGAGACAATTCCGCGGCCCTCAAGGCCTGACCGGCCCCACACAATGGTCGCCCGTCCACACCCGGGCGGCCTGCGTCAACACGCCGCTGGATAGTTCGCCGACAACCGATCAATAAACTTGAGTATAACACTCACATATTTTAACCGCATGCCCAACCGGCCTCGCCCAAGGCCGCATACATGCGGAGTTAATAATATGAAAAATAAGAATTTTCTTGCGGCTGCCCTGGCAAGCAGCACACTTCTTTCGAGCCCCGCGCTGGCGGTGGATTTTCGTCCGCAGGCGGAAATCGAAGGCGGGTTCTTCAGCGGCGGGTCAGCTGCCGGCGGCGGCTTCTTCCTCCCCTTCGTGCTCGATTCGGGCAATGCGATTTTCATCGATACACGCGGGACCATTGCCAATGACTCCGTCCGACAGGGCTCCATCGGTGCGGGCTATCGCTTCCGCGCCAACGACCAGTGGGTCATCGGCGGCTATGGCTACTACGACTATCTGAAAAGCGACTACGGCAATTCCTTCAGCCAGCTGTCCTTCGGCCTCGAGGCGCTCAGCGGCGACCTCGAAATGCGCAGCAACTTTTACCTGCCATTGACCGGCGCCAAGACGCTGAGCGCCTTCAATGCCGCCTATGTGCGCGACCATGTGCTCGTCTTCCAGGAAGGCAAGGAACGGGCGCGGCGCGGCATCGACGCCGAAATCGGCGGACGCCTGCCTGTTTTCGCCGAAGACTCCAACGTTCAGCTGAAGGTTTTCGGCGGCAGCTATTGGTACGGCGGCCGCAACCTCAGCGACATGTTCGGCGCCAAGCTGCGTGCAGAGCTGACCTTTGCCGACCTGCCGGGTCTTTCCGAGGGATCGACTGTCTCGCTCGGCGTGACCGGCACCTATGACAACGAGGACAAGCTGAAGGGCGCCGTCATGGCACGGCTGCGCATCCCGTTCGGCGCGACCGGCTCGACCGCAGACGCCTTCGATCCGATGACTCAGCGTGTCGAGCGCGCCACCCGCATCCGCACCCATGCCGGCGCCACCGGCGACGTCGAGGCCGCGCAGCTTGCCGGCACCGGCCGTAACGCCGGCCGGGTGGTGACCGTTTCATCGGCCTCCGGCAATGCCTCCGACATCAACGCCCTGATCGGCGCTGCCGGTGCCGACGCGCTGATCCTTGCAGACGGCAACCTCGGTCTCGACCGGACACTCGCGCTCGGCAACGGCCAGACGCTCCTCGGCGGCGGCGGCGCAATTGCCGTTAGCGGCGCGCGCAGCGGCGCGACCGCAACTTTCGTCAACCGGGGCGCAGCCACGACGATTACCGGTTACAACCCGGCCCAGGACGTCATCGCCATGGCGTCGGGCAGCACCATCTCGTCGCTTTCGGTCCGCGGCGGTCTTGCCGGTATTTCGGCGGCCGATTCCAAGGGCGTTACCGTCGACAATGTCGATATTGCTGCGACCAACCATGACGGCATTCGCTTCACGCGGGTCGATGGCGCGCTGGTCCAGGACAGCCGCATTCACGACCTCTACATCTGCGAAAACAACACGACCTGCGAATTCTCGATCTACAACCCCAACAAGGCGCCCTATGCCGCCGTCAGCTCCGTCGGCAGCCGCAACGTAACGGTACGCGATACTGTCATCGACAAGGTCACCTATGGGGTCTTTGCCGGCGGCGAGTTCAGGAAAGTCGGACGGACCGACTACGAACTGGTCACCGGCACGCAAAACGTCACGCTCGATAACGTGACGATCAGCAACTCCCGCCGCGAAGGCGTGCTGCTCGTCGCCGGAA
This sequence comes from Ensifer sp. PDNC004, assembly GCF_016919405.1. Lineage (NCBI taxonomy): Bacteria > Pseudomonadati > Pseudomonadota > Alphaproteobacteria > Hyphomicrobiales > Rhizobiaceae > Ensifer > Ensifer sp. PDNC004. The sequence goes on from NZ_CP070353.1 coordinate 1,811,838, forward strand.
AGGATGTCAGCCTCAACCGCGTGACGGTCGACAATGCCAAGCAGGACCGGGACATGGATCTCGTGGTGCTGCAAGGCACCTCCAATGTCGCGATCAACGACATGCGGCTCTTTGGCGGCATCAACGGGCTGATGCTGGTCTCGAGCCCGAACCTCGATGCGACGACCACCAACGTCAACGTCAAGGGACTGACCGTCGACGGCACCCGCAACGCCGGCATCTTCTTCAATCCGGTCTCGGGGATTTCGTTCGAGGACGTCAAGGTAACGAATGCCGGCACCTATGGCGCCTTCATCTACGGCAACGAGTTCGAGTTCCTTGGAGGACCGGTGCGCGACATCGTGCTGAAGAACATGACCGTCGACAAGGCCGGGAAGGCCGGCCTCTACTTCTCGGGCCCGACCGAAGACATCACCGGCAATGTCAGCGTGACCAACACGCCGAAGGATTGCCTGCTCGACAACGGTTGGTCGGCTGGGACGATCACCCAATCGCCGGGCTCGGTTCTGACCGTCAACGGCGTCAAGCTCGACCAGGGCAACGCCGCGGCCCGTTGCCGCTGATAGCCGAAGCCACGCCCGGGCGGCCGGGCGTGGCTCTTTTTGCCGGTTTTCTTCGGTGCACTATGCCGGGCGGTGGCATTCGAAGGTGACGACGTGGTCCCCGTCCTTTGGAGTACGGCCGAAGGTGTAGTCGCCGGAAACGGCGAGATCGACGAAGCCGGCCGCCTGCAGCGTCAGCGCCATTTCCTGAACGCCCCACCAGCGCATGGTGAAGAATTCAAGCTCGCTCGACGCCAGCCGACCCTCTTGCCAGAGGTCGTAACGCAGGTGGGATATGGTCGTCTGACCGATGATATCGGTCTTCACCCGCTGGCTGGTCAGGGTCAAAAGCTCACCCGCCTCCGTCTGCCAGCTGCGCACATTCGGCTGCAGGTCCGCGACCATGTCGCCCGGGTAAAGATCGAAGATCAACCGACCACCCGGCCCCAGGTGATCGTAAAAGCGCTTCAATACGGCTGATGCCGCTGCATGATCGGCGATCAGCTGCAAGGAACCGGCGGGCACGACAATCGCCTCGAAGCGCTCGTCGTAGCTGAAGGTCTCGAAGGTCTGGCGCGACAGGGCCGGCGCAAAGCCGCGGCCAGCACATTGGGCGAGGCAATAGTCGAGCATGTCCTGCGAAGCATCAAACCCGGAGACATCGAAACCGGCCTCCAGCAACGGGATCAACGCTCGACCGTTGCCGACAGCCGGTTCCAGTATCGGCCCACGACAGCCGTGGAGCCTCTGCCGGTAGTACTCGATGTCGCCGAAGGACTTTCCAATATATTTGTCTAAATTATAAACATGAGAGGCAAGTCTACCATAGGTATTGTTCACGATACCTCAGCTCCCGATAACACAAAGCAACGCCGCGCCTTATACAGGAGTACGTGACCAGGGGTTGTTGCTTGCCGGCCACGCCTACGGTTTATCGTCGCCGCCCAAACGCGTCAGAAGCGCGCCGGCCGGATGAACTTGCCGTAGACCCAACCCTCCTGCCAGTTTCCGTTGCGCTGAGGATCGTGCCAGATCTGGCACCAGGTGGCCCGCACGGCCTGGCGCTGGGCGGAAACCGACCAGCGGGCGATGCGCTTCAGATCGACGCCGTTCATGCAGCGGCCGGTCATCTGCAACTTCGTGCCGTTGGGATAGCCGGCGCGGATCGCCGAGGAGGAGGATGGCCAGGCCCGCGCGTTGAGCACGTCGTTCCAGTCGACACCCGACACTTCCCAGGCGACGAACGTGCTTGCGGTGGCGGGAAGTGCAGCGGAGAGCGCCCCGGCCAGGATGGCCGCCGGCATCAATTTGTTGAACATGCCCATCTCGATTGCCCCTTGGTCAGGCCGCCGTTTGTGCGGCAGGAAACAGAATGCGGCCCCTCGCCTGAATTGCAACTGAATGGATTTCACGACGGGAATGCCGCCCTATCCGAGAACGACCTGGGCGAAGCCGCCCGTCCCGGTTTTCCGGGACGGGGCTTCGTCAGCCTGGTAGGCGGCAGACGACGCCGACCAGCCGCGCGACCACTGGGCGGACCATGAGCACGCAGAAAAAGGCGACGGGCATGGCAAGCGCGTAGGAACCGAGCACGCGGGCCGGGTAGCCGGCGTCGATGCCGGTGTTGGCGCCGACGATGACGCAGCACATCAGGAACGCCATGATCGCCGACATGAAGAAGGCGAAGGCAATGGGCGCCGCGCGCGGCGGCAGCTTGCGGCTACGCGCGAGCCGCGGCGCCGATAGGGTATCTTCCATCGGAAGTCTCCTGGTTTGATCGAGGGGACCACCCCCTCGTTTCTGGCCGCACTATATGGATCGCGTCTTAGCCAGGTAGACCATTGCAGCCTTGTTCAGAAACAGTCAAAACCATCGAATAGAAGTTTCTATTCGATGGATTGTATTATGGACACTTTGCGCGGCGTCGAGAGTTTTGTGAGAAGCGTCGAGGAAGGCAGCATCGCCGCGGCGGCGCGAAAGCTCGGGATTACACCCGCTTCCGCGAGCCAGAACATCGCCCGCCTGGAACGCACGCTCGGAAGCCGGCTCTTGAGCCGAACCACGCGCCAGCTGGGCCTGACCGAGAGCGGGCGGATCTATTACGAGCGGGTGCGCGGCGTCGTGCACGAGCTGGAGCTTGCCGCCGCCGCCGTCTCGGCACTCAGCGCCGAGCCGCGCGGACCGCTCAAGATTGCCTCGTCCGTCGCCTTCGGCCGGCACGTGGTTGCGCCGCTCGTTCCCTCCTTCGCCGCCAGATATCCGGATGTCTCGATCGAACTCGTCGTCACCGACCGCGAGATCGACCATATCGGCGAAGGCATCGACATCAGTGTGCGCTTCGGCCTGCAGCTCGAACAGGGGCTGATTGCCCGCAAGCTTGCCTCCGTGCCGATGATCATTTGTGCGGCCCCCGCCTATCTGGAGCGACGCGGCCGCCCGCAGCGGCCGGAAGATCTCGCGCACCACGATTGCCTCGTCTACCGCTATGCCGGGCATGGCCGGATCTTTCGCTGGGCCTTTACCCGCGACGGCCTGCGCTTCGAGCCGGAGCTGAAGGCGACGATCGTCAGCAACGATATCGACACGCTCGCCGAGATGGCGATCGCCGGCGCCGGCATCACCCGGCTCGGCGCCTTCATCGCAGCGCCGCTGATCGAACGCGGGCTGGTGGTGCCGCTGTTCGGCGAACTGCCGCGGGAGGGATTGGCCAGCACCGACCACGAGCCCTTCGACTTCTACGCCTGTTTTGCCGACCGCCAGGCGCAAACGCCGAAGGTGCGCGCGTTCATCGAGCATGCGGTGCCGAGCCTGAAGGGGCGCTGGTAGGTCTTATCCACCGGTGGCAGGGACCGCAGCGGCAGCCGTTTCCTTGCGCACGACCTCGACGCCTCGCCGCTGCTTCAGCCGATAGCCGACCTCGACGATGGCGTGAATGGCCGGGATGAACTCCGCGCCGAGCTCACTGAGGCTGTATTCCACGGAAGGCGGCGACGTCGGCATGATCCGCCGCTCGACAGCCCCCTTCTCCTCAAGCTCCTTCAACCGGGTGCTCAACACCTTTGCGGAAATGCCGGGCACGTCGATCCTCAGTTCGCTGAAACGGCGCGGCCCGGCGCTCAAGGACCAAAGGATGTTCGGCGTCCATGCGCCACCGAGCAGCACCATGCACTCGCCGACCGGGCAGTTCGGCGGCAAGGCCGCAGCCCGATTTTTCCGAATTTTCAAGCTCATGGGCAAAACTCTCCAGTTACCGCCGGGAAACCGGAAAGGGAGGTAACATAAGGTTATCTGATATACAAATGTTATCGCTTCGGCTTAGGTTCCGCCGTCTCGACAAACGAGCAATCATTTCAGAAGGAACCAGATCATGAAACTCTATTACGCCCCCGGCGCCTGCTCGCTTTCCCCCCATATCAGCCTGCACGAGGCCGGTGCCGACTTCGAGATCGTGCGGGTCGATACCAAGACGCATCGCACCGAGACCGGTGCGGATTACAAGGCGGTCAACCCCAAGGGCTATGTGCCGGCGCTGGTGCTGGAAAGCGGCGAAGTCGTTACCGAAGGTGCTGCCGTCGTTCAGTACATCGCCGATCGCTTTCCGGCGGCCAAGCTTGCGCCCGAAAACGGCACGCTGGCGCGCACCCGCCTGCAGGAACAGTTGAACTTCATCGCGTCGGAACTGCACAAGGCCTTCTCGCCGCTGTTCAACCCGACCGCATCCCACGAGGCAAAGGAGGCAGCCACGCTGCAGGTGGCGAAACGCTTCAGCCATGTCGAAAGCCTGCTTGCGGACGGGCGCCTTTACGTGCTCGGGGAGGCCTTCTCCGTCGCCGACGCCTATCTCTTCACGGTCGTGAACTGGAGCGGCGGCACCGGGATCGCGCTCACGCAATGGCCGCATCTCGCCGCCTATATGCAGCGGATCGGCGCACGTCCTGCCGTGCGCACCGCAATGCAGGCAGAAGGCCTGGTCGCGGCATGAGTGCGTCACCGAAGGATCCGCAGTTTGCAGCCGTCATCGACGTCCTCCAACGCTACTTCGACGGGCTCTATCGCAGCGACGCCGACATTCTCAGGCAGGTCTTCCACCCGAAGGCGCTCTATGCCACCGCGACGGACGGAACCCTGCTCGAACTCGACATGGACAGGTACTTTCCGATCGTCGAAAAACGTCCCTCGCCCGAAAGCCGAGGCGAAGCGCGCATCGACCGTATTCTTTCGATCGAGTTCGCCGGCCCCGTAACCGCGTTTGCCAAGGTGCAATGCGCCATCGGCGAGAAGGCCTTCACCGACTTTTTGTCGCTGGTCTTTCTTAACGGCCGCTGGCAGATCATCGCCAAGGTCTTCCACTACGACATCGCATCAGCGCAATAGGAGAAGCATGTGCCCTATGTGAACATCAAGATCACCCGCGAGGGTGCAACCGCCGAGCAGAAAGCAGCCCTGATCAAGGGTGTCACCGATCTGCTCCAGACCGTACTCAACAAGGATCCCGCCACCACATTCGTCGTCATCGACGAAGTCGCGCTTGAAGACTGGGGTGTCGGCGGGCTGCCGGTTGATGCGTACCGGCGAAAGGTCGGCGAAAAATCGTAGCAACACGCTGCCCCTACCCACCACGATGGAAGGGGCAGCCGCCCACCCGATGCCGCGGTGATCCGCGCGCAGCTCGATTGCGCTTGATCGCTTTCGACAGGGTCTCTATCTCATTGTCTCCCGCCGCATTGATCCCGGAGACGTATCTTGTCCGTATTCAGCAACCTCCCCAAAGCTCCCGTCGCCGCAAAGAAGCCGGTCAGCGACACGCGCCACGGCATTACCCGCACCGACGACTATGCCTGGCTGCGCGCGGACAATTGGCAGGCGATGTTCAAGGATCCTTCGATCCTCGATCCGGATATCCGTAAGCATCTGGAGGCCGAAAACGCCTACATGAACGCGGCGATGGACGACACGAAGGCGCTGCAGAAGACGCTGTTTTCCGAGATGCGCGGCCGCATCAAGGAGGACGACAGCTCGATCCCGGTCAAGGACGGTCCGTTCGCCTATGGTCATGCCTATGTCACCGGCGGCGAACAGCCGCGGTACTTCCGCATTCCCCGTGACGGCGACCACCAGGACGAGGCAATCCGGCAGTTGCTGCTCGACGGCGACAAGGAAGCGGAAGGCAAGGCCTATTTCCGCCTCGGCGGCCTCGACCATTCGACCGACCACAGCCTCGGCATCTGGGGCTATGACGACAAGGGTTCGGAGTATTTCACGCTTCGAGTGCGCGACCTCGCAACGGGCGAAGACCTGGCAGACGTGATCGAGAACACAGGTGGCGGCGGCGCCTGGGCGCCGGATGGCAAGAGCTTCTTCTACACGGTACTCGACGACAATCACCGCCCGTCGAAGATCTTCCACCATATCCTCGGCACGAACCAGGCCGACGACCGGCTGGTTTTCGAGGAAACCGATCCCGGCTTCTTCATGTCGGTCGGCGGCTCCCTGCTCGACGACTTCATCTACATCGACATCCACGATCACGAGACCAGCGAGTACCGGCTGCTCTCGACCAAGGATCTTCTGGCTGAGCCGAAGCTCGTCGCCGAGCGCGTCACCGGCCTCGAATACTCGATGACCGAAGGCGGCGACGTCTTCTACATCCTCACCAATGCCGATGGCGCCAAGGACTTCAAGATCGTCGAAGCGCCGGTTACAGCACCCGGCAAGGAGAACTGGCGCGAGGTGGTGCCGCACAAGCCGGGCACGCTGGTCCTCAGCCACATGGCCTATGCCCGCCATCTCGTCTGGCTGCAGCGCCGCGAAGGCCTGCCGGAGATCGTCATCCGCGACCGCAAGACCGGCGAGGAACATGCGATCGCCTTTGCGGAAGAAGCCTATTCGCTCGGTCTTTCGGGCGCTGCCGAATACGACACCGACGTCATCCGCTTCTCCTATTCCTCGATGACCACGCCGTCGCAGCTCTTCGACTACAACATGGCGACGCGCGCCCGCACGCTCTTGAAGACCCAGGAAGTGCCTTCGGGCCACAACCCGGACGACTATGTCACCCGCCGCGTCTTCGCGCCCTCGTGGGACGGCACCGAAGTGCCGGTGACGCTGCTTTACCGCAAGGACACGCCGCTCGACGGTTCGGCGCCCTGCCTGCTCTATGGCTATGGCGCCTATGGCATCACCATTCCGGCCGGCTTCAACACCAATTGCCTGTCGCTTGCCGATCGCGGCTTCGTCTATGCAATCGCCCATATCCGCGGCGGCAAGGATCGCGGCTTTGCCTGGTACGAAGACGGCAAGATGGCCAAGAAGACCAATACCTTCAAGGATTTCATCGCTGCCGCTGACTATCTGAATCAACAGAAGTTCACGTCCTACGCGAAGATCGTCGCAGAAGGCGGCTCGGCCGGCGGCATGCTGATGGGCGCGATCGCCAACATGGCGCCTGAGAAGTTCACCGGCGTTATCGCGGCCGTCCCCTTCGTCGACGTGCTCAACACCATGCTCGACGACACCCTTCCGCTGACCCCGCCGGAATGGCCGGAATGGGGCAACCCGATCGAGAGCCGGGAGTTCTACGACATCATCACCGGCTACTCGCCCTACGACAATGTCGAGGCGAAGTCCTACCCGGCGATCCTGGCACTCGGTGGCCTCACCGATCCGCGCGTCACCTATTGGGAACCGGCCAAGTGGGTCGCGCGACTGCGCGAGAAGACGACCGGCAGTGCGCCGATCCTGTTGAAGACGAACATGGACGCCGGCCATGGCGGCGCGTCGGGCCGCTTCCAGCGGCTCGAGGAAATCGCCTTCGAATACGCCTTTGCCATCAAGGTCGCCGGCAAGATGTAAACGGATCGGGATGAGGAACCTGTTTGCGGTTTCCTCGTCCCTTTCTTACCTGATCCCGGAGGTCCCGCCATGTCCGTCCACGTCGCCCTGCTGCGTGCCGTCAATGTCGGCGGTACGGGATCACTTCCAATGGCCGACCTCAAGGCGATCTGCGAGGGGCTCGGCTTTACCGACGTCAAGACCTACATTCAGAGCGGCAACGTGCTGTTCCGCTCCGATCTGCCGGCGGCAGAAGCAGCCGCAATGCTGGACAGCGCCCTTCAGGAAAAGCTCGGTAAGGCGCCGGGCGTAATGATCAGGAGCGGCGCGCAATTGCAGGCGATCGCCGATCAGGCACCCTTCCCGAACGCCAAGCCCAATCTGCTGCTTGTCGTTTTCCTGCGCGAGCCGGAACCATCAGACGCGCTCGACAAGCTCGTGGCGCCCGATGGCGAAGAAACCCAGGTTGCCGGAACTGAGATCTATATCCACTTCCCGAACGGCTCCGGCCGGTCGAAGTTCAAGCTGCCGGCGGCCAAGTCCGGCACGGCGCGCAACCTCAACACGGTGCGCAAGCTTGCTGCGATGGCGCTTGAGATGGAAGGCTGACGCTCCTCAAAAGGCGCCGTTCCGAACGGAAGACCGCTTCACACTTTTGCTGGAATTGCTCACGCCGTCGGCTGGAACAACAACCGGACGAAGGACCGCAGCACGAGCAGTTGCTGCGGTAGGGTTTCAGGCTGCTTCAGCGCCTTCGACAGGATGATGCCGCCTTCGAGCACGGTAGAGACCATGTCGGCAAGCTGGTCGACGTCGAGCGGCTCGCGTGGTCGGTAGACTTGCATTATCGCCTCGAACATCGTGCCGAAACGCCGACGCCACATCAGCGCCGCCTGCCGGTTGATCTCCTGGATCTCGCGATCAAAGGCGCGCTCCTGCGTGCACATGACAGCGACCAGGCAGCCGGGATGGCCGTTCGGCAGATCGGCGAGAATTTCCGACAGCATCTTCAGTCCCAGGAGAAACGCCTGCAGCGGGTCGTCGGACAGTTGATGGGCGCGGCCGAATATCTCGTCGTAGATGCGCTCGTCGTTCTCGATGTAGCGCTCGAGCAGAGCCCGCGCGAGCTCGTTCTTGTCGCGGAAATGATAGAAGAACCCGCTCTTGGTGATGCCGGTTTCGGCGATCAGTTCGTCGATCGACGTCGCACCGAAACCCTTGGCAAGCACCGCCGCCTCGGCAACGTCGAGGATTCTGGCGCGCGTTTCCTCACCCTTTCGCATTAGCTGCTCCCTACCATTGGTACGGTTTCCAGCAATTACTCGGCGGCCAGCCCCTAGCGCAGCGACGGCAACAGAACAGTAAGTCACTGATTTTACTACAGTAATTTAGTATATTAGCAATAGTATACCGCAAGTCGTCTAGTTTAGAAGATGATCATAAGGCAGAAATTTACTTCGCTCTGCGGTGTTGGAGGCATCCGCGGGCCCTTCAGCCAAGACTGAACCGGTGGAGACCGATATGGCCAAATACAGACGCAGCCTGCCGCTCTTGAAGGGTGGACTGTTCCTGAGTGACGGCGGCATCGAAACGACGCTGATCTTCCATGAGGGCATCTCCCTCCCGCATTTCGCCGCCTTCGTGCTCATTTCGACGGCGGACGGGCGGCGACGCTTGCTCGACTACTACAAGCGATACCTCGCGATCGCCCACCAGCACGGCACCGGCTTCGTGCTCGACACGCCCACCTGGCGCGCCAGCGCCGACTGGGGCATGACGCTCGGCTATGACGCCTCGGCCCTCGCCGAGGTCAACCAGAACGCCATCTACATGTTGGCGGAACTGCGCACCGAGTACGAGCGTCCGCAAGCACCGATCGTGCTGAGCGGCGCCATCGGGCCGCGCGGAGACGGCTATCGCCTGGGCCGCATGAGCGCGGACGAGGCCGAGGATTATCACGGACCACAGATCTCGGCCTTTGCCGCCAGCGACGCCGATATCGTCGGCGCCTATACGCTGACCAGCATCGACGAGGCGACCGGCATTGCCCGGGCGGCCCAAAGCCACGGCATGCCCTGCTCGATCGCCTTCACCGTGGAAACCAACGGCCGGCTCCCAGACGGCCGTACCCTTCAGGCCGCGATCGAAACGGTGGATGCGGAGACCGGCGGCTATCCGCACTACTACATGGTCAATTGCGCCCATCCCGATCATTTCGAGACCAGCCTTGATACGGGGAGCGCCTGGGCGCAGCGCATTGCCGGTATCCGCGCCAACGCCTCCAGGATGAGCCATGCCGAGCTCGACAACAGCGAAACCCTGGATGCCGGGGATCCCCTCGACCTCGGCCAGCGTTATCGGACACTGACGACCCATTTGCCACGACTGCGCATCCTTGGCGGTTGCTGCGGCACCGACCATCGCCACATCGCGGCAATCTGCGAGGCCTGCCTTCCACCGACGGCGCTCAGCGCCTGAGGCGCGGGGCCTCGCCCTCCCCGGCCCTCTCGCAAGCAATTGCGGGAGGGCGCCTTCTCGTCGCCACCCTCGCGAAAGCCACATCGCTCGTGTAGACTTGGGCGGAAAGGACGGCAGCCGGACATCCCGGCAAGAGCCGTTGACTGCATCGTCATGAATTACGCTCCTCCCTCGCCGACCGGAAATGCCGAAGCCCTTGCCTTCGACAACAGCTACGCGCGCCTGCCACAGCAGTTCTTCGCGCGTGTTGCGCCGACACCCGTCGCAGAGCCCTGGCTGATCAAGCTCAACAAGCCGTTGGCCGAGGAGCTCGGGCTGGACGTGGCGACGCTCGAGCGCGAGGGCGCCGAGATCTTTTCAGGCAACCGCCTTCCCGCCGGTGCCGATCCGATTGCCATGGCCTATGCCGGCCATCAGTTCGGTACCTTCGTGCCGCAGCTCGGCGACGGCCGCGCGATCCTTCTTGGCGAGGTGATCGACCGCAACAGAAAGCGGCGCGACATCCAGCTCAAAGGACCAGGCCAGACGCCCTTTTCACGGCGCGGCGACGGGCGCGCAGCGCTCGGCCCCGTGTTGCGCGAGTATATCGTCAGCGAGGCAATGTACGCGCTCGGCATTCCGACGACACGGGCGCTTGCCGCCGTCGTCACCGGACAGCCGGTCTACCGCGAGCGGATCCTGCCCGGCGCAATCGTCACGCGGATTGCGACAAGCCATATGCGCGTCGGCACCTTCCAGTTCTTCGCAGCGCGCGGAGACATGGAATCGGTGAAGGTGCTTGCCGACTACGCGATCGATCGCCACTACCCCGAGGTCACGGACGCTGAACGGCCCTATCTCGCCTTCTACAAGGCGGTGACCGCGCGCCAGGCGGAGCTGATCGCACGCTGGCTGCATGTCGGCTTCATCCATGGCGTGATGAACACGGACAACATGACGATCTCGGGCGAGACGATCGACTTCGGCCCCTGCGCCTTCCTCGACGCCTACGATCCGAAGAAGGTGTTTTCCTCGATCGACCAGGTCGGTCGCTACGCCTATGCGAGCCAGCCGGCGATCGGGCAATGGAACCTGGCGCGCCTGGCCGAAACGCTGGTGCCGCTGTTCGACGACAACCAGGATACGGCGGTGGAACTGGCCAACGATGCGCTCGGCGAATACGGCGCGATCTTCCAGCGCCACTGGCTGGACGGCATGCGGCGCAAGATCGGATTGGCCATGAGCGAAGAGGGAGACCTCGACCTGTTGCAGGCGCTGCTGACGGCCATGCATCAGGGAGAGGCGGATTTCACCCTCACCTTCCGGCGGCTATGCGACAGCGCCCGCGACCCGGCCGCCGACGCCGTGCTCGCCTCGACCTTTGCCTCGGCCGAGGCAATAGGCCCGTGGCTGCAGGACTGGCGTCAGCGTCTCAGCCGCGAGCAGGCGACGCCGGATGAACGCGCGACCGCCATGAAGGCGGTCAACCCGGCCTATATTCCGCGCAACCACCGGATCGAAGAGGCGATCACTGCCGCGACCGAGGATGCGGACTTCTCGCTCTTCGAGGCCCTGGTCGAAGTAACCGCCAATCCCTATGCCGACCAGCCGCAGTTTGCCCGCTACCAGGCTCCGCCGAGCCCGCAAGAGGAAGTCCAGCGCACCTTCTGCGGCACATAGGCGCCATGCGGGGGCGCCATAAGGGAATGCGGCACGCCATGCCTGTGCTCCCACAGTCCCTGGGCATCCGCTGCCAGACAGATTCACCCAATCGCTCTATGCCACTGTTTTTACGCAGTGACCTTCGGCTGATCGCTTTCGGACGCGCTATCCGCAGCGGTTCAACGCGCGTGGCTCACGCTCGGCCGTCCCTCGCTTGAGCGCAAGCTTATTGCGGGCCTGCGAAAATTTCCGCGTTGCGGAATGTGGCTATTGAAAGGCAGAGGTGCCGCGTTAGGTGCTAGAAGGACAGGCGCTCAGCGCCTTGCCTGACCGGGCGGCCGCGACATGCGCGCGACCGCCGCCTCGAAACCCACCTGTCTCACGCGGTCCGGCGAGGACCGCCGCAATGGAAAGGTGCCATGGCACCGTTCTTCGATGCGGGAGTTCCATCATGCTCGTACTGACGGCCATCGTCTTTGCTCTCATCGGCCTCGCGATTGGCGGCGGCGGCGCCAAGTTGCTCATGCTTGGCGGCAGCCCCTACTACCTCGCAATCGGCATCGGCTTCCTGCTGACGGCGGTGCTGCTGTTCACGCGGAGATCGGCGGCGATCTGGCTCTATGCGTTCATGATCCTCGGTTCGCTCGGCTGGGCGATTTCGGAAGTAGGGTTCGACTGGTGGCAGCTCGGCCCGCGCGGCGGCGTCCTCGTGCTTCTGGGGCTCTGGCTGCTCTTGCCTGCCGTGCGCCGGCCGCTCGGCTTCGAGAGCCCGACAGGCGAGCGTTATGCCGTGAGCGCCTGGCCGTTGGCCTTTGCGGTGCTGGTGTCGGTCGGTGTCGCCGGATACGCGATCATGCAGGACCCGCATGACATCCGCGGCGATCTGCCAAGCGATGTCGTCGCGGAAAATCCGCCGCTCGGCGGCTCGGTACCGCCAGACGAATGGCACCAGTACGGGCGCACCGCCTACGGTCAGCGCTATTCGCCGCTCGATCAGATCACGCCTGACAATGTCGCGGGGCTGAGGGTCGCCTGGCAGTACCAGACCGGCGACGTCAAACGCCCCGACGACGTGGGCGAAACCACCTATCAGGTAACGCCGCTCAAGATCAAAGACACGCTCTATGCCTGTACGCCGCACAACTGGGCGATCGCGCTCGATGCGGCGACCGGTGAAGAGAAGTGGAAATATGACAGCAATTCCGGCATGAACCCGGACCGCCAGCACCAGACCTGCCGGGGCGTTACCTATTGGGCCGACCCGGCTGCAGCCCCGGGCAGCCCCTGCGCCGAACGCGTGTATCTCCCAACTTCGGATGCGCGCCTGATTGCGCTCGATGCCGCGACGGGCTCGGTCTGCACCAGCTTTGCCGACAACGGCGTGCTGCATCTCGAAACGGGCATGAAATACAATCCGGCCGGCTACTATTATTCAACGTCGCCGCCGGTTGCCGTCGGCGGCAAGCTCATCATCGGCGGTGCGGTCAACGACAACTATTCCACCCAGGAACAGTCCGGCGTCATCCGCGCTTTCGACATCAACACGGGTGCACTGATCTGGAACTGGGACAGCGGCAATCCTGACGTGACGACACCGCTTCCAGAGGGGCAAACCTACACGACGAACTCGCCGAACAGCTGGTCGGTGATGAGCTATGACGAGGGCCTCGGCCTCGTCTACGCTCCCATGGGCAACCAGGTGCCCGACCAGCTCGGCATGGGCCGCAGCGAGCACGTCGAAAAGTACTCGTCCTCGATCGTCGCGCTCGACATCAACTCCGGCGCGGTGCGCTGGGTGCGCCAGACCGTGCATCACGATCTCTGGGACATGGACGTGCCGGCCCAGCCGGCGCTGCTCGACATCACCAAGGAAGACGGCACCGTCGTGCCGGCGCTGGTGGGCCCGACGAAACAGGGCGACATCTACGTGCTCGACCGCAGGAGCGGCGAGCCGATCATCCCGGTCGAAGAGGTGCAGGCGCCGGGCGGCGCGATCCCGGAGGACTTCACCGCCCCGACCCAGCCGGTCTCCGGCCTCACCTTCATGCCGGCGCCGCTGCAGGAAAAGGACATGTGGGGCGTCACGCTGTTCGACCAGCTTGCCTGCCGTATCGCGTTCCGGTCGCTGAAATACGAGGGCCGCTACACGCCGCCGTCGATCGAGGGCACGCTCGTCTATCCCGGCAACTTCGGCACCTTCAACTGGGGCTCCGTGGCGATCGATCCGGAACGGCAGGTGATGTTCGGCATGCCGACCTACCTCGCATTCACCTCACGGCTCGTGCCCCGCGACCAGGTGCCGCCGAAGGGCCAGGACGAAAAGGGCTCGGAACAGGGCCTCAACCGCAACGACGGCGCGCCTTACGGCGTGTTCATGGGGCCGTTCCTCGGGCCGCTCGGCATTCCCTGCCAGGCGCCGCCATGGGGTTACGTCGCTGGCGCCGATCTCAGGACCGGCAAGATCGCCTACAAGCACAAGAACGGTACGGTCGAGGACATGACGCCGCTGCCGTTCCCGTTCAAGGTGGGCGTTCCCGGCATCGGCGGGCCGATGATCACCAAGGGTGGCGTCGCCTTCCTGGGTGCCGCGGTCGACGATTACCTGCGCGCCTATGACCTGACGACCGGGCGCCAGCTCTGGGAAGCGCGCTTACCCGCCGGCGGCCAATCGACACCGATGAGCTATGCGGTCGGCGACAAGCAGTATGTGCTGATCGTCGCCGGCGGCCACGGCTCGGTCGGCACCAGGCCGGGTGACTACATCATCGCCTACACCCTGCCGTGAGGCGCGCGAGATATCCCTAATTCTCGCTAGATGGTTGCAAAAGCAAGCTCCGCGCAAGCCCGCGACAGCAGCTTCCCCCGGACGACAGATTCCGGGGGATTCCCATGAAGATCGACAACAGCATCTCGAGCTACTACTTCTCCCAGCGCCGCCAGCAGGGGGGCACCATCACGCCGATCGAAGAGAGCGGCAGTGATGCGCGCCCACGCCAGGCCCCAACGATCGCGCCGCCTTCGACATCGAACGCGCTTTCCAACGCGCTGTGGATGACGGCGACCCGGGACGGCGAGAGCACGGCTTCGATTTCCGCCAAGGAAGGCCCTGCGGCTCCGGACGGTTCGGTCGGCGACGAGTTTCTGAACGAAGCGAAGAAGAGCCTCGTCGAGAGAATCCGCGAACAGGTTCTCAAGGCAATGGGCCTGACCGAAGGTGATCTCAAGGAGATGCCGCCTGAGCAGCGGCAAGCCGCCGAAGAAGAGATCCGCAAGGCCATCGAGCGCGCAATGGGTGTCGAGCAGCAGCGCGACACGGCGAACGCCGATATCGCCAATGGCGGCGGCGACATCCTCTGACTGGGCCGCTTGGGCCACTTGTGCCGATCGGCTTGTCTCGTTCGGACAATCGATGATATCCAGCGATCCTCCAGAGAGGACCGAGATCCATGCGCCTGATCCGTTAGCGACGTTCACCGGCAGAAAACGACCGACGCCACGGCCGCCTTTCGGCGGTTTTTGGCATGGCTTTTCCGGCCGCCTGAACGCCTGACATGGATATGACCGTTCACCGGCCATCGCTAGGATCATCCTCATGACCACCAAAGACGGATTTGTTTCCGAAGCCGGTAGCCTTCGCGCCGGCCCCTTCGACCTCAGCTATCGGATCGAAGGCAGCGGCATGCCGCTGCTCGTCGTCGGCAGCGCCACCTACTACCCGCGCACCTTCTCCCAAGCGCTTCGCGAGAGGTTGCAGCTGGTCTTCATCGACCATCGCGGCTTCGCGCCGGCGCGGACCGACTATGCCGCTGTCGACATCGGTTTCGAGACGGTGCTCGACGACATCGAGCGGATGCGGGCGCATCTGGGTCTCGAACGCTTCCCCATTCTCGGCCATTCCGGCCATGGCTGCATGGCGCTTGAATATGCCAAGCGGCATCCGGAGAGGGTCAGCCACGTGATCATGGTCGGCACCGGCCCGAGCCATTCGGCCCGCCACATGGCGCTCGCCGATCGGATCTGGGAAGAAACCGTGTCGCCTGCGCGAAAGGCGATCTTCGAACGGGAGATGGCCAAGCTTGGCGACGACATCGCCGCACGGCCTGAGGCGCGTTTCAAAGCCCTGCTGATCCGGCTCGGCGCGAAAAGCTGGCATCAGCCGGACTTCGACGCAGCGCCGCTTTGGCGCGATGTCACGGTCAACCATGCGGTGTTCGACCATCTCTGGGGCGAGGTCTTTCGCGACATCGATATCCGAAAGGGTCTGAACAGGCTGGCGGCGCCGGTGCTGCTTGCGCTCGGCCGCTCGGACTATCTCGTCGCTCCTGCCTTCAGCTGGGATGAATATCGGGCGGACTTCAGAGACCTGACGGTGCGGCTCTTCGAGGAGAGCGGGCATACGCCGCAGCTGGAAGAAAGCGATCTCTTCGACGAAGCCCTGCTCTCGTTCCTCGAGAACCACCGCGACTAGTCAAACCGGCTCGCAGTGTCCAGCATTCGGAGGGGCCGGGACCGGCCCCTCCTCCTTCTTGCCATTGACACAGGGTTAGGCTCAACTATCTAATGCTCCAGAAGCTATAGGTTTGAGGCGAACATGTATTCCATCGGCGATCTCTCCCGGCGCACCGGCGTCAAAATCCCGACGATCCGCTATTACGAGCAGATGGGGCTGATCGCGGCACCGGAGCGTTCCGAAGGCAACCAGCGGCGCTACGAGAAAAGCGAGCTTGAGCGGCTGGCCTTCATCCGACATGCGCGCGACCTCGGCCTGTCGATCGATTCGATCAAGGATCTGCTCGCCCTCAGCCAGCATCCGGAGCGCCCTTGTGGCGAGGCCGACCGCATCGCCAGCGAGCACCTCACGACGGTCCGCGAGAAGATCGCGCGGCTGAAGAAGCTGGAGCAGGAACTGGAACGCATCGTCGCCTGCGACGGCAACCATACCGTCGGCGACTGCTACGTGATCCGGGCGCTCGCCGACCATTCCATGTGCGAGAGCGAACACTGAGGCGGCAGCTTAATTAGTCGCCTTGAAAAATCCCCGTTGACAAAAGTGCGAAAACAAACAATCTAGCGCCCATGATCAAGAACGCACCCATTTGCCGCGTGTATTTTTGGCTGTTCCGATAGGAGCGGCCTGCTGATCATATTCAACAAGGCCGCCATCAGGCGGCTTTTGTTTTTCCGGCTCCTGATGGCGAGAAAACCCGAGGAGCCGAGACATGCTACAGACCGCCATCCCTACCCTTCATGCGACCCCGGCGACACGCCCGCCGATGGTGACGATCCGCTCAGCCAAGCAGCGCGACCTGCCGGAACTGCGCGACATGATCGCGGAGCTTTCCGCCCATCACGGCGACGCCGCCCCGATCACGCCGGAACAGCTTGAGCGCGATCTCTTCGGTCGCATGCCCTGGATCACGGCGCTCGTCGCCGAGGCCGGCAACCGGCTGATCGGCTACGCGATCCTGGTGCCGATCTACCGGGCAGCCGAAGGCGCGCGCGGCATGGAGCTGCATCACCTCTTCGTTCGCCCGGAAAACCGCGGCACCGGCATCGGCCGCCACCTGGTTGCCAAGGCGCGCGAGCAGGCGAAGATGGCCGGCTGCGACTTCCTTTCGGTCAGCGCCGCCACGGGTAACTTCCAGGCACACCATTTCTACGAATCCGAACGCTTCGTCCCTCGCCCGGTGACCGGCATGCGCTATATGCAGAAGCTTGGCTGAGGAGCTGCCGATGCGTCTTGCAATCGTCCTGTGCGAAGGCTTCGCCGATTGGGAATGCGCGCTGTTGATGGCGGCGGCGCGCACCCATCTCGGCGTCGATATCGAGGTTGCCACCGTCGACGGCGCGCGCGTCACCTCGATGGGTGGCCTCGACGTTTCAGCGCATCTCTCGGTCGATGCCCTCGATCCGGCCGGCTTCGATGGGCTGGTGATCTGTGGCGGCGCCATCTGGGACACGAACGAGGCGCCCGATCTCTCCTCGACGATCCGCGCCTTCGATCGCAACAAGCGTGTGGTCGCAGCCATTTGCGGCGGCGTCCATGCCCTTGCGACATGCGGTCTTCTCGACCGCGTCGACCACACCGGCAACAGCGCTGAAAGCCTTGCGGCGCTGACCGGCTATCATGGTGCTTCGCACTATCGCGATCAGTCGCAGGCGATGCGTAGCGGCCATGTCGTCACCGCCGCCGGCACGGCGCCGATCAGCTTTACCGGTGAGATCCTGCATGGCCTTGGCCTCGGCTCACCCGAGCTCGACGGCTTTCTCGCACTTTACGGGCGGGAGCATGGGCCGGACGACAGCGGCAGCATCGGGTAAACCGCTTTCCGTTTCGGGGCGGAAAGCGGCCTCTCTTTTGTTTGAAAACTGCCTAGAGCCAGTTGGAGATCTGATCGAGCGGCTTCTTCACCTTGCCGGCGACCGGCACGGTCGCATCCGGGGCGGGATAGCCGACCACCAGGATCAGGAACGGTTTTTCACTGTCCGGCCGGCCGCAGATCTCGTTGAGGAAGTTCATCGGCGCCGGCGTATGGGTGAGTGTCGCAACGCCCGCGTGATGCAGCGCCGTGATCAGGATGCCGGTGGCGATACCGACGCTTTCGTTGATGTAGTAGTTCTTTTTCAGATCCCCCGGATTGGGGCCGCCGCGCTTCTGCGAGAAGACGACGATCAGGTAGGGAGCGGTCTCTAGGAAGGGTTTATCTTCGTCGGTGCCGAGCGGCGCCAGCGCATCGAGCCACTCCTGCGGGGCCTTGTCCCGATAGAAGATGCGCTCCTCCTCTTCCGCCGCGTGGCGCACCTCGGCCTTGATCCGGGCGCTCTCGATGACGGTGAAATGCCAGGGCTGATGGTTGGCACCGCTCGGTGCCGTGCCGGCCGCCTTCAGACAGGTTTCGATGACCTCGCGCGGCACCGGGCGATCGCTGAAATAGCGCGTGGTCCGGCGGCGGTTGACCTCCTCATAGAAGTCCGCGGCGCGCGCCACCATCTCCTCGGGGCTGCGTTCGATCCACTGGTCGTAGGGCGCGGTTTCGTGTGGGCGCATTCAGTCTCCTCCTCGTTGCGAAGCGGAGTTGAGCGCGCCTTGCCTCTCAGATCAAGGCCTTAGAGCGACGGTACCGCCTTCAGATAGGCGGCGATCGCCTCGCGATCGGCCGGCGTCAGTTTCGCCATGTTCTTCTGCACTTCCACCATGGAGCCGCCGACGGAATCGAACTCCGGCGTGAAGCCCGTCTCCAGATAGGAGGCGATATCCGAGGCGCTCCAGCTGCCGATGCTCTTGGAGCCGGGCGTGATATCGGGGATACGGCCCTCGCCTTCCGGGTTCGGCGCGCCGGCGAGCCACTGGTCCGGCTCGAAGCCGCCGAGCGCATTCCTCGGCGTGTGGCATTCGCCGCAATGGCCGGGCCCCTCGACGAGGTATTGCCCACGGGCAAGCTTCGGGTCGTTCGCGTCCACCGCGGCGCGTGGCTTGTCGGTGAGGAACAGCAACTTCCAGCCACCCAACGCGATCCGCATGTTGTAGGGGAACGGCAGTTCGTGCGGCGGCGCAACCTCCGTGCTCTTCGGCAGCGTCTTCATGAAGCCCCAGAGGTCGTTGACGTCCTTTGCCGTCATGCGCGCATAGGAACCATAGGGAAACGACGGATAGAGATGCTCGCCGTTGCGCCCCACCCCACGGGTCATCGCGTTGCCGAACTCCGCGAGCGTCCATGCGCCGATGCCGGCGGTTTCGTCCGACGAGATGTTCGGCGCGTGGAAGGTGCCGAACGGGCTCTTCAGCGGTGCGCCACCGGAAAGCACCAGGCGTGCGTCGCCTTCCGCACCCTTGCCGGCATGACAGCTGACGCAGCCGCCGGCCCAGAAGACCTGTTCGCCATTGGCAAGATCCGGCTCACCCAGGCCCTCCCAATGGGAGGCGCTCCAGGGTGCCGGCTTCGTCAGCCACCAGAAGGCGGCACCGCCGACGACGCCCAGCACAACAAGACCCGAAACCAGCTTTCTCGCCCGACGACCCATAGTCTCCCCTCATGCCCTGCCGAAAACAGCGTGCTCAATACGAATGGAGGCACGCGGCGGGACGTCGCGTGCCTCCTCATTCAGCCGGATAGGACGTTATCGCCTATCAATTCTTCTTCAGGCGGTAGCTCTCATGACAGCTGCCGCAGTCCTTGCCGATGCCGCCGAGGGCCGCGCCAACGGCTGCCTGGTCGGCCGGGAGCTGTGCCAGCACCGCTCCGGCATCCGTGCCGAGCTTGGCGGCCTTGGCCTTGAAGTCATCCATGTTTTCCCAGATCTTCGGGCTTGCCTCGCTCTCATGGCCCGTTTCCGAGCCGGCCGGGAAATGGTCCGGGAAGGTCTTCATCGTTTCGCTGATCGTCGTCAGCGACGCTTTGACCACCTCGGCGTCATAGGGCTTTTCGCCCTTGGCGATGCCGGCAAGCGCGCCGGTCGCGGCACCCACCTTCTTCATCGCCTGCTGGCGAGCCACCTGCGGCTCGTCGGCTGCGGTCACGGCAGTAACACCCAGGCCCGCGAGTGCGGCAGCCAACATGAGTGCGCGTATTTTCATCAGGATCTCCCGGTCAATGAAATCTAATCGGCGAATCTGCCTGCCTGGCCTTCATGCCCAATGCGCCGGCATGATGTCATTTTGAGTATTCGACGGAAGTAACATTTATTTGATGCTCTTGTTAGGACAAAGGAATTTCCGTCGATCGGCGCAATTCGGGGATCTCCACGAGCCTGTCAATAACATGACTTTAATATTCATGTTTATACTTGCAGAAACCGGGGCGGCATCACCGCGCCGACCAACCCTGCCACACGGTGAAGGCGGCGACCAGAACGAGCACGGCCCCGGCGGCCCGGCCGATCCACACGGTCGTCTCGGGGCTGCCGACCAGAAAGTCCCGGCCGCGGCCTGCAGCAAGGGCAAGACCGCCATAGACGGCGAGCTGCGTCGCAGCGATCATCGCCGCCATGATCAGGGCCTGCGACCAGATCGGCCCGAACTGCGGCTTGAGGAACTGCGGATAGACCGCCAGCATGAAGAGATAGGCCTTGGGGTTCATCAGGCTCGTCAGCGCGCCCTGGCGAAAGCTTGCCCAGCGCGAGAGCTTGCCCGAGCCTTCGATGCCACCGATGGTGATCGAGCTTTTGACCAGGGAAAAACCGATCCAGGCGATGTAGGCGGCACCGGCGACGAGCAGCACGTTGAAGAGGCCGGGCACCAGATGCAGGATAACGCTGACGCCGAGTGCTGCATAAAGCGTATGCAGCACGCCGCCCGCCATGATGCCGGCGGTCGCAGACAGGCCGGAGGCCCGCCCACCCGTTAGCGAGTTCGCCAGGACGAAGACCATGTCCATGCCCGGCACGATGATGATGCCGAACAAGAGGGTGAAGAAGAGCCAGAGATTTTCCGTGTAGGTCATGTCAGTTGTCCGTCGTCCGGGTTTTCATTTCTCAATCGAATTGCTGTTTTTTCAATCCGTTGGCTGATGGTATAGATCCCGGCAACTGACAAGGGTGTGTCAGGAGCGTTGACGACGGGGGAGATTTTCTATGCGCAAGGCGGCACGGCTTTTCGAGATCATCCAGATTCTCCGGCTTGCGAGAAAGCCCGTGACCGGCGCGCAAATGGCCGAGACGCTGGAGGTGACGGTGCGCTCGATCTACCGCGATATCTCCGCACTCCAGGCGATGCGCGTGCCGATCGAAGGCGGCCGCGGCATCGGCTATATTCTCAGGCCCGGCTTCGACCTGCCGCCGCTGATGTTTTCGATCGAGGAAACGGAAGCGATCGCCCTGGCTCTGGCGCTGCTGGCACGAACCGGCGACGAGGAACTGAAGGCAGCCGCCGGTCGCGTCAACCAGAAGATCACCGCCGCCGTGCCCGAACCGCTCAGATTGGCGTTCCGCTCGCAGGCGCTGCATGCCTGGGGAACGATCGCCCCCTCGCCCGCCGGCATCGATCTCGCCCTGGTGCGTCGGGCGATCCGCGACGAACAGAAGCTCGAGCTAGACTATCGCGACGAAATGGGCCGCGCCACGGAACGCACGATCCGGCCGGTCGCGCTGATCTACTATTCGGAAACCGCCAACATCGTCGGCTGGTGCGAATTGCGCCAGGCGATCCGCAACTTTCGTGCCGACCGCGTCGAGCATTGCGAGGCGGTCGAAGCGTTCTTTTCCGGCGAAGGAAATCATCTGAGAGAGCTCTGGGTCAGCGGCTGGAAGACGCCGCCAGCGGCTTGATCTGCACAGTTCCGGCAAGCGCAAACGAAAAGACCCGGCGCGAGCGCCGGGTCCAAACGTCATGCATCGAAGACGGGCAGCTTACTTGGAAGCCGCTTCGTACATTTCGAGCACGTAATCCCAGTTGATCAGGCTGTCGACGAAGGCTTCGAGGTACTTCGGACGGGCGTTGCGGTAGTCGATGTAATAGGAGTGTTCCCAGACGTCGACGCCGAGGATCGGCGAGGCGCCGTGCACGAGCGGGTTTTCGCCGTTCGGGGTCTTGGAGATTTCAAGCTTGCCGTTCTTGACCGAGAGCCAGGCCCAGCCCGAGCCGAACTGGCCGGTGCCGGCGGCGATGAAGTCGGCGCGGAACTTGTCGTAGCCGCCGAGGTCGGACTTGATGGCCGCTTCGAGCTTGGCCGGCAGGCTGGTGCCGCCGCCGCCCTTCTTCATCCACTTCCAGAAGTGGACGTGGTTGTAGTGCTGGCCGGCATTGTTGAACAGCGGCTGGTTGGTGCCGTAGGACTTCTTGACGATTTCCTCGAGCGACAGGTCGGCAAGGCCGGCCTCTTCGGCAAGCTTGTTGCCGTTGGTCACGTAAGCGAGGTGATGCTTGTCGTGGTGGTACTCAAGCGTCTCGCGCGACATGTAGGGCGCCAGCGCATCGTAGTCATAGGGAAGGTTCGGCAATTCGAAAGCCATGTGGGCATCTCCTCTTGGCATGGAATTTCGTCGGGAAATCCGTGAGCGGGAACATAGGCACCGACCCCCATGGAGGCAACCGATGCAATGCCAATTTTTCCTCAACTCACGGAATATACTTTCAACATCATTTTGAAAGCATGACACTTTCGAGCACATTCACGCCACGGTTCGCGTGCAGCTTCGCGACCGTTGCAACCATGCATAAAGGACAGTCCATGCCGCAGCGCCTGATTACCGCCTTCGCCCTCGCCGCCGCCACAACGTTCATTGCGTCTACGGCTGCCGCCTCCTCCGGCGATGCATGGGAAAGTTTCCGGGCAGAGGTCTCCGAAAAGTGCCTGGCGGCCGCCGCGTCGCTGGAAAAGGCAAGCGCCGTCGTCGACCCCTTCGGCTCGGAAAGCTTCGGCCTGGCGCTGGTGATCGGCACGCCCAAGGGATCCGACACCGCCGTGACCCAGATCTGCGTCTTCGACAAGCAGAAGAAGACGGTGGAGCTCGGCGGCGAACTGACACCAGATACGGTCAACATCGCCGTTCCGACGAAGGCAGAGTAGATCAATGAGCGAGGGTCGCGGGCGACAGCTATCGCGGCCGGGCCGGCTATGCCTGACTGGGCCACGAGGCGCAGGCACTCGACGTCGTAAGCCGGTCGCGGTGGCGACGGTCCGTGGTGCGATCTCCAGCCCGTCACAACCTGCCTCCGTCGGCCACAACGAGTTGCGAATCGATACACATGCAATTACCGGGACAACACCAACCGGAGATTGTCATGAAGTCCCTACGCATCGCCTCACTTGTTGTTGCCCTCACGACCCTTGCCGCCTGCGCACCATCACAGGACGAATATGCCCGCCTGCAGACCGCTGTCCAGGGCAGCCCGGCCATGCAAAAGGCGCTTCACAAGGATTGCGTCAGCAAGAAGTGGTCAAAAGCCGACCGCGAATACGGCGCCTTGCTGATCAGCGTTCCACCGGCCAAGGTTCAGGCTGTCGTGTGCAAGCGCATCGTTAATGCCATGGCGTCCGGCCGGCTGAAATATGCCGACGTCCGGCAGCTCACGAGCAACCAAGGGCCAACGGTGAACCTCATCAAGATCCTGCAGGGCCGATAGGCCAGCGGCCGCATCGACCCCCATCGACGTCCAGCCGGTCAAGCAGCCCGGCTGGACGTGGCTGCCTGCCCCGACGACCGCGACACAGCCGCCTTGCGGACATGTCTTGTCGCTTGAGCTTCAACAGCGCCGTTGATAGATCTTGGTCATGGTAAGCGATACCCACGAGAGAATCCTGGACGCAGCCGAGCGCCTCATGGTGTCGAGGGGCTACAATGCGTTCAGCTATGCCGACATCTCCGCCGAACTGGGCGTCGGCAAGGCGACCATCCACCATCACTTCCCGACCAAGGCCGACCTCGCAACCGCCGTGCTTGCCCGCTATCGCAAGAACAATCGCCGCAGCGTCGAGGGACTGTTTGCCGCCGTCAGCGATCCGGTCGCCCGGCTCGAAGCCTATGTCGGCTACTGGGAAGACTGTATCGCCAAGCAGCATACGCCCTTCTGCATCGGCGCCCTTCTCGCCTCGGAGATCCCCGCCTTGCCCGATAGTGTCGTCGCGCAGGTGCGCGGCCATTTTTCCGACCTTTCCGGGTGGCTCGGCGCAGTGATTGAAGACGGAGTGACCAGCGGCCACCTGAAGGCTGCGCATGGACCGAAGGCGGAGGCCGAGACCCTCATGGCCACCGTTCACGGCGCGATGCTCGCCGCACGCGTTGCTGGCTCCGATCCGGCGGTGTTTTCCGCAATCGCCCGGCCGGCACTGGATCGTCTGGTGGTCGGAGCTTGACCGACTGGCGGAAAAATAGCGGCGGTGAAACGCCCATTTGCAGCGCGGTGTTCCCGTGGGAACGGCAGGCTTGAGCCGCCGGCGCTAGAAATTGACGTAACGGACGCGATGGCAACGGGACCATTGCGTTTTCTTTTGACAACCGTGCCGACCAACTAGTCGGTCGAGACTTGAAGGAGCAAGTTCATGGCAAATCCACTTTCCACGCTCGGCATCGTCCATACCGCAATCAGTCTCGCCCCTGTCGCCGCCGGCCTCTACGGCTTTGGACGCTACGGCGCGATTGTCCCTTCCACCCGATCCGGCAAGATCTACCTCGCCACGCTCATTCTTGCGGTTCTGACCTCTGCCGGACTTTCTAGCACCGGGGGGTTCAACGCGGGGCATGCGCTGGGCCTCGTCACGCTGGCAGTGGTCGCCGGAAGCCTTGCTGTCGACAGGCTCGCCTTCGTCGGACGCCTGAAGCCGTACCTCACGGCGCTGGGTCTCTCGTTCAGCTACTTCCTGCTGATCGTGCCGGCGATCGCAGAAACGCTGAAGCGCCTGCCCGCCTCGCAACCGCTTGCCAGCGGGCCGGAATCGCCGATCGTGCAAACAACACTGCTTGTCTGGCTGATGATTTTCCTGTCCGGCCTTTCCGTTCAGGCCTACCTGATCCACAGGCGCGCCGCAGCCACGGCGCGCGCTCCGCGCTCGCACTGAGTGTCCGGTAAAGGTCGTTGACCGCGCGTTCACCAGCGTGGCGGCCCCGGCCGCACGCTGATGAGGGCCCCGGCTGCGTCAGATGTCGCGGGCCGCGCGCGCCCAGTCCATGTAGAGATCGCGCGCCTTGGCGGCGACCGGGCCGGCCTGCAGGTCGCGGCTTTCAAGGCGTGTCACCGGCAGAACCTTGGAGTAATTGCCGGACGTGAAGATCTCGTCGGCCGCTTCGAAGTCGGCCATCGTCAGCGTTGCCTCGACCACTTCGAAACCGGCTTCGCGCAGCAGCGTCATGACGCGGAAGCGGGTGATGCCGGCAAGGAAGGTGCGGTTGGCAGCCGGCGTAAAGACGACGCCGTCCTTGACCAGGAAGACGTTGGACGAGCCGGTCTCGGCTATGTTGCCGAGCATGTCGCGCACCAGCGCATTGTCGAAGCCCCGCGAACGGGCCTCGGTCAGGATGCGCGCGTTGTTCGGATAGAGGCAACCTGCCTTGGCGTCGGTCGGCATCGATTCCAGCGTCGGCCGACGGAAGGGCGAGAGCGTCAGCGACGAGCCGCTATGGCCGTTGCCCATCGGCGCCTCGAACAGGCAAAGCGCAAAACGGGTCGATTCTGGATCGATGGCGACGACGCCGGCTGCGCCATGCTCGGCCCAGTACATCGGCTTCACGTAAAGTGCTGTCTTGCCGTCGAACTTCTTGGCGCCTTCCCAGGTCAGCGCCTCGATCTCTTCCGCCGCCATCGTCGGGTTCAGGCCAAGTGCGGTCGCCGAACGGTTGACGCGCTGGCAATGAAGGTCGAGGTCGGGGGCGACACCGTCGAAGACGCGGGCGCCGTCGAATACCGTCGAGCCCAGCCACATCGCGTGCGAGGTCGGGCCGATCAGCGGCGGATTGCCCGAGAGCCATTCACCATCGACATAGGTCCAGGTCACTGAGCGGGGGGATGTATCGACGGCCATCTGCGTCTCCTTGAGGTTTTTATTCTAGTCTTTCCGCATACCCCGAAAAAACAGCATCGGGGTGAATGGGTCTATCAAAAAATGTCATGGCGACCGTTCTGGTACCGCGACGGCCTCTCGCTTAGTCTCCTCGGCAAAGAAAGGGAAAGCCGTGCGCATCAAGCATCTCGACGCAGACGACGTGGACATCTTCCGCCGCATCAGGCTGGAAGCGCTCAACCGCGACCCCGATGCCTTCGCCTCGACGGCGGCCGACTGGGAGCGGCTTTCAACGGAGGAATGGCGGACGCGGCTGACCGCCAACGCCGTATTCGTGGCCTTCGACAGCGATGAGCCGGTCGGCATCATGGGCCTGATGCGCGAGCGTGCGAGCCGGCTGGCGCATCGGGGCACGATCATCATGGTCTATGTGCGCGACGAGGCCCGCGGGTCCGGCGTGGCGCGACAGCTGCTTGCGCAACTGACCGACCATGCGCGCTCGGCCGGCATCCGACTGCTCGAACTCGTGGTGCGTGCCGACAATCCGACGGCGATCCGCTTTTATGAACGTGCGGGTTTCTACAAGATCGGGCACGTTCCCGGCGGCATGCGCGACGGCGACCGGGAGGTCGACGAATTTCTGATGGCGCGCCACATCGACGGCCGCGCCCCACCCATTGAGACATTGCAAGGAGCGACCCGATGAAAGCCATGTATTACGAGGCCTTCGAGAAGATGCCGGAAATCCGCACCCTTCCCGATCCGACACCGACGGAGAACGGCGTGGTCATCAAGGTCGAGGCAACTGGGCTTTGCCGGTCCGACTGGCACGGCTGGATGGGCCATGACGCCGATATCCGCCTGCCGCATGTGCCCGGCCATGAGCTGGCGGGCGTGGTGACCGCCACCGGCCGCGGCGTCATGCGCTACAAGGTCGGCGATCGGGTGACCGTCCCCTTCGTTTCCGGATGCGGCCGTTGCGGCGAGTGCCGCTCGGGAAACCAGCAGGTCTGCGAGGCGCAGTTCCAGCCGGGCTTTACCCATTGGGGCTCGTTTGCCGAATATGTCGCGCTCGACTTTGCCGACCAGAACCTCGTGCATCTGCCCGAAAGCATGGACTTCACCACGGCTGCGAGCCTCGGCTGCCGCTTCGCAACGTCGTTCCGCGCCATCGCCGACCAGGCCAAGGTCAAGGGCGGCGAGTGGGTGGCGGTGCATGGCTGCGGCGGCGTCGGCCTCTCGGCAATCATGATCGCGGCGGCCCTCGGCGCCCAGCCGATCGCGATCGACATCGCCGAAGACAAGCTCGCCTTCGCCAAAAAACTCGGCGCGGTCGCTGTCATCAATGGCCGTGACGTGCAGGACGTGGCAGCGGCTGTGAAGGATATCACCGGCGGTGGCGCCCATGTCTCGATCGACGCGCTCGGCAATCCGGTGACCTGCTTCAACTCGATCAAGAACTTGCGCCGGCGCGGCCGCCACGTCCAGGTTGGCCTGATGCTCGGCGACCAGGCGACGCCGCAGATCCCGATGGCGCAGGTGATCGGCCACGAACTCGAAATCTATGGCAGCCACGGCATGCAGGCCTGGCGCTACGACGCCATGCTGGCGATGATCGCCGACGGCAAGCTGAAGCCGCAGCAACTGATCGGCCGGGAAATTTCTCTTGAAGAGGCGATCCCTGCCCTCGTCGCCATGGACCGCGCCACCGATCTCGGCATCAGCGTCATCACGCGTTTCTGATAGCGGGCCAGAAACGTCGGAA
The DNA here is from genome assembly GCF_016919405.1 of Ensifer sp. PDNC004. NCBI lineage: Bacteria > Pseudomonadati > Pseudomonadota > Alphaproteobacteria > Hyphomicrobiales > Rhizobiaceae > Ensifer > Ensifer sp. PDNC004. The sequence continues at coordinate 1,839,527 of NZ_CP070353.1, forward strand.
GGCAATATGATACTCGCCCATTCCGACTCACCATCCGCATGCGCTAGCCTTGCCTCCAATCGGGGGCAAGGCAGATGACCATTGCGAGACGGCGAAGACTGATCAAGCGGCAGCGCACCGGCACGGCGCTGGCCGTCGCCGCGACGATCTCGTTTCTCGCCGGGATGACCGACGCGATCGGGCTCTTGAGCATCGGCGACTTCGTTTCGTTCATGAGCGGCAACACGACCCGGGCGGCGATCGCGCTCGGCGACGGCGACCTCACCGGCGCCCTGCTGCTCGTCGGCGCGCTTGGAGCGTTCATCATCGGCAACGCGCTCGGCGTGATTGCGGCCGCACGCCTCGGCGTCGTCGGCGTCCTCTCGATGGTCAGTTTGGTGCTAATGCTCTGCGCCGGCTTCGGAACCTCGATGCCAAAGCCCTTCTATTTCTACGGCATCGTGCTTGCCATGGGCCTGGTCAATGCCGCCGTCGAGCACATCGAGGGCCTGCCGATCGGGCTCACCTACGTGACTGGTGCCCTTTCCCGTTTCGGGCGCGGCCTCGGCCGCTGGCTGCTCGGCAACACCAACCGCCAATGGCTCATGCAGATCGTGCCCTGGCTTGGCATGTTCTCTGGCGCTGTCGCCGGCGCCGTCCTGCAGCGCCATTTCGGCCCGGCGTCTCTTTGGGCTTCCTTCGCGCTTAGCGCCGGGCTCACGCTGGCCACCATCCTGGTGCCGTCGCGCTGGTCGAAGCGCTACATCCATCCGGGCTGATCCCGCTCCGGCCACAGCTTTTCGCCTCCCCCCAAGATTTTACCCTTAAGCCCGGACGGGTTTCAGGGCAAAATCCGCGCTGAAGAATCACGAGCGAGGTCCTGCCATGGCGCTTGCGGCAGCCGTTACTGCGGATGAACTTTACCATCCCATCCTCAATTCCAATCCGGCGCATCCGTCCGGCTGGCCGATCCGGGTCATCGTCAGCTCGCAGACCGAAGCGCGGCACAATCGCGCGATCTGGGCGCCGACGCACCTGATCTCCATCCGTGCGCCCGGCAGCCGGCTTCTGTCGATGATCGAGCTGCCGCCGGAAAAGCACCTGGAACTGTTTTTCGGCGACACGACCGATCCAGACGAGCCGGATGCGGCACGCCCGCAGGCGATCGACGCCGCCTTCGCTTTCGTCGACCGTCTGCCCGAGGACGCGCATCTGCTCATCCATTGCCTGCGCGGCATCGGCCGCGCGACGGCGCTGACGCTGGGCATTCTGGCGCGCTACATGCCGCCGGAAGACGCGGCCGCAGCCCTGCATGCGTTGCGACCGGAGGCCAAGCCGAACCGGCATGTGGTCAACCTTTGCGACACGGCGCTCGGGCTCAAGGGCAAACTCGCCAAGCAGGCGCTGCGCTTCCCGGCGAAAGTCTGGAAACCGGCCAAAGCCTGAGGCAGGAAGCCTGCCTTCGAGCGGCCAACCGTTGTGCGATGCACAAATATTTGACATGATCCGCGTAAAGAACGGTGACAGCGTGCTGCCCGATCGGGCATGATGCTGTAAGCCTTTGTTTTCGGATGGGCTTTGACGCGGCATGTGTGCCCTGTCGGCCAGCGCCGAAGACAACAGACGGGAGGAAACGATGTCCCACGCGGCCTATGTGTTTGACGCCTACGGCACGCTCTTCGACGTGCATGCGGCCGTCAGGCGCCACGCTGAGGAGATCGGTCCGGACGGGCAGGCTTTTTCCGAACTCTGGCGCGCCAAGCAACTCGAATATTCTTGGGTACGCTCGCTGATGGGCAGCTACCAGGATTTCTGGAAGCTGACCGAACAGGCGCTCGACTTTGCCTTCGCGCGCTTTCCCTCCGCCGACCCGAAGCTGCGCAAGCGGTTGCTGGACGCTTACTGGACGCTCGATTGCTATCCGGAAGTGCCGGCAGTTCTGAAAGGCCTCAAGGAGCGCGGGGCGCGGATCGCCATCCTCTCCAACGGTTCGCCGGCCATGCTCGCGTCAGCCGTGCGCAACGCCGCACTCGATATCGTCATCGACGACGTCTTTTCGGTCGACGCGGTCAAGGCGTTCAAGACGGCGCCTGCCGTCTACGATCTCGTCACCACCAGCTACAGGCTCTACCCGCACGCCGTGTCGTTCCAGTCGTCTAACCGCTGGGACATTGCCGGGGCAACGAAGTTCGGCTTCCGCACCGTGTGGATCAATAGGGCGGACATGCCGGACGAATATCGCGATCACGGGCCTGCCTTGATCCTGCCCTCTCTCGAAAGTCTGCAATTCGGTATCTGAAGGAGTTCCCGATGGCCTGGTCGCCCGCGCAGTATCTGAAGTTCGAAGACGAACGTACTCGACCAGCCAGAGACCTTCTCGCCCAAGTGCCCGACCTGCCGGAAGGCCTCGCCTTCGATCTCGGCTGCGGCCCGGGAAACTCCACCGAACTCATCCGCGACCGGTTTCCCTGGAGCACACTTTCAGGCCTCGACAGCGACGAGAACATGCTCGTTGCCGCCGCCAAGCGATTGCCCGGAGTATCCTTCGAAAAGGCGGATCTTGCGACCTGGGTTCCCCCCACCGGCGCCTCGCTGTTTTACGGCAACGCCGTCTTCCAATGGCTTCCGAACCATCTCACGATCTTCGAAAGGCTGATGAAGGCGCTCGCCTCCTGCGGCACGCTCGCGGTGCAGATGCCGGACAATCTCGCAGAGCCGAGCCACGTGCTGATGGAAGAGACCGCGCGCAGCCCGGCTTTCGCTGAGGCCTTTGCCGGCAAGACCATCCGCCGTAACCCAATGCCGCCGCCGGCAACCTATGTCGAATGCCTGGCGCCATGGGCCGCGCGTATCGAGGTCTGGCACACGATCTACTATCATCGCCTCGCCAATGCGGAGGCGATCGTCGAATGGGTGAAGGGGACCGGCCTTAGACCCTATCTCGACGCCCTGCCCGAGGGCCGGCGGAGCGGCTTTCTCGCCGACTACACCGACAGGATACGCGCAGCCTATCCGGCGACGAGCGACGGCAAGGTGCTCCTGCGTTTTCCGCGGTTCTTCATCCTGGCGGTCAAGGCGGCCTGAGTTCGTTGCCCGCCGGGCGCTTACATGCGCTCGGCGAGAAAATCGATGAAGGCGCGGATGCGGGCCGCGAGATGCTCGTGGCCCGCATAGACTGCATAGACCGTCTCGATATCACCTGACTGATAGTCCTCGAGCAGCGGAACCAGCGTTCCGGCCTCGAAATCCGGCTCGACATGAAACCGGCCGATCCGGCCGATGCCGACCCCGGCAAGGCAGAGCTGGCGGACGATCGAGCCGCTCGAAACCTGCATATTGCCGGAGACCATTCGGTGCTCGATCTGAGACTGGCCGGGCATGTGAAACGCCCATTCGTCGACGCTGCGGCGGAAATTGAAACGAATGCAGTTGTGGCCGTCGAGATCGTCAGGGGTTTTCGGGATCCCGTGCTTTTCCAGGTAGGCGGGCGAGGCGATCACCACCGGCCGGGTTTCCATCAGCTTGCGCGCCTTCAGGGATGAGTCGCGCAGCGGTCCGGTGCGGATCGCCACGTCCGTGCGTTCGCCCACCACATCGATCATGCTATCGGTCAGCGTCAGGTCGAGCTGGACCTCCGGGTATCGCGCCAGGAACTCCGGCGCGAGCGGCATGATGTAGCGCTCGCCGAAGCCGACGGCGGCGTTCACCCGCAAGAGCCCGCGCGGCGCCATGCGTCCGCCGGCGGCGACGACATGCTCGGTCTCGGCAATATCTCCGAGGATCCGTTGCGCCCGCTGGAAATAGACTTCGCCCTCCGGTGTGAGCTGCAAGGTGCGGGTCGAGCGTACGAGAAGACGCGTGCCGAGCCGATCCTCGATGCGGGTCACCAGCTTGCTGACCGCCGACGGCGACAGTTTCAGACGCCGCGCCGCAGCAGAAAAGCTGCGGGTCTCCGACACGGCGACAAAAACCTCCATCTCACCCGCCCGGTTGTCCATGCTCGTCCTTTGAACTGAATTCACAAACGTTTGTCTGATTATGCGTATTATCGCGATGAGTGCAAAGGCTCATATTCCGCCCGACTTCAACAACAGCCATACGCCCGGTGCTCCCAGCCGGGTGGGAAAGGTCTCGTCGTGCCCATTGCCATACTTGCGCTGACGATCGCGGCCTATGCGATCGGAACCACGGAATTCGTGATCGTCGGCCTGCTGCCGACTGTCGCCACCGACCTCAATGTCACCCTGCCGCTCGCCGGCCTGATCGTCAGCGTCTATGCGCTCGGCGTCACCTTCGGCGCGCCGGTGCTGACCGCCCTCACCGGGCGGATCGAGCGAAAGCCGCTGCTGATCGGCCTGATGGCGCTGTTCATCGTCGGCAATGCCGCCGCCGCATTGTCGCCGAGCTATGAACCGCTGCTCGTCGCCCGCGTCATTTCCGCCTTTGCCCATGGCGTATTCTTCTCGGTCGGTTCGACCATTGCCGCCGACCTGGTACCGGAAGACCGCCGCGCCTCGGCCATTGCCATGATGTTCATGGGCCTCACGGTCGCGATCGTCACCGGCGTGCCGCTCGGCACCTGGATCGGCCAGACCTTCGGCTGGCGCGCCACCTTCTGGGCCGTGACCGGTCTCGGCGTCGTCGCTCTTGTCGCGATCGCGGCCCTGTTGCCGAACACGCTCTCCAAGGCCCCGCCGGCAAAGCTCATCGACCAGGTCCGCGTGCTCGGCTCCGGCCGCCTGCTGATCGTCTTTGCCATGACCGCGCTCGGTTACGGCGGCACCTTCGTCGCCTTCACGTTCCTCGCGCCGATCCTGCAGGACATCACCGGCTTTTCGGAAAGCGCCGTCAGCCTGATCCTGGTGCTCTACGGGATCACGATCGCCATCGGCAACATTGCCGGCGGCAAGATCGCCAACCGCGACCCGGTGAAGGCGCTGATCGGCCTCTTCCTGGCGCAGGCGGCCGTGCTCGTGCTCTTCACCTTTACCGCCCCCTCGCCGGTGCTGACGCTGGTGACGCTTGCAGCCCTCGGCTTCCTGTCCTTTGCCAATGTGCCCGGCTTGCAGCTCTATGTCGTACAGCTTGCCAAGCAACACCGTCCCGGCGCCGTCGATGTCGCCTCGGCGCTCAACATCGCGGCCTTCAACCTCGGCATCGCCGTCGGTGCCTGGCTCGGTGGCGTGATCGTCGCCTCGCCGCTCGGCCTCGGCATGACGCCCGTCATCGGTGCCCTGCTCGTCGCCGCAGCCCTGCTTTTGACGCTACTCAGCGGCGCCCTTGATCGTCGCACCGGGGCGGCCTACCAAACGGCTTGAACCGCCGTTCCCGAGGACCACCTATAGCCTCATTCCTTTTTCGCCCGGCCAAGCGGCCGGGCGCGCATCAAGCATGACATGCCAAGTACAAGGAGTTACCAGCCATGCATTCCGTCAATTCCAACGGCGCCAACATTCCGGCGCTCGGCTTCGGCACTTTCCGCATGCCCGGCGCCGATGTGCTGCGCGTTCTGCCGGAAGCCTTGAAGCTCGGCTTCCACCACGTGGACACCGCACAGATCTACGGCAACGAGGCCGAAGTCGGCGAAGCGATCCAGAATTCCGGTGTCTCCCGTGCCGATATCTTCCTCACCACCAAGGTCTGGGTCGACAAATATGCCCATCGCGACTTCCTCGCTTCGGTCGACGAAAGCCTGAAGAAGCTGAGGACCGACCGTGTCGATCTGCTGCTCCTGCACTGGCCGGGCGGCAGCGACGTGCCGATGGCCGAGCGCATCGGCGCCCTCAACGACGTGCACAAGGCCGGCAAGGTCCGCCATATCGGCATCAGCAACTTCAACACGGCGCAGATGGAAGAGGCCGTGAAGCTCAGCGACGCGCCTGTTGCCACCAACCAGGTCGAGTACCACCCCTATCTCGACCAGACCAAGGTGCTCCAGACCGCCCGCAAGCACGGCATGTCGATCACCGCCTATTACGCGATGGCGAACGGCAAGGTGCCGAACGATCCGCTCCTGAAGGAGATCGGCGCCCGCCACGGCAAGACCGCCGCGCAAGTCGCGCTGCGCTGGCTGGTGCAGCAGAAGGACGTGATCACGCTTTCGAAGACCGCGACGATCGATCGCCTGAAGGAAAACTTCGCGATCTTCGACTTCGCGCTCGGCGACGGCGAAATGGCAGAGATCCACGCGCTTGCGCGTGCCGACGGCCGCATCGTCAACCCGGAAGGCCTTGCCCCCGTCTGGGACAAGGCTGCTTAACGAACGCAATCATTTCGCCGCCAGCCAATTCCCTGCCGGCGGCGGATACGATATGGACATCGCCTTGAAGACACCGATCAGAGGGGGGGGGCGATGTCGTTGCATGAGGCGCAGGCGAGCGATTTTGCTCCCGACTGGCCGGCGATCATCGCCGTCGTTCTTGGTGTCACCGCCTTCTCGGTAGCGCAGGGGCTCACCTATCCGCTGATCTCGCTTTCGCTTGAGAGCCGCGGCGTCTCGGCCGGCATGATCGGCCTTAACGCCATGGGCTTTGCCACCGGTCTCGGCGTTGCGACCCTCATTCTCGGCCGGCTGACCCGGTTCGCCTCCGCCGACAAGCTGATCATCGCCAGCCTGATTGGCTGTTCTATCTGTCTCGCGACGCTGGCCTCGACGTCGGAACTCGTCATCTGGTTTATCGCCCGCTTTGCGCTCGGCTTTTTCGTCAGCATGGTCTTCATGCTCGGTGAAGCGTGGCTGAACACCGCCTGCCCGGACCGGCTGCGCGGCCGCGTCTCCGGCCTCTATGGTGCCGGCATGTGCGGCGGCTTTGCCGCGGGTCCGCTGGCGATCCCCCTGCTTGGCACCAGCGGCGGTCTCGGCTTTGCCCTCCTGGCGATCTACATCGCGCTGGTCGCGTTCCTCACCGGGCTGCTGACCATGGGCGCCCGCACCCGGCCGGAACCCACCTCGACGCGTGACCTCTTTGCCTTTTTCAAGAAGGCGCCAATCCTGATCCTCATGGTGCTGATGTTCGGTTTTGCCGATATCGCGGCGATCTCGGCCATGCCTGTCTATTTCGTCAAGACGGGCCACAGCCAGGCCTTTGCCGCGCTCAGCGTCACGGCGCTGGCGATACCGACGGCACTCGCGCAGCCTTTCATCGGTGTGCTTCTCGACCGGCTGCCGCGCCGCCGGGTGGCGATCTCGGCGGCCGCGGTCGCTGCCAGCGGCTATCTGCTCGTGCCGTTGCTGTCGTCCGATATCGCTCTGCTTCTGACCTTCGCCTTCATCGGCGCGGCGAGCTTCGCGCTCTATACGGCAGCACTCACCATGCTCGGGGAAGAGTATCGCGGCAGCATGCTGGTTGCCGGCAGTGCCGCCTTTTCGCTCGCCTATGCCGCCGGCAGTGCCGCTGGCTCCGGCGCGACCGGCGCGCTGATGAACTTTATCAACCCGATCGCTGGCCCGATCGGCGTGGGCGTCGTGCTGGTGGTCTTCACGCTTGCCTTCGCGCTCAACGGCCGACGCTAGCCCTCCGCGCAGATCCGGGCGAGAGCCTCGTTGAAGACGCGGGCGGCCGGCCCGAGCGGCTCGTCGATCCGGTGAACGAGATAGGCTTCGGCCCCCACCTGGCTGTTGCGGCCGAGGGCGGCCGTCGGCATGCGCACGAGCCGGCCTTCGGCAAGGTCGCGCTCCACCTGCCAGAACGGCAACCGACCCCAGCCCAGGCCCGAACGGATCATCGCATGTTTCGTGTCCTGGCTGCTGACGCGGCAGGTTTGCGGCGAGAGCACGCCGAAGTCGCGCCCGACCGTACGATGCGACGGATCCGACAGGACGATCTGCAGATGGTCCGCAAGCTCGGCAGTGTCGAGCGCATCTCCCCCTGCGCGCAGGCCCAAGGGATGATTTGCAGCGACGACCGCGACGAGTTCGACCGTCGCAAGCGCCCGGCGGGCGATCGCCGGATCGCGGAAATCCTCGCCGACGGTGATGCCGAGCGTGAAGCGGCGATCGACCAGGCCATCGACCGGCCCGCCGAGCGGCAGGACCGCAAGCCGGATGGACACATCCGGATAGGCGCCCCGCATCTCCTTCAACGCCAGGCCGACGGTCTCGATCGGAAACAGCGTATCGACGACCAGCGAAAGCTCAAGCTCGATGCCTTCGCCGAGCCCGCGTGCCCGGGCGCGCATGGCGTCCACTCTGAGCAGGATGTCGCGGGCGTTGGCGAGCAGCGCCTGCCCTTCCGCCGTCAGGACCGGCCGATGGCCGGAACGGTCGAACAGGGCGACACCGAGTTCGGCCTCCATGTTGGCGATGGCGTGGCTGACGGCCGACTGCACCCGTGAGAGCCTGGCGGCACCGGCCCGGAAGCTTCCGCTTTCGGCGACGGTCACGAAGGTCCGCATCTGATCGAGAGTGAGCGCATCGAGCATGATCGATTCCATAGATCATCTTGATGAAAATTATATCACTCCAATAGATCGAGAAAAGCACCCATCTTTTCTGTGAACGGCAATGCCGCCCACAAAAAGGAAACCGAAATGACCAAGGTGCTCGTGCTCTACTATTCCTCCTACGGCCACATCGAGACCATGGCGAAGGCCGTCGCCGAGGGTGCGCGCACCGCCGGCGCCACCGTCGCGCTCAAGCGCGTGCCGGAAATCGTCCCGGAAGCCGTGGCCGTCAAGGCCGGCTACAAGCGCAACCACGATGCGCCGGTGGCAACTGTCGCCGAACTGCCCGACTATGACGCGATCATCATCGGCACGCCGACGCGGTTCGGCAACATGGCCGCCCAGATGAAGAACTTTCTCGACCAGGCGGGTGGGATCTGGGCGCGCGATGCCCTGGTCGGGCGTATCGGCAGCGTTTTTACCTCGACCGGAAGCCAGCATGGTGGCCAGGAATCGACGATACTCGCCACGCATACCGTACTGCTGCATCTCGGAATGGTGATCACCGGCCTTCCCTACAGCTTCAAAGGCCAGATGCGCATGGACGAAATCACCGGCGGATCACCCTATGGCGCCTCGACGCTGGCCGACGACGGCAATGGCGGCGACCGGCAGCCGAGCGCCAACGAGCTGGAAGGCGCACGCTTCCAGGGGCGCCACGTGGCGGAACTGGCGGCAGCGCTGGTTGCCGGACGCACCCGCGTTGGGGAGATCGCCTGATGGCCACGGCCGCAGCCTTTGTTCGCGAAAGAACCGATTGGTCGGGCGTGATGACCGTTGTTGCGGCCGGCGTGGTCGCGGCGATGCAGGTGGGCAAGGGGCTGATTGCCGGCCCGCTGCTTCAGCCCGATCTTGAGCTCAACCTTTCTGCCCTCGGCTGGATCACCTCCGTCTTCGCCATCGTTGGCGTCGTCGGGGGCATGGCAGCCGGCGCGTTCGTCACAGCGGCCGGCGACCGGCGCCTGCTTGGCATCGGCATGGCACTGCTGGCGTTCGGTTCCTTTGCCGGCGCGGCGAGCCCAGCATTCACGCTGCTTCTACTGTCGCGCATCATCGAGGGCTTCGGGTTTCTGCTTGTCGTCGTCGCCGGCCCCGCCATCCTCATGCGCCTGGCGACGCAGGAGCGCAGCGACCTCGTCTTTGCGCTCTGGAGCTGTTTCATGCCCGCGGGCATGGCGATCGCCATGCTGACGGGGCCCGCCTTTGCCGACTGGCCGGCGATCTGGTGGAGCAACGGCTTGCTCACGCTTGCGAGCCTCGCCTCCATCTTCCTCGCCGTTTCGCCGTCCCGGCAAGCATCGCGTGTCACCACCCGCTTCAGGGACGATGCCGCGGAAACGCTGACGAGCCGCGGCCCCGTGCTGCTCTTCGTGCTATTCTCGCTCTACAGCCTGATGAGCTTCACGCTTTCGAGCTTTCTGCCGATCCTGCTGATCGAGCGCCTGCAGGTCTCGCTTGGAACCGTTGGCCTCCTGAGCGCCGTCATCACGCTGGTGAACGTCTTCGGCAATCTGGCCGCCGGCCATCTTCTGTCCCGCGGTTTCGCCCGCGGCAGGCTGGTCGCGAGCGCCGCACTCTTGACCGGCGTCTCCGGCCTTTGGATTTTCCTGAGCCCGTCAGGCGGACATCTGATTCTGGCGCTCTGCATCCTGTTTTCCGCGATCGGCGGGCTCATCCCAGCGACGCTGATCTCTTCGGTGCCGCTCCTGTCGCCGCGTCCGGCGCTTGCGCCAATGGCGATGGGCCTGCTGATGCAGGGCAGCAACTTCGGGCAGCTCATCGGCCCTGTTGCGGTCGGAACCGCAATCGAACACTACGGATGGGCTTCAGGGGCGGTCTTCATCGGCGCCGGCGCCGTTCTTTGCATCGCGCTGGCGCCCACACTCGAACGGACGCTACGGGAAAGCAGACCCGAACGCTGACACCAGCGGCAGTCAACAAAAAACCCACCGGCAGATGCCGGTGGGTTTTGTTTTTGCAGTCGAGACGCCCGTATCAGACGAACTGGCTGAGACCCGGAACCGAAGCGACGACTTCGTCGACCACGTCGGCGCCAGCCTTCTCCTTGGCGAATGCGATGGTTTCCTTGGCAAGCCCGGTGATTTCACCCATGCCGAGGCCCTGGCTCATCAGCTGCTGGCCAAGCGCCATGACGCCGCCGCCACCGATCGCCGACATCAGACCGCCGAGCAGTCCGCCGCCGCCGGTGCCTTCGCCGTTGTACTGCGCGATCAGCTCGGACGCGCCGGGAATCGCTTCGATCATCTGGGCAACCGGACCGTCGGCGGCTTCGCGCTGCAGGAAGCCGAGAATCATGCCGACAGCCTTTTCGGCCGTTGCCGGCTCGATGCCGACATTTTCAGCAACGCGCGTGACCAGTTCATTCATGGAGAAACTCCCTCATTTTGGATTTTTGACGTTGACGTCAAGGTAAATGATCGCTCATCAAATAACAAGCCGTGAGCCGTGACTATCGACCCGTCGATATCGCCGCTTTCCGGTCGCGGATGGGCACAGCCTTGTTGCCGGGCGCAACCGCACCACCTATAACAGAAATCCAGGCACAATTCGATGACGGCGCGCCCCTGCGACACTGCGAACCGCCCGCTTTCATTGATGAAACGGAGATGAAGCCCACATGTTGGAAGAAGGCAAGCTCTTTATCGGCACCAGCCGCAAGCCTGATGATTCGATCAACAAGGGCGAGTACCTGGAGCTCAAGTTCGGCAACCGCCACGGCCTGGTCACCGGCGCCACCGGCACCGGCAAGACGATCACCCTGCAGGTGCTCGCCGAAGGCTTTTCCAACGCCGGCGTCCCGGTCTTCTGCGCCGACGTCAAGGGCGACCTCTCCGGCATCGGCGCGATCGGCGAGGCCAAGGATTTCATCTTGAAGCGTGCCGAACAGATCGGCCTGCCGACAAACCCGTACGAGTTTCAGGAATTCCCGGTCATCTTCTGGGATCTCTACGGCGAAAAGGGCCACCGCGTCCGCACCACCATGTCGGAGATGGGCCCGCTGCTGCTGTCGCGGCTGATGAATGCGACCGACGCGCAGGAAGGCGTGCTCAACATCGCCTTCAAGATCGCCGACGAGGGCGGACTGCCGCTGCTCGACCTCAAGGATCTGCAGGCGCTGCTCAACTACATGGGCGACAATGCCAGCGCGCTCTCCAACCAGTTCGGTTTCATCTCCAAGTCCTCGGTGGGCTCGATCCAGCGGGAGCTGCTGATCCTCGAACAGCAGGGTGCCGAACATTTCTTCGGCGAGCCGGCGTTGAAGATTTCCGACATCATGCGCACCACCAATGACGGTCGCGGCGCGATCTCGGTGCTTGCCGCCGACAAGCTGATGATGAACCCGCGGCTCTACGCCACCTTCCTGCTCTGGCTGCTGTCCGAACTGTTCGAGGAACTGCCGGAAGTGGGCGACCCGGACAAGCCGAAGCTCGTGTTCTTCTTCGACGAGGCGCACCTGCTCTTCAACGACGCGCCGAAGGCACTGATCGAGCGCGTCGAACAGGTCGTGCGCCTGATCCGCTCCAAGGGCGTCGGTGTCTATTTCGTCACCCAGAACCCTCTCGACGTGCCGGACACGGTTCTCGGCCAGCTCGGCAACCGCGTCCAGCATGCCTTGCGCGCCTACACGCCGCGCGACCAGAAGGCGGTGAAGACCGCCGCCGACACCTTCCGCCCGAACCCGGATTTCGACTGCGCCACGGTGATCACCAATCTCGGCACCGGTGAGGCTCTCGTCTCCACGCTCGAAGGCAAGGGCGCACCCTCGATGGTCGAGCGCACGCTGGTGCGCCCGCCGCAGTCGCGCGTCGGCCCGCTGACCGAGGCCGAGCGAAAGAAGGTCATGGACGTCAGCCCGGTCCGCGGTCTTTACGACGAGGATTTCGACCGTGAATCGGCCTACGAGATCCTGGCAGCACGCGCCAAGAAGGCGTCCGACGCGCAGGCCGAAGCCCAGGCTCAGGCAGGTCAGCAGACGAGCGAGGCGAGCACCGGCGGCAGCCGCTGGACGCTGCCGGGCTTTGGCGACGACGATCAGCCGGCACCGGCCGGCAAGCAGGCGCGTCCGCGCAGCTCCGGCTACCAACGTGAGACGGTCGTCGAAGCGGCAATGAAATCGGTCGCCCGCACGGTCGCGACCCAGGTTGGCCGCGCCCTGGTGCGCGGCATCCTCGGCAGCCTCAGCCGGCGCTAACCAAGGCCGGCCGACGCGGCCCATCCATTCCCACGCGCCCTGACCCCATCAGGGCGCGTCGTCGCACCGAATTTCTGAAGAAAGCTTAAGTCCAACGCGGGGTGCCGGAACGGCGCGGTGACATTGCCCGACGGCCTGCCGTGCCGCCATCAATGCCGCGTCTTGGGGACGGTGACTGCGCTCAGGCGACGCCCGCTCACCGCGACGGCGGCGCGCTGTGTGGCGGCGTATTCGTCCGTCAGCTCCAGTAGAACCAGAGCGATCTCGTCCCAATGCCACCCTGCCCGCTCGGCGAGATCCGTCAGCAGTTCGAACTCCTCGCGCAACGCGGCTCCGCATTCGAGCTCGCGCTGGGCGAGTGTGCAGGTTCTGGTTTTCGGCCTGGCGATCATCCTATTTTACCTCCTGCTCATCAACGCCCAGCCGGACCATAGGTTCCAGCAACGCCCAGCCGAAGCCTCGGTTCGAGCACCGCCCAACACCGTGCAAGGGGAACCAATCGGTCGCCGGGCCGTTGGCTAGGGACAGGAGGTGCTGTCATGAAGAAAATCATCCTAGCCAGTTTTGTAGCGAGCCTTGCCTTTTCCGGCGTCGCCCTGGCTCAGACCACGACGGTCGTCGTTCCCGGCGAGGTCAAGACCTACGTCCTTCAGCAAACCAGCCCATCGGTGACCTATGACGGCACCGTCGTGGTGGGCGAGCCCCTGCCCGACACGGTCGAGGTCTACCCGATCCCGCAGCAGCCAACCTACGGCTATGTGGTCGTGAACCAGCAAAGGGTGCTGGTCGACCCGCAAAGCAGGCGGGTCATCGAGGTTCTGCAGTAGACCGGCACGAAGCATGCCAGAAATAGAAGAAGCCCGGCGGAGACCGCCGGGCTTCTTTCAATAGGGTATCTGAGGAAACTCAGGCGACGGTGAGCTTCACGTCGATGTTGCCCTTGGTCGCATGGCTGTAGGGGCAAACGATATGCGCCTTCTGGACGAGATCTTCGAGCACGGCCTTGTCGACGCCCGGCGAAGAGATTTCGAGTGCGGCGTCGATGCCGAAGCCGGTGCCATCTTCGCGCGGACCGATGCCGACGGTTCCCGTCACCGTGGTGTCTTCCGGAAGCTTTACCTTCTCCTTGCCGGCCACGAATTTCAGCGCGCCGAGGAAGCAGGCCGAGTAGCCGGCTGCAAAGAGCTGCTCGGGATTGGTGCCGCGGGCGCCATCGCCGCCGAGTTCCTTCGGAACGGTGAGCGTGACGTCGAGCACGCCGTCGGCGCTCTTGGCCTGGCCGGCGCGGCCACCGGTTGCGGACGCTGTGGTGCGGTAAAGAATGGGCATTGGCGGGGTCTCCTTTGCGTTTCCTGAGTGAATGCGATTTAGATAGCGCAAAATTCAATTGTACGCAAATTAATTTTGCAAATTGCATTTCGGGCGTCTTTTTGCGACAATGGCGCATGGCGAACAAGGCGGCACATGGCGACACTATTCCCGAGGAAGCACTCGCGCTCGGCAAGCAGCTGTGTTTTGCGGTCTATTCTGCGGCGCACGCATTCAACCGCGCCTACAAGCCGCTGCTCGATCGTTTCGGCCTCACCTATCCCCAATATCTCGTGCTCCTGGCGCTCTGGCAACAGGACGAAATGACCGTCAAGCGGATCGGCGAGGAGATCGGACTGGATTCAGGAACGTTGTCGCCGCTTCTCAAACGCCTGGAGGCAGCCGGGTATGTCGGCCGCCAGCGCGATCCGAGCGACGAACGACAGGTGATCGTGCGGCTGACGGACAAGGGCCAGGACCTGAAGAACGAGGCCTTCGGCATCCTGGCGGGCATCAGCAAGGCTTCGGGATGCAGCCTGAAGCAAGCAGAAGACATTCGCGAGACGCTGCATCAGCTGACGCGACAGCTCAATGCCGGCCCGGGCGAAGAGTGACCGGCTTGCCTTCCGCTCCACGTAGAAGGTGCCGCGCATTAATGAGAGGGGCGGATTCCGCCCCTGCCCGTCATCAGATGACGAGGATCGGCGCCTTGCCGCGGACGCGATCGTAGAGATCCATCACATCCTGGTTGAGCATGCGCACGCAGCCGGACGAGACCGCCTTGCCGATCGACTTCCATTCGGGCGTACCGTGGACGCGGTAAAGCGTGTCCTGGCCGTTCTGGAAGATGTAGAGCGCCCGCGAACCGAGCGGGTTGTTGAGGCCCGGGGCCATACCGCCGTTCTTGGCCGAATAGGGTTTTAGCTGGGGCTGACGCGCGACCATGCTGTCGGGCGGGGTCCAGCGCGGCCACTTCTGCTTCCACTGGATGACGCCGCGGCCGGACCAGGCGAAACCCTCGCGACCGAGGCCGACGCCGTAACGCAGCGCCCGGCCGCCCGGCTGGATCAGGTAGAGGTAACGGTCGCCGGTATCGACGACGATCGTGCCCGGCTGCTCGCCGAAGGGGTCGCTGACCTCCTGGCGATAGAAGCGCGCGTCGATCTGACGGAACGGCACCTCCGGCACCTGATAGCCGCTGTCGCTCACCGAGGCATAGATATCCGAGACATAGAGGCCCTGCGGCGGCAGACCGGTCGGAATCGGCCCTGGGCCATCCTGCCTCTCATAGATGCCTTCGGCGCGCGGATCGGTAAAACGTCCCTCGACCGCTGGATTGCGGAACACCGGCGCCGTCTCATAGCGAAAGACATCCGTGTTCATCGACGAAGTGCAGCTTGCAAGACCGGCGGAGGCGAGCGCCACACCGGACGTGCGAAGAAACTGGCGACGGGAGAAAAGGACTGAAGAGGACATCGAACTCTGGGGGCTTGAGTGCGGCATGAGGAGTGCTGCATGAATTTGCTTAACGAAATGCTACGCACAGCCCCCACGGATAGGGGCGATGCTTGCATTTACGGCTGGAACGAGGCTTGCGTCGCGCGGGCGGCAGGGCTCAAACGCTGTGGATACTGAACCGGGGCTGAAGCATGAGCGCCTCGAAATCCGGAGCCGAGAGCGGCCGGCTGAAGAAGTAGCCCTGGATCTCGTCGCAACCGCTCTGGCGTAGAAATTCGACCTGGGCCTGGTTTTCCACACCCTCTGCAATGACACGCAGGCCGAGGTTCCGGGCCAGCGAAATGATCGCGGCGGTGATGGCGTTGTCGTCGAGATCCGTCGGGATGTCGGCGACGAAGGACCGGTCGATCTTCAGGCGGCGCACCGGAAAGCGCTTCAGCGCGCTGAGGCTCGAATAGCCGGTGCCGAAATCATCGATCGCCAGATGCACTCCGATCGCCTGCAGCTCGTGCATGGTGGCGATCGCGCCCGGGACGTCCTGCATGATCAGGCTCTCGGTCAGTTCCAATTCGAGACAGAACGGGTCAAGCCCGGTCTCTGCGAGAATTGCCGCAACGTGGGCGGCCCAGTTGCGCTCGCGGAACTGGCGCGCCGAAACGTTGACGCTGATGATCAGCGGCGGCAGGCCGGCGTCCTGCCAGGCCCTGGCCTGGCGGCAGGCGGCGCGCAGCACCCAGTCACCGATCGGCACGATCAGCCCGGTTTCCTCGGCGAGTGGAATGAAGGCCGCCGGCGAGACCGTGCCGCGTTCGGGGTGACGCCAGCGCAGCAAGGCTTCGGCGGCGAACACGCGGCCATTCGCCAGATTCATCTGCGGCTGGAACTGCAGGAAGAACTCGTCGCGCGCGAGCGCCTGGCGCAATTCTTCCTGCTGCTTGAGCTTCTCATGGGCCTTGGCGGCCATCTCTTCGGTGAAGACCTGCAGGTTGTTGCGGCCAAGCTCCTTGGCCCGGTACATCGCCATGTCGGCATTGGCGAGCAATTCGCCGACCGTCTTGCCCTGATTGGGAAAACAGGCGACCCCCATGCTGCAGGTGACCTGCAGGCTGCGGCCCTCAATCTGCATCGGCGCTGCGATCGCCCGCCGGATATCCTCGAGCCGAGTCAGCACGATGTCGCGTTCGCAGGGAAGCCCGTTCAAAAGCAGAATGAACTCATCGCCGCCGACCCGCACGACCATGTCGGACTTGCGCACAGAAGCCCGCATGCGCGAGGCCGTGACCTTCAGGAGTTCGTCGCCGGCGGCATGGCCGAGCGTGTCGTTGACAAGCTTGAAATTGTCGAGATCGAGGAAGGCGAGCACGGCCCATTGGCCACTGCCACGCAAGGCTTCCAGCGCCTCGGCGACCTGTTCCTCGAACAGCGCACGGTTCGGCAGACCGGTCAGCGCGTCGTGGTGCGCCATGAAGCTGATGCGATCTTCGGCCTGCTTGCGTTCGATCGCGATGCCGGCGAGATGCGCCGCCATTGCGATCAGTTCCTTCTGTCCGTCGTCGGGCACGCCGACCGATTCGGAGTACAGCGCAAAAGTGCCGAGCACCTTGCGTTCGCGCGAATGGATCGGGGTCGACCAGCAGGCGCGGAAACCGTAGGGAACCACCAGCTCGCGATAATCGTCCCAGAGCGGATCGATCATAATGTCCGAGACGATCACCTGCTCGCCGCGCCAGGCGGCCGTGCCGCAGGAGCCCATGCGCGGGCCGATCTCGACGCCGTGGATGGTCGCGCAATAGGCCTCGTCGAGGCTTGGCGCTGCGCCGTGGAAGAGATAGCGGCCATCGGCCGACAGCAGCAGCACCGAGCCCTTGATGCCCGGCATCAAGGCTTCGATCAAGAGGATCATGTCGCGGAAGAAGGCGTCGAGCGGCCGGCCGTTGGCGATCATTTCCAGCAGGCGCGCCTGCCCTTCGAGCAGCCGCTCGGCCGCCTTGCGGTCGGAGATGTCACGCGAGACGCCGACGATGCCGACGATCTTGCCGCTCTTGTTGCGCAGCGGCACCTTGGAGGTCATCAGCCAGCGATCGCGGCCCTTGCTGACGATGGCTCGTTCCTCGATGCCGAAGATCGGCTCGCCGGTTTCGATGACGCGACGCTCGATGTCGGCGATCGCCTTGGCCATCTGCGGCGGATGGAGATCGAAATCGGTCTTGCCGACGATATCCTTCAAGGCTTCGAGCCCGTTGTCGGCAACCGTCACCTGATTGGCGATCAGGAACCGCCCCTCGACATCCTTGGCGTAGATGTAGTCGGGCACATGGTTGATCATCGTCTCCAACCAGTAGTGCCGGTCGGCAATGTCGGGTTCGCTCGGAAAGATGCGCGCGACCTCCTCGGCCAGCCGATTGCTGGCATCGATCAGGCGGCGCGTTTCCTCGTTGCCGCCAGCATTGAGAGCGGCATATCGCGGATTGCGGGACGTGTTCTTCGCCAAGCAAGGCCTCCCGACGCTCTTCGTCGCGTCGCTGGTCGATCTTTCCCCACTTCACGTTAGACGAGCAAGAGTTAGCTCTTCCTAAATAACTGTAGAAAAATCGTGTAGAGGTTGCAACGGCCAAGTTGCAGCGGGCGATAGAAGGGGTGGACGACGCCACCCCTTGTTGTTCGTTCAGGACAGCCGCCGGCGCACCGTCGCAACGCGCATCAGCAATTGATCGGCAATCACCATGACGACGATCGCAATGCCGGTCAACGGAAACGCCAACCCGAAGGCAATCGCCATGAGCCACAATCCCACATAGACGCTGCGCTGCGGCGGCATAGGGGGCACGCCGATGCGCCCTGCCGGGCGGCGTTTCCACCACATGACGACGGCGGAAAGGGAAACCAGCACGATGGAAATGCAGGCGGCCAGCATCAGCAGCTGGTTGAAACGTCCCCACTCCTGCCCCTTGTGCACGTTGATGCTCCACTCGATCGCCTTGCCGAGCGCAGGGTAATCGCCAAAGGCGATGTCGACGAGCGGCTTGCCGGAATATTGATCGATATGGATCGTGCGCTCCCGGGCAAGGTCGGCGGGAAAGATCGCTGCCGTATAGACCCCGGTCTCGTCGAGCGGGATCGCCAGTTCGTAGCCGGGCAGCATGCCCGCAGCATCCGCGATGGCGACGGCGCGATCGATCCCGACCGGCTCACCCGTAGCACCGCTGGAGGCCGGAACCGGCGCGTTCTCCATCAGCCAATTGGCCTTGGGCAGCACGTCGGTCGACACCTTGCTGGAGGTCGGAACCTCATCCCAAAGCACTGCCGGATAACCGAGCCCCATCGCCGTCAGCTTGCCATTGACAGTCGCACCCCAATAGCCCGACCACAAAAGCCCCGAAAAGGCGAGAAAGACGATCAGCAGGCCGGCCCCGATACCAGTCACGGCATGGAGATCGCGCCAGAAGACGCGACGCGCCGGCGTGCCGCGCACGGTCAGAACACCGCCGGTCTGCTGGCGCGGCCACCAGAGATAGATGCCGGTGAAGACCAACAGGATGGCAAAGCCCGCGACGATCTCGATGATCGTTTCGACCGACTTGCCGAAATAGTCGAGGCTGTGCAGGTCCTCGACCACCTGGTTGAATTCCTCCGATGGCGCGACCCGGTCGAGAATGGCGCCAGTATAGGGATCGACGAAGACCAGCATGCGGGCCTTGCCGATGCCGACCGTGACCCGTGCGGAACGATCCGCACCCGCCGGTGTGCGGTAGGAGACGGGCGCGCTGCCGGGCACGGACTCGACGGCGGTGGCGACGATTGCGGAGGGTAACATCCGCTCCGTGCCCGCGGGCACGACGTTGCGATAGGCAAAAACGGTATCGTCGATCTCGTCGTTGAAGAGATAAAGCCCACCGGTCAGGGCCAGGCTGATCATGAAGGGGATGACGAGCAGGCCGGCAAAGAAGTGCCAGCGCCAGATGGCACGGTAGAGCGAGATGCCGCGCTCTGTGGCCGCGGGGCTGTCCACGGCACTGGTGAAGGATGCGGTTGTCATGGTTTTCTCCGGGAAAGACCGTTTGCACGGCTTCGCCTCTTGGTGATCGGGACGACTGCCGATCGCGGCAACGCGCGTCGAAGAGTGACGCCCATGGGCCGATCAGCTGTCGTTCAAGCGCGTATCAGGCGGAGAAAACCGTTGGTGGCGCCCTTGGCCCCGCTCCGGTCAAGAGCACCGAGCGAACGAAGCCGAAATCGCCGGCCGGAGCGGAAAGTGGAGCCGTCCGGGCTTGTGACGGCAAGGCGATCGGGTAAGGCGCCGGCAGGTCGGCGGGCGCAACCAGGCAGCAGGACTGGCACCCATGCCCCTTAGCGCCACCTTTTCCATCGGGGTCATCGTGGCCAGAGAGGCAAAGATCGGCAAGGCTGCCATCGGGGAGCACGTAGGCGGTCGCATCCGGCGACCGCGGCATGGCGGCGGCCGGCTGCTGGATCAAGGCCGAAACGACGAGAACCAGCGCGCAAAGCATGCGCGCCGCCAAGTTCGTCAACCGATCCCCCAAAATCCCTGCCAAATCTATCCCCAAACCGACCAGCGACAGCTAAAGATCCGCGGCCGCAAAGGCAAGCCGGCAAAGCGCCGCACGGCGCATCAAAAGATTTCATGTGTGCTATCAGCGCCGCCCGCTTCCGTCGCCCCCGGCGCTTGCCTAAGACAGACGACAACGCAGGACGGGAGGAAATCGACATGCTGACGATCTATGGGGTCTATCGCTCGCGCGCATCGCGCAACTACTGGATGGCGCGGGAGCTCGGCATCCCTTTCCAATCGGTGCCAGTCATCCAGGCGCGCCGTGTCGCCGATCCTCTGGCTGCCGATGCGCCGATCAACACCAAGTCGCCCGCTTTCCTCGCCGTCAACCCGATGGGGCTGATCCCCGCGATCGAGGATGACGGCGTGGTGCTGACGGAATCGCTTGCCAACAATCTCTATCTCGCGCGCAAACACGGCGGGCCACTTGCGCCTGCCGATATCGCCGAGGAAGGCCTGGTCGGCAACTGGACGATGTGGGCGGCGACCGAGGTCGAGCCGCACGCCGTGGAGATCATCCTGACCTACGACTACGGCGCCGAGAACACCGACGAAGGCAAGGCGACGATCGCCAGATGCGTGACGTCGCTCGACAAAGTCTTTGCCCGCATGGAAAGCCACCTCGACGGACGCGACTATCTCGTCGGCGATCGCTTCACCGTCGCCGACCTCAATCTCGCGGAGGTCTTCCGCTACGCCATGAGCCAGACGCAGCTGTTTAAGAAATATCCGCGGGTTTCGGCGTGGCTCGCCCGCTGCCACGCCCGCCCGGCCTTCAAGGCGATGATGGAAGAACGGCTGAAAGAGCCGGCGGGTTAAGCCATCGCCAAGAGGCGTTTCCGACAATCAGCCCATGGTCGCCGCGTTAAAGCCAACACGCGGCGCCTTGATGTCGAGCAGGCGCATACCCTCCTCCACCTCGTCGCGGACCCAGCGCTTGAACGCCTTGGCGGCCTTGCTCTCGCGCCGTGACGGCGCGCTGACGAAGTAGTGGCCAAAGCCCGTAGGCACCCGGATGCCGAACGGCACCACAAGGCTGCCCTGCGCGATCGCGAAACCGGCGAGCGTCTGCCAGGCGAGCATTACCCCTTGCCCCGAGATCGCCGCATCGAGCACCAGCGACGCCTCGTTGAAGGTGTGGCGCACGTTCATTTCCGCGCCCGAGAGCCCGACTTCACGGAGCCACACCTCCCAGCTGAACATCGAATGGCCGTCGATAACGGCCGGCAGTTTTAGAATATCTGCAGGCTTCCGAAGCCCTTCGGCCATCGCCGGCGAACAGACCGGAAAAACCTCCTGCTGCAGAAGAGGCTCGGACTTCACCCCCGGCCATTCCCCCGTACCGACGCGGATGCCGACATCCACGTCCGACGTGTCGAGATTGACGAGCTTGGTCGTCGCGTCGATGCGCAGGCGAATGTCGGGATGGCGCTCGGCAAAACGGTTCAGCCGATAGACCAGCCAGCGGGCGGCAAAGACCGGCGCGACCGAGATCGTCAGCACCGACTCGTCTCGGCGACGCGCCGAAGCCACGGCCTCCGCCAGTTCGTGAAAGGCGTTGCCGATGCGCGCGAGGAAGCGTTGGCCGAAATCGGTCGGCACGAGGCCGCGCGGGGTGCGCTCGAACAAGACGCGTCCAAGCTGAGCCTCGGCCTTGGCGATCTGCTGGCTGACGGCGCCTGGGGTCACGCCCAATTCCTCGGCTGCGGCAGCCAGCGAGCCCAGCCTGCCGGCAGCCTCGACGGCGCGCAGCCCGTTCAAATGTACGGAATTCAGATCTCTCATATAGTTTTTCTAAACGCGATCTCTGCCATTCTCAATTGAAAAGATGACAGGACAGGCGGATCATCCAAGCATCGAAAGGATGGTCCGCCATGTTTAGGCTTCTCTCGAAACTGACGCCGCTCAAAACTTCCGACAACCGAAGGGACGATGCGCCGCTCGCCTGGGCGCGCGATCCGCTGCAGCATCCGGATCTCGAGCGGATGGATGAGCGTGAACTCGGTGACCTGCCCTTCCCGGGCTGGCCGTGGCCTCGCGCGGCGGAGTGCACCGGCGGCCGCCTCTAGGGCCTGCGGCTTTGCAGCCGCGACGTGATATGCTGGCCGGATGAGCGACGATCTCGAGCGCAACTTCATCCGTGTCGTCAGGCTGGCGGAGGCCGCCGGCCTGCCCGAAGTAACGGTCGGCACGTCCTACGGCACGCCGGCGCTGCTGGTGAAGGACAAGAGTTTTGTGCGCATGAAGGATGGCGAGACGCTGGTCGTCATGTGCGCGCTCGAAGAAAAGGAAATGCTGCTGGAGCTCGACCCAAGGCTCTACTTTCAAACGGATCACTACAAGGGCTGGCCCGCCATGCTAGTGCGGCTCGCGGAGATCGACGACCAAAGCCTCACCGGGCGACTGGTTGCCGCCTGGCGCGAAAAGGCGCCGAAGCGGCTCGCCGCGAGCTTCCTCGATGCCGGTCAGGCTCCGCCGCCGACCCCGTAGATCAGGCAGACCCTGCCGCCATCCAGCCGCTTCACGTCATCGAGCTGCACGTGATGACGCGCGGCCACGGTGTCGAACAGCGCTTTCCCCTTGCCGACCACGAGCGGGTGGATGGTGAGCCGCAGCTCGTCGATCAGGCCGTGATCCATCAGGCTCGACACCGTGCGCGCGCCGCCGACGACATAGATGGTGCGGCCCGGCGCCCGCTTGAGCGCCGCGATTTCGGAGGCGTCGCGTACGATCCTGGCGTTTTCCCAATCGACGTCGGAGCGGGTTTTCGAGAGGACGTAATGCGGCGTGCCAAGTGCGAAGTCCGCATATTCGATTTCTTCGGACGTCGGAAGCTGGCCGGTGAATTCCAGCGGCGCATGCGGGTCGCGCTTGATCGCGGTCCAATATTGCTCGTAGCCCGAATACATGCCGTTCCCAAGGACGCAGGCGTCGATCTCGGGCAGGAGGTCGAACGTATCCGACCAGGACTCGACCCAATCCGTATAGCCATCCGGCCCATCGATCAGACCGTCGATGGACATCTGCATGCCTGCAACCACCTTGCGCATCGTCATTGCCTCCCTGTTGGCGTTACACGCCAAGGACGAGCGGCAGAGAGAACGCCCGACATCACAGGCAAAATAATCCTGGCTATGCGGGGAACGTCACCGAACGGACGGCCCTTCCATTTCGAAGCCTGCGCCTATACCGGTTAAGCGAACAGCCGGACAGGTATTCCCATGATCGTTCGCAACCGCCCTACCCTTTTGAAACTCTTCTTCATCCTCCGAGGGTCGGTCATTCAGCGGATCTTTCCGCAAGTGCTTTTCGTCTTTGCCCTCTCCGCCCTCGTCGTCTGGGCGCACCGCGTCGATCCAGGCCTCGTGCCGAGCGTCAACAGCGGCCCCTTCGCGCTGCTCGGTATCGCACTCTCCGTGTTTCTCGGCTTCCGTAACAATGCCTGCTACGACCGCTGGTGGGAGGCGCGAAAGGACTGGGGACAGTTGATCTTTACCGCGCGCGACCTCGCCCGCCAGACGCTGATCCTTGCCGAGGCCGAGCGGCAGCGGCTGCTCGATATCACGATCGCCTTTGCCCACGCACTGGTCTGCCATTTGCGGCCTGGAAGCGATGTCGGCAGGCCGCTGGCGCGGTTGCCGGCGGATCTTGCTGCGGGCTACAAGGCCAGCCGCAACGGACCGGATTTTCTGCTGCGCGAAATGGGCCGCATTCTCGCCGGCCTGCGGGGAACCGGAACGATCAGCGACTTTCAGTGGGCACAGCTGGATTGCACGCTCGGCAGGATGTCGGCCATGCTCGCGGCCTGCGAGCGGATCCGCAACACCCCCGTGCCGTTCGGCTATACGCTGCTCCTGCACCGCACAGCCTATCTCTTCTGCTTCCTGCTGCCTTTCGGCTTCGCCGATGCGCTCGGCTGGGCGACGCCGTTTGTCACAGCGCTCGTCGCCTACACCTTCTTCGGCCTCGACGCGCTCGGCGACGAGCTGGAGGAGCCGTTCGGCGTGTTGCCGAACGACCTCCCGATCGTCGCTCTTGCCGAAACGATCGAAATCAATCTGCGCGAGGCGCTCGGCGAGACCAACCTTCCGCCTCTACCGCAGCCGAAGAACTACATCCTGATGTAGCCGCAGGCTCGATGGTTCAGATCTTAAGCGCTGCCAGCACCCGGGCGACGGCCGGGCGTGCGGTCATGCGGTTGCGATGATCGACGATTTTGGGGAAGCGCACGGGATCCACACCATCGGGCTCGATCCAGCCGGCGACGGTGAAAAGATAGGGATCGGCGATCGAATAGCTCTCGCCAAAAACGAACGGCCCTTCGAACATCTTGCTTTCGATCAGTTCGTAGCAGGCGGTCATGTTGGAGGCGACCTTGGCCTTCATCGCCTCATGCGCGGCCGGATCGTCGGCCCAGCGTGCACCGCGGCGACCATGGGCGTGGGCGATGTGCACCGTCGAGCAGAGGTAATTCAGAAACGACTGCAGTTGCGCGAAGGCAAAGGCGTCGTTCGCCGGGGCGAGTTTCGCGGCCGGAAAGGCCTGCGCGATATAGGTCAGGATCGCCGGCGTTTCGGTGATGACGCCCCGGTCGGTCAGGAGTGCGGGGACCCGCGCCTTCGGGTTCACCGCGAGATAGTCGGGCTTGGTCTGCTCGGCTGTCGAAAAATCGACACGGCGCGCCTCATACTCGGCGCCCGCTTCTTCCAGCGCGATATGCGAGGCCAATGAACAGGTTGCGGGGGCGTAGAACAGTTTCAACACTTTAAGTTCTCCTCTGCGATCATGCGGATCGGTTTACGTGATGTCGATCAACCGATCCGGCTCTGTCAATTGCGGTGGGTCGAAGCGGCATGCAACGGAGAACCGTACGCTTCCTGCCGTGTCGCTCCAGAGCAAAGACCGGCCGCAGAAGAAAGGAAGTCACCTCGATTGACAAGCAGAAGTGGCAAGGCGGCGAAGGATCGCCGTCGTCCGCCGTCGTTAGGGTGCCCGGCAGGCTACAGCTGCCGGGCCTTGCACGTTCACGCGACCAGCGGCTCGCTGCAGCCGGGCACGTCCTCCAGGCGATAGTAGACGGGAATTCCGCGCTCACGGGCGATGCGCACGTCGTTGTCCGCCCCCTTGCTGTCGCCCGGCAGGCGCAGAACCGCATCGCAGAGCGCCAGCAACCGGCCCGCCACCGGATGAAAAATCTCCTCATAGAGGTCGTCGCCGATCCGCGCCCCGCCGGCCGCATGCCAGACCGGCAGCGCCACCCACTCGCCGATGACAGGCACATGGCCCGCCTTGAACAGCGCATAGGACGGCTCTTCCAGCCGCTTCAGATTGGCGGCCATTTTGGCCGGGTCGTCCCCGGTTCCAGAACGATAGGGGCCTGCGATCAAGATCAGCATTTTTCTCTCCCGAGATGCGATGAACGATCCAGATTATTCTGGAATATTCATGATATTTCGTGCAATATCTTGAAGAATCAAGGAGACATTTCATGCTGACGATACAGAGGCGGGCTTTGATTTCGGCGCGGCTGGCACGAGACGGCGAGGTCGTCGCAAAGCGTATGGCCGACGAGTTGAACCTGTCCGAAGACACGATCCGGCGCGATCTGCGCGAAATGGCGGCGGAGGGGTTGCTGAAGCGCGTGCATGGCGGCGCGCTGCCCCTGGTGCCGCCGCTGCCCAACTTTGCGGCGCGTCAGGAGATTGCCGGCGACGTCAAGCGCCGGCTCGGACAAAAGGCGGCTGCGATGATCGAGGCCGGTCAGACGATCTTCCTCGATGGCGGCACGAGCAATGCAGAGATTGCCCGGGCGCTGCCGCGCGACATGCGGCTGACCGTCGTCACCCACAGCCCGACGATCGCCGCCGAACTCGAGCGCCACGAGGCGGAGGTGATCCTGATCGGCGGCCGGCTCTACAAGCATTCGATGGTCGCGACGGGAGCCGCAGCGGTTGCAGCGATTGCCGGCATCCGAGCCGACCTGTTCTTCCTCGGCGTCACCGCCATTCACCCGGCCCACGGTGTTTCAACCGGCGACTTCGAGGAGGCGGCCGTCAAGCGGGCGATCCTCGGCCAGGCCGCGGAAACCTACGTGCTCGCAACGGTGGAAAAATTCGATGCGGTCTCGCCGCACCACGTGGCCGCGATACCTGAGCTCGCGGGCTTCATCGTTCCCAACGAGATCAGCGACGGCATGCTCGCCCCTTATGACGGCACGGACGTTGCGATCATCGGCGCTTGATGGCGGCGCGGCGCCAACGGGCGGACCGTCGGAAAATTGAGCGGGCCGAAACGGCCCGCCCCGCAGCGGCTCAGGCGGCGAAAGCGTCCGTCACCCTGACGTCGCCGACATGGATGCCGTTCCAATTGTGCATGGAATGGTTGGCCTGCGCCATCAGCGCCGCGTGCAGTTCGGGCTCGTCCCGGAAGAAGCGGGCAAGCGTTGCCGCGACCATGGCTTCGGCAGCCCGGGTCGTACCATCCTCGCACTTCAGCGCGATGGCGATGCCTTTTTCCGGAATGGCGGCGCAGAACACGCCTTCCGCACCGGTCTTGGCAAAGATACGTCCGGGCGCCGTCTTCATCAGTCGTGTGCAAGCGCGCTTGGTGCCGGCAACATAGAAGGGCTCGGCCATGCAGGCATCGATCAGCCGCTTCGAGGCGCGGGCACGTTCGGCTTCGAGGCCGACACCGGTCGCCATCTTCGCGAAACCGTGTGCGAGCCCCCTCAGCGGCACCGCATAGGTCGGGATCGAGCAGCCGTCGACGCCGCAATTGTCCTTGGCGAGGATCGCGCCCGTCAGGCTTTCCATTGCGCCGCGGATTTCGCGTTGCAGCGGATGGTCGTAGCCGACATACCCCTTCACCTCGGTGCCCGAATGGCAGCAGGCGCAGATGAAGCCGGAATGTTTTCCGGAGCAATTGTTGTGCAGCGCCGTCGGCGCTTCCAGGCTGCGGGCCTGGCCGATCAGGGTTTTCTGGTCGGACGACCAATGGGCGCCGCATTCGAGCGCCGAGACATCGCGGCCGGCAGCGGCCAGCATCTTGGCGGCCAGTTCCACATGTTCCGGCTCGCCGGAATGGGAGGAACAGGCAAGCGCCAGTTCCCGGTTGCCGAAGCCGTAAGCGTCGGCCGCGCCGCTTTCCATCAACGGCAGCGCCTGCATCGCCTTGCAGGCCGAACGCGGGAAGACGGCGCTGTCGGTTTCGCCCAGCGAAAAGACCGTCCGGCCGTCGCCATCGACGGCAATGACCACGCCGCGGTGGCGGCTTTCGACGAGGTTTCCGCGGGTAACTTCGACGAGAACGGGATTTGACATGCCTTGCCCTCAAATATCCGAAATTGCTCCGTGCATTTAGCAGGATTTTACCGGCAAGAAACGGAGTTTTCATGAAATTCGCCCGCAGGCTGGCCGCCGCCTTTCTCGTGATCTACTTGCTGCCGGCACTGGCCTCGGCCGGCTGGTGGTACATGCAGGACCGGCCGCAAAGCTGGCGCGACGCCGATTGGTCCTCGGCCGGCATCCTGCCGAAAGCGGCAGAAAGCCCGGACGCGGCAATCTACGTGTTCTCGGCAACCACGGGCGGCATGAAGGGCGCTGTCGCGAGCCACGCCTGGATCGTGACCAAGGATCAGGGTGCCACCGCCTATGATCGCTACGACAAGGTCGGCTGGGGCAAACCAATCCGCAAGAACGGCTATCCGGCGGATGCACGCTGGTACTCGAATGAGCCGCGGCTGGTCGTCTCGGTGACCGGTGCCGACGCCACGCGGCTGATCCCGAAGATCGAGGCGGCAATCGCCAGCTACCCCTATGCTTCGCCCGGCGGCTACCGGATCTGGCCCGGCCCGAACTCCAACACCTTCGTCGCCCACGTGCTGCGCTCCGTACCGGAACTCGGCGCTGTTCTGCCGCCGGATGCCGTCGGCCGCGACTATCTGCCGGAGGGCAAGCTGTTCCAGATCGATGCCGACGGGCGCGACCTGCACGCCACGCTCTATGGCCTGGCCGGCATCTCGGCGGGTGTTCGCAGCGGCCTTGAGCTGCATTTCTTCGGCCTGGTCGCAGGCTTCGACTTCGCCAATCCCGGTATCAAGGTCCCGGCGATCGGACGCATCGGCATATGATGGTGTTGGTTCGACGGGCCATCGCTTAAGTTGAGCGCCGGCGGTTTGCGTTGCATGGTCCGCCGGTCGAATCAGGAGGACGCGCCCGCATGCATGAAATACCGATCAGGAGCTTTGCTGTTTCGGTTGTCGTTCTCCGCCCGGCCGGGAGCACCTTCGAGGTTCTCCTTCTCAAGCGCACCGGAACACTTGCGGGAACCTGGTGCCAAGTCGCCGGCGCGATCGAAGCGAATGAAACGGCCTGGCAGGCGGGCCTGCGCGAAGTCGAGGAGGAAACGGGGCTGCGGCCCGACCGTTTCTATTCCGCCGACATCTGCGAGCAGTTTTACGAGGCCGACCGCAATGCCATCAGCCTGCTGCCCGTCTTCGTCGGCTTTGCGGCTGAGGGCGCCACGGTCCGGCTCAATGCCGAACACAGCGACTTTCGCTGGGCAAGCTTTGACGAAGCGCTCCAGATGGTGCCCTTTGCCGGGCAGAGGAAAGTGCTGAAGCATGTCCGGGACGAGTTCATCGGTAATGAACCGAACCCCTGGCTGCTGATCCAAGACACAGCGCCGGCCGGGTCGGCCGGTTAGGCGAGGCTTGGTCCTGAGCAAGTCCCGAAAATGGAAAAGGGCCGCGCGAGGCGACCCTTCCATGAGTTTTGGCCGTATGACTGGCCCGGGCTGTTAAACCCGAAGGAAGGCGGGGATTACGCCGAGGGCTGCCTCGACACCTTCACCTCTTCCATGCCCTTCACCAAGACCGAAATCTCATTAGACATTGGACCACCTTCCTTTCTGCTCGTTGCTGATGATTTGAAGGTAAGCGATCCGTCAGCGATTACAAGGGCGACGATGGTCGAAGATCGTTTTCTCGTCGCACCGCGAATTGCGGGCTGATGGTCCGAGGGATCACAGGGACATGATGATCTTGCCGATATGGTCGCCCTCCTCCATCTGTCGATGGCCGTCGGCAACCGCGCTGAAGGGCAGGACGGAATGGATGACTGGCGCGACCTTGCCTGTTTCCAGCAATGGCCAAACCTTTTCCACCAAGCCGTCGCGGATCGCCTGCTTTTCCGCCGCCGTGCGCGGGCGCAGGGCCGAACCCATGACATGCAGCCTTTTGGTCAGGATTGGCGCGATGTTCGCCGCCTCGACCTTGGCGCCGCCGAGGAAAGCGATGATCGACAGGCGGCCGTCCTTGGCGAGCGAGCCGATGTTGCGGTCGAAGTAGCGGCCGCCGACCATATCGAGAATGACATCGACGCCGCGCCCACCGGTCTCTTCGAGTACGACCGATTTGAAGTCCTCGTCGCGATAGTTGATCGCCCGCCTGGCGCCGAGCGCTTCGCAGGCCCGACATTTCTCGGCACTCCCGGCGGTGACGAAGACCTCGGCGCCGAAGGCCTTGGCAAGCTGGATCGCCGTCGTGCCGATGCCGCTGGAACCGCCATGGATGAGGATCGTCTCACCCGCCTTCAGGCCGGCCATGTCGAAGACATTGGCCCAGACCGTGAAGAAGGTTTCCGGCAGGGCGGCCGCCTTCACGGCGTCATAACCCCTGGGCCAGGCAAGCGCCTGGCTCGCGGGCACTGCCGTGTATTCCGCATAGCCGCCGCCATTGGCGAGCGCGCAGACCTTGTCGCCGATCCGGAACCCTTGTGCCCCCTCGCCGAGCGCCACGACTTCACCTGCCACTTCCAGTCCGAGGATCGGGCTTGCGCCGGGCGGCGGCGGATAGTCGCCCTTGCGCTGCAAAACGTCCGGACGGTTGATGCCGGCCGCCTCCACCCGAACGAGGATGTCGCCCGGCTTGACCTCCGGCAACGGTCCTTTCTTCAGGATCATGTTTTCCGGCCCGCCCGGGGCCGGGAGGTCGACGAATTGCATTTCCGATGGAAGAGACATGGCATTACCTCGCGAATTCTCAAGGCGCATAGGTAGCGCCGGAAACGCGAGGCGAAAAGGCTGATTGTCGCGCGGCCGGTCGTCGAGGGCGCTACTCAGCCGCCGATCGCGTCCATCACCAGACCGGTCTCGCTCGCCTTGGCGCGCGACTTGATTTCGGCGATGCGGGCGCTGACGGCCTGGGCGTCGGAGAAGACGAAGCCTTCCGGCAGCCCGAGGACGGCGATCGAACAGCGCATCAGCGGAAATTCCTTCGGCGCACCATCGCGGCCGTGGCCGCTGATGCGCCCCTCCGCCTGGTGTTCCGGCGAATAGAGCTGACAAACGTCGGAGCGGAAATCGTCGAGCAGGCGGTTCAGAACCGCCTCCAGTTCCTCCACCGAACAGCCGCTGACGCCGACGAAAAAGTCGTCGCCGCCGACATGGCCGAGGAATTTCTCCTCACCGATGAAATGGCGCCTGAGAAGGGCGGCAAAGAGCGTGATGGCGAGATCGCCCTTCTGGAAGCCGTAGGTATCGTTGAAGGGCTTGAAGTCGTCGAAGTCGCAATAGCAGAAATAGCGGGCATGATCGCCGTCGAGGATCGCGTCCTGGACATAGTCGCGGATGGCGCGGTTGCCGGGCAGGCCCGTCAGCGGGTTTTGCTCCTGCGCCATCTTCAATTGCTTTTCGTTGATGATCTTCAGAAGCGACGAGGCCGAAAGCGTGCCGGCGTAGCGCATGTTCTCCGTCAGGATCAGGCAATCGCTGCCGTCCATGCCGGCGAAGATCTTCAGCATCTCATCGGCTGGCGTGTCGAGGTCGGCGATGGGCGCCGGGCTGGCGAAATGCGAGATCCGCCGCTGGTAGATCCGGTTTTTGAGAAGATCACGACCGAAAGGGTGATAGATCAGCTCCTTGACGTGATATTCGTGCAGGATGCCGCGCGGCTCGCCATTGGCATTCAGGACCGGGAAGAAGCCCTGGCGCGGATTGCGCCGGAAGAGATCGAAGACGGAATCGAGCTCGTCGCTCTCGCGAACGGTCGGCAGTTGCTCGATCTGCTTGCGGATCAGGATACCGTCGAGCGAAGACGAGGACCGCCGGCTGACAACGCTCTGATCGAGATGCGGATAGGCGGGCAGAAGCTCGCTCAGATGCGTCGTCGGCCGAGCAACGTAATAGCCCTGCACCAGATCGCAGCCGAGGTCGCGGCAGGTGAGGAATTCCGCCTCGGTCTCGACGCCTTCGGCAATCACCCGCGTGCCAAGCACATGGGCGGTGTTGACCGTGTGGCGGACCAGATGGCGCTTGCGGGCATCGGCCTCGATGCCGGAGATGAAATGCCTGTCGATCTTCACATAATCGACCGGCTGGTCGCAGAGCAGCTTCAGCCCGTTGAAGCCGGCGCCGAAATCGTCAATCGCCAGCTTGAAGCCGGCAAGGCGGAGATCGCGCACGAGGGCCGAGAAATCCGGCATCTTGCCGCCATCGAAGCGCTCGGAAAGCTCGAAACAGAGTGCCGACGGGGCGATGTTGGCACGCTTCAGGTGGTTGACGAGGCGTTCGACAATGTCGCCTTCGCCGCCGACAAGGCGCGAGTCGAAATTGAGAAAGAGCGTGCGGGCGGAATGATCCGGCAGCGTCGCAAAGCCGGCGACGGCGCGACTGTTGATCATATGCTCGAGCGCCAGCAGTTGCCCCTCTTCTTCCGCCTTGTCGAGCAGTTCCAGCGGCGAGGCAAAGCCGAGTTTCTGGAAGCCGCGCATCAGGGATTCGTAGCCGAAGACGGTGCCGGTCGCCGCTTCTGCGATCGGCTGGAAGGCGGTTTCGATCACCAGCTTGGCGAGCGTTACGATCTGGTCGTCGCCGAACCGGCGCAACGAGAGAATTTCGGCGGGGGCGGCGGACATGCCGGGCTCCAGAAATATGGGACGGACGGTCGAACGCCGGCAGCATGGCCAGCAAGCGTCAACGAAGTCTTTCCCCATTATGAAGCTTTGATGAAAGCTATGTGAAGCGGCAACTGCGCCAATCAGATGCGAACACTCTAATAAAATCAGTAGTTTCATGAGCAAGTCCTGTGATCGGTCGGCCATCTGCGCAATGTTGACCGTCGAGCCAGGATGGCATCAGCCGAGAACGAGCAATGCCAGGTATCCGGCACCGATAACAAGGCAGAGCGGACCGTAGATGCGACGGTCGAGCGTCACGAAGGGCTCCGTGCCGTGGCGCTGGTGAAAGGCGGTGGTGAAGGCCAGGAGACCACGGGCGACGAAGACGGCGGCAAGCCCCGCAAGGCCGCCATAGGCAAGGACCGGTGGCAACATGTCGGCAGAAACGGGTGTCACCGACAATGGCAGGATCGCTGCCGCAAAGAGCAGTGCGACGACGACCAGCGTCAGCCAGGCCGGCGGCATCACCGTCCGGTGCTTCGTGCCGACCACCGTGCGCACCAGCGTCTCCTCGTCGTCACAGGGCCAAAGTCCGCCGAACGCCCAGTAGGCATGCAGCCCGGCGATACCGGAAAGGACGAGGAAAAGCAGGATCGCGATTGCCGTCGACATGATGGGTTCCTTGCTTGCCTGTCGGCGAACCGCCTCAGGCGGCCATGGTTGACGGAGACCCTTTGTCCGAGCGCACGCCGATCGCCGCGAGCGCGGCCATGAGGAGAAAGGCCGCCCATTGCGGCGTGGTCGAGAGAGAGCCGAGATAGGCAAGGCCGTAACCGATGAAGAGCACCGCATAGGCGAGATATTGCACGATCACCGCAGCGGCGAGCGGCACACGGTAACGTCCGTTCACGCCGGCAAACAGTAGGGCGAGACTGTTGATCAGGAGGATGGCGCTCGTCGCGTGCCAGAGAAGCGAGACATAGGTCTTAAGCAGCGCCGACGGGCTGCTTGCAAGCAGAGGCACATGCACCTCCGGTCCGCCGGCAAAGAGATGAATGCCCGTTGTCGCCAGGGACAGGGTGCCCGCTGCCAGAAGCCATTTGCTCATGCGTTCGCCTCCAATTGTCGCCATACGGTAGCGTATGTACGCCACCTGGTTGCATCCGTCAATACGGTGGCGTATGGAATCATATGGCAACAAAAAACACCCTGACGAGCGATGATTGGATCAAGGCTGCCTTCCGCGCACTGACGACGGGCGGCGTGCAGGCGATCCGCGCCGAGGCGATTGCCCGCGACCTGAAGGTCAGCAAGGGTTCCTTCTATTGGCATTTCAAGGATGTGCCCGACCTGAAGGCAAAGATGCTTGCCCACTGGGCGCGCGAAGCGACAGACGCGATCATCGCGGAAATCGAAGCCTTGGAAGTACCGGCGCAAGAGCGATTGCGGTTGCTGGTACATGCCGCAACCGACGAACGCAGCCTTCCCTATGGCGGCTTGCTGACGGACGGCGCGGTCCGCGAATGGGCGCGCTTCGACGCCATGGCCGCGACGACCCTTAAGTCCGTCGACGAAAGCCGCCTCGGCTACATTGCCGTCCTGCTCGGTGATTGCGGATTTTCGTCAGATGAGAGCCGCAGCGGCGCCAGCGCGCTCTATGGCGCGCTGATCGGGCTTGAGGCACTCGCCGCGAGCGGCCTTGCCGATCTTCGCGGCGACCTGCTCCGGCTGCTCGAGGCGCTGCTTGGCAGCAGCACCCCGCGCTAAACTCCACCCTTGGCCAGAACGCCGAAGGCGATCAGAGACAGGCCCTGCATGACAAGGTCAACGGCGAGGAACAGGCCGAGGATCCAGAGGCTGTTGACCGGCCAGCCAGCGGCGATGATCAGGCCGGCCACAAGCGTGACCAGGCCGCCAAGCGCCACCCATCCCCAGCCCTGCAGCGGCCTGAGCTTCAGGCCGACCCAAATGCGAAAGCATCCGGCGACGATCAAGGCGACCGCCATGATAAAGGTGAGGAAGGACGAGGCAAGCACGGGGTTGATGAAGGCAAAGAGGCCGGCGATCGTGTAGCAGGCACCGCTCAGGCCCCAGTAGAGCACGCTGTCCCAGCCCTTCACCTGAAAGGCATGGGCGAGATTGAACAGCCCGCCGACCAGCATGATGATCCCGACATAATAGACGGACGCGACCGTCGCCATCAGCAGATTGCCGAAGGCAAGGCCGCCGCACATGATCAACAGCACGCCGAGGGCGACGAACCACCCCCATTTACCGGCAACCGCTGACTTGTCGGCTCGATCGAATGCGTGGGTCATCTCAACCTCCAGCCCTTTGCAACGCGAGATCGCTAACGCGGGGATTGAGCCGGATTTCTGCACAAAAGGAAAGCGAAAACACTGCTGATTTTTATTGATTGATGAGTCAATCAAAAATAGACTGATCATCGTCAAGGGAGAGACGGATGCCGAAGGTCGGGATGGAACCGGTGCGCCGCAAGGCGCTGGTAGACGCAGCGCTACGCGTGATCGGCGACCAGGGCACGCTTGCCGTCACCATGTCCGAAATCGCCCGTCACGCCGGCGTTTCCCCTGCCCTTGCCCACCACTATTTCGGCAGCAAGGAACAATTGCTGATCGAGACCATCCGCAGCCTTCTACGGCAATTGCGCGACGACACGGTGACGGCGCTCCGCGCAGTCGTGAGCCCGCGCGAAAGACTGAGCGCGCTCATCCGCGTCTCCTTCCAGGCAAGCCAGTTCGCCCCTGATACGATCGCCGCATGGCTTGCCTTTTACTCGGAAGCGCAGCGCTCGGAAGAGGTGCGGCGGCTGCTCGTGGTCTATGCCCGGCGGCTGCGCTCCAATTTGCTGGCGAGCCTCAAGACGCTTTGTGCCGACGATGACGCGGAACGCATCGCCGAAGGCGCAGCTGCGATGATCGACGGGCTCTATATCCGCCAGAGTCTGCGCTCCGCGCCGATCAGCATCGAAGCCTCGATCGCGCTCACCGAAGACTACGTCACCTCGCACATCGATCGGCTCACATACCGGGGAACGGCCGCATGACCGCAAGACCGAACATCCTGATCATCATGGTCGACCAGCTGAACGGAACGTTCTTTCCGGACGGACCGGCCGCGTTCCTGCATGCGCCACACCTGAAAGCGCTCGCGGCCCGTTCGGCCCGCTTCCGCAACAATTACACTTCGTCGCCGCTCTGCGCCCCTGCCCGCGCCTCGTTCATGGCCGGGCAATTGCCGAGCCGCACCCGCGTCTACGACAACGCCGCCGAGTACCAGTCCTCGATCCCGACCTATGCACACCACCTGCGCCGTGCCGGCTATTACACGGCACTGTCGGGCAAGATGCACTTCGTCGGGCCGGATCAGTTGCACGGCTTCGAGGAGCGGCTGACGACCGACATCTACCCGGCCGATTTCGGTTGGACCCCGGACTATCGCAAGCCCGGCGAGCGCATCGACTGGTGGTATCATAATCTCGGCTCGGTCACCGGCGCCGGCGTCGCCGAGATCACCAACCAGATGGAATATGACGACGAGGTCGCCTTCCTCGCCAACCAGAAGCTCTACCAGCTTTCGCGCGAGAACGACGATACGGAACGCCGCCCCTGGTGCCTGACGGTTTCGTTCACCCATCCGCACGACCCTTACGTGGCGCGCAAGAAGTTCTGGGATCTCTACGAGGGTTGCGAGCACCTGCTGCCCGAGATCGGCATGCTGCCGGAGGATCGGCAGGATCCGCATTCCAAGCGCATCATGCATTCCTGCGACTATGTCAATTTCGACTTGACGGAAGACAATGTCCGTCGCTCGCGCCGGGCCTATTTCGCCAACATCTCCTATCTCGACGAGAAGGTCGGCGAGCTGATCGACACGCTGACGCGCACCCGCATGCTCGACGACACGCTAATCCTCTTCTGCTCGGATCACGGCGACATGCTCGGCGAGCGCGGCCTTTGGTTCAAGATGAACTTCTTCGAGGGTTCGGCCCGCGTACCGCTGATGGTCGCCGGCCCCGGCGTCGCGCCCGGCCTGCATCTGGCGCCGACCTCCAATGTCGACGTGGCGCCGACGCTTGCCGATCTCGCCGGCATTTCGATGGATGAGGTCAAGCCCTGGACCGACGGCATCAGCCTTGTGTCCATGATCAACGGCGAGGAGCGCTCAGAGCCGGTGCTGATGGAGTATGCGGCAGAGGCCTCCTACGCACCACTCGTCGCCATTCGCGAAGGCAAGTGGAAGTACATCCACTGCGCGCTCGATCCCGACCAGCTCTACGATCTCGAAGCCGACCCGCTGGAACTGAAGAATCTGGCTGCCGATCCAGAGACGCCGGTCCAGGCCGCGACCTTGCAGGCGTTTCGCGACATGTGCGCCGCCCACTGGGACATGGAGGCCTTCGACGCCGCCGTGCGCGAAAGCCAGGCCCGGCGTTGGGTGGTCTATGAGGCGCTTCGAAACGGCGCCTACTATCCATGGGATCACCAGCCGCTGCAGAAGGCATCCGAGCGCTACATGCGCAACCACATGAACCTCGACAATCTCGAGGAATCCAAACGCTATCCGCGAGGAGAATAAGATGAAAGCCCAACCGCAAGCCTCGCACTTCATCGACGGCGAATATGTCGAGGACATCGCCGGTACCGTCATCGAGAGCATCTACCCGGCGACCGGCGAAGTCATCGCGCGGCTGCACGCCGCAACGCCCGCCATCGTCGAAAAGGCGATTGCGGCGGCCAAGCGCGCCCAGCCGGAATGGGCAGCGCTGAGCCCGACCGCCCGCGGCCGTATCCTCAAGCGCGCCGCCGAGATCATGCGCGCGCGCAACCGCGAGCTCTCCGAGCTTGAAACGCTCGACACCGGCAAGCCCATCCAGGAGACGATCGTCGCCGACCCGACCTCGGGCGCCGACAGTTTCGAGTTCTTCGGCGGCGTCATCGCCACCGCCCTTAACGGCGACTACATCCCGCTCGGCGGCGACTTCGCCTATACCAAGCGCGTGCCGCTCGGCGTCTGTGTCGGAATCGGCGCCTGGAACTATCCGCAGCAGATCGCCTGCTGGAAAGGCGCCCCGGCGCTTGCCGCCGGCAACGCCATGGTCTTCAAGCCCTCGGAAAACACGCCGCTCGGCGCGCTGAAGATCGCCGAGATCCTCGTCGAGGCCGGCCTGCCGAAGGGCCTCTACAATGTCATCCAAGGCGACCGCACAACCGGCCCGCTGCTCGTCAATCATCCTGACGTCGCCAAGGTGTCGCTGACCGGCTCGGTGCCAACAGGCAAGAAGGTGGCCGGCGCGGCCGCGGCCGAACTCAAGCACGTCACCATGGAACTCGGCGGCAAGTCGCCGCTGATCGTCTTCGACGACGCCGATCTCGAAAGCGCCATCGGCGGCGCCATGCTCGGCAATTTCTATTCGACCGGACAGGTCTGCTCGAACGGCACCCGCGTCTTCGTGCAGAAGGGCATCAAGGAACAGTTCCTGACGCGGCTGAAGGCCCGCACAGAGGCGATCGTCATCGGCGACCCCATGGACGACGCGACACAGCTCGGGCCGATGGTCTCGGCGCCGCAGCGCGACAAGGTCTTCTCCTACATCGAGAAGGGCAAGGCCGAGGGCGCGCGCCTCGTGACCGGCGGCGGCATCCCGAACGCCGTCAACGCCAAGGGCACCTATATCCAGCCGACCGTCTTTGCCGACGTCACCGACGACATGACGATCGC
Organism: Ensifer sp. PDNC004; assembly: GCF_016919405.1. Taxonomy (NCBI): domain Bacteria; kingdom Pseudomonadati; phylum Pseudomonadota; class Alphaproteobacteria; order Hyphomicrobiales; family Rhizobiaceae; genus Ensifer; species Ensifer sp. PDNC004. The sequence continues at coordinate 1,877,133 of NZ_CP070353.1, forward strand.
CCGCGAAGAGATCTTCGGGCCTGTCATGTGCGTGCTCGATTTCGACGACGAGGCGGAGGTGATCGCCCGCGCCAATGCGACCGAGTTCGGTCTTTCCGCCGGCGTCTTCACCGCCGACATCACCCGCGCCCACCGTGTCGTCGACCAGATCGAAGCCGGTACGCTCTGGATCAACACCTACAATCTCTGCCCGGTGGAAATCCCCTTCGGCGGCTCGAAACAGTCAGGCTTCGGCCGCGAAAATTCGGTCGCGGCACTCAACCACTACAGCGAGTTGAAGACCGTCTATGTCGGCATGGGGCCGGTGCAGTCACCCTATTGAGATAGGGCTGCGGCCGCTTCTTGAGAGGCGGCCGTTTTATCTCCCTCATCCTCGGGCGAGCGTAGCGCGTTCCGGGGATCCAGCAGCGCCGGTCGGTGGCGCACAACAGTCTTCAAGCGAAAGACGTCGCTTGGCTGGATTCCTGTCACGGGCACAGGAATGGGGGGCCGAAATAGCAGCGCAAGATCAGCCGGTTCTAGAGACGCTAGAGAAAGACCACGCTTATGCAGGCAGATTACATCATCATCGGCTCCGGCTCCGCCGGTTCGGCGCTCGCCTATCGTCTCTCGGAAGACGGCAAGAATACCGTTTTGGTGCTGGAATACGGCGGCACGGATGCAGGCCCCTTCATCCAGATGCCGGCAGCACTTGCCTGGCCGATGAGCATGAAGCGCTACAACTGGGGCTACCTCTCCGAACCCGAGCCGAACCTCAACAACCGGCGTATCACCGCGCCGCGCGGCAAGGTGATCGGCGGCTCCTCCTCGATCAACGGTCTCGTCTATGTGCGCGGGCATGCCGAGGACTTCAACCGGTGGGAAGAACTCGGCGCACGCGGCTGGGCCTATGCGGATGTGCTGCCCTATTTCAAGCGTATGGAAAACAGTCACGGCGGCGAAGCCGGCTGGCGCGGCACCGACGGACCGCTGCACGTCAAGCGCGGGCCGGTGCACAACCCGCTGTTCCATGCCTTCATCGAAGCGGGCCAGCAGGCCGGTTTTGAAGTAACCGACGATTACAACGGCTCGAAGCAGGAAGGCTTCGGGCTGATGGAACAGACCGTCTGGCAGGGCCGGCGCTGGTCGGCGGCAAACGCCTATCTGAAGCCGGCGATGAAACGGCAGAACGTCTCTCTGGTGCGCTGCTTTGCCCGCCGCATCGTCATCGAGAACGGCCGGGCGACCGGTGTCGAGATCGAGCGCGCCGGCAAGATCGAGATCGTCAAGGCCAACCGCGAGGTTGTCGTCTCCGCCTCCTCGTTCAATTCGCCGAAACTGTTGATGCTCTCGGGCATCGGCCCGGCCCAGCACCTGAAGGACATGGGCATCGAGGTGAAGGTCGATCGGCCGGGTGTCGGCGCAAACCTGCAGGACCATATGGAGTTCTATTTCCAGCAGGTCTCGACCAAGCCGGTGTCGCTCTATTCCTGGCTGCCCTGGTTCTGGCAGGGCGTTGCTGGTGCGCAGTGGCTGTTCTTCAAGAAGGGCCTCGGCATTTCCAACCAGTTCGAGGCCTGCGCCTTCCTGCGCTCGGCCCCCGGCGTCAAGCAGCCGGATATCCAGTACCATTTCCTGCCGGTGGCAATCAGCTATGACGGCAAGGCTGCCGCCAACACGCACGGCTTCCAGGTGCATGTCGGCTACAACCTGTCGAAGTCACGCGGCAACGTCACGCTGCGTTCCTCCGACCCGATGGCCGATCCGGTCATCCGCTTCAACTATATGAGCCACCCGGAGGACTGGGAGAAGTTTCGCCACTGCGTGCGCCTCACCCGCGAGATTTTTGGCCAGAAGGCCTTCGACCAATACCGCGGCCCGGAGATCCAGCCGGGCGAGAACGTCGAGTCGGACGAACAGATCGACGCGTTCCTGCGCGAGCACCTGGAAAGCGCCTACCACCCCTGCGGCACCTGCCGGATGGGCGCCAAGGACGATCCGATGGCGGTGGTCGATCCCGAGACCCGCGTCATCGGCGTCGATGGCTTGCGTGTCGCCGACAGCTCGATCTTCCCGCACGTGACCTACGGCAACTTGAACAGCCCCTCGATCATGACCGGGGAGAAAGCGGCCGACCATATTCTTGGCAAGCAGCCGCTCGCCCGCTCCAACCAGGAGCCCTGGATCAACCCGCGCTGGCAGGTCAGCGACCGGTAACCCGCTATCCGATGAAGCCGATCCAGCGGCCGGCGAGCACCGCGGCGAGCCAGAGGGACAGCGAAACGAGCGCCTGCAGCCGCAGACGGGGGGCTATCATGCCGCCCGCCAAGACGGTCTGCCAGGCCGTACCCAGGCGCAGCGACAGCGCATTGAGGACGCCAAGCGCCAGCAATGCGAGCTTCGCCAGAAATGCCGGATTGGCGAGATAGGCCGCGGGCCTGACGCTGAAGAGGCAGAACCCGGTGGCGACAGCCAGCAGGAGGCCGATGGCGGCGGCGCGCGTAAGGAACGGGCCGAGCACGTCGACCGGCGCATGTCCGACGAGCCCGAGCAGCCGCAGGTCGAGCGGCACGATCGCGCCGATCAAGAGCCCGATCGCCAGGATGTGGGCCGCGTTGACCACGAGATAGAGCAGCGCCGAGCGCCTGAGTGCTGCCCCTACCGGCCAGCCGGAGACCCATTCGGCAAGCTCGGCCGGACTCATCCCCCAGCCCGGATGCGTTCCGGATAGATGTCATAGGTCTTGCCCGCGACCGTGATCCGCACGGCCTTCATGCGCTTTTCGTTCGGGTCGAGCGAGCGATTGCCGAGTACAACGACCTCGTCGCCAGTTTTGGCCGACCCCTCGATAAAGCCTGAACGTTCCGTCTGGCGGGGATTGCCGAGTTCAACGTGCCAGGTCCCGTCCGTGGTCGATTCGACCTGAAGCGTCGGATGAGGCGGTGCCATGGAGATTTCGCGGATCGTGCCCTTGAGCTCGATCTGGTCGGCCTCGGCCCAAGACCAGCCGTGATGGGCATAAGCGCCGGTGGCCAGCACGGCGGCGATCACAACGCCAGCTAAACCTCTGCGTGAAATGGCATCCAGCATCGACCTGCTCCTTCGTTTGCCTAGGGGAAGCCGCAAGCTTGGACCTGAACAGCCGTTGACGGAAGCGCTGAGCGTTCAACACTTCTTGAAGAGAAGGGCGCCGACCTTGTCCGGCGCGGCAATAAACACTGTGACCGAAAGTTGCATGGTGAATTCATGAACAGCTTTAAATTTAGCCATTCTTAATCTCCGGTTGTTATGTCTATATGAGACGGAGTGAACGCTGGGCGAACGTGCCATGACGGCAGTTTCGCCGCGCAATATCGCGTGCTCCATCCCATCATCGACATCACTCCCCTGCCAAGGCGAGCTCGCTTACCGGTGCCTTTGCGGCCATCCCCGCGGCATCGGCCGAGGATGATTTGCCTTGCGGGCAACCGCGGAGCGTTATTCATGACAATCAAAGCACGCCTGCTCGTGTGTCTGTCCCTGCTCGCCGTCGCCATGCTGGTCATGATCGTCACGGCCTTCAGTGCGATGACTTCCATCTCCAAACGCACCGAATCGATTGTCGCCGACCGGTTGCTGCCGGTCGATCATCTGAAAACGGTGTCCGACATGTATGCGGTCGAAATCGTCGATACCACCCACAAGGTTCGCAGCGGCGCCCTGGACTGGGCGGCCGGAGCAAAGGCGATCGACCTGGCGCTCTTAACCATCGACACGCGCTGGCGCACCTATGAGGCCACGCGGCTGACGCCCGAAGAGAAGAAGCTGACCGAGATTTTCGACCAGGCGCGCATCGCAAGCGATGCGTCGATCCGTGATCTCGTGCAGATCATGCAGCGTCAGGACAAGGCCGAACTCGAACGCTTCGTCGATACCAAACTCTACTCCTCCGTCGATCCCCTCGCTGCGCCGATCAGCGACCTGATCAAGCTGCAGCTTTCGGAGGCCAACGCCGAGCTCGAAGCGGCGAAGGCCGAGAAGAACAACCTCACACTCTGGCAAAGCGTCATTGCCGGTTTCGCCCTGCTCATGCTCGGCGCGACCGTCTGGTTCATCATTGCCGGCCTGCTGCGCCCACTGGCGAAGCTGCGCGAAGCCATGCGCCAGCTGGCCGCGGGCAATCTCAAGACACTGATCTTCGGCGAAGGGCGCCGCGACGAGATCGGCCAGATGGCCGGCGCGGTCGCCGTCTTCCGCGACAATGCGTTGGAACGCCAGCGGCTGGAGCAGGAGGCGGAGGCCGGCCGTTCGCTGTCGGAGCGCGAGCGCGAGCAGCGCGAAGCGCAGAAGGCCAAAGAGGCCGCGGAGGTTCAAACGGCGGTCAGTGCGCTTGGCTTTGGCCTCGATCGCCTTGCCGAAGGCGACCTCACCTTCCGGATCGAAACGCCGCTTGCCGAACGGCTCGACGCGCTGCGCACCAATTTCAACAGTTCCGTCACCAATCTGGAGGATGCATTGCGATCGGTCGGCGAGAACGCCCGCAGCATCAATGCCGGCGCCAGCGAAATCCGTTCGGCGGCGGGCGACCTCTCCAAGCGCACGGAACAGCAGGCTGCCTCGGTCGAGGAAACAGCCGCCGCTCTCGACCAAATCGCCACCACTGTCGCCGATGCCAGCCGGCGCGCAGAAGAGGCGGGCACGCTCGTGACCCGCACCCGTGGTGCTGCGGAGAAATCGGGCGAAATCGTCGGCAATGCCGTCACGGCCATGAGCGGCATCGAGGCCTCGTCGCGGGAAATATCCAGCATCATCGGCGTCATCGACGATATCGCCTTCCAGACGAACCTGCTCGCGCTCAATGCCGGCGTCGAGGCGGCTCGGGCGGGTGAGGCCGGCAAGGGCTTTGCCGTCGTCGCCCAGGAGGTGCGTGAGCTCGCTCAGCGCTCGGCCCAGGCCGCCAAGGAGATCAAGGTGCTGATCGCCACATCCGGCCAGCAGGTCAAATCCGGCGTCACTCTGGTGCGCGAGACCGGCGCGGCGCTCGAAAGCATCATCGTCGAGGTCAAGGAGATCAGCAGCCACGTGACGGCGATCGTCGAAAGCGCCCGCGAACAGGCAGCCGGCATCCAGCAGATCAACACGGCGGTGAACGCCATCGACCAGGGAACGCAGCAGAACGCGGCCATGGTGGAGCAATCGACCGCCGCCAGCCACAGTCTTGCCCGCGAGGCCGGCGCGCTCAACGACCTCCTGATGCGCTTCAGGACCGGCAATGGCGCTTCGGCCGCGCCTCGCCGCGTGGCAAGTGCTTCCACGGAAAGTGCAGCCCCCTCGCCCGCACGGGCCCTGACCCGCAAGCTCGCAAGCGCCTATCGCGGCAGCGCACGGCCACAGGAGGACGGCTGGGCGGAGTTCTGACGATCCAGTCAACTGCCAACCAGGGAGGCGCGGACAGCAGGGTTCGCGCCTTTTTCTTTTTTACGACACAGCAGCCGCAAGCAGTACAGTATTAAATCTAGTAAATTACTAGTCTATATTCGGTTTTTCGCTGCTTTTCGATCTGAGAGGCAGATTTGCTCCAAACAAACAGCATTAGAAACCGCTATTTCTGTCCATTGACCTGTTCGGCTGCGATATTCCGCCCAAGTTGGAACAGGACGCAGCCATGACCACGTCATCCCTCGAGACCACCGCCAAGGCACTGAACGAGAGGCTCGAAGGCCTCGATTTCGCCGGGCGGCTGGCGCTCGTCGCAAGCCTTGAAGGGCGGGCGGTCTTCACGACCTCGCTCGGCATCGAGGACCAGGTGATTACCGCCGCGATCGGCAAGAACAAGCTCTCCGTCGATGTCGTTACGCTTCAGACCGGCCGCCTCTTCAATGAGACCGCAGCGCTGATCGACAAGACGGAAGAAGCCTTCGACATCCTGATCAGGCGCTACCATCCGGAAAAGGCCGACATCGACGCTTACGCAGCGCGTTACGGCCTCAACGGCTTCTACGAAAGCGTCGAAGCACGACATGCCTGTTGCGACGTGCGCAAGCTGAAGCCGCTTGCGCGCGCACTCGAAGGGGCAAGCTTCTGGATCACCGGCCTGCGTCGCGGCCAGTCGGGCAACCGCGCCTCCACACCCTTTGCCGAGGCCGATGCCGAACGCGGCCTGATCAAGATCAATCCGCTGGCCGACTGGGACATCGAGACCATCAACAGCTACGTCGCCACCCATGCCGTTCCGGTCAACCCGCTGCACGCCCGCGGCTATCCGTCGATCGGCTGTGAGCCCTGCACCCGCGCCATCAAGCCCGGCGAGCCCGAACGCGCCGGCCGTTGGTGGTGGGAGAACGACGAGAAGCGCGAATGTGGTCTGCACGTTCCGGAAGCCGCCGCAAGCTCCATCATCCCCAATTCGAGCAGCGCCGCCTGAAGCTGGCGCGCTCGTCCGAAGACAAATCCTCCCGGAGACTGAAATGCCCCATATCCATCCGGAAACGGAACTGCATAACCCGCAGAGCGCCAAGCCGCCGCTCGATCCGCATCTGAAGGCGCTGGAAAACGAAGCGATCCACATCTTCCGCGAAGTGGCCGCCGAGTTCGAACGCCCGGTCATGCTCTATTCGATCGGCAAGGATTCTTCCGTACTGCTGCATCTCGCGCGCAAGGCCTTCTATCCCGGCCGCGTGCCCTTCCCGCTGCTGCACGTCAACACCGGCTGGAAATTCTCCGAGATGATCGCGTTCCGCAACGAGATCGTAGAGCGCTACGACCTCGACCTGATCGAGCACGTCAATCCGCGCGGTGCCGCCGAGAACGTTACGCCCTTCACCCACGGCTCGGCGCTCTATACGGACATCATGAAGACCGAGGCGCTGCGCCAGGCGCTCGACGCCGGCCAGTTCGACGCCGCCTTCGGCGGCGCGCGTCGCGACGAAGAGGCAAGCCGCGCCAAGGAGCGCATCTACTCCTTCCGCACGCCGGACCACCGCTGGGACCCGCGCAACCAGCGCCCGGAACTGTGGAACGTCTACAACGGCATGATCCGCAAGGGTGAGAGCGTGCGCGCCTTCCCGCTGTCCAACTGGACCGAAGTCGATATCTGGCGCTATATCCAGGCCGAAGACATTCCGATCGTTCCGCTTTATTTTGCTGAAAGGCGCCCGGTCGTCGAACGCGACGGCATGATGATCCTCGCCGAAGATCCGCGCCTCGAACTTCTGCCGGGCGAGACCAAGCGCGAGGAAGTGATCCGCTTCCGCACGCTCGGCTGCTTCCCGCTGACCGGCGCCATCCGCTCGAACGCGACGACGCTCGACGACATCATCTCCGAACTCGAAACCGCGACCGTTTCCGAACGCCAGGGCCGCGCCATCGACCGTGACCAGTCCGGCTCGATGGAAAAGAAGAAGCGCGAAGGATATTTCTGATGACCGCAACCGCAACCGCGAATGCCGTTGAGCACGCTCAAGCCGGCGAGGTTCTGGCCTTTCCGGCGCAGGAGCCGGCGCGCGCCACCCGTGACAGCCGTCCGCTTCGGCTCATCACCTGCGGCTCGGTCGACGACGGCAAGTCGACGCTGATCGGCCGCCTGCTCTGGGATACCAAGGCGGTCAAGGAAGACCAGGCGGCAACGCTGCAGCGTGATTCCAAAGGCAAGCAGAACGACCTCGGCCTGCCCGATTTCGCGCTGCTGCTCGACGGCCTCCAGGCCGAGCGCGAACAGGGCATCACCATCGACGTCGCCTATCGCTATTTCTCGACCGACAAGCGCTCCTTCATCGTCGCCGACACACCCGGCCACGAGCAATACACCCGCAACATGGCGACCGGCGCTTCGACCGCCGATCTCGCCGTGCTGCTCGTCGATGCTCGCGTCGGCCTGCTTGAACAGACCCGCCGGCATGCGACGATCGCGACGCTGATGGGCATCAAGCAGTTCGTCCTGGCGGTCAACAAGATCGACCTGACCGACTACGACCGCGCCCGTTTCGAAGAGATCAGCCACGAGTTCCGCGAACTGGCGCTGTCGCTCGGCGTACGCCAGGTCACCGCCATCCCGGTCTCGGCCCTGAAGGGCGAGAACGTCGTCTATGACGGCCGCGCCTCCATGCCCTGGTATGACGGCCCGACGCTGATCGAAGTGCTGGAACTGGCGACGACCCGTTCAGCCCAGACGGTCGGTTTCCGCCTGCCGGTGCAGCGCGTCTCGCGTCCGGGCGAAAGCTTCCGCGGCTATCAGGGCACGGTTGCCGGCGGCTCGGTCAAGCCCGGCGACAGCGTCGTCATCCTGCCCTCGGGCATGGTCGCCAACGTCACCAAGATCGTCACCTTCGACCTGGTGCGCAACGCGGCGGTCGCCGGCGACGCGATCACGCTCGTGCTCGACCGCCAGGTGGATGTCTCGCGCGGCGACATGATCGTCGCGATCGACAGCCAGCCGCTGACCGGTCTTTCCTTTGACGCCCAGCTCGTCGCGCTGCAGGCCGAGGGCATCCAGCCCGGCAAGCGCTACTGGCTGAAGAGCGGCAGCCGCCGCCAGCGCGTCCAGGTGCAGCCAGCAAGCCAGCTCGATCTGCAGACCGGCAAGTGGAACCAGGCCGACCAGCTGCCCATGAACGCCATCGGCAAGGTGCACCTCGCCTTCGACGAGCAGGCGATCTTCGACACCTACGAGCAGAACCGCACCACCGGCGCCTTCATCCTGATCGACCCGGACACCAACAACACGGTGGCCGGCGGCATGATCACCGCCAAGCGCTCGGCGCTCGGCGGCATCCACACGGAAGATGCCCGCGTCATCCTCTCTCTGCCGGCCGACCTTGCCGACCAGCTGATGGCGACCGAACTCTTCGCCGGCCGCCGCGAGGAAGCCGAAGTCCGACGCGTGAGCGCCGGCCGCGCCGTCGAGATCATCGACGACATCGACGGTTGAGCGACATCACACACAGCAAAAAGGGGGCCAGAACGGCCCCCTTTTTTGTTTACTTGGGCGCTTGAGATCCGTCGGCGATCACTGCCGGCGCGCCTTTCTATGAAGTGCCGGCGGCGTAGCACCTACCGGCGCCATCGTCTCAAAGCTGCTGCTCGATCGCGGGCAGAGTGATCGTCAGCGGCGCAGGATCGGCATGCTGCCAGAGCTGGTAGCCGACCACGCAGCCAAGGATAGCGGACCAAATGGCGATCTCGCGAAAGGTGAAAATCGGTTCCTTCAACATCCGGGCCTCTCGGGAAAAGACAAGTGTTGATGGAAATATCGCCCCTATTGTTCACACTGATAAGACAGCGTTTGATGAACGCCGTGTTTCCATGTGAACGATAGCGCTGTCACCGACGACGTTACGCTGTCGGGCCCAAGCGTTCGGCCGCCGTCTTCTAAGCTTGTCCGCATGCACGAGACTGACCCATTCCGGGACAGGACTGACGAATGCTTCACCTTTGCACGAGGTCGCCACAACCGAGCCTTCCAATCCGGTTTCGCATTCGTAATTTGGCGCATCGATCATGAGGATCGACAGGGCTGTTTCACCGTTTCCGAACGTCGTGGGACAGTCCGCCTGACCGTCAGGTGCGGTAGGCCAAACAAAAAAGGGCCGCTGCGGGCCCTCTCCTGCTGTCACGTCTCCAACGCCCAGTCAGCGAGTGCTGACCACCGGCTCGGTCGTTTCGTCTTCCGTGCGGCTTGCGAAATAATTGGCAAGGAGCGCACCGGAAATGTTGTGCCATACGCTGAAGATCGCGCTCGGTACCGCTGCCACCGGCGAAAAATAGGTATTGGCGAGGGCCGCGCCGAGGCCACTGTTCTGCATACCAACCTCAATGGCGATCGCCTTGCGCTTGGCAAGTGACAGCCCGGCCGCCTTGGCGGCGAAGAAGCCCAGCAGATAGCCGAGGCCATTGTGCAGGACGACAACGGCGAAGATCAGCAGCCCGGAGCTGGCGATCGCGCTCTTGCTGGCTCCGACGACGGCCGCAACGATCAAGACGATGCCCGCGACGCTGACGAGCGGCAGCGCAGGCACCGCCGCCTTGACCAGACCCGGCAACAGCTTCTGCAGGAAAAAGCCCAGCGCCAGCGGCAGCAACACCACCTTGACGATGCTCATGAACATCGCGGTCGCATCGACAGGCAGATATTGGCTCGCAAAGGTCCAGACGAGGAACGGCGTGACGATCGGCGCAAGCAGCGTGGTGACGCTGGTGCAGGCGACCGACAGTGCGACATCGCCCTTGGAAAGATAAGTCATGACATTGCTCGAGGTGCCGCCCGGGCAGCAACCGACGAGGATCACGCCGGCAGCCACCTCCGGCGGCATCGGGATGACGGCCGTCAGCAGAACCGCGAGCAGCGGCATGATGAGGAACTGCGAGACCACGCCGATACCGACCTCAAACGGACGCTTGGCGACTTCCTTGAAGTCGTCGAGCGAAATGGTCAGACCCATGCCGAACATGATGATGCCGAGCAGGGTGACGATATAGGGCGTGACCTGCTTGAAAATATCCGGGAAGACGAACCCGAGAATGGCGAAAACAATGACCCAGAGCGCGAATGTGCGTCCGACAAACTGGGAAAACGATGCAACGGCCTTCAAAACCTTACTCCTTGCGTGATGGCCGCTGTCTAGGCCCGCACGCGGGCGGCTTCAACACGCTTCGAACAAAAAAACGCCGCCTGCCGCAACTTTGTGTCGATGAAACCGGAGCAACCGACATAAATGCGACGCATATGGACAGCGACCACGTCCTGGGGATATCAGGCAGATCAAGCAGAGCGAAAGCACCGGATCTTGAGGGAGACGACGATGACGAACCAGCCGGAGACGAGCGTGACGGTGGAAAAGCGCCAGAACGGCAAATGGTGCTTCGTCATCAAGCATCGCGGCGTCACCTACCCCGCACAGGGCAATTTCACCTCGATGCTGCAGGCGCAGGCCGTTGCCCAAACTGCGCTGAAGGCGCTCGAAAAGCAGGGCTGACCGGCCGCATCGCTAGCGGCGCTGCTCGTGTGCCGTCACCGAGCAAACGCCGAGAGCCACTGCCACTTCTTTCTGATCGATAGCAGCAGCGTGCGAATGCGCCGGTCGCGATTCGTGATAAGTCGCGCCGAACGCCAGGGCGTTTGTTTCCGGTACTCCAGAAACGTCGCCTTCTCCGGGTGCTCGCATTCTTTCGTGTTCGGCTTGGCGTGCGTGAAGTGCACAATGGAAGCTTGGGAAAAGTCTTCCCATCCCTTCTGCGCATTCCAGTGGCCGGGAAGATGAACGAAATTCCCTTCGGTCGTAAGGTTCAGTACGTCCTGATCCAAGAAATCGAACGAACGCGCCTGAAGCAGCCTGGCAATGCGAGCCGTGTAGTCCTGCGCGTTCCAGGCGTCGATATCGACCAGCAGGACTCCCGCGTTGAAGTAGGGTGTGTTCGCCTCTCGGCCGAGCGACGGATTGAAACGCGTCGGGTCATCATAGGGAACGGCTGCAACGGCCCTGCCCTCAAACGACAGATCCGCCAGTGGTGCCAGGCTCTTTTTGATCAGCGTGTCAGCATCCAGGTAGAGCAGACGGTCGTGTCGGTCGGCTAGCAATTCCGGCAGATACAATCGTGCGTAGGTAGCGCGGCTCCAGTAGCTCGTCGTCTTCAGGCCTGAGATTTTTGAGAGAATGTCGCCTTCGACATCGATGAAGCACAGCTTCCGTTTCGCGCAGGCTTGCAGCATTTCCTTGTCGGACGCCCGCAGCCCGTCACCTAGGATAGTGACCTGCGCATCTGGAATGCCACCGTTCTTTTCGAGCGAGTAAAGCATGACACCCGCGAGTTCCGCGAAGCGCCTGTCGATCGAGCATGCAACAATCATTTAAAGTCAATTTCAGCAATGCAACGCGTCGCCACAGGGCCGCATGCAGTGTCCAGGCCAAAAGCAAGATCTCGCTCGACCGGACATACCGGTAGATGCTTTGATTGCTTTCATTTGAAATGGCGTGACCCTCGCCAAGCGAGGGCCACGCTCATGGTGTCGCGCAATATGCGACGGAAGTATCAATGAAATTAATAGGTCATCTCTTACCCGAAAACACGCGGATGCACTGGTGTGCTTCTCTTCATGGCGAATGACTTCGCACACCATGCTTCCGCGTCAAGTGGGCAGAGCAGATAATAGTTGTTTGTCCGCAGAATCTCGCGCAGATCGTGTAGAAGACCTGCGCGCGGCACCTATTCGGTCGCGGACCGGATGATGTTGCAAAGCCCTTCCTGCACCACCTGCTTGGTGGCCACCTGCCCCACCTGAATATCAAACATCGCATCAACCCGCGTGCCTGAACCGCGCTTGCGGGCGACGACTCGCAATGTCTGCAGCCGCCCGGAGCCTGCCGTATCCTGGTAAGCTTCGATCGTTCCGAGTGCCTTGTTGATCTCGATCCCGGAAAAGCCTTCCGCCGCGACGCCCCGCGCCATTCGCTGCAGGGCGGTCTCGGGCTTCAGCTTCGGGAATTCCTGCCAGGTCTTGTAGAAGACCGGCGTCACCAGCGGCACGCCGTTTGCCTTGAAATTCTTCTCGCAGCTCTGCGCCGCCGCCACCGAATGGCCGGCCACCAGCAGAACCGCCGCAATGGATAGGTGTTTGATCGACATGTCCGTTCCTCGTCGTCAGCATCGAATGGCGGAACGCTAGAGACTTCGCCGCTGGACCAACAGAGTGACCCGGCTGCAAATACACCTCTATTCGACCAACGGCTTGGAAGGGGCGACGAACGGCACCGAACTGCAGCAACGGGAAGAGCCTTCACCGTCAACCCAAACCGGGTGCATCACAAAAATGTGCCGCGCTGGTTGTGAATCCGTCAGTGAGGCTCTAAAGCTGGCTCGAAGGCTCCCTGACACAGGATTGCGCTCATGAAGCTGGTGACCGGTAACTCCAACCGCGCCCTTGCCGAAGCCATTGCCAGATACCTCAATCTTCCCCTCACGGACTGTACGGTCGAGCGCTTCGCCGACCAGGAAGTCAACGTTCAGCTCCACGAGAACGTGCGCGGCGAGGACGTCTATATCCTCCAGTCGACGAGCACGCCCGCCGACGCCAACCTCATGGAACTCCTGATCCTGACGGATACGCTGCGCCGTTCGTCTGCGCGCCGGATCACCGCCGTCATCCCCTACTTCGGCTATGCCCGCCAGGACCGCCGGGCCACTGGCCGCACGCCGATTTCAGCCAAGCTGGTCGCCAACATGATCGCCGGTGCGGGTGTCAACCGGGTTATGACGCTGGACCTGCACACGGATCAGATTCAGGGCTTTTTCGATATACCGACCGACAACCTTTATTCGGCGCCGGTGATGACGCGCGATATCAAGGAGCGCTACGACGTCGGAAATCTCATGGTCGTTTCGCCAGATGTGGGCGGCGTGGCACGGGCGCGCGGCATCGCCAAGCGCATTGGCACCGATCTTGCGATCGTCGACAAGAGGCGCCCCCGCGCCGGCGTGTCGGAGGTCATGAACATCATTGGTGACGTCTCCGGGAAGACCTGCCTTTTGATCGACGACATCATCGATAGCGGCGGGACCTTGATCAATGCGGCTGACGCATTGCTGGAGGCGGGTGCACGAGAGGTCTCGGCATACATCACCCATGGCGTGCTCTCCAGGGGAGCCTGCGAGCGCATTGGTGCCAGCAACCTCAAGGAACTGGTGCTGACTGATTCCATTCAGGACACCGATGCGCAGCGCGAGACCGCCAATATCCGCCGGATCACCGTTGCGCCGCTTCTGGGCGAGGCCCTCGCCCGCACCACCCGCGAGCAAAGCGTTTCAAGCCTTTTCAACTGACTGAAGCAAACCGTGCAAGGCCGTTTTGGTTGGCCAGCCGGCGCTTGCCGATGAAAAAATGACGCAATCTGCCCTTGCGTCCAAAACCACAGAAACACGCGACACAAACGGCGAATACGTTCCAACGGTGGTGATTGAAGCGGCCTGCAGTCGATCCGCGCACTGGCGTATATTTCGGGAAAGATCGACTAAGCAATTGATTTGGCTGGTCGGAGTGGCAAGATTCGAACTTGCGACCCCCACGTCCCGAACGTGGTGCGCTACCAGACTGCGCTACACTCCGTGACCAGCGGCGCCTCTATAGAACAGGCATTTTGATTTCACAAGCGCCTATCTCGAAAAACATTGCGCCTTTCTCAAAAAATTTGTGACGGTGGAAAACGGAGGCGGAGAATGGCCCTTGTCTGCGCCGACAGCGCCCGGCAGACCGCGCGATAGGGACTTTCTGCAACGCTTCATAATTTCCTGGAACAGGAGCCGTTGCGTGCATTTCCTTTCGTCTCTTTTGGCGCTAGAGGCTCAACGGAAAGCGCGGAAAACCAGGGGACACGGGTTTGCGCGCCATGCCTATTTCAGAACGAGAGCCAAAGGGGCAGAAACATGAACTTCCGCATGATGACGGTGGCGGGCCTCGCGCTCGTGCTCGCCGGCTGCACGACGACCGGAACGGGGATTTCCAGGAACGCGGTCGAGGCCCGTTGGCTCGGCCAGCCGGCCGGCGGCTTCTTCGCCCAATACGGTCCGCCGATCTCCGACGTCGAAAGCGGCAGCTCCACGGTCTATAGCTGGAAGGGCGGCTACAAGACCCGCAAGATCCCTGCGCAGTACGAAACCACCAAGGACGGCAAGCGCGGCAAGCGCATTTCCTCGGCGCGCACCGAGTATCTGAGCTGCGCGGTGCAACTGACCGTCTCGTCCGACTACGTCATCCGCTCGATCCACATTGCCGGCGACCGCAAGCGTGCCGAAGGCCCGAGCTGGTGCGAAGAGTTCCTCGGCGCCCCAGCCCAGACCAAGCCGGCGGCAACTGCAGGCTAAACCAACAAACAAAAAACCCGCCGGTGAAAATCGGCGGGTTTTTTCTAGGGAATTGCGTCGAACTCAGCCGGCGCTGTTGTCCTCGACGGGCGCGTCGGGACCGTTCTTCTTGATCGAGTCGATGGCGTTCTGCGCGCTGGCCTTGGTCTTGTAGCCCTCGGTCGAGAACATCACTTCGCTGTTGTACTTGAAGCGAACACGGAACTCGCCAGCCTTGTCTTTGTAGATTTCGAATTTGTGAGCCATCTTCTCCCTCACACATGTTGGAATCAACGAAACTAGCGTGTCAGTTGCAAGATGACTTGACAAGAGTGCATGCAAATCCGGCGCGCGCGATCGCCCGCCCAATGGATCAACTGCCTGGAAAAATGTGGCTGGGGCGCCAGGATTCGAACCTGGGAATGCCGGTACCAAAAACCGGTGCCTTACCGCTTGGCGACGCCCCAACGGATTGACGGGACGATACGTCCGCCAAATCGAGCGCCTGATTATCAAAGCTCGCCGCCCGTCACAATCACTAAGTTGGCACTAAGTTGAATTTTCGGCGGATTTGTTGGCGACGACGCAGAACGGTGCTCACGGCGGGTACCGGATGTACCCTTTCCTTCGCTTGCCGTACCTCCTATTGTCCCGGCAAATGGAGACTTTCATGAGCCAGTTTCGCGCCCGTCCCCCTGCCGTTCCAACCGTTCTCGTCGACGACGCGGTCGTCAGGGTCACCCGTTGGGATTTCGAGCCCGGCGCCGACACCGGTCACCATGTGCACGGGCTCGGCTATGTGGTGGTGCCGATGACCGACTGCCAGTTCCTGCTCGAGGAAGAGGCAGGCAGCCGGCGGGTCGATATCGCCAAGGGGGCCGCCTACCGCCGTGAGGCGGGCATGGCTCACAACGTCGTCAATGCCGGCAAAGAGCCGATGTCGTTCATCGAGATCGAATACAAGTGAAATCCAGGAAGAAACGCATGCAGGGCCCGGATTTCGATCTCGATTTCAAGCCGGCCCATGGCGAGGCCGTGACAGTCGCCGACGACGTGCAGCGCGTCACCGTCAACAATCCCGGTCCTTTCACCTTTCACGGCACCAACAGTTACATCGTCGGCAAGCGCTCCGTTGCCGTCATCGATCCCGGTCCCGATGAGGAGGCACATTTCCAGGCGCTGATGACGGCGCTCGCCGGCCGCGAGGTCACCCATATTGCCGTCAGCCACACGCATCGCGACCACTCGCCGCTGGCGCGCCGGTTGAAGGCTGCCACAGGTGCGGTGATCGTCGGCGAAGGCCCACACCGCTCCGCCCGTCCCTTGCATGCGGGCGAGAGCAATCCCTTCGCCGAGAGTTCGGATATGGAATTCGTCCCCGATCTCGTGCTTGCCGACGGCGGGCGTATCGAGGGTGACGGCTGGAGCCTGACGGGGCTTGCCACGCCCGGCCATACGGCCAACCACATGGCCTTCGCGCTCGATGGCACCGGTATTCTCTTTTCCGCCGACCATGTCATGGCCTGGGCGACGACGATCGTCGCGCCGCCGGATGGGGCCATGGCGGACTACATGGCCTCGCTCGAAAAGCTGCTTTCCCGCGACGAACGTCTCTACCTCCCCGGCCACGGCGGACCGGTAAGCGAGCCTGCCTCTTTCCTGCGGGGCCTGCGCGCCCACCGCAAGATGCGCGAGCGCGCCGTGCTCGAACGCATCCGCGCCGGTGACAGCCATATCCCCGACATGGTCAAGGTCATCTATGCTTCCACCGACGTGCGGCTGCATGGGGCGGCGGCACTTTCGGTGCTCGCCCATCTCGAAGACCTGATCGAGCAGGGGCGGATCGAGACCGATGGTCCGCCCTCGCTTCTCGGCGCCTACCGGCTGGCGCCCGGCGGAGCCGGCTGATCATGCGGCGCGAGGCTTACAGCTATCGCAACGATGCTTCCGTGCCCGCCTTTGCAGACGACAAGCCGGTAATCGTCTTCGACGGCGAATGCATCTTCTGTTCCGGCTGGGTGCGCTTCCTGCTTCGCCATGACCGGCATGCGCAATATCGCTACCTCACCGCCCAGTCGCCGCTTGGCCAGGCGCTCTACCGGCACTACGGGCTCGATACCGTCCGCTTCGAGAGCAACATGCTGATCGAGGACGGCGTCGCCCGTTTCAAGTCCGACGGGTCGATCCGCACGCTTGCGCGGCTGGGCCTGCCGTGGTCGCTCGCCAACATTTTCCGCATCCTGCCCGCTGCCCTTCGCGATCCGCTCTATGATCTCGTGGCGAGAAACCGCTACCGCATCGCCTGCCGCCGCCAGACCTGCATGGTGCCGACCCGCGAGGAGCGCGGACGCTTCATCGCATGACGACGGAAGACATGGCCCAGGAACAAAGCCTCTACCGCCAGATCTTAGGCCGGCGGTGGGACGACGTGCCCGCATCGATCCGCGCCCTGCATGGCCGGCCAGAGGGGCATGCCACCTTTCGCGGGCGCGCGGTCATCGAGCGCGGCGCCTCGATAGGAGCGCGCCTTGTAGCCTTTCTGCTCGGCTTTCCCCGCGCGGGCGCGGACGTTCCGGTCGAAATCCACTTCGTATGATGCGGCAAGGGTCAGGAAGTCTGGACCCGACGTTTCGGTGGGAAAATCCTGCGCAGTTCGCAACAAGAGGCCAAACGGCGGAACGAGGAACTGCTCGCGGAAGATTTCGGACCGTTCCGCGTCCTCTGCGCGCTGGAGCCCAGGGAAACCCGCCTGCACCTCTCGGTGCGCGCCTGGTCCTTCCTCGACCTTCCGCTCCCTCTGCTGTTTGCGCCCGGTGGCCGGACTTTCGAGGAAGATCGCGACGGCCTGTTTCATTTCCACGTGGAGGTCGAAAGCCCGTTGACCGGCCTGATCGTGCGTTATCGCGGCTGGGTACGACCAGCGGGCGAGCCGACGGACGACTTAGAGGTCGCGAAGCCTTCGCAAAAGAATGATGTTTTCTGACGGGCTTTCGCCGGTCAGTCGCCGGCAATGCCCAGCAACTCGGCATCGAGCCCGCGCAGGAACTGATCGGCGAAGGCGGCGCCCATGCCGAGATCATGAGGCCCGTAGCGCGAGGCGACCCGCAGGTCGACGAAGGTGGTCTCCGCCTCTTCGCGCAGCCGGATCAACACATCGAAGCGGAAGCCGGCAATCAGCGTGCGCCATTCGCCCTGCAGCACGACATCGCTGGCGCGGCGGCCGGCAATCGCGCCTTCGAGAGCCATCTCCGGACGGGCCGCCGGAACGGGTACGTTTTCCGGCTCGGCGTTCGTGTCCGCGCCCGCATTCGGCCGCACTGCGAGATCCTCCAGATCGGCGCGGGCATTCTCGACCCCAAGCTCCTCGGTGATGCCGACGCGGTTCTGTTCGATGACGTTGCGCACCCCCTGATAGACGCGGTCGAGCGCGCCGTCATAGCGCCGGCCGGTCAGGGCCGGATAGGCGAGGATCTGCGCTTCGCGGTCCTGAGGCGTTACCGCCGCCTTGCGCTTCAGCCAGCTCTCCTCCGCCTGCGGCACCTTGAGCCACGGCGGCGGCGTCACGGTATCCGTGCTGACGTCGTAGATCTCCGGGCGGGTCAGATACTGGACAACGCCATAGCCGATGAAGCCGAGCGCCGGCGCGGCATAGACAAGGGCTGCAGCAGACGCCAGACCACCGATCGCCGCAACCTGCCACAGGCGCGCCAGCCCGACGACGGCGAACAGCACGCCTAAGAGGGCAAAGATGCCGGCGAGACCGATAAGGGCGAGAAAATGCGGCGTCGTCAGCGGTCCGAAGCGATGCGCCAGCAGCGAGAACACAAAGAGCAGGAAGGAGACACGGGCGAAGCGGCGCGCCCAATGGGCGGCAAAGGAATAGGGGCGCTCATACCGGACCATCATGTAGTTGAATCAATTCCCTGCCGCGAAACAGACCGCATTCTTAGACCATGCCCCGTGCCGAGGAAACAGGCAATGCGGCAGTCCGACACCGCGCGCCGGGCCTCCCTTACGCTTCGCCGCAAAATCGCCATTCTCGTTAACCACCTATCAACACATGGGAATGTGCCCGCGCGCCCGGGATTCGAAGGGCACGCGGCGTTTCAATCGGAGGCAACGGCCGGCGCACGGCATCAAACGAGGGCGCTCGGCAATCGACGGAGAACCGACAATGGGCGCATCGCAAGCAGCCGTGGCCATCGCCACCCCCTCTGCCCTTCCGGCCGGAGACGGCGGCATCCCCATGGGGCTCCTTGAGCTCGAACTCTCCCTCGATGGTTTTTCCGGCAACAATGCCGATTTCACCAGCTTCGTCCGCACCGTCGCGGACAACGCCGGCGGCGAGTTTCTCTTTGCCTTGCCCGCCTGCGATCTGATCGAAGACTGCCGGAGCATTGCCGTGCTCCGTATGGCTGACGTGGGAGGCGATGCTTCGATCCTGTTCGCCTGCCTCGACCAACAAGGCCGAGCCGTCCGCATCGAACATCCAAGCGACAGCACGCGCGACCTCGAGCGCTTTGCAGAGTCCTTTGTCGGCGTGCTCGAACGCATGTAACGCGACTGCCCGCACGGAAAAGATTGGGGCATCCCATTCAGGCCCGGCGCGCTCGCGAGTTGTCGGGAAGTCTTCCCGTCGGCGGCGCAAGCACGACCAGGCCGCCGCGCAGAGATCTTTTCCCACACTCTTCCGATAGGCCCACCTTACAGGGCAACAACCGGTCGGTGACGCCGTTTCGCGTACAACCGCGAACTCGACATAGAATCGCCGCCACTCGTTCCGATTCTCGATACAAGTCCCTATATTGATTGTGATTCGAGGCTTTGGCGCCGTGCCGCTCGATTGCTCACGGCGAACGCACACCGCTACGGCTTCACACGACCCGGTTGTGCCCAGGAGGCGCGAGAACCATGATGACCCGATTGTCCATCCTTATCGCAGTTGCACTTCTTCTGACGGCGTGCCAGACGATGACGCCGGAGGAAAGGCGCATCGCCGACGGCAACACCTGCGCATCCTACGGCTTCCGCCGCGGCACCGATGCGTTTGCCACCTGCCTGCAGCGGATCGAGCTCGACCGCCGCGCGGAATCGCGCGCCTTCCGCTATCAGAACGACATGATGATGTGGGGCTGGGACCGCCCCGTCATCGTCTCGCGCCCGGTGATCGTCCAGGCCAAATGAGGCGATCACGGCCGAGCCAACGCCGCTTGGGCGGCGCTGGCTCTTGGCTTGTTACCCGTTGCCGCTAATTGTGGCCTGGGGGCGTGAGCGAAACTTACAGTCGGAAAGTCTTCACCGCGTTGCCACGCTCCAGCTCCTTGCTGGCCATGAACAAGGCGGTTTTCTCCTGCTTCTCACGCCCGACGGCGATGAGGTCAAGTATCGCCTGAAGCCTTCGTATGGCCGCCGCTTTGTTGCGATGCTGCGACCGGTCCTCCCGACAAACGACGGTAACCCCGGTGGGCAAATGCGTTGCACGCACGGCGCTGTCGGTGGTGTTTTGGTGCTGACCTCCCGGCCCGCCCGCCCGCATGGTTTCGAACCGCAGGTCTGTCGGATCGATCGACGTGGCAACGCTGCCAGCCGAAAGGTCCACCTGCTGCACACCAACGAACCAATTCTGCCTCTGGTGCCCTTTGCGGACAGGACTTTTGAAGACGAAGCGGATGGTTCCGCAAAAGTCCCTCGCCACATCCTCGCATCGGCTGCCTGCCATCGTTACAACAGCTGATTTCGGGCCGAAGGCATCCGGCTGTCCGCCAAGCGCCAGGTCGAAGCTGCAGCCATGGCCCGTCGCTTCCCTGTTGAGAATCTCGATCAGCGCAGCAACGGCGATGCGGCATTCCACCGGGCCGTTGCCGGAGGTCAAGAACAGTGTCACCTCAGCCATGGCGCATCCTCCTGATCGTCGTCCGCTCCCACTTCGCCTTTGCGCGCACCCGCTCCTGCGGCTGGGCGTTCTTGTAGGTGACGAGCGGTTTCATCGCCGCGATCGGTTGCACGAGCCCAAACGCCGCAAGGTCGGCGATGACCTTCGCCGCATCCTTGTAGGCGCCTGCGGCTTCCTCGATCAAAAGGTTGCGATCTTCGCAGATCGCGACGCCACCCCAGGGGTTGACCCGCAAGGCGTCGCGCTCGGAACGCGTACTACCGACGCGACCGTGCATGGCCTTGCGGTCGTATTTGCGTCCCGCACCGTGAGAGATGGCCCAGTGCGATCGCTCCGCACCGGCCAGCGCCCGCACCAGATAGCTTCGCGTCGCCCGCGACCCTGCGACCGGAGCAACGACACCTTCTCCAACGGCGGCCGCACCCTTGTAGTGCAGGAAGCCGGACGTCGTAGCCCGCACCAGGTTGTGCGGAACATCGGAGACGAGTGACAGATCGGCACGAAGCACCCGGGCCGCTCGCTCGGCAACCATTTGCCGGTTGAGCGACGCCCATCGAACGCATTCCCCGCTCCTGGCGAGCCATTCGACGGCCGCAGCAGCGTCGGCAGCCAGGCCGTCTTGGAAGCGTTCCTCGCCGCCGAGCGTCAGACCGAAAAGGTCTGCACCCGCCGACCGAGAACCGGAATGAACCAGCAGATAGAGCTTCTGCCGATCAGCGACGCCCTCCTCGAACACGTCGTCCACGGCCTGCAGCTCGCAAAAATGGTTGCCGCCACCGATCGTGCCGAGCGACTGCGGGCACATGTCAGGCGAAAGATCGTGCTCCGCAAGCCGGGCCGCCATGTCGCCGAGATCAATCTGCTCCAGCCCGCGCAGTTGTTCGGCCGCCTTGTCGACCTTGAACTTGCGCAGTGGCAGGGAAAGTTCGAAGAACGACATGCCACAGCCGATGTCGTTGCCGATCAACTGCGGATAGAGCCGTTGCGAAAACGCCACCATACCGACGGGGCCATACTTGCCCGGGTGCAGGTCCGGAAAACCTGCGACCGAGATCATGCCGGGGAGACCGGCGGTCTCCTCCAGCTGTTGTACTGCCGTGCCTTCGATCCAGCTGCCGGCAGTGAAAAAATGCGTGATGGCCGCCTTGCGCGCACCATCACCGACTTCGGGGACGAAGTCCCCGGAACAATGATTGCCCATGAAAATAATCCAGAACAGGGTCAAACGGCCGACACACCGCAGGCTTCGTACCTTTCAGGACGCGCGTACAGTTGTCGGCGGAACGGGCTCTTTCAGCGCATCAACGCTGATTAGCCGCGAAGCCCCAAGGGGCGTGTGGAAACGCACTGCATCATTTTCCGCTCCCGTTCTGAAGAAACATCATGCCCATGCATGACCAATAATCGCTCGTGCCGATACAGCGCGAGCGAGATGCTGATGCATCATCCGCGCGCTGCCTGCAACCAGGAATTCAGCTCACCGACAATACAGCGTCCGCCCGTTGCATCACAGCAACAGGCGGAGAGCGCCTTCACCCCTTGCCGTTGATGGCAGCCTGGGCTGCTGCGAGCCGGGCGATCGGCACGCGGAAGGGTGAACAGGAGACGTAGTCGAGGCCGGCGTCTTCGCAGAAGCGGATCGAGGCCGGGTCGCCGCCGTGTTCGCCGCAGATGCCGAGTTTCAGGCCGTTCTTGGTGCGACGACCACGCTCGGCGGCGATCTGGATCAGTTCGCCGACGCCATCGAAATCGAGCGAGACGAAGGGATCCTGCTCGATGATGCCCTTCTGCTGATAGGTCGCCAGGAACTGCGAGGCGTCGTCGCGGGAGATGCCGAAGGTCGTCTGCGTCAGGTCGTTGGTGCCGAAGGAGAAGAAGTCGGCCGCTTCGGCAATCACACCGGCGCGCAGGGCTGCGCGCGGCAATTCGATCATCGTTCCGACCAGATAGTCGATGCCGATGCCGGCTTCGCCGATCACTTCCTTGGCGACCGCATCGATGCGCGCCTTGACGTAATCGAGCTCGGCCTTGAGGCCGACGAGCGGCACCATGATTTCGGGAACGACGGCCGCTCCGGTCTCGTGCGCCGCTTCGACAGCCGCTTCGAAGATGGCTCGCGCCTGCATCTCGGCGATCTCCGGATAGGAAATCGCCAACCGGCAGCCGCGATGGCCGAGCATCGGGTTGAATTCGTGCAGTTCGTCGACACGCTGGCGCAGTTCCGACGCATCGAGCGAGAGCGCGCCGGCAACGTCGGCGATCTCCTCATCGGTCTTCGGCAGGAACTCGTGCAGCGGCGGGTCGAGCAGGCGAATCGTCACCGGCAGGCCGTGCATGATCGAGAACAGTTCGGCGAAATCCGAGCGCTGCATCGGCAGGAGCTTGGCGAGCGCCGCACGGCGACCGTCTTCGTCGTCGGCGAGGATCATCTCGCGCATGACGTTGATACGGTCGTCCTCGAAGAACATGTGTTCCGTGCGGCAGAGGCCGATGCCTTCGGCACCGAAGGAGCGTGCGGCGCGTGCATCCGCCGGCGTTTCGGCATTGGTTCTGACCGTCATGCGGCGCGTCGCGTCCGCCCAGGCCATGATCTTGCCGAAGTCGCCGGAAAGTTCCGGCTGCAACATGGCGATCGCGCCCTTCAACACCTGGCCGGACGAGCCGTCGATGGTGATGATGTCGCCCTTCCTGAGCGTTACGCCGCCGGCGGTCAGCGTTTCGTTGCGAAGGTCGACACGAATGCTGCCGGCGCCCGAAACGCAAGGGGTGCCCATGCCGCGGGCAACGACGGCGGCGTGGCTGGTCATGCCGCCGCGGGTCGTCAGAATGCCCTCGGCGGCATGCATGCCGTGGATGTCTTCAGGGCTGGTCTCGACACGGACGAGGATGACCTTGCGGCCTTCCTTGTCGGCCTGCACCGCTTCCTCCGAGGTAAAGACGATCTCGCCCGTCGCAGCCCCCGGCGAGGCCGGAAGGCCCGAGCCGATGATGTCGCGGCGCGCATGCGGATCGATCGTCGGGTGCAGCAGCTGGTCGAGCGAGGCGGGATCGATGCGAGCAACGGCCTCCTGTTCGGAGATCAGCCCCTCCTCCGCCATATCGACCGCGACCTTCAGCGCCGCCTTGGCGGTGCGCTTGCCGGAGCGCGTCTGCAGCATCCAGAGCGTGCCGCGCTCGATGGTGAATTCGAGATCCTGCATGTCGCGATAGTGGCGCTCCAGCGTATCGCAGATCGAGCGAAACTCGGCGAAGGCCTCCGGCATCAGCTTTTCCAGCGACGGCTTGTCGGAACCGGAACCGATGCGCGCGGCTTCAGTGATATTCTGCGGCGTGCGAATGCCGGCAACGACGTCCTCGCCCTGCGCGTTGACCAGAAACTCGCCATAAAGCTCGTTCTCCCCGGTCGACGGGTTGCGGGTGAAGGCAACGCCGGTCGCCGAGGAATTACCGAGATTTCCGAAGACCATCGCCTGGACGTTGACGGCGGTGCCCCAGGCGGCGGGGATGGCGTGCAGGTGGCGATAGGTGATCGCCCGCGGGTTCATCCAGCTCGAAAACACGGCGCCGATCGCGCCCCAGAGCTGCACTTCCGGGTCCTGCGGAAAGGGTTCGTCGAGCGCTTCCTCGATCGCTTCCTTGTAGCGGGCGATGACGCTCTGCCACTCGACAGCCGAAAGCTCGGTATCCTGCTCATGCCCGAGACGCGCCTTCTCGTCCTCGAGGATTTCCTCGAAAACGTCGTGGTCGACGCCCATGACGACGTCGCCATACATCTGGATGAAGCGGCGATAGCTGTCCCAGGCAAAGCGCGCGTCGCCGGCGTCGTGACCGAGCGCATGCACCGACTGATCGTTGAGACCGAGGTTGAGAACCGTGTCCATCATGCCCGGCATGGACGCGCGTGCGCCCGAGCGAACCGAAAGCAGCAGCGGCCGGGCGGTGTCGCCGAAGACGCGGCCGGTCACCTCTTCCATCCGGCTGATCCCCTCGCGCACCTGGTCGCGCAGGCCATCCGGCATCTGCCTTTCATTGTCGAAGAAGCTGTTGCAGGCATCGGTGATGATCGTCAGGCCCGGCGGAACCGGCAGCCCGAGATTGCACATTTCGGCAAGGTTGGCACCCTTGCCGCCCAAGCGTTCACGATCACCCGCACGTCCCTCGGCCTTGCCCCCACCGAAGGTGTAAACCCATTTCGTCATGCCTGCTCTCCACCCAGAAACAGTCTTTAATGACGATTTACAGTATATGCTTCAGGCTGAAAATGCACCCGGCGAAGATTTATGCTGCAGCGCATCATTTTCTGTAACATTGCTACACATCGCGCTTCACTTCTCACAAAACGTGTCGGTAGCATTAAATTGCAGCCGAAATTCCTGAAAGGGCTGCGCAACGCCAGCCGATCCGACATTGCCCGAAACATAACAGTTATCTAATATACAGATGCGCGATGGGGGTGCATCCAGGAATATCCCGTCATGGCAATCCGTTTCCGTCTCGATGGCTCGGAGGGTCGGTCATGAGGTGGCGTGCAGATCCGACAACCTGGCTCCTTTCGGCGGCGCTCATGGTCCTTTTCACCATGGGAAACGCCTTTGCCGAGGAAAACGGCAAGCGGCTGGCGCTCGTCGTCGGCATGAGCAATTACGTGCTCGCTGGAACCTTGCCCAATGCCGCCCGCGATGCGGAAGCCTTCGACGCATTCCTGAAAGGCCAAGGGTTCGAAACGAACCTGGTGCTCAACGCCGATCGCCGCGGCCTTGCCGGTGCGCTCTCAGAGTTTTCGCGCAAGATCGGTCCTGACGATACCGCCCTGTTTTACTACGCCGGTCACGGCATGCAGTTGCACGGCGAGAACTTCCTTGTCGGCACCGATGCCAAGCTCGAAAGCGAATTCGACGTGCCGGCCGAGACCGTGGCGTTGTCCGAGATCATCGGCGCGATGGAAAAGCGCGCCCGCATCTCGATGGTCTTTCTTGATGCCTGCCGCAACAATCCGCTCGCCGAGCGGCTGACGCGCGAAGTCGAGGGTGCGACCCGCGGTGCGGCGACGAGAGGACTAGCGCCGATCGAAACACAGAGCGGCGGCACGCTCGTTGCCTTTGCCGCAGCCCCGGGACAGGTCGCCGCCGACGGCACCGACGGGCATTCGCCCTTTACCCGGGCGCTGATCGCCAATCTCTCGGGCGCCGGTCTCGAAGTCGGCACCGCCTTCAAG
The DNA here is from genome assembly GCF_016919405.1 of Ensifer sp. PDNC004. Lineage (NCBI taxonomy): Bacteria > Pseudomonadati > Pseudomonadota > Alphaproteobacteria > Hyphomicrobiales > Rhizobiaceae > Ensifer > Ensifer sp. PDNC004. Next base: position 1,903,028 of record NZ_CP070353.1, read on the forward strand.
CGGGTCGTGCGCGACGTGCGCAAGGAAACACAGGGCAAGCAGCAACCGCAGATCCTGTCCTCCCTGTCACTGGAGTTCTATTTCGGGCCGGAAACCGCAACGCCGCCGACCCCCGTGGTGCAGACCCCTGCGGTCCAGACGACCGTGCCACAGACCGTGACGGTCCAGCCGGCACTCACCGTGCCAGCCATCGACCCCGAAACGCTCGAAGCGGAGAAGGACTTCAAGAAAGCGCTGAAGATCGGCACGGCACGCATCTGGCACTTCTTCGTCGAAAAGCACCGAACAGGCGAATATGCCGACCTCGGACGGCAGGCGCTGGCCCAGATCGAACCGGCGGCCATGCGCAACGAGGCGCATCTGCCGCAAGCCGTCGAAGCGCAGCTCCTGCCCGGCAAGGACCAACGACGAAACATTCAGCTGGCGCTTGCCTCACGGGGATTTGCAGCAGGTACGGCCGATGGCGTCTTCGGCGGACAGACCCGGGACGCCATCAAACGCTTCCAGAGCACCAACCAGCAGCCGGCGAGCGGCTTCATCACCGAGAACACGGCGGCCGCCCTCGGCATAAAGGTCAACGCCCGTGCCGAAGGCATCTACAGCGCGACGAAAGCGCGGCGATACGACGTCGCCAACCTCGAGGGGCTGGAAACCGATCAGACCGTCCTGCGGGCGCTGACCTGCCTGCGCCACTTCGAGACCGTCTACGGCGTGTTCGGAGGGCACCTCTATGTCGCCGTTCACACGGGTACGATCCTGGCCGTCTATGCGCGGGGAATTGCAGGCGGTTGCGGCGCCCACCTCGCCTCGATTTCATCTCCGGAAGAAAACGCGTTCGTCGCATCGCTTTTCAATTCCGACCCGAGCTTCTTTGAGACCGGATACGACCCGAGAGGAAACGTCAGCTACAAGATGGGACCATGGATCGGCCTGACACAGGACCCGCAGGGCAAGGAGCCGAAGGGCGGTTGGCACTGGGATAACGGCGCGCCGATGACCTACACGAAATGGTTTCAGGACATGCCGAACGAAGACAAGAAGGGCGACGACATCGGCATGTACTACGCCCATCGCAATGGCCGGTCCGACACCAAGTCCCTCTATGTCGACACCTGGGACGACATGGGACCCAGCGATGGCACGGCCGGTCTCATTCTTGAATTCGAGTGAAAGAACGATCAGGCGCGACCGCGCCGTTGAACGGAGCGCAAGGAGGGCCGCTCATGAAATGGCGTGTGATGCTGCTGTTGCTTGCCCTTTCGGTTCCGCTCGCAAGCGGCAATGCCTTTGCCGAAGGAAACGGCAAGCGGCTGGCGCTCGTCGTCGGCATGAGCAACTACGTGCTCGCCGGAACGCTGCCCAATGCCGCGCGCGATGCGGAAGCCTTCGACGCATTCCTGAAAGGCCAAGGGTTCGAAACGAACCTGGTGCTCAACGCCGATCGCCGCGGCCTTGCCGGTGCGCTCTCAGAGTTTTCGCGCAAGATCGGGCCAGACGATACCGCCCTGTTTTACTACGCCGGTCACGGCATGCAGTTGCACGGCGAGAACTTCCTTGTCGGCACCGATGCCAAGCTCGAAAGCGAATTCGACGTGCCGGCCGAGACCGTGGCACTGTCCGAGATCATCGGCGCGATGGAAAAGCGCGCCCGCATCTCGATGGTCTTTCTTGATGCCTGCCGCAACAATCCGCTCGCCGAGCGGCTGACGCGCGAAGTCGAGGGCGCGACCCGCGGTGCTGCGACGAGAGGACTGGCGCCGATCGAAACACAGAGCGGCGGCACGCTCGTCGCCTTTGCCGCAGCCCCGGGACAGGTCGCCGCCGACGGCACCGACGGGCATTCGCCCTTTACCCGGGCGCTGATCGCCAATCTCTCCGGCGCCGGTCTCGAAGTCGGCACCGCCTTCAAGCGGGTCGTGCGCGACGTGCGCAAGGAGACGCAGGGCAAGCAGCAACCGCAGATCCTGTCCTCCCTGTCACTCGAGTTCTATTTCGGGCCCGAAACCGCAACGCCGCAGCCGCAACCTGAGGCCGTCCAGCCGACACTCGCGGTGCCGGCCGCCGATCCCGCCGCACTCGTGGCGGAGGTCGATTTCAAGAAGGCGTTGAGGATCGGAACGCCGCGGATCTGGCGCTTCTACGTCGAAAAGCACCGTACTGGCGAATATGCCGAACTCGCACGCCGGACGCTGGAGCAGATCGAACCGGCGGCCGTGCGCAACCAGTCGCATCTGCCGCAAGCCGTCGAGGCGCGGCTGCTGCCGGACAAGGGTCGGCGACGTGATATCCAGTTGGCGCTGACGGCAAGAGGCTTTGACGTCGGTACTGCCGACGGTGTTTTCGGCGGGCAGACGCGCGACGCCATCAAGCGTTTCCAGGGCGCCAACAGCCAGAGCGGTACGGGCTTTGTCACCGAACAGACGGCCGAAAAGCTCGGCGTGAAAGTCAACAGCGCAGCCGAAGGCCTCTACAGCGCCAAGACGGCGCGCGTCTACGACATAAACGACCTCAAGGGGCTGGAGACAGACCCGCGCGTCCTTACCGCCATCAAGTGCCTCGGCGGGTCCCCAACTGTCTACGGCGCCTTCGAAGGGCATCTCTACGTCGTCGCAAGGACCGGACCAGCCCGTGCCTTCTATGCCGAACTCCTCGCCAAGAACTGCGGCACCCACGTCGCGTCGATCTCATCTCAGGCGGAAAACAGCTTCATCGCTTCGCTCTTCAACGCGGACCCGACCTTTATCGACACGGGTTACTACCCGCCGGACAACATCAGCTACAAGATCGGGCCATGGATCGGACTCGTCCAGGACCCGCAGGGCAAGGAGCCGAAAGGCGGCTGGCGGTGGGACAATGGCGAGGCACTGACCTATTCGAAGTGGTTTCCGGGGATGCCGAACGAGAGCAGGCCGGGCGACGATACCGCAATGTATTACCTTCACCGGGAAGGTCGGCTCGATTTGACCAACACCTATCTCGACACATGGGACGATATGGGGCCAGGCAACTCGGCCGTCAGCGTCGTGCTCGAATTCGAATGAAGAGGCCCCGGCTCAGACAATCCGTTTCCGGCTCAGGGGGCTCGGAGGGCAGTCATGAAATGGCGCATGTTGATCACATCCCGGCTGCTGTCGGTCGTGATCGTCCCTTTTGCCGTCGGGCGTTGCCGCCCCTGCCTTTTCCGGCGGCCGCCTGAACCATCTGCCGAAGCTGACGCTTTTACGCGGCCTATCGGGCCAACAAGGTTCCCCTGTCAGCCTACGTCGACACCTGGGAGGCGCGCGATCCATCGCGGCCGGTCTCGGGTTTCATCGCCGGAGTTCGAATGAACGATCAGACGACTTCGCGCAGGCGCTCGGCGGTCTGCAGGTCGACAGAGACGAGCTGCGAGGCGCCTTGCTCGGCCATGGTCACGCCGAACAGGCGGTTCATGCGCGCCATGGTGATCGGATTGTGGGTGATGATGATGAAGCGTGTCTCGGTCGAGGCCGCCATCTCGTCCATCAGGTTGCAGTAGCGCTCGACATTGTGGTCGTCGAGCGGGGCGTCGACTTCGTCGAGCACGCAGATCGGCGCCGGATTGGTGAGGAACACGGCGAAGATCAGCGCCATCGCCGTCAGCGCCTGCTCGCCGCCCGATAGCAACGTCATCGTCTGCGGCTTCTTGCCCGGCGGACGGGCGAGAATTTCAAGGCCCGCTTCCAGCGGATCGTCGCTCTCGATCAGTTGCAGCTCGGCCGTGCCACCGCCGAAGAGGTGGGTGAACAGCCGCTGGAACTGCACGTTGACGACGTCGAATGCGGCGATCAGGCGTTCGCGGCCCTCGCGGTTCAGGTTCTGGATGGCGCTCCTCAGCTTGCGGATCGCCTCGATGACGTCGTCGCGCTCTCGCAGCAGCAGGGCGAGCTTTTCCGAAAGCTCCTTCTGCTCCTCTTCGGCGCGCAGGTTGACGGCACCGAGCCGCTCGCGCTCGATCTTCAGCCGTTCGAGCTCGCGCTCGACATTGCGCATGTCGGGCAGCGCCTCGTCGACGGCAAGTCCCGTCAATCGCATCACTTCGTGCGGCGGGCAGGAGAGCGCTTCCTGAATACGCGCCTCGATCTCGACGCGGCGTTCACGGGCGGAGACCAGGCGCTCCTCGGCGCGGCCGCGCTTTTCGCGCGATTCGGCCAGTTCGGACAGCGCGGTTGCGGCCAGGCGGTCGGCCTCGCGCTGGCGGTTCTCGGCCTCGGCAAGCAGATCGGCCGCTTCACGCCGCGACGCTTCCGCCTTCTGCAACTCGTTCATCAGCGCCCGGCGCTTGTCCTCGAACTCGTCGGGCGCATCGATCAGCTCTTCCACCTCGTCGCGGGCTTCCGCTTCGCGGTCACGCAGGGTGGCGATATGTTCCTCGGCGCTGGCGGCACGGGCCTTCCAGGTCTGCCGTTCCACCCCGATCGCGGCAATGCGACGCTGGCGAGCCTCGTTCTCGCGCGCCAGGCCATCATGAGCGGCGCGGGCCTCGGCGACGGCGGCGCGATCGGCAGCGACATCCGCCGTCTGCGTCCGCAGCTTCAGTTCCAGTTCGGAGAGATCGGGCGCGTCCGCCAGCGCGTCGTTGGCCGTCTCGATCTGCTCGGCCACCTCTTCGACCTGCGCTTCGATCTGGCTGCGCGATTCGGCAAGCACCGCCCGCCTGCGTGCAAGGTCGCCGGAGGCGCGTTCGGCCGCAGCAAGCGCGTCACGGGCCTCGGCAAGCTGTCGGGTGATCATGCGTTGCGCGTCGCGCGCAAGCCGCAGCCTTTCGTCCTCGGCGCGGATCCGGCTACCAGCGGCGGCAAGTTCGGCCTCGGCGAACCGTAGCGCCTCAGCGGCCCCCTCGGCCTCTGCATCCAGTTCGGCCAGCCGGTTCTTCTGCGCCAGCCGCAAGGCGGCAGCACTTGGCGCCTCGGAGCCGGTCACGTGGCCGTCCCAGCGCCAGACGGAGCCCTGCTTGGTGACAAGGCTCTGGCCAGGTTTCAGCAGGGGCAACAGCCGTTCGGCGTCCGCCTCGTTTGCGACGATGCCGATCTGCTTCAGGGCACGGGTCAGCGTGTCAGGCGCCTTCACATGCGCAATCAGCGGGCTGACGCCTTCCGGCAAATCGGCGTCGCCGGCATGGTCCCCCGGTTCGCGCCAATGGGCGGGCGCATCGGTTTCAAGCGGTGAGTCGAGGTCGTCGCCCAGTGCGGCGCCGAGGGCTGTTTCGAAGCCTCGGTCGACCTTCATCTCCTCGACGACGGCGGGATAGGCGCCACCGGCCACTGCCTCCAGCATGCGCCGGATGGTGCGCGCTTCGGTCTCGATGCCGTTCAGCGTCGCGCGCGTCCGATCGACGGGCTGACGCGCCTCGACTTCCATGTGCCTCGCCTCGGCGAGCGACTCTTCAATGGCGATCACATTGCTTTCGGCTTCTTCCAGCGCAGCTTCTGCGACCTCGACCTGGCCCTGCTTTTCGTGCGGATCAGGAAGGGCTGCCATCTGGCGGTCGAGTTCGTCGAGATCGCGCGACTGATCGCCAAGTTGTCGCGCAAGGCGCGCCTGGCGCTCAGAGAGGTCGCGCAGCGTGCGCTCCAGCTGGTTGCGGCCGGCCTGCGCCTCGGCACGTTCGGCCGTCAGCCGCGCCAACAATGCCTCGCTGCCGACGAGTTTTTCGTTCGCCTCTTCGAGGCGCTCGCGCGCTTCCGTCGCACGGTCGTCGGCCTCGGCGAGCATATCGCTGAGTTCGGCTTCCTCTTCGTCGAGGCGCGAAAGAATGCCGGCATTGTCGACGACAAGGCGCTCTTCGCGGGCGATGTCCTCGGCCAGTTGCGTCAGCCGGCGCTGCAACTCGTCGCGGCGTCTGAGGATGCGGCCGGCGTCTTCTTCGAGCTGCGAACGGGCGATCTGCAGGCGCTGGAGGGCGGCGGCGAATTTCGCTTCGTTCTCGCGCAGCTCCGGCAGCTTCAGGCTGGCGACCGCCTGGTCCTTGGCCGCCTGCATCTGCTGCTGCGCCTTTTCCGCAACCAGCGCCGTCACCTGATTGAGCTGGCTCGTCGCCTCGGCCTCGGCCTCCTTGGCCTGCACCCAGCGGATATGAAACAGGATCGCCTCATGCTTGCGGATATCGGCCGAGAGCATTTTGAAGCGGTTGGCCTGGCGGGCTTGGCGCTTGAGGCTCTCGATCTGGCTTTCGAGCTGCGAGGTGACGTCGTCGAGGCGCTCGAGATTGGTCTCCGCCGCCCGCAGGCGAAGCTCCGCCTCATGGCGGCGTGAATGCAGGCCGGAGATGCCGGCCGCCTCTTCCAGGAGCTGGCGACGGGCCTGCGGCTTTGCCGCAATCAGTTCGCCGATTCGCCCCTGCCCGACCATGGACGGCGAGCGTGCGCCAGTCGACGCATCGGCGAAAAGAAGCTGCACGTCCTTGGCGCGCGCTTCCTTGCCGTTGATCCGGTAGACCGAGCCCTGCTCGCGCTCGATGCGGCGGCTGACCTGGATCTCGTCGCTGTCGTTGAAGGCGGCCGGCGCCGTGCGGTCGCTATTGTCGAGATAGAGGCCGACCTCGGCCGTGTTGCGCGCAGGACGGTTGCCGGATCCGGAAAAGATCACGTCGTCCATGCCGGAGGCGCGCATGTTCTTGTAGGAGTTCTCCCCCATCACCCAGCGCAATGCTTCGACGAGGTTCGACTTGCCGCAACCATTCGGTCCGACGACGCCGGTCAGCCCCCGCTCGATGATGAATTCGGTCGGTTCGACGAAGGACTTGAAGCCGAGCAGGCGAAGCTTGTTGAACTTCATGGGACGGACACCGGGGCTACGAGGTGCCCCCCTTTGCCATCAGCCCAGACAAGAAAAACGGGCGCACGGCTGCTGCCGTCGCCCGTTTTCAGGAAAAGCGAAGGATCAGAGCTTGCTGTCGATGAGGGCCGACATAACGTCAACCGACATGTCCCCCGAATAGTGCTCGCCATTGACAAAGAAGGTCGGCGTCGACTGAACCCCGAATTCCTTGGCGCCCCGTTGCATAACAGAGTTCACATCATCCAGAAGTTTTTGGTTCGTCAAGCAGGCCTCGAAGCTCTCCTGTGTAAAACCGGCGAGTTTGGACATCTGCAGCAGGGCGTCGCGGCCATTCTGGGCTGCGGCCCACTGCTGCTGCTGCTTGAAGAGCATCGAGATCATCGGGAAGTACTGGCCTTCCGGAGCGCAGCGCGCCAGCATGAAGGCGGCCGCAGCGCGCGGGTCGAACGGGAATTCGCGCAGCACGAAGCGGACCTTGCCGCTGTCGACATACTTGGTCTTGATCGCCTCGAAGGTGTTGTTGTGGAAGGCGGCGCAGTGCGGGCAGGTCATCGACATGTATTCGACGATGGTCACCGGCGCGTTGGCGTCACCGATCGCCATTTCCGGCAGAGCACCCGGCTCCATCAGCTTGGCGACGTCGACGGAACCTTCCGACGAAGGAAGCTCGACCTTGACGGGCGCGGCGGTCGTCTGCGCGACTTCGGTGCCGGCAGCAGGCTTGGCTTCGGCGGTGGCCGGCGTCGCGGTCGTCGATGCGGTGGTCGTTGCGTCCGTTGCCGGCTTGGTTTCGGTCTTCGCTGCCGTCTCGGTGGCTGCGGCCGGGGCGGTCGATGCCGTTTCCTTCTTTTCGTCGCTGCAGGCAGCAAGCACCAGGGCGACGGTTGCGATGGCGGCACCGCTGAGCAGGCGCTTGGTAAGGTTCATTGCGGAAGCGGACATGATTTGACCCGTGTTCGGAGGGAATTGCGGTGCGGATTCGATATCTTGCCGCGCGCAGGGCGGCAAGTGGCGCGGCGTCAACAGAATTCAAAGAATTGTGACCGACCGATGGCTGCCCGGAAGCGCAGTTCGACCTGGATATCCGCGCCTTGCGCTTTAGGCCTCTGGTTTTCGCATGCCGTCGCCGCAAACCGCTGGAGAGTTTTGCGCGACATGCTTTAGCGGCGGCGTGGGTTGAGTACAGCGGTGCCCAGCCGACGCAAGGCCGCCTTCAGCTCTTCGCTTTCGATGCCTTCGACCATCGTTTCGAGCCGGCGCGCGGGCTCGCCCGAAAGCGGCTTCGGCTTGCCGCGGTGTTTCGGCTGCTGCGAGACGGGTTTCTGGACGATGCGCAGCTGGCCGATGGCATAAAATCCGAAGAAGCCGTTGATGCGCTGGATCAGCTCGCCCTGGGCATGGGTCAAAAACAGGGCGCGCGCGCCCTCGCAGGCAACCGTCAGCACGCCCGGCTGATGGCCGCCCTCGCCCATGATCTCGGAGGCGCGCCGCGGCCAGGCGATCTTTTCGGGTCGCGTGCAATCGGCAAAGTCTTCGCCGGCGATTTCGTCCCAGGAGCCGAGCAGCATGGTGTTGATGCCCGCGCGCTTGGCGAGCACCGGGTCGATCAGGCCATTCGCGACTTCGCTGATCTGGACAACGCCCTTCCGGGACTTCTGCTCGCTCACGTATGGACTTTCTGTAGGCAACGTCGATTGAGCCTTGATGCTGCGGCTCCGCTTCGCCAAGTATAGGCCGGAAAAGGAACTTCCGGCAAATCATGCACGATACGATACCGGCGGCGGACGCCGCACCCCTGCTTTTGGAATGGTACGACAGGCACCATCGCGACCTGCCCTGGCGGGTTTCGCCGCCCATGGCGCGCCGAGGCATCGTCGCCAATCCCTATCACGTCTGGCTATCCGAAGTGATGCTGCAGCAGACGACGGTGCAGGCGGTAAAGGCCTATTTCGAAAAGTTCCTGTCGCTGTGGCCGACCGTCGAGGATCTGGCACAGGCCGACAATGAGGACGTGATGAAGGCATGGGCCGGGCTCGGCTACTATGCCCGCGCCCGCAACCTGAAGAAATGCGCCGAGGCCGTCGCGAACGATCACGGCGGCCGTTTTCCCGATACGGAAGACGGGCTGAAGTCCCTTCCCGGCATCGGCGACTATACCGCCGCCGCGATTGCGGCAATTGCCTTCAACCGCAAAAGCGCCGTTCTCGACGGCAATGTCGAGCGGGTGATCTCGCGCCTCTATGCGATCGAGACGCCGCTGCCGGCTGCAAAGCCCGAAATGCGGGGCCGCGTCGCCGCGCTCACCCCCGGCGAGCGCCCGGGCGACTTCGCCCAGGCGATGATGGATCTCGGCGCGACGATCTGCACGCCGAAGCGCCCCGCCTGCTCGCTCTGTCCCTTCCGCGCCCACTGTCGTGCGCTTTCCGTAGCAGACCCGGAAACCTTTCCGCGCAAGGCACAGAAGAAGGACAAGCCGCTTCGGCGCGGTGCTGCCTTCGTCGCGATCGACGGCGACAACGCGGTCTATCTGCGCAAGCGGGCCGAGACGGGCCTGCTTGGCGGCATGACCGAAGTGCCCGGCACCGACTGGACGTCGCGGCAGGACGGCGACACCTCGCTTGCCTCGCAACCCTTTGCGGCCGCCTGGGAAGATTGCGGCACCATCAGCCACGTGTTCACGCATTTCGAGTTGCGTCTCTCGGTCTACCGCGCCAATGTCGCGCGCACCGGAACGCAGGGCAACGGCTGGTGGGAACCGGTCCACTCGCTGAGCGCCCAGGCGCTGCCGACGGTGATGAAGAAGGCGATCGCCCAGGCGATCCCGCATGCCTTCAAGGCGGAACGCTAGCGCGGTACGGGGGCACCCGTCCCGCTCCAACTCCGAAAATTCAAGCAGGGAATTCGTTCATGAGCAGCATCGAGATCCGTCACATCGTCTTCGACATCGGCAAGGTGCTGATCCACTACGACCCCAACCTGCCCTATAGCCGCATCATCCCCGATGAGGCCGAGCGCGAGTGGTTCTTTGCCAATGTCTGCACCCATGACTGGAACATCGAGCAGGACCGCGGCCGCTCCTGGGAAGAAGCCGAAACGCTGCTGATCAAGGACTTCCCCGAGCGCGAAGAACAGATCCGCGCCTTCCGCAAATATTGGCAGGAGATGGTGCCGCACGCCTATGTCGAGACGGTATCGCTCATGGAGCGACTGATCGCCGAAGGGCGCGACGTGACGATGCTGACCAACTTCGCTTCCGATACGTTCCGCGAGGCACAGCTCCTCTACCCCTTCCTGACCTTGCCGCGCGGCGTTACCGTTTCGGGCGACGTCAAGCTCATCAAGCCCGATATCGCCATCTATGAGACGCACACGCGGACCTTCGATCTCAACCCGTCGGCGACGCTCTTCATCGACGACAGCGTGCCCAACGTCGAAGCCGCGCGGCTTGCCGGTTGGCACGCGGTGCATTTCGTCGACCCGGAAAAACTGAAGGCCGATCTCGCCGGCTACGGCATTCATCCGTAGGCTGGGTGGGACTGCCGATAGCCGATGGCTCCTGTTCGTGGCGGCACGATTCCGCCACGATTCATACCTACCACCTGCGATTGCGTAACCGCAGAGGTAGTATATGAATAGTTTAGAATTTTCGGTAGCTCGAGACGGCGTCGCCAAGGACGCCTTCGTGGACGAGCTCTACGCGACGACCGAGGCCAGCTTTCGCGACGAGGTCTCTCGACAAGAATTCAGTGAACGGTATTCAGAGACCCGTTTCGTGGTCGCCAGACGCGATGCCAAATTGGCGGGCTGGCTCAGCCTTCGACCGCCGATTGAAGGCGACGACGAGAGAGCGGCCGATCGAGGCTGGCACGCCATGCCGTCGCACGATCTGCAGAACGCCGAAATTCTGGCGCAGCTCTTTCGGCTTGCAGCGGTAGAGGTCGGTTCAGAGGGCATCATCTGGCACTCCCGAACAACCCCTCTCAACCAGCAGGTCGTCGAAATGACCGGCGCGACCGCGCTTCGGGATCTGTTCAGGACCTGGCAGGCGCCATCTGAGCGCTGGCCAGCCGCAATCGCAAAACCCAAGGACGATGCCGTCGTTTACGCCGTCCACGCGCCTCTACCGGAAGATCTTCTCGCAAAGTTCGTGGACTTCCTTACACGCGCGGGGATATCGAACTGCAGTGGAGAAACCTGCACCACGACCTGGGAGGCGGACGCCGTCGCCCAACGTATCGCGGACTGGGATGAGAACGGGCTGCTTATGCAGATGTTGGAGCGTGACGACCTCGTCGTCGCCGAGGCCTACGCCTTTGTCTGGAGCGATGAAATGATGATCGACATCACCGAACACCAGGCACCTTCTGTCGGGATGATTGCCCTGATTTCCACCCTTCTTCAGCGCATTCCCGCAGCGTACCCCAATACCAGGGTTGCCACGGTCGAATTACAGGAAAACGAAAGAGCACGCCTCGAGCCTGTGCTCGCCAGTTGCGGCTTTGAGGACAAAGGCCCGCGGACGCTCTTCCATTTGCGCCCAGAGGGAGCGCCGGTTCTCTGAAGGCGGCGTATCCGCCATTGAACGCGACGCGGCGGCACGGGTCGCCGCCGCGCATTGTCAGGGCCTGGCCGCGATGAAGCGCCATACCAGCCAGGCCGCAACGACCGCGGCCACGAACCAGATGCTCATGATCGCGAAAAGGCCGCTTCGGCTGGACGGGCGTCCTTCCAGTGTCGTCGCCCGCTCTCGGAATTCTTCCATCAGCGCCGGCGGCACCAGACGCACCGCCAGGAGGATGCCGAGCGGAACGAGGACCAGGTCATCGAGGTATCCGAGTATCGGAATGAAGTCCGGGATCAGGTCGAGCGGCGAGAGTGCGTAGGCCGCCACAGCGCCGGCAACGATTTTCGCCGAAAGCGGCGTTCGACGATCTCGCGCAGCAAACCAGAGTGCAACGACGTCCCGTTTGATTTGCCGCGCCCATTGCTTCACGCGCTGGAGACGATCGGGCAAGGCCATGCGGATGACACTCTTGTTCGGATGAAAGCTGGTCTGCCTGAACCCTATTGGCGGATGCGTAGATTGGCAATCGGCCTCAGGGTCTGGCCGGTTGCTTCATACGCTCGGTCCTATGGCCCGGACATACAAATGCCCGGAATCCTCACATCGAGGGTTCCGGGCATTTAAAGCTCTCTTTCCGGGACTGAAGGTACAAAAACCGGTCGGAGCGCTTTTCGAAGGATCCGGCGGAACTGGTTGATCAGTTCAGTTTTGCCAGATCATTTCGAATGACGGTTCTGAGTTCGTCGATGGGCTTCAGGGTGTTCCCCTCTTCGAAGTGCCAGAATGTCCATCCGTTGCATGCATCAAGCCCCTGGACCTTGGCGCCCAGGCGATGAATTGAGCCGGCTTCGCCGCCGGAAGCGACCGTGCCGTCGGCGCGGACGATCGCGCTGTAGCGGCGCTTGGCGTCCGTCAGAACCGTGCCGGGCTTGATCAGCCCGCTTTCGATCAGCGTGTTGAAGGCGACGCGCGGCTCGGCCTTCTTGCCGGTCATGACCGAGAGCATCGCCTTGCCGAGCGGTTCGACGGCGTCGATGCGCGCCGATGCGGCGTCGATGTAATCCTGCTCGCGCTCGATGCCGACGAAATGGCGGCCGAGGCGCTTGGCGACGGCGCCGGTCGTGCCGGAACCGAAGAAGGGATCGAGAATCACGTCGCCAGGCTTGGTCGAGGCCATCATGATGCGGGCAAGCAGCGCTTCCGGCTTCTGGGTCGGATGCACCTTCTTGCCGTCGTCGTCCTTCAGGCGCTCGTGGCCCGAGCAGATCGGGAACAGCCAGTCGGAGCGCATCTGCACGTCGTCATTGGCCGCCTTCATCGCATCGTAGTTGAAGGTGTAGCCCTTGGCGCTGGCGTTCGGCGTCGCCCAGATCAGCGTTTCGTGGGCGTTCTGGAACCGGCGGCCCTTGAAATTCGGCATCGGGTTGGTCTTGCGCCAGATGATGTCGTTGAGGATCCAGAAGTGCAGGTCCTGGAGGATCGCGCCGACGCGGAAGATGTTGTGGTAGGAGCCGATCACCCAGAGGGTGCCGGTCGGCTTCAGCACGCGGCGGCAGGCGAGCAGCCAGGCGCGGGTGAAGGCGTCATAGGCCTCGAAGGAAGCGAACTGGTCCCACTCGTCGTCGACGGCATCGACCACCGACTGGTCGGGACGGGTCAGCATGCCGCCGAGCTGGAGGTTATAGGGCGGGTCGGCGAAAACGACGTCGACCGAATTGTCGGGAAGCGCATTGAGCGCGGCCACGCAGTCACCCTTGATGATGGTGTCTAGCCAGCCCTGCGGACGGGCGGAGCGGGAGACTTCGGCAAGCGAAACAACTGAAGACATGGACAACTCGCAAATACGCTTACTCGGAACGGATCATGGAGCGTATGGTTACCGAAGATGGTTACCAAAGCCTGAAGGCCGTTTCGAAAAAGTGCGTAGTCACGCTATGTTAGAGAGGTCTTCTGGAGTGAACAGGCAAGGCGGGAACGGGTGTTCACCCGCCTCCCGCCGCAGCGTTTAGGCGTCTCGGACGCGTTTCATCTGTTGTCGTGAAAGGCGCGGCTGTCCGAGGGTGCCTCATGGCGCTCGTTCAGCCCGTAGTCGCGGATCACGGAGGCGATGCGCAGGCGGTAGTCGGCAAAGACGCCGTGGCGCCCGGCATCCTGGGCGGCACGATGTTCGGCGCCGTTCCGCCACGCCTTCACCGCCTCCTCGTCGCGCCAGAAAGATAGGGAAAGCAGCTTGCCGGGATTGGCGAGACTCTGGAACCGTTCGATCGAGATGAAACCATCGATGTCGTCGAGAAGCGGCCGCAGGTCGGCGGCAATGCCGAGATAGGCGTCACGCCGGCCCTCGGCCGGCAGGACTTCGAAGATGACGGCAATCATGGTTCACTTTCCTCCTGTTGGCATCGAGACGTTCTTCAGGAAAATCCGATCCTCCTTCAGGATAAACCGCTCGCGGCGGGAAAAGGCATAATTTTCCCGGCCGAGCGGATCGGCAGCAAGCCGGGCGCGATAGGCCTCGTAGGCCGCGAGGTTCTCGATGTTGTAAACGCCGTAAGCCGTCGTCGCCGATCCCTCGTGCGGACCGAAATAGCCGATGAGATCGGCGCCGCAGCGCGGAATGACCTCGCCCCAATTGCGCGAATAGGTGGCGAACTCGTCCTTTTTGAAGGGATCGATTTCGTAGCGGATGAAACAGGTGATCATCGTCATCTCCAGGTCCTTGGGGCCTTTCGCCCGGTCTTCGATGAGGTGACTATGCCCGCTTGTCTGTCGAGAATGCTTCGATTACGATCGAAGTATGAAGGAAGGTCCAGACATCGCTCTCATCGGTTCGCTGATCGGCGATCCCGCCCGCGCCAACATGCTGACGGCGCTGATGGGCGGCAGCGCGCTGACCGCAACCGAGCTTGCCACCCATGCCGGTATCACGCTGCAGACCGCCAGCTCCCATCTCGCCAAACTCGAGGCCGGCGGCCTGCTCAGCCAACGCAAGCAGGGGCGCCACCGTTATTTTCAGCTGGCAGAAGACGAAGTCGGGCTGATGCTCGAGAACCTGATGGGCTTTGCCGCCGGCCGCGGCATGACCCGCCACCGTCCCGGGCCGAAAGATCCGGCACTGCGTAAGGCGCGCGTCTGCTACAATCATCTGGCCGGCGACTATGGCGTGCGCATGTATGACAGCCTGATCGCCGAAAAGCAGATCGAAGTCACCGGCGACGACCTGGCGCTGACGCCCGACGGGCAAAGCCGGATCGAGGCGCTCGGCATCGACTATGCAGCGCTGAAAAAATCCCGCCGCCCGATCTGCCGCACCTGCCTCGATTGGAGCGAGCGCCGTTCGCACCTGGCCGGCTCGCTTGGCGAAGCGCTGCTGACGCTGTTCATCGACAAGGGCTGGGCCAAGCGCGAGGCGAACAGCCGCGTCATCCGCTTCACCGCCAATGGCGAGAAGGCTTTCTCCGAGCTGTTTCCGCAGTAGCTGCTGCCAGCCACTTTAGCCAACGATGGAAAAGGCCTCACGGGTTTCGCCCGCGGCGGTCCTGACCGGCGTCTTGCCGATCCAGCCCACATGCCGTTCGAGGATCTTTGCCGCCTCGTCGCCCCGGCCCTCGCGCAAGGCGGCCAGGATCGCGCGGTGATCGTGGTCGGTGCGCGCCTCCCAGCTCGTGCGCCAGGCGGAAAACAGGAAGCGGGCGCTCGCCGCATGCAGATCGTCGATCGCCGCAAGCAGCCGTGGCATGCCGCAAGGTTCGAGGATCAGCCGGTGGAAGGCGCGGTTTGCCGCCTCCCAGGAGCGCACGTCGCGTGATGTATCGGCAGCGGCCGTGGCCATCTCGGCCCGATCGAGGATCGCCGGCGTCAAATGCGGGATGGCATGGCGAAGCGCCAGGACCTCCAGCACCGCGCGCATCTCGGCGACTTCCCTCACCTCCTTCAGGTCGAAGGAGGCGACGCGAACGCCGCGGCGCGGTTCGCTGACGGCCAGGCCCTGGGCCTCCAGCCGCCGAAAGGCTTCGCGGACGGGTACATGGCTCGCACCGAATTCCTCGGCGATATGATCCTGCCGCAAGCGCTCCCCCGGCATCAACATGCCGGAGATGATCCGCTCGGCCAGGGCCTTGCTGATGCGACTTGCGAGCGTATCGTCCTGCTGCTTTTCCATCGCCTACTGATAGAGCCGCGAAACAATGCTGTCGAGCAAGCGCACGGGCGGTTTCGATAATTTCCAATGGTTGAGCTTTGGCCTACCATCGTATAAAAGCTCTGCCGTACGAAAGCCCCGCGCCGCGCGAACATTCCTCCCCCCGCCTGCGGCGCCTCTCCTCCCAGGGAACTGTTCCATATGACCGGTATCGATCTCATCATTTTTGATTGCGACGGCGTTCTCGTCGATTCCGAAATCATCGCGTCGGAAGTCGAAGCAGCACTGCTGACAGAAGCGGGTTACCCGATCAGCGTCGAGGAAATGGCGGAGCGTTTTGCAGGCATGACCTGGCACAACACGCTGCTGCAGATCGAGAAGGAAGCAAGCATTCCGCTTTCGGCCCAGCTCATCAGCAAGGTCGACACCATCCTCGACGAGCGTCTGGCCCGCGACCTCAACATCATCGACGGCGTCAAGCCGATGCTGGGGCAACTGACGCTGCCGCACTGCATCTGCTCCAACTCGACCTCGGCGCGGCTTGCCATGATGCTCGGCAAGGTCGGCATCAAGGACCATTTCGGCCGCCGTATCTATTCGGCGCGCGACCTCGGCGCCGACCGCGTCAAGCCGAAGCCGGACATCTTCCTGCACGGCGCCAAGCAGATGGGCGTCGGCCCGTCGCGGGTGCTGGTGATCGAGGATTCCGTCCACGGCATCCACGGTGCACGTGCCGCCGGCATGCGCGTCGTCGGCTTCACCGGCGGTTCGCACACCCATCCCTCGCATGCCGACCAGCTGACCGAAGCGGGTGCGGAAACGGTGATTTCGCGCATGACGGCGCTGCCGGGCGTGATCGCGGCCCTTTCCGCATGGTCGGAGTCGATGACGGCCTAATTGGCCGCAGGCGGTTGCGCACCGCCATGCCCCTTTCGCTCCGGCTTTCGGCCGGAGCGGGAAAGAAGCCTTCGGCCAACACGGCAGACGTCCAATTAGACGCCGAGGGACATGATGACACATTGCAGTGGCGTCACGTCCCCTAGAAAATCTTCCCGGTTTTCGAGGAGCCGCGCACGAGGGCCGTACCAAGCAAGCCCCAACGGGGTATTTTTAGGAGGAAACACAATGCGTCTTTCAATGTTGACCGGCCTGACCCTGGCAGCCAGCGTCGCCTTCGGCCCGCTCGCCTTCGCCGACATCACCATTGGCGTGATCACGCCGCTTACCGGCCCGGTCGCGGCCTATGGCGAGCAGGTGAAAAACGGCGCGGAAACGGCTGCAGACGAGATCAACAAGGCTGGCGGCATCAATGGCGAGAAGATCGTGCTGAAGATGCTCGACGACGCCGGCGACCCGAAGCAGGCCGTTTCGGTTGCCAACCAGGCTGCCGGTGAAGGCATCCGCTACGTCGTCGGTCCGGTTCTGTCCGGCACCTCGATGGCGGCTTCGGACATCCTTGCCGAAAACGGCATCCTGATGGTGACGCCGACGGCAACCACGCCTGACCTCACCACCCGCGGTCTCTGGAACGTGCTGCGCACCTGCGGCCGCGACGACCAGCAGGCCGAGGTTGCGGCCGCCTATGTGCTCAAGAACCTCAAGGACAAGAAGGTCGCCGTGCTGCACGACAAGGCGCCTTACGGCAAGGGCCTCGCTGACGGCTTCAAGAAGGCGATCAACGCTGGCGGCATCACCGAAGTCGTCTATGAAGGCCTGAACCCGGGCGACAAGGACTTCAGCGCCATCGTCACCCGCCTGAAGGCCGAAAACGTCGATGTCGTCTACTTCGGCGGCTACCATCCGGAAGGCGGCCTGCTGGCGCGCCAGATGCACGACCAGGGCGTGAAGGCGCAAATCTTCGGCGGCGACGGCCTGTCCAACACCGAGTTCTGGGCAATCGGCGGCGAAGCTGCGACCGGCACGGTCTACACCAATGCCAGCGACGCGACCAGCAACCCAGCCTCCGCTCCGGCTGTCGAAGCGCTGAAGGCGAAGAACATCCCGGCCGAAGCCTTCACGCTGAACGCCTATGCTGCCGTCCAGGTGCTGAAGGCCGGCATCGAGAAGGCGGGCTCCGCTGAGGACGCGACTGCGGTTGCAACCGCGATCAAGTCGGGCGACGCCATCGACACGGTTCTCGGCAAGCTGACCTACAGCGAAGCCGGCGACCTTACCTCGCAGGCTTTCTCGCTCTACAAGTGGGAAGGCGGCAAGAGCGTTCCGGCTGAATAAGTCGCACACAATGGAAATGAAAACGCCGGGGCAAGCCCCGGCGTTTTTTATGCGGCATGGGCCGCTGCTTATTTCTTCTTGCCCTTGGCCGGCGGGCCTTCGTCGAAGCCGACATAGACGGTGACGTTGGATCCGGCGCCGGCCGGCAGCGTCACGTTAGCCTTAGTGAAGACGAACTGGCCAGAGCCGGTCGAGGGGATCTCGACGGCATGCTGCGTCAGCTCGGAATAGAGCGTCTTGTCCTCATCGGTCGCCGCAACGCGGATCGGCATCGTGACCTTGCCGGGGCCGCCCGCGGGTCCGCTGACCACGCGTCCCTGAACCACCACAGTCATCGTCAGCGAGTTCTCGCTCTGGACGCACTGGCGCGTGGTGTCGGCAAGAGAGGCCTGGTAGACGACCTTGGTCGGGTCGTTCTTGGCACCCTTGGCGTAGCTGGTGAAGACCGACGTGCCGTCACGCAGGATGACCTGCGGGCACGCGGCCTGAACGACGGCCGGCGTCGGAGCAGCGGCACTGCCGCCTGCGTCGATCGCCCCACCGGATTGAGTCTGATTGCAGCCGGCTAGGACCGCGAGAAAAGATATTGCGAGAACAGGCCGGGATACTTTGCCAAACACGTTGAACAACCTCTGCTGGACCGGTTGAAACTCCTTGACCGAAATCTCGGCCGGAAGACCTTTCATGGCCTTCGGGCATCGTCTATAGCAGCGACAAACTGAAAAATCGATTGGGTCAGTCCGTCCCTTCCGAATTTTCCGAAGCTAGTTTTGCGACCGGAAATTGGGTCGGTGACAAGAATAGATGCAGACTTTGTCAAGGACTGACGCAATAAGACGAGCGTGTCGCGACGACGTTTCCCAAGGTCGCCGCAACCCTTGAGGTGGGACGAAGGACAAAGATGGTGAAGTATATCTCGACGCGCGGCGAAGCCGCTCCTCTCGGCTTCTGCGATGCGCTGCTTGCCGGTCTTGCGCGCGATGGCGGTCTCTATCTCCCCAAGGAATGGCCGACCTTTTCCAAGAAGGAAATCCGCGGCCTGCGCGGCAAATCCTACCAGGACATTGCCTTCACCGTGCTCGAGCCCTTCATCAATGGCGAGATCCCGGCGGCCAAGTTCCGCGAAATGATCGACGAGGCCTACGCCACCTTCCGCCATCCGGCAGTGGCGCCGCTGGTGCAGACCGGACCGAACGCCTTCGTCATGGAGCTCTTCCACGGCTCGACGCTCGCCTTCAAGGACGTAGCGATGCAACTGCTCGCGCGGCTGATGGACTATGTGCTTGCCGAACGCGGCGAGCGCGCCACCATTGTCGGCGCGACTTCGGGCGACACCGGTGGTGCAGCCATCGACGCCTTCGCCGGTCGTGAGCGTACCGACATCTTCATTCTCTTCCCGCACGGCAAGGTCTCGCCGGTACAGCAGCGGCAGATGACGACCTCGACCGCATCCAACGTTCATGCCATCGCCGTCAACGGCAACTTCGACGATTGCCAGAACCTCGTCAAAGCGATGTTCAACGACGCCGCCTTCCGCGATCGCGTCAAGCTTTCGGGTGTCAACTCGATCAACTGGGCGCGCATAATGGCCCAGATCGTCTATTACTTCACCACGGCGGTCGCGCTCGGCGGGCCGGACCGCAAGATCTCCTTCACGGTTCCCACGGGCAATTTCGGCGACATCTTCGCTGGCTACGTCGCCAAGCGCATGGGCCTGCCGATCGACAAGCTGATCATCGCCACCAACGAAAACGACATTCTCGCCCGCACGCTGAAGACCGGCCGCTACGAGATGCGCGACGTCAAGGCGACCACCGCACCGTCGATGGACATCCAGATTTCGTCGAACTTCGAACGGCTTCTGTTCGAGGCGAACGACCGCGACCCGGGCGAAATCCGCTCGGCGATGGACGGGCTGAAGCAGTCCGGCTCCTTCACCATCCGCGAGAAGGCGCTGAAGGCGATCCGCAAGGAGTTCCGCGCCGGTCGCGCCTCGGAGAAGGACGTCGCCAAGACGATTGCAAGGACGCTTGCCGACACGGGCTATCTGCTCGATCCGCACAGCGCCGTCGGCGTCTTCGTCGCCGCCAAACACGAGAAGGCGTCCGCTCCAATGGTGACCCTTGCGACCGCCCATCCGGCGAAATTCCCGGACGCGGTAAAATCGGCAAGTGGTATTGACCCGGCGCTTCCGACGTGGCTTGCTGACCTGATGAACAGGGAGGAGCGTTTCGATATCCTGGATCCGGACCTGAAAACCGTCGAGACCTTTATCGGCGAGCGGACCCGCCTCCGGGGGTAAGAACGAGAAGAAACGTATGATGAAAGTTGAGTGCACCCGGCTCCCTTCCGGGTTGACGGTGGTAACCGAGCAGATGCCGCATCTTGAAAGTGTGGCGCTCGGCGTGTGGATCAAGTCCGGTTCGCGCAATGAAACCCTCGGCGAACATGGCATTGCCCATCTGCTCGAGCACATGGCTTTCAAGGGCACCGCGCGGCGCACCGCCCGCCAGATTGCCGAAGAGATCGAAAACGTCGGTGGCGAGGTCAATGCTGCCACCTCCACTGAGACGACCTCCTATTATGCCCGGGTTCTCAAGGACCACGTGCCGCTTGCGGTCGACATTCTCGCCGACATTCTGACCGAGTCCAGCTTCGACGAGGAAGAACTGCGCCGTGAGAAGCACGTGATCCTGCAGGAGATCGGCGCTGCCGACGACACACCCGACGATGTCGTCTTCGACCGCTTCGCCGAGACCGCCTATCGCAACCAGACCGTCGGCCGGCCGATCCTCGGCACGCCGGACACGGTCATGTCGTTCTCCGCCGACCAGATCCGGCACTATCTCGGCCGCAACTACACGACCGACCGCATGTTCGTGGTCGCCGCCGGCGCCGTCGAACACGAATCCTTTGTTCGCCAGGTCGAAGAACGCTTCTCGTCATTGCCGCGCACACCGATCGCAACGCCCGTGCTCGAAACTGCCCTCTACACCGGCGGCGAGAGCCGCGAAACCCGCGACCTGATGGACGCGCAGGTGCTGCTCGGCTTTGAAGGCAAGGCGTACCACGCCCGCGATTTCTACTGTTCGCAGATCCTCGCCAACATCCTCGGCGGCGGCATGTCCTCCCGCCTCTTCCAGGAAGTACGCGAGCATCGCGGCCTCTGTTATTCGGTCTATGCCTTCCATTGGGGCTTTTCCGACACCGGTATCTTCGGCGTGCATGCCGCAACAGGCGGCGAGAACTTGCCGGAACTGATGCCCGTCATCGTCGACGAGCTGCGCAAATCCTCGATGAACATCGAGCAGCAGGAAATCGAGCGCGCCCGCGCCCAGATCCGTGCACAGCTTCTGATGGGCCAGGAAAGCCCGGCGGCCCGCGCCGGCCAGATCGCCCGCCAGATGATGCTCTACGGTCGCCCGATCCCCAACGAGGAACTGATGGAGCGCCTCTCCGGCATTACCATCGAGCGCCTGACCGACCTTGCCGGCCGGCTGTTCTTCGACACGATACCGACGCTTTCGGCGATCGGCCCGCTCGATCAGCTTGCCCCGATGGGCGACATTCTGTCGTCGCTGACCGGCAAGGCCGCCGTTCCGCACGCCGTCGCAAGCTAAGCCGAAGGCTTAACGGCCGGGCTCCGCTTCATCAGAATGAATGAAGCGATCCCGGCCTCCCAAACAGTGAGCAATTTTGCACGGGAGGCGCTTTCAAGCGCCGCCCGTAAAACTGCGTTCAGCCAGCCGGCGCGCCGCGGATGACGACAGCGTGTGCGAATGGTGAAGTCTTTGCGCCTTTTCGCAAAATCGGATTCGATTTGCGCGCAAAGTTGTGCAACGTTTCGATTTGTGATGGCGCAAAGGCGTGCCGTCGGGCGGATGGTACAAGGTCCTCGCGCGTAAACGGAACGGCCTCGGAGGCAGCTATGACACGATCGGTTTTTCGGTTCCTGTCGCGGCAGCCGGAGACGATCGAAATCGCCGACCAGAATTACCTGCTCCGCCTCCCCCGCTATTCCGATTACCGCCAGTGGTATCAGCTCAGAAGCGACAGCCGCACCTTCCTGGAGCCGTGGGAACCGACCTGGCGCACCGACGAAATGACCGAGAGCGCCTTTCGCAGCCGGGTCATCCGCAACGAGCAGGAATATGCCTCCGGCCAGGCGGTGCCGCTTTTCCTTTTCCACAAGCCAGGCGAGATCCTGCTCGGCGGACTGACCATCGGCCACATTCGCCGCGGCGCCGGGCAAAACTGCATGATCGGCTACTGGATGGGCGCGCGCCACGCCGGCAAAGGCCACATGTTTGCGGCCCTCAAGCTCGCGATCCCCTACATCTTTTCGACCCTTGAGTTGCACCGTATTGAAGCAGCCTGTATTCCGGACAACTCAAGAAGCATCCGGCTCCTTGAAAAGGCCGGTTTTGAGCGTGAAGGCTATTTAAGACAGTACTTGAGAATCAACGGCCAGTGGCGAGACCATCTGCTCTTTTCTCTCCTGTCCGACGATGCCGTACCGAACAGGAATATGCCCCTTTGATGCCTCTAGCCCGCTCGCCCTTCGCCTGGTCAGCCTCCAAGCTGGCAGCGTTTCTGATAACGCTCACGACGATTTTCTGTGCGCTCGGCGGCGCGGCCCAGGCTTTGGAGCCGGTCAAGATTTCGCGTGAAGACACGGCGCTCGACCTGACGGCGACGACCGAAATCTACAGCGGCCGCAACGAAGCCTTTCAGGTTTCGACAGCACCCGGCACCGACGGCATCGTGCGACGAATCGAAGTGCGCTCCAACAGCGAAGGCCACCAGGGCGACTGGGCGGTGTTCGCGCTCGCCAACGTTTCGGCCGAACAGCTCGAGCGCGTGATCGTCGCGCCGCATTTCCGACTGGTGAATTCCAAGCTCTTCTGGCCGGACCTCGGCTCCAAGCGCATGCTCTCTATCACGCCGAGCGAAGGCTCCGCGCTCACCCGCGAACCGAGCGACGAGGCGGACGTTTTCCGCGTCTCGCTGGCGCCGGGCGTCATCATTACCTTCGTCGCCGAGCTTGCGACACCGGACCTGCCGCAAATCTACCTCTGGGAGCCGGACTCCTACAAGGACACGGTCAACGCCTTCACGCTCTATCGCGGCATCGTGCTCGGCATCGCCGGCCTGCTTGCGGTGTTCCTGACCATCCTCTTCGTCGTCAAGGGCACCTCGATGCTGCCGGCGACGGCGGCACTTGCCTGGGCCGTGCTTGCCTATATCTGCGTCGACTTCGGCTTCCTGTCGAAGCTCATCAGCGTGACGGCGGGGGACGAGCGAATATGGCGAGCGGGCACCGAGGTCTTCCTCGCGGCCGGCCTCGTGATCTTCCTGTTCACCTACCTCAATCTCAACCGCTGGCACCAGCATCTGGGCTATGCCACGCTCGCGTGGATCCTCGGCCTCGGCCTGCTCTTCGGCGTCGCCGTCTACGACCCGGCGATCGCGGCCGGCATCGCCCGACTTTCCTTTGCGCTGACAGGCACCGTCGGCATCGTGCTGATCGCCTATCTCGGCTTCAACCGCTATGACCGGGCGATCCTGCTCGTTCCCGCCTGGCTGCTGATCCTCGTCTGGCTGTTCGGCGCCTGGCTGACGGTCACCGGTCAGCTCGCCAACGACATCGTACAGCCGGCACTCGGCGGCGGTCTCGTGCTGATCGTGCTCCTGATCGGCTTCACCGTCATGCAGCATGCCGTTGCCGGCAGCGGCTACCAGCAGGGCCTGTTCTCCGATCTCGAGCGCCAGTCGCTGGCCCTCACCGGATCCGGCGACACCGTCTGGGACTGGGACGTCGCGCGCGACCGTGTGGTGACCATGCCCGATATCTCGACCCAGCTCGGCCTGTCGCTCGGAAGCATGCACGGACCCTTGCGCAACTGGCTGCCACGGTTGCATCCCGACGATCGCGACCGCTTCCGCGCCACGCTCGACGTGCTCCTCGAGCGCCGCCGCGGCAAGCTCAATCATGAATTCCGCGTGCGCGCCGAGGACGGCCACTATCACTGGCTCTCTATCCGCGCCCGCCCTGTGCTTGGCGCCAACGGCGAAATCATCCGCTGCGTCGGCACGATCATCGACATCACCGAACAGCGCAATTCGGTCGAACGGCTGCTCCACAACGCGCTTCTCGACAACCTGACCGGCCTTCCGAACCGTCAGGTCTTCCTCGACCGGCTGCAGGCGATGCTGTTGATGGCCGACGGCAGCAATTCCGTGCGCCCGACGGTGCTTGCGATCGACATCGACCGCTACAAGCAGGTCAACGATCTCTTGGGCATCGCCGCCGGCGACAACATCCTGATCGCACTGACGCGGCGCCTGCGCCGGCTGCTGCGCCCGCAGGACACGCTGGCCCGCCTCGGCGGCGACCAGTTTGGCCTGATCCTGATGTCCGAGCGCGATCCCGCCAAGGTTGCCGATTTCGCCGACGCGGTGAGCAAGGCAATCATGGTGCCGCTCAACTACGGCAACCGCGAAATCAACCTGACGGCATCCATTGGGCTCGTCTCGTGGCTCGACCAGGAACAGAGTGCGGCCGGGCTTCTCGATGATGCCGAGCTCGCCATGTTCCGGGCCAAGAAGGAAGGCGGCAACCGCGTCGAGCCGTTCCGCCCGGCCTTCCGCACCTCCGGTTCGGACCGCATGCAGCTCGAAGCCGATCTGAAGAAGGCAATCGAGCGCAAGGAACTTTCGCTGGTCTACCAGCCGATCGTGCGGCTGAACGATGCCGAGATCGCCGGCTTCGAGGCCCTCATGCGCTGGGATCACCCCAAGCGCGGCAACATCTCGCCGACCGAGTTCATCCCGATCGCCGAGAATTCCGACCTCATCAACCAGCTCGGCATGTTCGCCTTCGATCGGGCAACGAGCGACCTGACGGAATGGCAGTTGCAGACCGGCGAGCTGCCGATCTTCGTCTCGATCAACCTTTCGAGCGCGCAGTTGCTCAACAACGAGCTTTATGACGACGTTCGCGCCATCCTCACCAAGAACCGCTGCGATCCGGGCAAGGTGAAGATGGAGCTGACGGAATCGCTTGTGATGGAGAATCCGGAGCAGGCCCGCCTCGTCCTCGAAAAGTTGAAAGAGGCCGGTCTCAAGCTCGCGCTCGACGACTTCGGCACGGGCCACTCGTCGCTCTCCTACCTCACCCGCTTCCCCTTCGACACGATCAAGATCGATAAGGCGCTGGTGCGTGATCCGAGCGACAAGCGCGGCATCCTCTTGCGCTCCGTCATCACCATGGCGCGCGAGCTCGACATGCAAGTGGTGGCCGAGGGCATCGAATCCGAGGACGACGCGATCCAACTGTCGCAGATGGGCTGCGACTACGGACAGAGCTTCCTCTTCGGTCCGCCGATCGGCTCGGAATCGATCCAGCGACTGCTGAAGGAACGCTTTCCGCTGATGAAGCGGGCGTAATCGCCAAGGCGACGCTGCTCGGCGCGCAGGCCAGCGTCTTCAGGCCCGTCGGTAACAATCCGGCGGGCTTTTCGTTTCTGCGTCAAGGATCTGGAAGAGAGCGGGCGCGCCGTCAATCAGGCGTGGCCGGCATCCATGGAGAGCATCGCGGCCGAAACACCCATCAGCGCCAGCGCCCGATCGTATTTGTCGTCGAGCGCCTTGTCGAAGATCAGCTCGTCGCGTGCCGGGCATGTGAGCCAGCCGTTCTGGGTGATTTCCGCTTCCAACTGCCCCGGCCCCCACCCGGCGTAGCCGAGCATCATCGTCGCGCGCACGGGCCCCTGCCCACGCGATATGGCACGGACGATGTCGAGCGTCGCCGTAAGGCAGATATCGTCGCTGACGGGAATGCTGGAGTCGCTCAGATAATCGTCGGAATGCAACACGAAGCC
The DNA here is from genome assembly GCF_016919405.1 of Ensifer sp. PDNC004. Lineage (NCBI taxonomy): Bacteria > Pseudomonadati > Pseudomonadota > Alphaproteobacteria > Hyphomicrobiales > Rhizobiaceae > Ensifer > Ensifer sp. PDNC004. The sequence continues at coordinate 1,928,643 of NZ_CP070353.1, forward strand.
GCGCCCGGTTTCGACCGGACCGCCCGCCTGGATCTGGAAATCCCGTGTTACCTGGGGAAGCCGGATCGCCTCATCCTCATCGAGAAGATCGAGGTGAAGCAGCACATCCGGGAAGGTCAGCTGTTGCGGCCGGTTGAGAATGAAGCCCATGGCGCCATCGTCGGAATGGGCGCAGATAAAGATGACCGTACGGGCGAAATTGGCGTCAAACATTCCAGGCATGGCGATCAGGAACTGACCGTCAAGAAAGCCTCGCTCGCGTCTCTTTTGCGCCATCGGAGTAGCCATCATGCGAACAGCCTATCAATTCGCCGCGAAATGAAAAGCGCCTCAGCGTCGCGGCCCATAATTATTGCACGCACGGCGTTCACTTCGCCGTGTCCGATCAAGCAATTATGATCGTTGCTTCCGTCGCAGCGTCTGGAGCGCGTCTGGCAAAAGCGATATTGCTTGCCGTATGATCCAGTGCTTCACACACCAGAAAATGGCCCAGCTCATCGGCGCGGCAAGCCTGGCTGGCTGTTTTTTTCTCCCCTTCGGCGCCAACGCGGCCACCAGCGAGTGGGTCACCTCCCCCGGCGGCATGATCCGTCTGGTCGCCGCCCAGCCCAAAGGGGACGGCACGATCCCGGCGACGCTGGAGGTCAAGCTCAACCCTGGCTGGAAGACCTATTGGCGCGAGCCCGGTGCAAGCGGCATTCCCCCACAGGTGACGCTCGACCCGAAAGGCGGCGTGGAGCTGGAAAAAATCGGCTTCCCGGTGCCGAAGACGTTCGACGACGGCGTCGTGCGCTATATCGGCTATGACAAGCCGGTCGCCTTCCCGCTGACATTGAAGCGCCTCCACGGCAGCGGCGACGTAACCATTCGCGCCTCCGTTTTCCTCGGCATTTGTGAGGACATCTGCATCCCGGTGCAGGGCGAGCTCACGCTCGCCATCAAGCAAGGCGGCTTCGACAATCCGCTCGACGGCGCGCGGATCGACGATGCCGTGGCTGCACTGCCGGAGGCGCCGTCCACGGATTTCACAGTCACCGCGAGCCGCTACGACGCCGACACGGCAATGATGCATCTGTCGGTTCGCCTACCCGCCGACGACAAGGATCCGGAAGTCTTCCTCGCCGGGCCTTCGGGTATTTCGTTCGGCAAGCCCGAGATCCAGCCTGCCGGCGACAGGGCGTTGAACGCAGCCGTTCCGGTGAGGCTCACGGGCAAGGACAGGGAACTCAAAGGCAAGCCGATCGTTTTGACTGTGCGCGCCCAGGGCCGCAGCATGGAGACGACCCTTGCCTTTGATTAGGGCGCATCTATAGTCCGCCGAGTTCTCCGACGAGTGCGGAGAAGCGAGACGCAAGCAACGCAAGGAGAGTGCCGTGACCATTGCCGTCGGAGACAAGCTGCCAACCGCAACCTTCAAGGAAAAGACCGCCGACGGTCCCGTCGAGGTCACCACCGATCAGCTCTTTGCCGGCAAGCGCGTCGTGCTCTTCGCCGTCCCGGGCGCATTCACGCCCACCTGCTCGCTTAACCACCTGCCCGGCTATCTCGAAAACCGCGACGCGATCCTTGCCCGCGGCGTCGACGACATCGCCGTCGTCTCGGTCAACGACCTGCATGTGATGGGCGCCTGGGCAACCACCTCGGGCGGCATGGGCAAGATCCACTTCCTCTCGGACTGGAACGCCGCCTTCACCAAGGCGCTCGGCATGGATATCGACCTGTCGGCCGGCACGCTCGGTGTGCGCTCCAAGCGCTATTCGATGCTCGTCGAAGACGGGGTGGTAAAGTCGCTTAATCTTGAGGAAAGCCCCGGCCAGGCGACCGTTTCCGGCGCTGCCGCGATGCTCGAGCAGCTCTGAGCACAGAAGCAAGTGCACATGGAAACGGGCCTTACGGCCCGTTTTTCATTTCACCAGAAGTGAGCCCAAGCCACGCTTCTTCTTGTAGGGTTCCATGCCTTTGCGAGCGAGCTCGTCGGCGCGCTCGTTCTCCGGATGGCCGGCATGGCCCTTGACCCAGTGCCAGGTCACCTTGTGCCGCCGGTTGGCCTCGTCCAGCCGCTGCCAGAGTTCGCCGTTCTTCACCGGCTTCTTGTCCGCAGTCTTCCAGCCGTTCTTCTTCCAGCCGTGGATCCACTTGGAGATGCCGTCCATCACATATTTGCTGTCGGTGTAGAGATCGACCTCGCAGGCGCTCTTCAGCGCGTCGAGCGCCGATATCGCCGCCAGCAGCTCCATGCGGTTGTTGGTGGTTTCAGCCTCACCGCCGGACAGCTCCTTTTCCACCTCGCCATAGCGCAGCACAGCGCCCCAGCCGCCCGGTCCAGGATTGCCCGAACAGGCACCGTCGGTAAAGATATCGATATGTTTCATGCCTGGCCTCCGTCGCGGCGCAGGCCATATTCGGCACTGGACGCAATCGCGCGGTGGAAGCGGATCTTCGTCAGATATTCGAGCGGATCCTTCTTGACCACGAGCGCGCCCGCAGGCGTCATCAGCCAGTCGTAGAGGCGCGTCAGGAAGAAGCGCAGCGCCGAGCCGCGACACAGCAGCGGCAGGGCGTCGACCTCGGCCGGCGTCAGCTTGCGCACGCTCTCATAGCCCGAAAGCATCGCCATGCCCTTGGTGATGTTATAGGAGCCGTTCTTCTCGAAGCACCAGGAATTGAGGCAGACGGCGACGTCATAGGCGAGATAGTCGTTGCAGGCGAAGTAGAAGTCGATGAGCCCGGACAGCTGGTCGCCGAGGAAGAAGACGTTGTCCGGGAAGAGATCGGCGTGGATGACGCCTTCCGGCAGCGATTTCGGCCAATGGCGCTCCAGATGTTCGAGCTCGGCCGAGATCTCGTCCTTGAGCCCTGCCTGCACCTCGTCGGCGCGCGCTTCGGAATTGACCCAGAGCGGCCGCCAGCCGCCGACGGAGAGCGCATTGGTGCGCTTCAGCGCAAAACCCTCGCCGGCGACATGCATGGCCGCCAGCGCCTTGCCCACTTCGTGGCAGTGTCTGGCTTCGGGCTTTCTCAGCCACATGCCTTCAAGGAAGGAGATGACGGCGGCAGGGCGACCGGAAAGTTCGCCGAGCAGCTCGCCGTCGGAACGCGGTAGCGGCAGCGGGCAGGACAGACCGCGATCGGCCAGATGATGCATCAGGCCCAGGAAGAACGGCAGGTCGCCGGCGTTCACGCGCTTTTCGTAGAGCGTGAGGATGTAGGAGCCCTTGGTCGTGTGCAGCAGGAAATTGGAGTTCTCGACGCCCTCGGCGATCCCCTTGTAGGAGGTCAGCTGGCCGACGTCATAGGCGGTGAGAAAACGGGCGAGATCGTCTTCCGTGATATCGGTGTAAACGGCCAAGGGTGTCCACTCTCAAGAAAATGCGGGCAGGAAATGCGGCTTATTCGCCGTTGACGAAGGCCATGTCGGCAGCCGTCAGCGGCACGTGGCGGATCTCGCGGTTGACGAGGAAGTTCTCGTTTTCCTCGACCGTATCGGCGAGTTCCACCGAAGCGTCATAGCGTTCGCGAAACGCCTCGATGATCTCGTTGACGATCACTTCCGGCGCAGACGCACCGGCCGACAGGCCTACCGTAGAGATGTCGCCGATTTCGTCCCAGTCGATTTCCGACGCCCGCTGGACCAGCACGGATTTTTTCGCGCCGGCTCTCAGCGCCACTTCGACGAGGCGCTTGGAATTGGACGAGTTGGGCGCGCCGACGACGAGGAACAGGTCGCAGCCGGGGGCTGCCTGCTTCACCGCTTCCTGGCGGTTGGTGGTGGCGTAGCAGATCGAATCAGCGGCGGGCGCCGTGAGGTTCGGAAAACGCTCGTGCAGCCGCTTGATGACGCCGGCGGTGTCGTCGACCGATAGCGTCGTCTGAGTGACGAAGCCGAGGTTGTCCGGGTCCGGCGGCTGGTAGACGTCGGCATCCTCGACGGTCTCGACCAGCGATACCGTGCCTTGCGGCAATTGGCCCATGGTGCCGATCACTTCCGGATGGCCGGCATGACCGATCAGGACGACGTGGCGGCCGAGACGATTGTGGCGCATCGCCTGCTTGTGGACCTTGGAGACCAGTGGACAGGTGGCGTCGAGATAGAACAGGTTGCGGGCATCCGCGTCGGCGGGCACCGACTTCGGCACGCCATGCGCCGAAAAGACGACCGGCTGCTTGCGGTGTTCCGGCGGGATCTCGTCGAGCTCTTCAACGAAAATCGCACCCTTGGCTTCGAGGCCTTCGACGACGTAGCGATTGTGGACGATCTCATGGCGGACATAGACCGGCGCGCCGAATTCCTTCAGCGCCAGGACGACGATCTGAATCGCCCGGTCTACGCCGGCGCAGAAGCCGCGCGGGCCGCAAAGGCGGATGGTGATCGGGGATTTTTCTGCCGCTGATGATGCCATGGATCAGGATGCCATTAGAAGGAAAACGAGCGCTGCGATCGCCGGGCCGCCCTGGATGAGGAGGATACGCAGCTTGACCGACCACGCGCCATATATAGCGGCAACGACCACGCACACAAGAAAGAACACCTTCAGCTGGATGGCAAAGGCGGCTTCAGCCTGGATCAACGACCAGAACAGGCCGGCGGCAAGAAAGCCGTTGTAGAGCCCCTGGTTGGCCGCGAGCACCCGTGTCGTCTCGGCCTGCTCGGCCGTCATACGGAACACGGCCCTTCCCTTCGGCCCGGTCCAAAGGAACATTTCCAGCACCAGAAAACCAATATGCAGCAAGCCGGTCAAAGCAATCAGTGTGTTCGCGATGATCGTCATCGTGGCCCCCGCTGCCGTTCGTCCCACACGGTTAGCATGACGGTAAACCCGCGGCTATCGCCCGCGCCGCATTGCATAGAGGCCGCTGACCAGCACCAGTGCCGCTGCCAGCCCGTACCAGGTGAGCGCATATTGCAGGTGGTTGTTGGGCAGGTCGAACTGGGTGACACCGCCAATCGGCAGACCGCCCGGATTGGGCGTCGCATCGGCATCGACGAACAGCGGCACGACCTTGTCGGCCGGAAGGCCGACCGAAGACGCCATCGTGTCGAGGTCCTTCCAGTAGAAGATGTTCTTGGCGAGGTCGTTGTCCGGAACGAGCGACGATGGCTTGCCGTCAAGCTTCGGCCTTGCAAGACCATGAATGCCGACGAAGGCGGGAAGCTCGCCGGCAAGCCGGGTCGAGGAATCCTTCTGCTCGAAAGGCACGAAACCGCGATTGACGAAGAGAAAGCGGCCGTCGTCCAACCGTAGCGGCGTGAAGACGTAATAGCCGGTGCGGCCATTGAACGTCGCGAAGAAGTGCCGCTCCTTGGTATGATCGAACCCGCCAGTCACCGTGACGGTGCGGTAGTCGATGTCGCCGCCATCGGCGAGGATCTTCTCGATCTCGGCAAGTGTCGCCGGTGGTGCGGACCTGCGCTCGGCCATGGCCGAAAGCAGGCCTTCCTTCCAGTGCAGCCGCTGCATCTGCCAGGTGCCGAGCGAGACGAGAATGGCAAATGTCGCGACGAGCAGCAGCAACGTGCCGATGCGACCGATCAGGCCGCCCTTTTTCCTGGTCGCGATCTCAGCCACGGTCGATCTCGCCCGGACGCGCATTGTTGCGGAATTGCAGGTTGATCAGGATGCCCTTGAGCATCCGCGTCAGGCCGAGGCTGAAGATCACCGCAAGCGGGATCCACAGGATGAAGTGTAGCCAGAGCGGTGGGTTGAAGTTGACCTCAGCCCAAAGCGCCGCGCCGACGACAATGAAGCCGACGATCAGGATCACGAACACGACAGGGCCATCGCCGGCATCGGCGAACTTGTAGTCGAGATCACAGCTCGCGCAGGACGGCTTGACCTTCAGAAACCCGTCGAAAAGCTTGCCCTGGCCGCAGCGCGGGCAAAGCCCCTTGATCCCGGTCATCACCGGGTCAACCGGCGGGAAATGTGCCTTGTCTTCACTCACGGCTTGATCTCGATTGGCGTGTTGTTGGGCACCATGGCCCAGATTTCTTCCATTTCAGCATTGGTAACGGCAATGCAGCCATTCGTCCAATCGAAGCGCTGCGTCAAAAAGGCCAGCCAGCCGAAATAATTGGGCTGGCCATGGATCATGATCATGCCGCCGGGATCGACGCCGCTTGCGGCGGCGGCAGAGACATCGGCCGGCGCCGGATAGGAGACGTGGATGGACTTGTAGTAGCCGCTGCCGGGATTGCGCCAGTCGAGCGAATAGAGCCCTTCCGGCGTCTTCTGGTCGCCCTCCTGGCGCTTGTGGCCAATGGGGTTGCCGCCGAGCGCAACCGTGTATTCACGGATCACCTGGTCCCCTTGGAAGAGCTGCAACAGCCGCCGTTCCTTGTGCACGACCACTCTGTCTGCGCTATCGGCGGCCACGGCGGGCAAACAGCCGCATACCACAAGCGCCGCCGCCACCAAGCCCAACCTCATATCCGTCACCCCTCGAGCCGTCCTGTGGGCACACCACCAAAAGAACAAGGCGGCTGCATGACTGCAACCGCCTTGTCGAAACGAGCGTAGGCTCTATTCGCTTACATGTGAGCGACAGGCGCGCCCCAACCACCCCAGATGTAGATGGAGAAGAAGAGGAACAGCCAGACAACGTCGACGAAGTGCCAGTACCAGGCGGCCGCCTCGAAACCGAAGTGCTGCTTCGGGGTGAAATCGCCACGCAGCGCACGGATCAGGCAGACGAGCAGGAAGATCGTGCCGACCAGGACGTGGAAGCCGTGGAAGCCGGTCGCCATGAAGAAGGTCGCGCCGTAGATCGAGTCCTTGAAGGCGAACGGAGCGTGAGCGTATTCGTAAGCCTGGACGTAGGAGAACAGTACGCCGAGCGCGACCGTCAGCGCCAGACCGTTGACCAGGCCCTTGCGGTCGTTGTGCAGCAGCGCGTGGTGCGCCCAAGTGACCGTCGTGCCGGACAGAAGCAGGATGACGGTGTTGTAGAGCGGCAGGTGCCAGGGATCGAGAACCTCGATGCCCTTCGGCGGCCAGACACCGCCGGTGAAGGCGGTGCGGGTTGCCTGGATGGCTTCGCCCGGGAACAGGCTGGCATCGAAATAGGCCCAGAACCAGGCGACGAAGAACATCACTTCCGAAGCGATGAACATGATCATGCCGTAGCGCAGGTGCAGGGCAACGACGCGCGTGTGGTGACCTTCGTGGGCTTCCTTCACCGTGTCCGACCACCAGCCGTACATGGTGTAGAGAACGATGATGAGGCCTGCGAGCAGGATCCAGACGTTCGCGAACTCTAGGCCGAAGATCTTCAGCGAGCTGCCCGACAGATAGCGCATGTAGCAGATGCCGCCGAACGCCATGACGAAGGCGCCGATCGAGGCAAGCAGCGGCCAGGGGCTTGGGTCAATGATGTGGTAGTCGTGATTCTTCTGATGCGCACCGGCCATGTCAGTAATCCCCGAAATGTCTCTCTCTCGTCGCCCTTCCGGCATAGCCGAAAAGGACCTCCAGTCAAAGTTTGTTCTCTTCCGTCTTCACCTGCGCGACCGGCTTTGACGGTTCGCGCGGATAGAAGGTGTAGGAAAGCGTCAACGTCTTGATGTCCTTGGTCTCCACCGCCTTGACCATGTCCGGATCGACGAAGAATACCACCGGCATCTCCATCTCCTCTCCCGGCTGCAAGGTCGTCTCGGTGAAGCAGAAGCACTGTACCTTGTTGAAGTAGGCGCCCGCCTGCATCGGCGTGACGTTGAAGGTCGCCTGACCCGTCGTCGGCTTCGACGACAGGTTCTTCGCCTTGTACATCACCTGCACCGTTTCACCGATGCGGATGTCGATATCGCGCTGGACCGGCTTGAACTCCCAGGGCAGGCCGCCCGAGGTGTTCGCGTCGAAGGTGACCTTCACCTTCTCTTCCAGGATGACGTCGGACGCCTGCTCGACGCGCTGCGTGGTACCGTTGTAGCCGGTGACGCGGCAGAACATGTCGTAAAGCGGCACGGCCGCATAGGCCATGCCGACCATGCCGCCAACGAAGGCCAGGCAAGTGCCGACGACGACGCGGTTGGAGCGCTGCGAGCTTGTGGTCTGCGGTGAATTCGTCATGCCATCCCGCCTCAGTTGACCATGCCGTTGCCGAACTTGATCAGCGTGACGATGTAGAACAGGACGACGAGCCCGAAGAGGACGAAGCCGAGCGCGATGTTGCGGCCGCGGCGCGATTTCTTCTGGGCATCAGTGAGCTTGACGGTTTCCATCAGGCAATACTCCCGGCATTCAGCCAGATATTGACGATCAGGTGATCCGCCATCAGGGCGGAGAAGATCACGAAAAGATACATGATCGAGAAGGCAAAGAGTTTCTTGGCCGGCAGCATGCGCTCGTCCGTTTCCGGCATGCGCAGCACGCCGATCGAGTACCACACGAAGCCGAGGCCGAGGGCTGCTGCGACTGCGCCGTAACCGATGCTCGCAAAACCGAGCAAGGTGGGACAGATGCCGATCAGCGCGGTCAGCACGGCGTAGATGACGATCTGCTTCTTGGTGGTCGCCTGGCCGCAGACATTCGGCATCATCGGCACACCGACGGCGCCGTAGTCGCCCATCTTGAAGAGGGCGAGCGCCCAGAAGTGCGCCGGGGTCCACAGGAAGGTGATGAGGAAGAGAACGATGCTTTCGACCGACACGGCGCCGGTCACGCAGGCCCAGCCGATCATCGGCGGGAAAGCGCCGGCAGCACCGCCGATGACGATGTTCTGCGGCGTCGAACGCTTCAGCCACATCGTGTAAATGACCACGTAGAAGAAGATGGTGAAAGCGAGCAACCCGGCTGCGAGCCAATTGACGGCGAGCCCGAGGATGATCACGGAAAAGGCAGACAGCGTCAGACCGAACGCCAGCGCTTCCTGCGGCAGGATCTTGCCGGCCGGGATCGGGCGCTTGGCGGTACGGGTCATGACCGCGTCGATGTCGGCGTCATACCACATGTTCAGCGCGCCGGAGGCGCCAGCGCCGACGGCGATGCACAGGATGGCGATGAAACCGATGAAAGGATTGATGTGTCCTGGTGCGAGCACCAGCCCGGCGAACGCCGTGAAGACGACCAGGGACATGACACGCGGCTTCAGAAGCTCGAAGTAATCGCGCGCAGAGGCTTCGGATAGACGCGGTACGCCTTCCATGCCGACTGCTTCGTGATTGTCGATGACCGTCATGTCTTGTCCCTGCAAAAGTCCCGGCCGCAAGGGCCGTGTGTCGCCGGTTTCCCGGCGGGGTGAAGCCGCCGGAACCGGCGGCTTCTGTTCGTTGCCCGTCACTTGATGCGCGGGAGCTGTTCCCACTGGTGGAACGGCGGCGGCGAAGACAGCTGCCATTCCAGAGTGTTCGCACCCTCGCCCCACGGATTGTCGCCAGCGACGCGCTTCTTAGCGAAGGCTTCGAAGACGCCGAAGAGGAAGATCAGGACGCCGACGGCTGCGACGTAGGAGCCGTAGGACGAAACCATGTTCCAGCCGGCATAGGCATCCGGATAGTCGATGTAACGGCGCGGCATGCCTGCGAGTCCGAGGAAGTGCTGCGGGAAGAAGATCAGGTTCACGCCGATGAACATGACCCAGAAGTGCAGCTTGCCGACGAACTCGGAGTACATGTAGCCGGTCATCTTCGGGAACCAGTAGTACCAGGCCGCGAAGATTGCGAAGACGGCGCCGAGCGACAGAACGTAGTGGAAGTGAGCAACCACGTAGTAGGTGTCGTGCAGCGAGCGGTCGAGGCCGGCGTTGGCGAGCTGAACGCCCGTAACGCCACCGACGGTGAACAGGAAGATGAAGCCGATCGCCCAGACCATCGGGGTCGTGAAGCGGATCGAACCACCCCACATCGTCGCGATCCACGAGAAGATCTTAACGCCGGTCGGAACAGCGATCACCATCGTCGCGAAGACGAAGTAGCGCTGCGTGTCGAGCGACATGCCGACGGTGTACATGTGGTGTGCCCACACGATGAAGCCGACGGCGCCGATCGCGACCATGGCGTAGGCCATGCCGAGGTAGCCGAAGATCGGCTTGCGCGAGAAGGTGGAAACGATGTGGCTGACAATGCCGAAGCCCGGCAGGATCAGGATGTACACTTCCGGGTGACCGAAGAACCAGAACAGGTGCTGGAACAGGATCGGGTCGCCGCCGCCTTCAGGCGCGAAGAAGGCCGTGCCGAAGTTGCGGTCGGTGAGCAGCATGGTGATGCCGCCTGCCAGAACCGGCAGCGAGAGCAGAAGCAGGAACGCGGTGATCAGAACCGACCAGGCAAAGAGCGGCATCTTGTGCAGCGTCATGCCCGGAGCGCGCATGTTCAGGATCGTGGTGATGAAGTTGATCGCACCGAGGATCGAGGACGCGCCGGCAATGTGCAGGCCGAGGATGACGAAGTCCATCGCCGGTCCTGGCATGCCCGATGTCGAGAATGGCGGATAGATCGTCCACCCTCCCCCTGCGCCATAGGCACCGGCCGGACCTTCGACGAACATCGAAAGCAGCACGAGCAGGAAGGCCGGAATGATCAGCCAGAAGGAGATGTTGTTCATGCGCGGGAACGCCATGTCCGGTGCACCGATCATGATCGGAACCATCCAGTTGGCGAAGCCGCCGATCAGCGCCGGCATGACCATGAAGAAGATCATGATGAGCGCGTGCGCGGTCGTGAACACGTTGAACATGTGCTTGCCGCCGTCGATGGCAGCATCGCCCTCGAAGCCGTAAACCATCTGCGCCAGACCATGGAAGATCTGGATGCCCGGCTCCTGGAGCTCGGCACGCATGAAGATGGACAGCGTGCCGCCGATGATGCCCGCGAAGATCGCGAAGATCAGGTAGAGCGTGCCGATGTCCTTGTGGTTGGTCGACAGGAACCAGCGCTGGAAGAAGCTCAAAGGCTTGTGCGCATGGTCTGCGTGGCCATGATCGGAGTGATCATGGCGTTGGTCTTGATGAACGGCTGTTCCAGCCATGGGTCGAGCTCCCCTTCCGATTACTGTGCGGCGTTAGCGGCGACGTCGACGGTCTTGGCCGAGTCGATGGACGCCATGAGCGCCTTGTTCGCATCGCCAACATTCGTTGCGGCGGCTGCGAGCCAGGTGTCGTATTTTTCCTGCGAAACCACGCGGATGGCGATCGGCATGTAAGCGTGGTCCTTACCGCAGAGCTCGGAACACTGGCCGTAGTAAAGACCTTCGCGCTCGGCCTTGAACCAGGTTTCGTTCAGGCGGCCGGGAACGGCGTCGATCTTCACGCCAAAGGCAGGCATTGCAAATGCATGGATCACGTCAGCAGCGGTGACGAGAACACGAACCGTCTTGCCGACCGGCACGACGACTTCGTTGTCGACGGCGAGCAGGCGCGGATATTCTTTCTTGTCTTCCTTGCCGAGCGCCGCGCGATCTTCTTCCTTCATCATGATGCTGTCGAAGGTGAGCGGGCTTTCGCCGACTTCATACTCGTAGGACCAGTACCACTGGTTGCCGGTCGCCTTGAGCGTCAGGTCCGGATTGGCCGGCGGCGTCAGCTGCGCGGTCAGGAGCTGGAACGACGGGATCGCAAGGAAGAGAAGGATGACGACCGGACCGACGGTCCAGACGACTTCGATCGCGGTGTTGTGGCTGGTCTTGGACGGAACCGGGTTCGCGCTTTCGCGGAACTTGATCACAACGATGATCAAAAGGAGGAGAACGAAAAGTGTAATCGGAATGATGAACCACAGGGTATAATGTTCAAACCACGTGATTTCTTCCATGATGCCCGTAGCGGCCGACTGAAAGTTCGTCTGCCATTCGACAGGCTTGTCAGCAAAGGCGCTCGAAGCAAAAAGCAGACAGGCAAGCGCTGCCAGAACTGCATAAGCCTTGTTTTTCACAATGTGTCTCCCCAATGCGCTTGATCAGGATCAAACCGGAACGCAGAATCCCTGCGATACTGCTGCGCTTCAAACCACAGTTTGTCCGATGCCGCAACATCTGACCAATCAACCCCGTGCGGCATTTTTGCACAAACGTTGCTTTTCACACAGGCACCCCTCGAAACCCGTGGCGAAACCACCTATAGGGGCTGTTCTGCGCGCTTGGCGATCAGATTGCACAGCGCTTTGACGGCGGCGCGCCGGATAGGGCGTCGAACCCGCCCAATTTCCGCCATATGGCGCTGGAATGTGCCCCGCAGGGCTTTTCATTTATTCCTGCGCACTTCAAGAATAGCCCTGATGATTCGACGTTTTGAGGTTTACATGGGCCTGCCCCTCTTTTCCCGACTGTCGGCCTTCGCCGCCTTCGGCCTTGCCGTTCTCGCTCTCCCGGCTCAGAGCCTGGCCCAGCAGCCCGCCGGAACACCCGGCACGGTCAAGTCCAACCATGGCGCGTGGTCGATCGTCTGCGATCAGCCGCCGGGCGCTTCCGCTGACCAGTGCGCGCTGATGCAAAACGTCATCGCCGAAGACCGGCCGGAAGTCGGCCTCTCGGTGGTCGTTCTGAAGACGGCGGATCGCAAGGCCAAGATCCTGCGCGTGCTCGCCCCGCTCGGCGTGCTTCTGCCGAACGGCCTCGGCCTCAATGTCGACGGCAAGGATATCGGCCGCGCCTATTTCGTGCGCTGCTTCTCCGACGGCTGCTACGCGGAAGTCGTGCTCGAGGACGAACTCCTGAAGACCTTCCGCTCCGGCGCAACCGCGACCTTCATCGTCTTCCAGTCGCCCGAGGAAGGCATCGGCATTCCCGTCGACCTCAAGGGTTTCGGCGAAGGCTACGACGCGCTGCCCTGATCGGCTACATATTCAAAGACAAACAAGAGCCGCGCTTCGAGCGCGGCTTTTTTGTTGGCGAGCATAAAAGACAAGGCCCGGATCGATGATCCGGGCCCGAAGCATGGCGAGAGCGACGCGTCTTTAGATGATGTCGGTCCCGACGATGTTGATGCCGAAGCCCTCGAGGCCGACATAGTGGCGTTCGCGCGAAGCGAGCAGCCTGATGGAACTGATGCCGAGATCCCTCAGGATCTGCGCGCCGAGGCCGATTTCCAGCCACTCGTTTTCGCGCGCCTGGGCCTCGTCGTGGGCCTCGCGGTCGTGCTTGCCCTTGCGCGCCGTCTGCGACACGCCGACGCCAACCGAGCCTTCGCGCAGATAGACGATGACACCCCTGCCTTCGTCGGCAATGCGCTTCATGATGCGGTCGATCTGGCAATCCTTGCCGAAGACGTCGGCGCCGACATTTTCGAGATGCAGGCGAACCGGGATGTCGACGCCGTCACGGATATCACCGAAGACGACGGCGAGATGCTGCATCGGATCCCAGGGCAGCGCATAGGAATGCCCCTTGGCCGCACCATAGGGCGTCTCGATATCGAAGGAACCGCCATGCTCGATCAGCGTTTCCTTGCGCTGGCGGTAGGCGATGAGGTCGGCGACAGACACCTGCTTCAGGCCATGGGTGTCGGCAAAGCTCGCCACCTGCGGCCCGCGCATGACCGTGCCGTCGTCATTGACGAGTTCGCAGATGACGCCGATCGGCGGAAGGCTGGCGAGCCTGCAGAGGTCGACGGCAGCTTCCGTATGGCCGGAACGCATGAGAACGCCGCCTTCGCGCGCGACCAGCGGGAAGATGTGACCGGGGCGAACGAAATCCGTCGGGCCGACATTGGGATTGGCGAGGTTGCGAACCGTCAGCGTGCGGTCGTCGGCGGAAATGCCGGTCGTCGTGCCGTGCTTGAAATCCACCGAGACGGTGAAGGCCGTCGTATGGGCGGAATCGTTTTCGGCCACCATGGCGTTGAGGTTCAGGCGCTTGGCTTCATCGCGCGGCATCGGCGTGCAGACGATGCCCGAGGTGTGGCGCACGATGAAGGCCATCTTTTCCGGCGTGCAATGCACCGCCGCGACGATCAGGTCACCCTCGTTCTCGCGGCCGTCGTCATCGGTGACGACGACGATTTCGCCGGCCTCGAAAGCGCGGATGGCATCGACGACACGCTTCTGATCATAGGACATGGTGTTCTTCCCGAATTTGACTGGGCCGGCTGAAGCCGAATTACTTGAGGCGGCCGGTCTGGCCGCGGTCACGCAGGTAGTGATCCGCGATCGTGCAGGCAAGCATCGCTTCGCCGATCGGCACGGCACGGATGCCGACGCACGGATCGTGGCGCCCCTTGGTGCGCACGTCGACCTCGTTGCCGTCGCTGTCGACCGAGCGCCGTTCGGTGAGGATCGACGAGGTCGGCTTGATGGCGAAACGCGCGATTACGGGCTCGCCGGTGGCGATGCCACCGAGAATACCGCCAGCATGGTTCGACAGGAAGACCGGCTTGCCATCGGCACCGATGCGCATCTCGTCGGCATTTTCCTCGCCGGTGATTTCGGCCGCACCGAAGCCGTTTCCGATCTCGACGCCCTTGACGGCGTTGATCGACATCAGGTTCGAGGCGATGTCCTGGTCGAGCTTGGCATAGATGGGCGCACCGATGCCGGCGGGCACGCCCTCGGCCACCACTTCGACAACGGCACCGATCGAGGATCCCGACTTGCGGATGCCGTCGAGATACTCTTCCCAGACCGGCACGATCTCCGGATCCGGCGCGAAGAAGGGGTTGTTGTCGACCTCGGCCCAGTCCCAGTTGGCGCGGTTGATCTTGTGCTTGCCGATCTGCACGAGTGCGCCGCGCACTACGAGCCCCGGCACGACCTTGCGAGCGACACCGCCAGCAGCCACACGTGCCGCCGTTTCGCGCGCCGACGAACGCCCGCCGCCGCGATAGTCGCGGATGCCGTATTTCAGATCGTAGGTGTAATCGGCGTGGCCGGGACGGTAGCGCTTGGCGATCTCGGAATAGTCCTTCGAGCGCTGGTCGGTATTTTCGATCAGCATCGAGATCGGGGTTCCGGTCGAGATCATCGTCTCGCCGTCCTCGTCGAACATGACGCCCGAGAGCACCTTGACCAGATCGTCTTCGCGGCGCTGCGTCACGAAACGCGACTGGCCGGGTTTGCGCTTGTCGAGCCAGACCTGGAGCTCGGCGAGGGTGAAACGGATGCCGGGCGGGCAGCCGTCGATGACGCAGCCGAGCGCCGGCCCGTGGCTTTCGCCCCAGGTGGTTACGCGGAAGAGATGACCGAAAGTGTTATGCGACATGAAGGCAACCGACCCTAAGCAAGCAACGGCCGTACGTTTGTACGCGGATGCCCTCTCTTACTGCATAATTCTTCAAATCGATATCGATTTAAGGACAAAATTATGCAGCGCTTCAGAGTGCTACGGCGGCCTTAGCGCGTCTTAAAAGACGCGCGGCGCTATAGTGGAAAGCCGAAGACGGGAAAGACTTTTGCAATCCAGCGCGATGTCCTCCGTCACGATGCCAGGCGCAGACCCCGCTCGGTCGCGAAGGCGAGAAACTTCTCGGAGCTCAAGGGCCTCGCGAAGGCGTAGCCCTGCAGCACGTCGCAGCCGAGGATGCCGAGCATTTCGGCATGCGCCATCGTCTCGACACCTTCGGCCACCGTCTCGATGTTGAGCGAGCGTGCGATCTCGATGATCGAGCGAACCAGCGCCTGTTCGCTGCGTGCGCTCAAGACCGGGACCACAAGCTGGCGGTCGATCTTCAGCCGCTTCGGCTTGATCTTCAACAGGCTGACGATCGAGGTGTGCCCGGTACCGAAATCGTCGACCTCGATGTCGATACCCAGTCGCTTGATACCCTCGATGTTGGTCGCGACGATATCGTCGCTCTCATCGAGGAAGATCGATTCCACCAGCTCGAAACAGATCTGGCCGGGCGCAATGCTCAGTCCTTCAAGCGAAAGCAGCAGATCGTCGTCTTGAAGCCGCTTTGCCGAGACGTTGACCGAAATCTTGGGAACGCGCACGCCGGCGGCGGCCCAGCGCATCTGGTCCTTGAGGGCTTTCTCCAGAACCAGCCGGTCGAGCGCAGCGGTGACGTTGAGTTCGTCGGCGATCCCGAGGAAACGGTCCGGCGTCAGGATACCCTCGCGCGGATGTTTCCAACGCACCAGCGCCTCCACGCCGCAAAGCGCAAGCGAGGTCGCGTCGAACTGTGGCTGGTACCAGGGTTCGAATTCGTCCCGCTCGATGCCTTCGAGAATTTCATCGGCGATGCGTTTGGCGGTCACCACCTCCGCCTGCAGCGTCTCGGTGAAGAACTGGTAGCGGTTTCGGCCAGCTTCCTTGGCGCGGTAGAGCGCGATGTCAGCGTTGACCAGCAGCTTGCGCGCGTCGATTTCCGGGCCCTCTCCGACCGCGACACCGATGCTGACACCGAAGCGGCAGGGAAAGCCGTTGTAATCGACCGGCTGCCGCATGGCGGCGATGATGCGGTCGCAGCGCGGCGCAAGTGCGGCCTCGCCGACAGCCCCGGTCACGGCCACCACGAATTCGTCGCCGCCGATGCGCGCGATGATATCGGCGGGCGAGGTGTTCGCCCTGAGGATCTCGGAGGCATGAACCAGCATGGCGTCGCCGGCGGCATGGCCGAGCGTATCGTTGATCTGCTTGAACCTGTCGAGGTCGATATGAAGGATGGCGATGTCTTCCCGATCACCGTCGGGCGACGACGTCAGGCGCTCCAGCGCCTTGTCGAGCATGCGGCGGTTGCCGAGCCCGGTCAGCGGATCGTGAAGCGCATTGTGCTCTATGCGCACACGCGCCTGCTCCAGCTCAGCATTCTTTGCATCTGCCATCGCCTTTGCCGCACGCAGCTGCTCGGTCATCACGACGTCGTCGGTGACGTCGAGCGCCATGCCCACGAACTTTCGCGCGCCGTCGGGCGCCACATGCAGCTTGCCGACGGAGCGGATGTGACGGACACCACCGGACAAAAGGACGACGCGAGCCTGATGGACATAGGTTTCGTTGGCGGCAATGGCGCGATTGACCGCTTCCAGAGCCGCTTCGCGATCATCGGGATGAAGCGTGGTAAGCCATATTTTTTCGTTTGTGGCCCCGTCGGAGTAGACCAGTCCGTAAAGCTGGTGCATGCGCTCGTCCCAATAGGCGACGTTCTTGTCGAGATCTGCCTCCCACATACCGCAACGATAGGAATCGAGTGCCAGGTCGAGCCGGCGCGAAAGCAGTTCGAGATCCTGCTCGCGCTCGTAGAGCCCCTTCAGCGCCTGCTCGAGCTCATGGTTTTGCTGATCGACCTGCGCCTTGGCCGCGCTCAGCCGCTCATTTCTCAGCACATCGTCGCTGACATCCCAGCTAATGCCGGTGACCTTTGCGCGTCCATCGGCGCCTCGGTAGCTGGATCCGACATTACGGATATGGCGCATCGTCCCGTCAGTCAGGATGACACGGTACTGCGACCGGTATTCCAGGCCATCGTCCAGGCTGCGGAAGAGCGCGTTGGCGGCAATACAGACATCATCGGGATGTACCGTCGCGCGCCACTCGTCGTATGTCGGCTCTTCCACATGGGCCTCCAGCCCGTGCAGATGGAACATCCGGTCGTCCCAGGAGCGCTGCTGGCTCTCTACGTCGATCTCCCATATCCCGATCTTCGACGCGTCGAGCGCCAGGTTCAGGCGATGAGACAGCGTCATCACCTCCCCTTCCCGCGCCTTCAGCTTGGCGATGTTGCGCTGTCGCTCGTTGACGAGGCCGCCGGCCAGGAGGATCGGGATGACCACCACCGTGACGGCGGCAACGATCGCCATCTGGATGAAGCTGCTGTTTTCGGGGAGCTGCTTCCATCCGCCGACGGGCATGGCCGCAAGCTCCCACACGCCGCCGGCGAGCTCCAGCCGACGCTTGACCGGCGCGGCGCGAAAGAGAGCGTCGTCGCCGTAGAACGCATCCTGTATGCGCTCCGGCTCGGAAATGTCGCGGATCGCCAGATGAACGTCGATGTGGCGGTGATCCCGGGCCAGCTCCGGCGCTTCGCCGCCCGACTCGAGCAGGCGTGCCGCGCGGTAAAGCGCCTTCTCGTCGAGTATGGCCTCGACATAGCCCCAACGCTCCATGCGGCCCTGGATCTTGGAGAAGACCGGCAGGAACAGTTCGAAACCATTGCGGCCGCTCGGCAGCCGGATCGGGCCGATCATCACCGGCCTGACCGTCGAGGACGCGCGCTCGATGGCGTGTCTTGTCGCGCCGAATCGGTTGAAGTCGCTGCCGACGAACCATTGCTGGCTCTCGCGCGGAAAGGCGATCCGCACCACGCCGCCGGGCGCTGCCGAAGCGCGCACCATCTGTGGGTTCTGCAGGAGGAGCTTCGTCGCCATGACAGTGAAGTCGTCTGACGTCATGGCCGGATGGACGCCGATGCTGTTGGCAAAACCGTTCAACGCGGCAATGCTGGTATTAACCTCCGATTGCAGCCGGTTGGCAATGAGGTTCAGTTCGTTCTCGACGTCGATGCTAAGGTCGTTCTGGAAATTCTCGCGATTTTGTCGCTCATAGACATGCCCGCCCGTAAAAACGACAAGGCCAGCGATCGCCGCCGGAATGAGCGACGGTTTCGCAAATCTGGCGGCGGCCCGAATGCGCTGGCGCAGAACGTCGATGATCTTCAATCTCTTCCCCTCGATCCCCAACCAAAGGTAGCGAGCGAGTCTTAAGATTGGCTTTCGTCACAATTCCTTGGCAAACCCTATAATTCATGGGGAAACCACCCCGCCGATACCCGGAGTTCGGCCCCTGCCCGCTTGAAAAATACGGTATCGCCGTCCAGTCTCCAGAGTTCGGATAGACCATCAAAAAAGCGGGGCGTCCGGCCAAAAGCCACGCCGCAAGGCAATTTTTGCCACAATCGGGGATCAAAGGGAGTGACGAGAATGTTCGCAGAAACGTTGAAGAGGGCAAGAAGAATGCGTTTTGTTATTGCCGCACTCATGGCCACCGCAGGGCTGCTCTCCCCCTTGTCCGCCCTGGCCGAAAGCGCCGACGTTGAAGCTACCATTACGGGTGTTGATACCGATAGGCTGAGCCTGTCGCTTGACGACGGCAAGAACTACCAGGCGCCCGAGGAATTCAATTTCGAAGGCCTGAAGGCCGGCGTAAAAGTTCTCGTCTTCTACACGGAAGTGGACGGCAAGCGGGTCATCAACGACCTCGAAATCGTTCAATAACAAAGCGCGGCCTTTCCTAGCGGCCACTGCACGGTTCGGACGAGCCGATTTTCACATTTCTGGAAACAGGTTTCTCGGATGCCCCGCACGCGGGCATACATGTGAAGCGCATTGCGCGCCACCGCGCCAAACTACGCCCTAGGCTTCAGACCCAGCCAATGGCGTTGCCGGAGATCCGAAGAAGGCGGTCCTGCGGGATCGCCGCGGTCGCGGCCTCCTCGGCTTCCATTTCCCCGAAAAGCTTGAACAGCACACGAATGACGCCGCCATGACTGACGCAGACCGTCGGCTTCGTCACGTCCCTGAGCCAGGCGGCTATGCGCCAGGACAGGATTTCGTAGCTCTCGGCGTCCTCACCGGGGGGAATGAAGTCCCACTTCACGGCGCGCCGCTCGGCGATCCGCTGCGGCGCCGAGCGCTTGAGTTCGGGCAGCGTGTGCCCTTCCCAATCGCCGAAGGAGACTTCCTTGAGCCGCTCGTCGGTGCGGTAGGCCTCCGGATCGAGCCCCATGGCCCGCCGGACGCGCTCCATGGTCTCGCGGGTGCGACCGAGCGGACTGGCGACGAAGTCGAAATGCCGGGCGTCGGCGCCGAGGATGCCCCCAAGCGCCACGCCGTTGCCGGTCGCCTGCTGGCGACCGAAGTCATTGAGAGGGATATCCTTTTGCCCCTGGAGCCGGCTTTCGGCGTTCCAGTCGGTCTGTCCGTGACGGATCACATAGATCAGCACAACATGTCTCCGGGCAGCAGGCTGCCGAATCCGACTTTGCGGTTCGGTCAGTCCTTGATCACGGAGATATCGGGCGCGTCCACTGCCTTCATGCCGACGACATGGTAGCCGCTGTCGGCGTGGTGCACTTCACCGGTGACCGAGCGCGACAGGTCCGAAAGCATATAGAGGCCGACGTCGCCGACTTCCTCGATGGTGACGGTACGGCGCAGCGGCGCGTTGTACTCGTTCCACTTGAGGATATAGCGGAAGTCGCCGATGCCGGAGGCAGCCAGCGTCTTGATCGGGCCGGCGGAAATCGCGTTGACGCGGATGTTCTTCGGGCCGAGGTCGACAGCGAGGTACTTGACGCTTGCTTCGAGAGCAGCCTTGGCGACACCCATGACGTTGTAGTTCGGCATGACCTTCTCGGCGCCGTAATAGGTCAGCGTCAGCATCGAGCCGCCGTCCGTCATCAGCTTTTCAGCGCGACGAGCAACCGAGGTGAAGGAGTAGACCGAGATCTGCATCGTCTTGGCGAAGTTGTCGGCCGAGGTATCGACGTAGCGGCCAGTCAGTTCGTCCTTGTCGGAGAAGCCGATCGCGTGCACCACGAAATCGATCTTGCCCCACTGCTTCTCGAGCGTATCGAAGACGGCATCGATGGAGGCTTCGTCGCTGACGTCGCAATGGCCGGCCATGAAGCCGTCGATTTCCGCAAGCAGCGGCTCGACGCGCTTCTTCAGAGCGTCGCCCTGATAGGTCAACGCAACCTCACCACCCTGCGCGTGGATGGCCTTGGCAATGCCCCATGCGATGGAACGGTTGTTTGCAACGCCCATGATGACGCCGCGCTTGCCCTTCATCAGACCGGATGCCTGAGCCATGGTAAGTCCCCAATACTATTCCAGCATCGGCGGGCGCCGGTGCCAAAGATCAAAAATGTCAAAGACGCCCCACGAGAACGGGTGCGGCAAAATGTCGAGAATTGCCTATGGCATAGCCGCAAGGGTGGTTCAAGCGCGGCTGAGATCAGGAACTGTTAGTCCCCGTAATATTGGGTCAGTGTGTCAGCGAACTGTCACAAATGGCCTGTCACAGATAGAGGCCGTCGCGTTGCGACTTCATCAAATCGGTGATCTTGTCGTCGGGCGCTTCGGGCAGAACCAGTCTCAATTCGACCAGCAGGTCGCCATGCGTACCGTAAGCGCCGGGCATCCCCCTGCCCGCAAGACGGATGACCTTGTCCGAGCCGGACCAGGCCGGAACGACCACGGTAACCTGCCCGACTGGAGTTTCGAGCACCTGTTCGCAACCGAGCACAGCGCCCTGCAGGTCGACCGGCAAGGTGGTCATCAGATCGAGCCCGCGGGTACGGAACGTCCCGCCCTGATCGACCCTGAGCGTGACGACGACGTCGCCCCGGGTCATCCCGGTCACCCGATAGCCCTGCTCCGCCAGACGAATGCTCTGACCGTCGACGGCGCCCGGTGGGATCTGCACCTTCAGGCTTTCGCCGTCAGGAAGCTCGACGGAGAGGCGCTGGCGGCTGATCAGGTCGTCGATGCTGACAGCGAGATCGACGGGAAGATCAGGTACCTTCTCGGCCGTCTTTGCCGCGCGCCCCCGGATGCGCCGGACGATCGCCGCCACAAGTTCCGCCGCTGGTGCGGCTGCGCGCTGCATCAGCGGCGCCTCGGTCCTGAGCACGCTTTCCTGCTGGGGCTCGGGCGTTGGTTCCGGCTTGCTTTCAAAAGCCTGGGCCGGACGCTCCGGCTCCTTCGCCGCCGCAGCGGGCTTGGGTGCCGGTTTCGGCGTCGGCTTTGGCGAGGGCCGGGCCGACTTGGTGCGGGTCTCCGCACCGAAAATCTGTGAAATGGCGTCCTCGGCGGTCTCGGCGTCGACCGGCGCCTCTTCCTGAGGCCGCATCTTCGCCTTCATCGCCTCCATGCGACGAAGTTCGGCCTCGCGGCGCGCATAATCGTAGCGGCTTCTGAGCTTCGGGTCGCGCAACAACTCGTAGGCCTTGCCGGCCTCGGCAAAACGCTCGGCGGCGTTGGGATCGTCCTGGTTGTGGTCCGGATGCACGGCCTTTGCCAGCGAACGCCAGGCGGCCTTGATTTCATCCTGCCCGGCGTTGCGCCGTACCCCGAGGATCACATAGGGATCACGCATGGTTTTACCATCTTCTCTGATCGGCGGCCGCTCCCTGACGCCCGCCTTTGCCCCGATTGCGGGCGCCATCGTCGCCCGTCCGTTGAATGCCGATGATCAGGAGAAGTTGCTAAATAGTGGTTAGCCACGGGTCCTCATGCGGGCATTGGGACGGCATCGTGGGCCGTCATGCGCGCATTTGCCGAAACGTGGTTAACCACCGATTTCAACGACTTGGGTCGGGCGCCGCTCAGGCGCGCGGGCCGAAGCTCGTCAGATACCAGGCGCCGTCGCCGCCCTGGCAGGTGCTGCCGTCGAACTTGGCGATGCCCTCGTAAGAATGACGCGTCGTCGTGAAGCGGCGGCAGAGCATGCCGCTGGCGCGGTCTTCCTGGATGCTGCTGATGACGCCGGCGCTGCCGGAGGTCGCATTGGCCCAGGGAATAGGGTTGATGGCGCCGCTGTTGAGCTCGGCCGACGTCACGGCATTGCGAACCATCACAGCGTCGGAAAGGCCATCGGAGGTCTTGGCGACGGGAACGGTGCCCGTCGAAACCGTGCGGTCGACACCGCTGCCGAAAAGGTCGAGGCCAGCCCCCATGCAGCCGGACAGCGCCAGGACCGGCAGGCAAACTGCCGCGCTACGTAGCAAGGCGAAGGAATACCCCTTCTTGGCGTCGATCCACTTTGCTATGTCTTGCACGGCAATCCTGTCAGACTCGCTGGAGCCGCACGTTTCTCGACAAGGTCAACATACAGGCTCCGACATTTTCGATGCGGAAACACAGGTCGGGCTCATCCCGAAGCATTTCCGCGCCAGACATCACGGCATTGGAACGCAATAATGGCGGCGAATGAGTTAACAAGCGGTGACTTCACCGAATCAAATGAACCCTTTTCCCTGTTTGGCACATGGCTGAAGGACGCGGAAGGCAGCGAGATCAACGACCCGAACGCGGTCGCGCTCGCGACCGTCGATGCCGACGGGCTGCCGAATGTCCGCATGGTTCTGCTCAAGGGCTTCGACGAACGCGGCTTCGTTTTCTACACGAATTTCGAAAGCCAGAAGGGTGAGGAGATCCTCGGCGCCCGCAAGGCGGCGATGTGCTTTCACTGGAAATCGCTCCGTCGGCAGGTGCGCGTGCGCGGCCCGGTCGAGATCGTCACCGACGAAGAGGCGGACGAATACTTCAAGAGCCGGCCGCGCGGCAGCCGCATCGGCGCCTGGGCCTCGAAGCAGTCGCGACCGCTCGAAGGCCGCTTCGCGCTGGAGAAGGCCGTCGCCGAATACACCGCACGCCACGCCCTCGGCGAAATCCCGCGCCCGAGCTACTGGTCGGGCTTCCGCATCCGCCCGACGTCGATCGAATTCTGGCACGACCGCCCGTTCCGGCTGCATGACCGGATGGAGTTTCGCCGCGAAACGCCCGAAGGCGGCTGGGAAAAGGTACGTATGTACCCGTAGCCTGCCTGTCTCTTTCAAGAGAGACGCCAGATGCAATGACGACGCCCGGCCATGCAGGTGGCCGAGCGGATATTATCCTTTGCCCGGCTTGAGCCGGGCGTTTTCATCGAGTGCCTTTTGATGACGATCGATGTTCGTGACGCGACGCTCGACGATGTCGCCGGCTGTCACCGCTGCCTTGACGAGGTCGCCCAGGAAGGCCGCTGGCTTTCACGGCTGAGCGCTCCACCCTTCGACGGCTTTGCCGCATACATGACCGACCTGTATCGCGCCCGGGCGCCCCAGATCGTTGCGGTCGACGATCACGTCGTCGGCTGGTGCGATATCCGGCTGGATGCTTCGCCCGTTCGCGCGCATGTCGGCACCTTGGGCATGGGGCTCCTCGCCACATATCGCGGCAAGGGAATCGGCGGCCGGCTTCTGCGACTGGCGATGCAGCGCGCCCGCGAACGGGGGCTGGAACGCATCGAGCTCTCCGTTCTTCATGACAATGTTGCGGCCCGGGCGCTTTATGCGCAGTTCGGCTTCCAAATCGAAGGCCGCCGCATCAGCGACTGGAAACACGACGGCGTTTACCAGGACAGCATTCTCATGGCTTTTGCCTTCAATTGACGCCGAAGCGCTCGGCTTTCCAACTCGCTTTTTCTACCCGGCCGCCAGGCGGAAAGGGATGCCGGATGCCAGCGCCGAGACATAGCGGGCGCGCTGGAAATGGCCGTTCAGCGAAATGCGCGGCAGCGCATAAGGGCTGGATTGCGTCCGCACCGTGAGCGTTCCGGGTTGGGTGGTGACGGCCAAGGTAAGACCCAGATCGGCGACGATGCGATGGTCGCGTACGGATACCGCCGGCGCGTCGCCATAGGGATAGGCAAAGGTCTGGGGTCGCCGACCGGTAATCGCCTCGACGCGCCGCAGCGATCCCTCGATCTCTCGCTTCGCCTCGGCATCCGACAGGCGCGCGATCGCGCGGTGGCTGATCGTGTGGGCGCCGAGGCTCGCCAGAGGACTTTCGATCAGGCGCCGTAACCCGGCCTCGTCCAGTGTCAGCTTTTCGGTGATCGCCAGGGGATCGATGCCGCGGTCACGAGCGGCAGCGTTCAAGGAAGCGATCGCCGTTGCCTCGTTATGGCCGTGAATGAACGCCGCGATACGATTGAAAACGGCCTGTCTTTCGGCCGTTGTCGACGCCTGCAGTGTTTCTACACCGCCGCCGAAGTCAAAGTGTAGCGTCTCGTTCGTTTCGAGCATATCGGCGAGCGTTTCCCACCAAAGCGTATGGGTGCGGTCGACGAAACCGCCGGCAACGAACACCGTGAACGGCGCCTGGTGGCGCTCGAAGACCGGCAACGCGTGCTCGAGATTGTTGCTGTAACCGTCGTCGAGGGTAAAGCAGGCCACCGGTTCGCCCTTGGCGGCCAAGGCCTGCGGCAAGTGTTCGAGCGGGACAAAGCGATAGCCGCCGCGCTTCAGCGTCCGCAGCGCGACATCGAGAAATTCCGGCGTGATCTCCAGATGGGCGTTGGGATCGAAGGCACGGGCAAGCTTCGGCCGGACATGGTGCAGCGTAAAGACCGCCCCCTGCCCGCGCGCGCCGGCCATCAGCCCGGCGCGGCTCAGGCCCCCGGCGACTTCCAGCCCGCCGGCAATTGCGGCGCGGCGAACAATTGTCCTGATGATGCCCTTGATGGTCGCCCCCAAAATCTGGCCCAAGCGCTCCCCGCACGGCCTGCAAGCCTGGAAAGTTAACGGCGAGGGCGTTAAACCTTGTTGAACGGGGAGAGCGTTCATCGGCCATTTACCACAACCCCGAAAACAAGGTCGGCTTGCCACATTCCGCCCTAAAGTTGCAGCAAAGACACGGATCTTGTCACAAAACGAAACAGCTTTGCGCCTGACCGCGGGCGCCTTTCGACGGGGATCGACATGAAAACTCTGCGCTGCCTCCTGCTGGCGACCTTCGCACTGGCGCTCGGGACGGCGACCGCCGTCGCCGGAAGCGCCTCGCTGGTTCTGGATGCGCGCACCGGTAAGGTCCTCTCGTCCGAAAACGCCGATGTCCTCAACCATCCGGCCTCCTTGACCAAGATGATGACGGTCTACATGGCCTTCGAGGCGCTGAAGAGCGGCAAGCTTTCCTGGGACAGCAAGATCAAGGTTTCGAAGGCGGCGGCCGCCAAGCCGCCGATGCGTCTCGGCCTCAAGTCCGGCATGACGATCACGGTGCGCGAGGCGGTCCTCGGCATGATCGTGCGCTCGGGCAACGATGCGGCGGCCGCCATGGCCGAGAAGCTCGGCGGCTCCGAGGCGAATTTCGCCCGGATGATGACCGCCAAGGCGCGGCAGCTTGGCATGAGCAAGACCATCTTCATCAATGCTTCCGGCCTGCCGGCCAGCAAGCAGGTGACGACTGCGCGTGAAATGTCGACGCTTGCCGTGGCGCTGATGCGCGACTTCCCCAGGGAGTACCGGCTGTTTGCGACCGAGAGCTTCAACTTCCGCGGCCGCAAGGTGCGGGGTCACAACAACCTGATGTATCGCTACGACGGCATGGACGGCATCAAGACCGGCTACACCAACGCCTCCGGCTTCAACCTGGTCAGCGCCGTCAAGGACGGCAATCGCCGGGTGGTCGGCGTCGTGCTCGGCGGCAAGACGGCGCGCAGCCGCGACGCCAAGATGGCGGCCCTTCTCGATCGTCACGTTGGCAAGGCGGCCAAGGGTGGACGGCAGCTCGTGGCGTCGACGCGCGGCGGCAAGACGGTAGAAGCCCCCGTCGAAGTGGCCGCGGTCGCAACATCCGAGGTTCCGATGCCCTATGCCGCACCGCAGCGGGCCAAGCAGGATTCGGTTGCTGCCCTGATTGCGGCAACGTCGACGACCGCGATCCCCGCGGAACGCCCGACCGAGGTTGCCGAGATCGAAACGACCGCTGCGGTTCCGGCTGCATCAGGCGGCTGGCAGATCCAGATTTCGGCCGCACCTTCGGCCGAGGCTGCGCGCATGCTGCTGGCGCAGGCGCGCTCGGAGGCCGGTGCGCCGCTCGCAGGCGCCACGCCCTATACGGAAGCCGTCGGTAAGGGTGCCAAGGCGATCTACCGCGCCCGCTTCGTCGGCTTTTCGAGCAAGGATGCGGCCGCGGCCGCCTGTGACGCGCTCAAGCAGCGCTCCTACGACTGCATGATGCTGCCGTCGCGCGGCTGACGGCAGCGGTTCGCCGCAGCTTCACGCGCTTGCGGCTCTGTGGGCGCGATTGGCCATCCACCAGTCGCACTGCTCTTCGCTGTAGCCGAGAAGCCGCCCCTCCTCGCGCTCATCTTCATCCGTCCATGGACGCCAATTGTAGAAGAGCTGGTCGCAGCGCGTCCTGAACCGCTCGAAGCGCCAGGTCTCGCCCGGCAGCGCAAAGGCGAGATAACGGACCCGCTCCTCTTTCTCGCTTCCCGTGGTCGTCGGGCACATCTTTGCCAGCTCGAACGTGTCCAGCACCAGCACTCCGGCGGCGACATACGGGGCAAAGAGCGCCTTGGTTTCCTCGAGCCAAGGTGACGCCGGATCGTCGTCGAAATAGGCAAAGGGCTTGCGCCCTTCCAGCATCAGCGGAAGTTCGTAGCCGGTATGGACGAGGTATGGCGTCGTATCGATCCGGTGCGGCCGGCGAAGCAGGGCCTCCTCCCCCGTATCCGGCAAGGCAAACCCGAGCGCCGAGGCAAGCGCAGTCAGATCCTTGCGGTCAAGCAGGTAACAGGCATGGTCGGCAATGGCGCCGCCGTCCAGGTCCAGGGCACGCGCGATGTCTCCCGGATCGCCATCGAACCGCAGTTCGTGGCTGGGCGTGGCGGTCTCCGGCGACAGGAACGAAAGCACGAAGACCGCCACCGGAACTTACGCCTGCGTGCCGCCCACCGTGATCTGGTCCATGCGCAGATGCGGCTGGCCGACGCCGACCGGCACCCATTGGCCGGCCTTGCCGCAATTGCCGATGCCGGTATCGAGCTTGGTGTCGTTGCCGACCATGGTCACCCGCTTCATCGCGTCCGGACCGTTGCCGATCAGCATGGCGCCCTTGACCGGCGCGCCGATCTTGCCGTTTTCGATCAGGTAGGCCTCAGTGCAGCCGAAGACGAACTTGCCTGACGTGATGTCCACCTGGCCGCCGCCGAAGGAGACGGCATAGATGCCCTTCTTCACCGAGGCGATGATTTCCTCCGGCGTCCTGTCGCCCGAGAGCATGTAGGTATTGGTCATGCGCGGCATCGGCACATGGGCATAACCCTGGCGACGGCCGTTGCCGGTGGGTTGCATGCGCATCAGCCGGGCGTTCTGCCGGTCCTGCATGTAGCCGACGAGCTTGCCGTCCTCGATCAGCACGTTGTAGCCGGACGGCGTGCCCTCGTCGTCGATCGAGATCGAGCCGCGGCGCGCCTCGATCGTGCCGTCGTCGACGACGGTGACGCCCTTGGCAGCCACCTGCTCGCCCAGAAGGCCGGCAAACGCCGAAGTCTTCTTGCGGTTGAAGTCGCCTTCAAGACCATGGCCGACGGCCTCGTGAAGCATGACGCCCGGCCAGCCGGAGGCAAGCACCACATCCATAGTGCCGGCCGGCGCGTCGATCGCTTCGAGATTGACGAGCGCCTGGCGCAGCGCCTCGTCGGCGCCCATCTTCCAATTTTCCTCGGTGACGAAATCGCCGAAGCCGCGACGCCCGCCGGTGCCGAAGGAGCCGCTTTCCTGGCGGTCGCCATCGCCGGTCACGACGGAGATGTTGATGCGCGTCATCGGCCTGACATCGTGGACACGATGACCGTCGGCGCGCAGGATATCGACGACCTGCCAGCTTGCCGCGATGGTCGCCGTCACCTGGCGGACCTTGGGGTCCTTGGCGCGCAGATAGGCGTCGATTTCCTGAAGCAGCGCGACCTTCGCCTCGAAGCTGGGCGCGCCGATCGGGTTTTCGTCGCCATAAAGCTTCTTGTTGGTGCGCTGCGGGGCTGCGGCGTAGGAGCCGGCATAGCCGCGCGTCACCTGCGCCACCGCGTCGGAGGCGCGGCGCAGTGCCGACAGGGAAAGCTCGCCGGAATGGGCATAACCGACCGCTTCGCCGGCAACGGCGCGAAGGCCGAAGCCCTGGTCGGTGTTGAAGCTGCCGCCCTTGAGCCGGCCATTGTCGAAGGACAGCACCTCTGCCTGGGCATGTTCGAGGAACAGTTCGCCGTCGTCGGCACCGGCGAGCGTTTCCGAGAGAACCTTGCGGACCGTTGCCTCGTCGGCATCGAAGAGGCTCATCAGATCGGTGTTCATAGTGGCACGCTCCCGCGTCAGGAATTTCTATCGCCTCCATTTAGGAAGGCGGCGGGTTCAAGCCAAGGAAAATATCACCAACTGCATGTTTCCCTGATCCGCACCGATCGACGCAAACATGCGGCGGTTTAGGTCGCTATAGCGACGCGTTCCAGCCATCGAGCCGTTCCACGCGCTCGACGCCAGCGAAGCGGGCAACCCGATCGAGCTCGGCATCGATGCGCTCCAGGCGTCCGGCCGAGGCGCGAACGCCCTTTTCGAGCCAGAGCCTGCGGACATCGAGGCTGCCGCGCTTGCGGTCCGCCTTCATGTCGATGCGGCCGATCAGCCGGTCGCCCTCGATCAACGGGAAGACGTAATAGCCATATTCGCGCTTGGCTTCGGGGACGAAGATCTCGATGCGATAGAAGAAGCCGAAGAGCCGTTCCGTGCGATTGCGATCGCGCAAGAGGGGGTCAAAGGGGCTGAGCACGCGCACCCGGCCGGGCGGCTCGGGGATATCCCCGAGTGCTTCCGGAAACCCGGCGAAGGCGTAGGAGACACGCGGACGTCCGCCATCGATCGCTTCGATCTGCACTTCCACGAGTTCGTCGCGATGTTCGGCCACCCAGGTCTTCGCCTCCTCGGGCGATACCAGATCCCAAAAGGCGGCGATCTCGCCATGGGTGGCAAAGCCGAGACGCTCCAACGCGCTGCGGCAGGCCCAGTCGATGAATTCCGGATGGCTGACGTCACCCTCGTTGTGGTGCGGCGGGATCACTCTTTCCGTGAGATCGTAGACCTTCTGGAAATTCTCGCGCCGCGCGATCGCAAGCTTGCCTGTGCGCCACAGCACTTCCAGCGCCGTCTTCGACGGATGCCAGTTCCACCAGCCACCGGATTGGTGCTCGGCTTCCTTCAGATCGCGGGCAAGCACCGGGCCGCCTTCGGCAATCCGCTGATAGGTGTCGTCGCAGCCTTTCTCGAAACCCTCGCCTCGCCACGCCTTCCAGCGCTCGACGATCGTCTCGCCTTCCCACTTGAAGCGATGCTTCCAATAGCGGAAGAAGCTGCTGGGAATGATCGAGGCATCGTGGGTCCAATGCTCGAAGAGGTCGCGATCGTCCTCCAGAAGCGCCGTCAGATGTTCCCGACGATAGGTCTGGTTGCGGGAAAACAGGATCTGGTGGTGAGCACGCTCCACCGTGGCGATGCTGTCGACCTGCACGAAGCCGATGTCGTGGATGAGCTTCAGCAGGCCCTCCTTGCCGAGCGCGCGGTTGGGCGCGCCTGAAAGGCCCTGCTTGGCGAGGAAGATGCGACGGGCGTCGCTGTTGGAAAGGCGAATCGTCATGGCGAGGAGAATAGGCTTATATTCCCATAATTCAAATAGAGCATCGATCCCTGGACCGCATTGCCCTTGTTGTCGCACTTGGCCTATAGAGCAACCCGAAAACGGCGCGGGCCGGAGACAGCGAGGAACGGAATGGACATCCGCTTTACCGATTGCGCGGTCCGCTTCGGCGAGCGGGTGGCTTTGCACCCCCTGACGCTCACGCTCAACGAAAAACGCATCGGCATTATCGGCCTCAACGGCTCCGGCAAGACGACCTTCGCGCGCCTGATCAACGGCCTGGTGAAGCCCTCCTCCGGCGGCGTCACGGTCAACGGGCTCGACACGGTCAAAGACGATCGCGCCGTGCTTTCCGAAGCCGGCTTCATCTTCCAGAATCCGCACAACCAGCTGATCATGCCTGTTGTTGCCGAGGACATCGCCTTCGGGCTGAAGAACCGTGGGTTTTCGCGCGACGAGATCGATCGCCGGATGCAGGCGGCACTTTCGCGCTTCGGCATAGAACACCTGGCAAGGCGGCGCGTGCATGAGCTTTCGGGCGGAGAAACACAGCTCGTCGCCATGGCGAGCGTCGTCGTTACCGATCCGAAGATCCTGATCCTTGACGAGCCGACGAACCAGCTCGACCTGAAGAACCGGCGCCGTGTCGCCACGGCGATCGATGACCTGCCGGAGGATACGGTGGTGATCACCCATGATCTCGGGCTCGTCGAGACTGTCGAACGGCTGCTGCTCTTCCATGAGGGCCGACTTGCCTTCGACGGCAACCCGCAAGAGGCGATCCGCCACTATCACGAGATCGCCGGATGCTGACGAGCCTGCATATCGAGGGCAACAGCCTGCTCCACCGGCTGCCGGTCAGGGTCAAGCTGATTGCACTCGTGGCGTCGAGCATCGGGCTTTTTCTGAGCGCCTCACTCGCGGTTCAGGCGATCGCCTTCGTCGTTGCCGCCACTCTCTATCTCTCCGTCGGTCTCTCGCCCAAGGAAGCGCTGAAGCGCGTCGGCTTCGTCTTCCTGACGATCCTCTTTCTGGCGGCTGTCAATCTCTTTTACCTCTCGGTTTCCGAGGTCGCGACTTTGGCCTTGCGGCTGATGGCGCTGGTTCTTTTCGCTGCCGCCGTCACGGCGACAACAACGATCAGCGCCTTCATGGACGAGATCACCATTCTCCTGAGCCCGCTCGAGCGGCTTGGCTGGCTGAAGGCGGCCGATGTCAGCCTGGCGCTCGGGCTGGTGCTGCGCTTCGTTCCCGATATCTTTGCGCGCTATCAGGCGATCCGCGAAGCCCATCGCGCCCGCGGACTGCCTGTCCGGCCGTTGACGATCATCGGGCCGCTCATCATCCTGACGCTGAAGGATGCCGATACGATTGCCGCGGCGATTGACGCGCGCGGATTTCGCCGTCAATAAATTCGCGAATTCTAAAAGACAGGGAACCGGAACTACATGAATACCAGAGATCTCGTGCTCATCGCCCTCTTCGCCGCGATCGTCGTCGTGCTCGGCCTCATCCCGCCGATCACGCTCGGCTTCATTCCGGTCCCGATCACCGCGCAGTCCATGGGCGTCATGCTGGCCGGCTGCATCCTCGGCGCCAAGCGCGGCGCGCTCGCCTTCCTGCTGTTCCTGCTGCTGGTCGCCATTGGCCTGCCGGTGCTTTCGGGCGGCCGCGGCGGCCTTGCAGTCTTTGCCGGCCCGTCGGGCGGCTTCATCATCGGCTGGGTTATCGCCACCTTCGTCACCGGCCTGATCGCCGAGCGCGCCGTGCGTGAAGGCCAGGCAGAAACGCGCCAGTTCGTCGGTTTCTTCCTTGCCTCCGTCCTCGGCGGTATCGTTGTGCTCTACGCGATCGGCATGCCCTGGGTTTCCGCCGTCACCGGCACCCCGCTCATGACCGTTGCTGCCGGCTCGCTCGCCTTCATTCCGGGTGACCTGTTGAAGGCTGCGATCGCGACGCTTGCCGCACGCGCCGTCTACGCCGGCTATCCGCTGCTGCCGGCCCGCGCCTGAACCAATGCCGTTTGCCGCCGCGATCCATCGCCACGCGGAAGACCATCCGCATGCCCCGGCCTTCCAAATCGAGGGCCGGGTTTTCACTTTTGGTGACCTCACACGCATCGCCGGCGCACTTACCGAACGTTTCGGAGACTTGGTTGGGATTGCCGAACGACGCAGCGTGCTCGGCGACCGCTCTCGCCTGATCGCACTGGAGACGGGCAATCATCCGCTCTTCGCCGCTGCCTTCCTTGCCGCCACCAGCGGCGGCAACTGCGTCGCGCTGATCGATCCGCATCTGCCGGAGGCGACGCGCCAGACGATGCACGATCGCCTTTCGCCCGATCTCATTGTCAGGGCCGATGGCGCCAACCTCTCGCTCCATGCGCCCGCAAGCGGCAAAACGCGAACCTTCCGCGAGACCGATGGCAACGAGCGAAAGCTGCTCGCAGTCGGCGAAGACAGCGAGCCGTTCCTCATCGTCTTCACCTCGGGCACGACGGGCACGCCGAAAGCCATCATCCGCGATCGCGGCTCGTGGCGCAGAAGCTTGGCCACAGGCGAGCCCTTCTTCGGCATCGGCCGCGCCACCCGCACCTTTGCCCCCGGTCCGCTCGCGCACGGGCTGACGCTTTATGCGCTTGCAGAAACCCTCGTCGCCGGCGCCGAATTCATCGGGGCCACACATTTCGAGGCATCCCGGGCAATGTCCGTTATCGAGGCGAAAGCGGTCCAGCGACTGGCGCTGGTGCCGACGGTGCTGCGGCGGCTCTGCGCGGCAGCCGCCGGCCGGCCGCAAAGGTCGGTCAAACAGATCACCGTCGCCGGCGCCAAGCTGACCGAAAACGATCGCGAAACCGCGGCGCTCGCATTTCCGCAAGCCGATATCATCGAATACTACGGCGCCTCTGAACTGGGCTTCATCAGCGTTGCGACCAAGGGCGACACCGCTTCGGCCACCGCCGTCGGCCGCGCCTTTCCCGGCGTCACGCTCAGCATTCGCGACGACAAGGGGGACGAGCTGCCGACCGGTGAGACGGGCACGATCTTCGTCGACAGCGCCCTCATCTCCGACGGTTATGTCGGCGGCGCCGACGGCGCCGGGTTCCGTCGCCTTGGGTCGCTGGCGACGGTCGGCGATGTCGGCTTCCTCGATGAATGCGGCTCCCTGCATCTTCTCGGCCGCGCTGGTGGCATGGTGCTTTCGGGCGGCAACAACATCTACCCGCAGGAAGTGGAAGCGGTCCTCGTCGCCGATGCCGGCGTTCACTCGGCACTCGCGCTTGGCCTCGATCACCCGGATCTCGGCAGCGAACTGGTCGCCGTCATTGAGCCGGAAGGTGGTATGTTCGATCGGGAGGCGCTTGATCGTCATCTCGCCGCCCAGCTGCCGCGCTACAAGCATCCACGTCGCATCTGGCTCTGCCTGAATATGCCGATGACGCAGTCGGGCAAGGTAGCGGTAGGCACGCTCAGGCAATGGATCGCGGATGGAAACGATGCCCTCGACCTCATCGAATGACCCGGCACGCATACCTGTCATCATCGCCGCGCTCCGCACGCCTATCGGCCGCGTCAACGGCACGCTTCGCGATATCGAACCGTCGCAACTGGCGGCACCGCTGATTTCCCGCATTCTCCGCGATACCGGTGCAAGGACGAGCGAGATCGACGACGTCATTCTCGGCAATGCCGCCAACAGCGCCGGCAATCTCGCCCGGCTCGCCGCTCTCGAAGCCGGTCTGCCGGTCTCGACACCGGGCGTCACCGTCGACCGCCAATGCGGTTCCGGGCTGGAGGCGATTACCCTTGCGGCTCGGATGATCCAGGCGGGTGCCGGTCGGTTCTATCTGGCCGGCGGCACCGAGAGCGCCAGCCGCGCGCATATCCGCCTGAGGCCGCCGCTGGAGCGCGGCGGCGAGCTCGCGCCGGTCAAGCGTGCCCGCATGGCCCCGGACGAGATCGGCGACCCGGACATGGGCATGGCCGCCGAAAACGTCGCGACCGCCTGCGGGATCTCTCGTGAACGGCAGGACGCCTTTGCGCTTCAAAGCCATCGCCGCGCCGTCGAGGCCAATCTTGCCGGCCGGTTTTCCCGCGAAATCGTGGCGATCGACACGGTGGCAGGCCCTGTGTCGCGCGACGAGTGCCCGCGCGCCAATGCCTCGATGGCAACGCTGCAGAGGCTGAAACCGGTCTTCGTCGAGGGTGGCACGGTAACGGCCGGCAATGCCTGCCCGATCAACGACGGCGCAGCTGTGGTCCTGGTGACGAGCCTTGCCGAAGCGCGACGGCTTGGCATTCCGTTCGCGCTCGAATTTGTCGATGCCGCGACAGCGGGCGTCGATCCCAACCTGCTCGGCCTCGGCCCGGTTCCGGCGATGCAGAAGCTGAAAGCCCGACAACCGACGCTGGATCCGGCAAAGGTCGACTTCATGGAATTCAACGAGGCCTTCGCCTCGCAGGTGCTCGGCAGTCTCGACCAGCTCGATATCGCCGCGGATAGGGTCAATCTCGACGGCGGCGCCATCGCGCTCGGCCATCCCTATGGCGCCTCCGGGGCGATCCTCACGGTTCGGCTCTTCTCGCAGATGCTGGCATCGCCGGAAGGCACGGAAGGGCTGGCGATGATGGGTGTTGGCGGCGGCATGGGCATCATCGCGCTGTTTCGTTCGGTCCACCCGGTTTAAGCGGCGCAACTCCGGACGGAAACCGCTTCGCACTTTTCCTGGAATTGGTTTCTTGGTCCGCAATCCCGGACGGAAAACCGCTTCGCACTTTTCCTGGAATTGGTTTCTTGGTCCGCAATCCCGGACGGAAAACCGCTTCGCACTTTTCCTGGAATTGCTTGGGCTAGACCGAATAGGCCGCCAGCCATTCGCGCGTCGCTGAAGGCAGCGGCAGCGGCGTGTGGCGCTGCGGATCGACTGCGACCCAGACGACCTCGACTTCGGCCGCGAGCTGGCCGCGCGCTTCGACCTTGACGACAAAGCTGATCGAGCTGCCGCCGACCTTCGCCACGTTGACGGTAAGACGGGCCGGCTCGTCGTAACGCAGGCCACGGTGATAGACGCAGGCCGAACGACGGACGAGATAGCTCGGCTCGTTCACCACATGCGGACGGTGGCGCCAGAGGCTGGAAAGTGCCGCCTCCGCATGGGCATAATAGGCGGCATTGTGCATGTGGCCGTGCATGTCTATATCGCGAAACGGAATGCGGATTTCCGTGACGTTCTCCAGCTCCCTGCCGTCCATGCGAGGCTCCCTGACGATGCGCTCCACCCTCGTTAGCCAGTTCGGCGATCCCCGGCAAGTGATTGCGCTCGTCGACGCCGAACGCGTGGCGCCTGCGGCGGGCGAAGTCGAGGTGGCGCTGTCGCTCGCCGCCATCAACCCGTCCGATCTCATCCCGGTGACCGGCGCCTATAGCGCCCGCACCACGCTGCCCTTCGCGCCCGGCTTCGAGGGCTTCGGCACGGTGACGCGCATCGGCACCGGCGTCACGACGCTGAAAGTCGGCGACCGCGTCGTGCCGATCGGCGCCAGCGGTCTGTGGCAGGAGTATCTGATCCGGCCGGCCGCATGGTGTTTCGCCGTGCCCGAGGATATCGGCGAGACCGATGCTGCTACCTGCTACGTCAATCCGCTGACGGCGCTGCAACTGATCGAGGCGCTGCGTACGCATTTCGGCTCGCTCGATGGCCGCCGTATCGGCGTCACCGCGGCAGGCTCGGCGATCGGCGGCATGCTGATGAAGCTGCTGGCCGGCGAAGGCGCTGATACCACCGGCATCGTTCGAAGCGCACGCAGCGCTGAACGACTGGCAACCGAGGTCCCCGGCCACATCGTGCTTGGCGACGAGAGCCATGTGCCGCAGCTTCGCCTCGATGCAATCATCGACGCGGTCGGTGGCCCATATGCCGGCGATCTCATCCAGCGCACGCTCAACCCCGGCGGCGCCTTCATCCAGTACGGGGCGCTCAGCGGCGTGCCGGTGCCGCAGGCAACCATCCAGGCGCGGCCGGATATCCGCTTCTCCTTCCTGTGGCTGCGCACCTGGGTGCATTCGGCCGGGCGACCGGCGATCGAGGCGGCCTTTGCCAAGAGTTTCGAAGGTTTGCGGTCGGGTCTCTTTTCCAGCCGCATCGCGGAAATCTATCCGCTGAGCCGGCTCGACGCGGCGCTTGCGCATCAGGCGGATCCGGGCCGCGACGGCAAGCTGCTGCTCGATCCGCGCTGTTGAAAAATCTGTCTTTCGGCTGCGTCACCATGGACCTTGCGGGGTGCGCGCACTAGGTTCCGGGCATGACCACGTTCCTCTATGAAAATCCGGTCTTTCTGGAACACGAGGTTCCGGAGGAGCATCCTGAGCGGCCGGACCGGCTGAAGGCGCTGAACCTTGCGCTCGAACACCCGAACTTCTCCGATCTCAAGCGGATCGAGGCGAAGAAGGGAAGCGAAGACCTCGTGTTGCTCGCCCATCCGGAAGAGCATCTCGCTGCCGTCAGGCGCGCCATTCCGGAAGAAGGCCTCAACAATTTCGAGGCGGACACCTACGCGAGCCCCTTGAGCCTCGAGGCGGCGCTGACCGGGATCGGCGGGGCGACCGCCGCGGTCGACGCCGTCTTTACCGGCGAGACCGACAACGCCTTCGTCGCGGCGCGACCACCGGGCCACCACGCCGAGAAGAACAAGGCGATGGGCTTCTGCCTTTTCAACACGGTGGCGATCGCCGCCCGCTACGCCCAGAAGGTCCACGGCGCCGAACGGGTCGCGATCGTCGACTGGGACGTGCACCACGGCAACGGCACACAGGACATCTTCTGGGACGACCCCTCGGTGCTTTTCTGCTCGACGCACCAGATGCCGCTCTATCCCGGCACCGGCGCCAAGGACGAGACGGGCATCAAGGGCAACATCGTCAACGCACCGCTGTCGCCGAATATGGGCAGCGAGCATTTCCGTGAGGCGTTCCGCAGCCGGATCCTTTCCGCGCTAACAAACTTCCGCCCGGACTTCATCCTGATCTCCGCCGGCTTCGACGCCCACCACCGCGATCCGCTGGCGCAGATCAATCTCGTCGCCGAGGATTTCGACTGGGCGACCGGACGCCTGCACGAGATCGCCGATCGCAGCGCCGGCAACCGCATGGTCAGCCTGCTCGAAGGCGGCTATGACCTTCAGGGACTGGCCGAATCGGCCGGCCTGCACATTTTGAGACTGATGAGAGGGTAACGATGAACACCACCACGCAACCGGACGTTTCCACCCTCTCCTTCGAGCAGGCTGTCGAAGAACTGGAGCGGATCGTTTCGGCGCTGGAGCGCGGCGATGTCGCCCTCGACAAATCGATCGAGATCTACGAGCGCGGCGAAGCGCTGAAGAAGCACTGCGAAGCACTGCTGAAGGCAGCCGAGGACCGCATCGAAAAGATCCGCCTCGACCGCGCCGGCAAGCCGCAGGGCGTGGAGCCGCTCGACGCCGACTGATCACTCATCGCAATTCCGGACGGAAACCGCTTCACGCTTTTCCCGGAATTGCCAAGATCGGATTGATCGTCACGCGGAAACACTGCGTCCCGGCTTCGCCCCTACCCGCCTGGTTTCATAGGCGTTAGTACTTGATGCGACAGCAAAAACGGGAGCAAGCGCCATGTCTTTCTTTCCAGGCCCCGACCCGCTCGCCGGCGACAAGCCCGCCTGCGACGCCATCGAACATCTGATCGTTCCGCGCACCAGCGACATCGGCGGGCTGCAGGTTCGCCGCGCCCTGCCGACGGCGAAGCGCCGCCTGGTCGGCCCCTTCATCTTCTTCGATCGCATGGGACCGGCGCTGCTGCGCGCCGGCGAGGCGATCGACGTGCGCCCGCACCCGCATATCGGCCTGTCGACCGTCACCTATCTCTTCGACGGCGAGATCAAGCATCGCGACAGCCTCGGCACCGAAATGGTCATCCGCCCCGGCGACGTGAACTTGATGACGGCCGGCCGCGGCATCGTGCACTCCGAACGCTCGCCGGAGAACCAGCGCGGTCATGAGCGCTCGATCTCGGGCCTGCAGACCTGGCTGGCGCTGCCCGACCACAAGGAAGAAATCGACCCGATCTTCAGCCACACCGAAGAGCGAATGCTGCCGCATATGAGCGACAACGGCATCAAGGCGCGAGTGGTGATCGGCAATTTCGAGGGCGCGAAGTCGCCGGTCTCGGTCTTCACCGACACGATCTATGTCGACCTCAATATCGCACCCGGCAAGAGCGCCCCCTTTGCGGCGCAGTGGGAAGAGCGCGCGCTCTATATCCTCTCCGGCGAGGCAATCATTGCCGGCGATCATTTCGCCGACAACCAGTTGCTCGTCTTCCGCGCCGGAGACGAGATCACGGTCAAGGCCGGACCGCAAGGCTGTCACGTCATGCTTTTCGGCGGTGCAGCGCTCGGATCGTCCCGCCACATCTGGTGGAATTTCGTTTCTTCGTCCAAGGAACGCATCGAGAAAGCCAAGGAAGAGTGGCGCAGCGGACGCTTCGACATCGTGCCCGGAGACGAAGAGGAATTCGTTCCGCTGCCCGAGGGTTGACCGCGACCTAAAGTGGCACAGGCTGGGTGCGGAAAACCGCGCAACATTGCCTCATGGTGCTTGAATCGATTTCGATTCACAGAATCATGCGCTAGTCTCTTGGTTGATGACGCAGGAACGCCTAATTTTGCATTCAGCAACGATTGCGTCTAAAGAGCCGCTTCGACGGTACCCACCAACTATCGCGCGCCCGACCTTTGGGGCGCGCATGAGGCATGCAGCGTGACACAACTGCCAACCAATCCGATGCCGGCTACTCCCTTGCTCGACAAGGTGACTTATCCCGACGACCTGAAGAAGGTCGACGACAAGGATCTGCCGCAGCTTGCCGGAGAAGTCCGGGCGGAAATGATCGACGCAGTGTCGCGCACCGGCGGCCATCTTGGCGCGGGCCTCGGCGTCGTCGAATTGACGATCGCCATCCACAAGGTGTTCAACACGCCGCATGACCGGCTGATCTTCGACGTCGGCCACCAGTGCTATCCGCACAAGATCCTGACCGGCCGCCGCGACCGTATCCGCACGCTCCGTCAGGAAGGCGGCCTCTCAGGCTTCACCCGCCGCGCCGAGAGCGAATACGACCCCTTCGGTGCTGCGCATTCCTCTACCTCGATCTCGGCCGGCCTCGGCATGGCGGTCGCGGCCGATCTCGACGGCAAGAACCGCAATGTTATTGCCGTCATCGGCGACGGTGCGCTTTCGGCCGGCATGGCCTATGAGGCGCTCAACAATGCCGGCGCGCTCGACGCGCGGCTGATCGTCATCCTCAACGACAACGACATGTCGATTGCGCCGCCGACCGGCGCGATGAGCGCCTATCTCGCACGCCTTGCCTCCGGCCGCACCTATATGGGCATCCGCGAAGTCGGCAAGAAACTGACCGCCTATCTCGGCAAGACCGTCGACCGGGCGATCACCCGCGCTGTCGAACACGCCCGTGGCTACGTCACGGGCGGCACGCTGTTCGAAGAGATGGGCTTCTACCATATCGGCCCGATCGACGGGCACTCCTTCGACCATCTGCTACCGGTGTTGCGCAATGTGCGCGACAACGCCAAGGGTCCGGTGCTGATCCATGTGGTGACGCAGAAGGGCAAGGGCTATCCGCCGGCGGAAGCCGCAGCCGACAAGTACCACGGCGTCAACAAATTCGATGTCATCACTGGCGCGCAGGCGAAGGCCAAGCCGAACGCGCCCGCCTATACCTCGGTCTTTGCCGACGCGCTGACGCAGGAAGCCGGTTTCGACGACAAGATTGTCGCCGTCACCGCCGCGATGCCTTCGGGTACCGGTCTCGACAAGTTCGCCAAGGTCCATCCGTCGCGCTGCTTCGATGTGGGCATTGCCGAACAGCATGCCGTCACCTTTGCCGCCGGTCTTGCCGCCGAAGGCTACAAGCCGTTCGCAGCGCTCTATTCGACCTTCCTGCAGCGCGGCTACGACCAGGTGGTGCACGACGTGGCGATCCAGGGGCTGCCGGTACGCTTCCCGATCGACCGTGCCGGTTTCGTCGGCGCCGACGGCCCGACCCACGCTGGCTCCTTCGACACGACCTATCTTGCCACCCTCCCCGGTTTTGTGGTGATGGCGGCCGCCGACGAGGCGGAACTGAAGCACATGGTGCGCACGGCCGCTGCCTACGACGCCGGCCCGATCTCGTTCCGCTATCCGCGCGGCGAAGGCGTGGGCGTCGAGATGCCGGAGCGCGGCCAGATCCTCGAGATCGGCAAGGGCCGCATCGTCAAGGAGGGCTCCAAGGTGGCGCTGCTGTCCTTCGGTACCCGCCTGGCCGACTGTCTGCTGGCCGCCGAAGACCTCGACGCCGCCGGGCTTTCGACCACGGTCGCCGATGCGCGCTTTGCCAAGCCGCTCGACCATGATCTCATCCGCGAGCTTGCCCGCAACCACGAGGTGCTGATCACCATCGAGGAAGGTGCCGTCGGCGGCTTTGCCAGCCACGTGCTGCAGTTCCTGGCCGAGGACGGCCTGCTCGACGGCGGCCTCAAGGTTCGCCCGATGGTCATGCCCGACGTCTGGATGGAACAGGCCAAACCCGAGGCGATGTATGCCGCCGCCGGCCTCGACCGCGCCGGTATCGTCTCGACCGTCTTCAAGGCACTCGGCCAGAAGCAGGACATCGGGATCGGCGCTGCCGGCTGATAGGTCCTCGCATAGCATGAAACAGAAACCCCGGCTCATCGCCGGGGTTTTTGCGTTCTGCATCAGTCGATCAGAATTCCTGCCAATCGTCCTGCGCCACCGCGGCGTTGCCGCGTGACAGCGGGCGGGTGGGTGTGAAGCGTTGTGCGGGCGTGGCTGCCGGTGCCGCCATGGCGCGGGCGGCGGTGCGCAGATCTGCGGTCGTTGCTGCGCGCGCCTGGCCCGGAAGGGTGAAGCGGGTAATCAGTTCGCGCAGGCGGACTGCCTCGTTGGCAAGCTGGGCGCTTGCGGCGTTGGCTTCCTCGACCATGGCTGCGTTCTTCTGCGTCACCTGGTCCATCTGGTTGACCGCCGTGTTCACCTCGGTCAGGCCCACGGACTGTTCTCGCGAGGACACGGCGATTGCGCTCATGTGCTCGTTGATGGTGACCACATGGTCGCCGATCGCCTGTAGGGCCGCACCGGTGTCGCGCACCAGCCGGACACCGCCTTCGACCTCGACGGACGAATTGCGGATCAGTTCCTTGATTTCCTTGGCGGCCTGCGCCGAGCGCTGTGCAAGTTCACGCACCTCCTGGGCCACGACCGCAAAGCCCTTGCCGGCTTCGCCCGCACGCGCCGCTTCGACGCCGGCGTTGAGGGCCAGAAGGTTCGTCTGGAAGGCGATCTCGTCGATGACGCCGATGATGTTGGAGATCTGACCGGAGGAATGCTCGATCCGGCGCATGGCCTCGACCGCATCGGCAACGACGCTGCCGGACTTGGCGGCGCTGGCGTTGGCCTCGACGGCGACATGCCGGGCTTCCTCTGCGCGCTTCGTCGAGTTGGCGACATTGGCGGTGATCTCGTCCAGGGCGGCCGCGGTTTCTTCCAGGGCTGCGGCCTGCTGCTCCGTGCGGCGTGACAGGTCGTCGGCGCTCTCGCTGATCTCGCGCGAGCCGCCGTCGATCGAGCGGCTCGAGTCGGCGACCGCCGACAGCGCATCGCCGAGCTGGGCGACGGCGCTGTTCAGGTCGTGGCGCAGTTGCTCGAAATCGGGCGCAAAGGGTTCGCTAAGCTGGAAGGCGAGATCGCCGGCGGCGAGGCGCTTGAGACCGCCGGCAAGGCCGGAGGTCGCCTGGATCAGGCGGGCCTGTGCAGCGGCTTCGGCGTCTTCTTGCAGGCGAATGCGTTCGGCCTCGGCCCGTTTGCGGTTTTCAGCGGCCTCCGCCTCCAGCCTGCGGTTGGCGATCGCCGCCTGGCGGAAGATTTCGACCGCGCCGGCCATCTCGCCGATCTCGTCCTTGCGGCCGGAATAGGGGATCGACGATGCAACATCACCGTCGGCAAGGCGGGTCATGGAGCGGGTGGTGGCAACGATCGGCCGCGAGATGGTGCGCCCGACGAGGAAGACGGTCGCTGCAATGACAGCAATCGCCGCGACAACGGCCGCCAGTGCGATCGCCTCGAGCGACTTCTGGGTGGACGCACTTTCGGTTTCGGACTTGACCTTCTCCGTTTCGATGGCGCCCGCCATCTGCTCGAACACCGGCTCGACATCGGCAAAGGCCTTCGACATCGTCGCCCGCAGCGCCGTCTCGTTCTCCGCAAGAGCCGCGTAGTCGTTGAAGGCGGTCGCGTAGTCCTTGAGCGCCGCGAGGACCTTGCCCTGCAGGTCCGCACCGCCGAACAGCTCTGCCGGCGCGCCGGTGAAAGCCTTCACTTCCTCGGCGTGCTTCTCCACGTATTTGTGGTCGCGCCGCATGATGAAGTCCTTCTCGTGGCGACGCATCGTCAGCATGCTCGCCTGGAGCCCCTTGTCCTTGATCGGCTTCAACAACTCCTCGACCGCATGGACGGCGGTTCGCATCGCGCCCTCTTTGCCGGCGGCTGGATCGAGACCGAGCGTACGGTTGGCCTCGGCAACGGCCGAGAAGGCTTTCAGATAGCGCTCGTAGCCCTCGGAAATCGTCTGCAGCTCGCTCCGTGTCGACGAGCTGTCGAGCAGCTTGCCGAGCTCGGCCATCGTCGCCTGCGCCTTTGCGGCGGTTTCGTCATGGGCCGCGGCATATCGATCTTCCCTGCGCAGCAGGAAGTCCTTTTCGGCACGGCGGTTTTGCAGGAACTGTATCTCCAGTCTCAGCAATGCGCGCTCCGCGTCACGATGCACCTGCACCTGCCGTCGGTAGTCCTCCTCGAGGCCCTTCTCCACGACGAAGATTGCAACAATCGCCAGGATACCGGCGACGGCGATCGGCACGAGCAGACCGATGCGATGGGAGATCCTGAGGTGAAAACGCGGCATGCAGCAACTCCTTGCGCCCGGAGGCGTCAGGTGGGAAGAACAGATTGTGTCGGGAGGTCCGGCTTGCGGCGGAGGTCCTGCGTCATGCAGGTGCGACATCCCTACTATGTCGCATCCATCATTTAAGGTTGGGTGAATATTCAGTTATTTTTTAGGGGTTTCTAACTGTGTCCTCCGATCGCCGTGAATGCGGGGGCTTGCCAATGCGCCGGCAAGCCGCCATGAGAAGCACATGTCAGAAGATCGCCAGAACGAAGAACACAAGAACCGGGTCCGCCTCGATCAGTTGCTGCTGAACTCGGGGCTCGTCGCAAGCCGCGCGCGCGCCCGTGACGCAATCCAGCGCGGGACCGTCAAGGTCGACGGCCGCACGGTCACCAAGGCAGCGTCCATGTTTGCCGAGACCGTGACGATCACCATCGACGACCCGGCGCAGGACTACGTCTCGCGCGCCGCGCTGAAGCTGGTCGCGGCGCTCGATTATTTCGGGCTCGACCCCTCAGGCGAAAGCTGCGTCGATATCGGCGCCTCGACCGGTGGTTTCACGGAAGTGCTGTTGAAGCGCGGAGCCGAGCACGTGGTCGCGATCGACGTCGGCCATGGCCAGATCCATCCGCGCATCGAGGGCGACGAACGCGTCACCAGCATCGAGGGCCTCAACGCCCGCGCGATGACCGAGGAGGACATCGACGACCGCGACGTCACCTTCGTCGTCTCCGACGTCTCGTTCATTTCGCTCAAGCTCGCCCTGCCGCCGGCACTCGACATGGCCTTGCCGGGCGCGCACTGCATTCTGCTCGTAAAGCCGCAATTCGAGGCAGGTCGCGATGCGATCAGCAAGGCGGGCCTGCTCAAGGATCCCGAGAGCGCGCCGGATGTTGCCGCCGAACTCGAGCGCTGGCTCGTCGAAGACATGGGCTGGCAGAGCCTCGGGCTCATCCCCTCGCCGATTGCCGGCGGCGACGGCAATGTCGAATTCCTGCTCGCGGGCAAGAAGCCATGACCACCGAAGCCGTCACCGTCAAACGGTTGGGCGCCCAAGGCGACGGCATTGCCGACGGTCCGGACGGACCGATCTATGCGCCCTTCACGCTGCCTGGCGAAAGCGTCGCGCTCGCCGTCAACAGATCGCACGGCACGCTGATCTCGGTGAGAGAAGCCTCGCCCGAACGTGTCGAGCCGCACTGTCGGCACTTCGGGCCGGATGGCGTCAATGGCACATGCGGCGGCTGCACGATGCAGCATGCCTCGGACACGCTCTACCACGGTTTCAAGCGCGATCTGGTGATCGCCGCCCTGAAGTCGAAAGGCCTGACGCCCGAGGTTGCGCCGCTCATCACCGCCGAGCCGGGCCAGCGCCGGCGTGCGGTTTTCACGGCGCGCAAGACCGAGAAGGACCTGCTGCTCGGCTTCAACCAGGCGGAAAGCCACCACATCGTCGCGATTTCGGAATGTCCGATCGCGAGCCCGGGCATCGCCTCGAAGCTCGCAACCATCGCCAGGATCGGCACTGCGATGGCGGTCAATGCCGAGCCCTTCCGCATCACCGTGCTCGAAACGCTCTCCGGGCTCGATCTCAACGTCGACGGCATCAAGAAGCTTGACGACAGCGTGCGCCGCCGCACGGTCGAAGCCGTGCTCGGCGAACGCGGCATCGCGCGCGTCAGCCTCAATGGCGAAATCATC
This sequence comes from Ensifer sp. PDNC004, assembly GCF_016919405.1. Lineage (NCBI taxonomy): Bacteria > Pseudomonadati > Pseudomonadota > Alphaproteobacteria > Hyphomicrobiales > Rhizobiaceae > Ensifer > Ensifer sp. PDNC004. The sequence continues at coordinate 1,973,377 of NZ_CP070353.1, forward strand.
GTCGAGCCGGTGAAGCCGGTCATCGATTTCGGCGGCGTTTCCGTTTCGCCGCCGCCCGGCAGTTTCACGCAGGCGACGGCACAAGCCGAAGAAGCGATGGCGAAGCTGGTGCTCGACCATCTCGGCAAGTCCAAGCGCGTCGCAGACCTCTTTGCCGGCTGCGGCACCTTCGCGCTGCGCATCGCCCGCAAGGCACGCGTCCATGCGGTCGAAGGCGAGGACAAGGCGCTGAAGGCGCTCGACGTGGCCGCCCGCAATACGCAAGGGCTGAAGCCGGTGACGGTCGAGAAGCGTGACCTCTTCCGCCGCCCGGTCATGGCGCAGGAACTGAAGGTGTTTGATGCCATTGTCTTCGACCCGCCACGGGCCGGCGCGGAAACGCAGTGTCACGAGATCGCCCGCTCCGGTGTCAAGAAGGTCGTCGCCGTTTCCTGCAACCCAGTGACGCTCGCGCGCGACCTCTCGATCCTGACGGCCGCCGGCTACCGCATCACCTCGGTGACGCCGATCGACCAGTTTCTCTGGTCGTCTCATGTCGAGGCGGTGGTGACGCTGGAGAAGTGAACAGGCCCGGTTTCCGGGCCTGCCTGCTGTTCAGCTTTCCCAGACTATTCCGCTCCCTCCGTCATGCTCGGGCTTGACCCGAGCATCCATCTCCGAGCCTCGAACTCCATCGCACTGGCTCCTCGGGTCAAGCCCGAGGATGACAGGTGGAGGAGTCGGCGAACGAAGAAGAGGCGTACCAATGACAAAGGCCCGGTTTCCCGGGCCTTTGTCATGTCAGGCTTGAAGCGCTTGCCATTTCGATTCACGGCAAGCGCCCTATGACCTTGTTATTGCAGCGTTTTGACGATCCGCTCGCACTCAGGCCGCGCGACGACGACCACCACCGCCCATCTGAACGTCACCCAGATTGAACTGCGCAAGCAATGCGTTGAGCGAGGCGGCTTCGGACGCCAGCCCATGGCTTGCCGCCGTCTGCTCCTCGACCATTGCCGCGTTCTGCTGGGTACCCTGGTCCATGGTGTTGACGGCCGTGTTGATCTCCTGAAGTCCGGTCGACTGTTCGCGCGTGGCGGTCACGATCGCGCTCACGTGCTTGTTGATCTCCTGCACTTCGGAAACGATCGTCTGCAGCGCCTTGCCGGTATCGCCGACGAGCGTCACGCCGTTCCTGACCTGATTGCCCGAGGTGGTGATCAGCGCCTTGATTTCCTTGGCGGCATTGGCCGAGCGCTGCGCGAGTTCACGCACTTCCTGGGCGACGACGGCAAAGCCCTTACCGGCTTCACCGGCACGGGCTGCCTCGACGCCGGCGTTCAGCGCAAGCAAGTTCGTCTGGAAGGCGATGTCATCGATGACGCCGATGATGTTGGAGATCTCGCCAGAGGACTTCTCGATCGCGTGCATCGCGTCTACGGCGTTCGCCACAACCTCGCCGGACTTCTCGGCACCGGCACGTGTGCGGGCGACGAGCGCGCCGACTTCCTCAGCCCGGCGGGCGGAGTCCTTGACGGTCGTGGTGATCTCTTCGAGCGCTGCGGCGGTCTCCTCGACCGACGCTGCCTGCTGTTCGGTGCGGCGGGCAAGATCGTCGGCCGCCGAGCGGATTTCCGTCGCGCCGGCGTCAATGCCGCGGGCGTTGGCGCCGACGGCGCAAAGCGTGTCGTGGAGCTTGGCGACCGAGTTGTTGAAGTCGGCTCTGAGACTGTCGAGGCGATCGGCGAAGGGGTCATAGATGCGGTAGGCAAGATCGCCTTCGGCCAGATGGCCAAGGCCCGTCGCAAGACCATTGACGGCCTGCTGGATTTCGGCCGCATCCCGCGCCTTCTGCGCTTCGCGTTCCAGACGCTCGCGCTCCGACAGCGAGCGGTTCGCATCCGCTTCGCTTTCGAGGTGCATCTTCGCGATCGTCGCATCACGCAGGACCCGCAGGGAGCGGGCGAGATCGCCGATCTCGTCCTTGCGCTCGGCCTCGGACAGGTCGACGTCGGTCTCGCCGGCCGCGATCTGGCCGGTGACGCCGATGACATTGGCGACGCGCTTGCGGAAGCGGCTTGCCAGCGTCCAGCCGACGATGATCATGATCGCGGCAGCAACGGCAATGACGGCGATCGAGATCATCGCAAGCTGCGAAAGGCCGGCAAAGACCGTGGCTTCGGGAACCGAGACCACGACATACCATTCCGTGTCGGGCAACAGGTTCACCGGCACGGCGACGGCCAGATGCGCGCTGCCATCCGTGTGCTTCAGCGCGAAGGCCTGGCCGGTGTGGCTCAAGAGGTCTCCCCACCCCTCACCCACAAGCGGCGTGTCCTTCAGCACCTTGCCGAGCACCTTGGCATCGGGGTGGCTGATGATGCTGCCGTCCTTGCTGAGCAGTGAGACGAATCCGGTGCCGAAGGGCTTCAGCTTGGCGAGTTCGGTCGACAGTTCGCCAAGCGCCATGTCGACGCCGACGACACCGATGAAGGCGCCGTCCTTCTTCAGCGGCACCATGATCGAGGTCATCAGCACGTCCTTGCCGTTGATCGGGTAGACATAGGGCTCGGTGACCATATCGAGGCCGGTCTTCTTCGGGATCTGGTAGTAGTCGCCGGGGCCCGGCTTGTCATAATCGGCCAGCGCCTCGTGGATCACCTTGTCGCCGGAGCGGGCGATATAGGGAACGAAGCGGCCGGTCGCATCGTGACCTGGCTTGCCGACGAACTCGGCGTCCTTGCCGTCGAAGGCGTTGGGCTCCCAGCCTGTGCTCATCCCCACGGCAAGCGGGTTATCGACGATCCAGCGTTTCATCAGGGTTTCGATTTCGGCGCGCGAGGGCTCGCCGGTGCCCTTCACCGCATAGAGAGCGGAGCGGATGTTGTTTGCGAGCGTCTTTGCCTCGGCAAACTTCGTCTCGACGCTGCGCGCGCTTGCGGATGCGGCATTGGTCATCTCGGCGATGCTGCGCTCACGCAATTGCTGATAGGAGAGCCAGAAGACGACGGCGGCGGTGACCATCGAGGTCAGAAGGCCGGTCATCACGATGGCGAACATATTTCTTGCCGTTGCAGTCTTTAGGATCACCGTATGTCTCCCCTCGCGCCTCCGCCATTGCGGTCGTGCGCGGCCAAATCATCGATTGCGTGACGGGCACGCTGAGCATTGGGACAGATGTCTGGAGCACATCGCGATGATGAATGCTGGAGGCGACGTGCGGGCGAAGTCATTTCGCGGCGAAGAAACGGTATGCGCGACCGATTTATCAAAGCTTAAGAAACAAGGGGATGACTCGCGATCCTGCAGTGAAAAGCGAGAATCCTGATGCAGTGCGCAAAGAAAAGGCCCGGTCTCCCGGGCCTTTTAGCTGTCGAATGTCGGCGAAGACTAGGCTGCGCGGCGGCGGTGGCTGGTCGCCGATGCGTATACGCTCTGCGTATCGCCAAGATTGAACTGGGCCAGCAGTGCGTTGAGCGAGGCGGCTTCGGACGCGAGACCATGGCTGGCGGCCGTCTGTTCCTCGACCATCGCCGCGTTCTGCTGCGTGCCCTGGTCCATAGTGTTGACGGCCGTGTTGATCTCCTGAAGTCCGGTCGACTGTTCGCGCGTGGCGGTCACGATCGCGCTCACGTGCTTGTTGATCTCCTGCACTTCGGAAACGATCGTCTGCAACGCCTTGCCGGTATCGCCGACGAGCGTCACGCCGTTCCTGACCTGATTGCCCGAGGTGGTTATCAGCGCCTTGATTTCCTTGGCGGCATTGGCCGAGCGCTGCGCGAGTTCACGGACTTCCTGGGCGACGACGGCAAAGCCCTTACCGGCTTCCCCGGCACGGGCTGCCTCGACGCCGGCGTTCAGCGCAAGCAAGTTCGTCTGGAAGGCGATGTCATCGATGACGCCGATGATGTTGGAGATCTCGCCAGAGGACTTCTCGATCGCGTGCATCGCGTCTACGGCGTTCGCCACAACCTCGCCGGACTTCTCGGCACCGGCACGGGTGCGGGCGACGAGCGCGCCGACTTCCTCAGCCCGGCGGGCGGAGTCCTTGACGGTCGTGGTGATCTCTTCGAGCGCTGCGGCGGTCTCCTCGACCGAGGCTGCCTGCTGTTCGGTGCGGCGGGCAAGATCGTCGGCGGCCGAGCGGATTTCTGTCGCGCCGGCATCGATGCCGCGGGCGTTGGCGCCGACGGCGCAAAGCGTGTCGTGGAGCTTCGCGACCGAGTTATTGAAGTCGGCGCGCAGGCGATCGAGACGGTCGGCGAAGGGGTTGTCGATGCGGTAGGCGAGATCGCCTTCGGCAAGGCGGCCAAGGCCGGATGCGAGGCCATCGACGGCCTGCTGGATCTCTGCCGCATCCCGCGCCTTCTGCGCCTCACGCTCAAGACGCTCGCGCTCCGACAGCGAGCGGTTCGCATCCGCTTCGCTCTCAAGGCGCGCACGCTCGACGGCGTTGGCCTTGAACACGGCGACGGCGGCGGCCATGGAGCCGATCTGGTCGGTCCGCTCTTCGCCGGGGATCTCGACGTTGTGGTTGCCCGAAGCGAGCTTTTCCATCGCGCCGGTCATGTCCGTGACGGGACGGATGACGAGGCGGTTGAGGAAGGTCGCGAGGAAGACGAGCATCACGCCGACCGCGAGGATCGTGGCGATGGTCGCGGCAATGCGGAACTGGTCGATCGCCGAATAGGCGGCATCGGCGTCGATGACGAAGCCGATATACCATTCGACCGAGGGCAGGCCCTGAACCGGAACGAAGCTCACCAGCATCGGCTTGCCGTCGAGCTCGGTGTTCATGATGCCGGTGCCGATTGCCGGCGTGTCGATCGGGAAGGCATCGGCAAGCGACTTGGTGACCAGCTTGGCATCGGGATGGACGAGGATCTGGCCGTCCTTGCTCGCGAGGAAGGCAAAGCCCTCGCCGCCGACGTCGACGCCCTTGATCATGGTCACCAGGGTTTCGAGCGAGAAGTCGCTGGCGGCAACGCCATAGAGCTTGCCGTCGCGCTTGACCGGAACGGCCGCACTGATGATCAGAGCGCCGCTCGACGCGTCGACATAGGGTTCGGTCAGCACGCGAGCGTCAGCCTTGACGGCCTGCTGGTACCAGGGGCGCTGGCGCGGATCGTAGCCGGCCGGCATCGGATTGTCGGGCCAGGTGATGAACTTGCCGCTTTCGTTGCCGACATAGGTCGACATGAATTCACTGGTGAGAACGTCGTTCTTCAGGATCGGCTGGACCCCACCGTCATCCGCGACGTTGCCGGTGGCATCAGCCACCATCGCCGTCAGTGTGACGCGGCCGTTCAGCCACTTGGCGACGCTCTGCGCGGCCTGGGTGCCGGAGGAGGCAATGTTCTCCTCGACGGCATTGGTGGTCGTGTCGCGCTGCAGGCTGTCGATGTATACGGAAAAGCCGGCGAAGGCGCCGACGACGACACAGGACGCGGCAACGAGGATGCGCGTCATGAGGTTCGATCGCTTGGACAAGGTGGGCTCCCAATGGGTGCCGGCGGCGACCGCCGGACATGAGCTCTTGATGATTTTCGCGCAGCATCCATCGTCCGTCCGTGAAGACGGCGCGCAGAGGCTGACGGGAAAACGTTGAACATGCCAGAAGGCGGGGCCAGCCCTGCTTCATGCGGCTGGGGCCATCCCGAAAAGAGGATAGGCCTATCGCGCAGGACGCTAGCGACCGGTATTTAAGAAGAAATTAAAATTGATATATGCAAGTTCGCGATGGCGGCGGCAACGGGATCTTTACCGCCGGGCGGGTAGGAGCTTGCCCCCGAATGCAAAACGGGTGCACAGACGGCACCCGTCTCGTGCTTCACGAAATCCAAGCTGGATTAGCGGCGCATGAAGGCCTCGAAGGCGGCGCGCGCTTCGGCGCTCTTCAACTGCGCTGCGAAGTGTTTTGCTTCCTCGTCGATGCGGGCCAGCACGTCGCTGCGGTCGCCGCGCACGAGATCGCGGGCGATGCGAAGCGCCTCCGGCGGCTTCTTGGCGAGCCGGGCGGCGAGCGCCAGCGTTTCGCTCTCGACTGCATCCTGGCCGACGACCTTCCAGATCAGCCCGGCGTCGACGGCCTCGCGTGCGGTGAGCGGTTCACCGGCGGCAAGCAGGGCAAAGGCGCGCTGGTGGCCCATGATGCGCGGCGCGATCAGGCTGGAGGCCGCCTCCGGCACCAGCGCCAGGTCGACGAAGGGTGTCTTGAACAGCGAGCGCTCGGAGGCAACAGTCAGGTCGCAATGGAGATGGATCGTCGTGCCGATGCCGATCGCCAGACCATCGACGCCCGAAACGACAGGCTTGGTTGCGGTCGCGAGCGCCTTCAGGAATTCGATTACTTCCATGCCCATAGAGCCGCCCATGGCGAAGGCCAGGAAGTCCGCCATGTCGTTGCCGGCGGAGAAGCAGCCATCCGTGCCGAGAAAGGCGGTGGCGCGCACGGCCGGGTCACTCGACGCAACCGTCAGCGCATTGGTCATCTTCGCGTACATCTCGCGCGTGATGGCGTTTTTCTTTTCCGGCCGGTTGAAGCGGATCACCTGGACGCCGGGGTGCGCTTCCGGCCGTTCGATGAGCACGTGGTCGGTCATGATGGGTCCTTTCAAGCCAGAACGGCGCGGGCGACGGCGAGGCTGTCGGCGCCGTTGACGACACGGTCCTTCAGCGCGGCAGTCTCGGCCAACAGGTTTTCAGCGGTGAAGCGGCAGAGTGCGATGCGCTGATCGTCCTTGCCATCGCTCACTTCCGCCAGACCACCCTTTGCGAGATAGGCGCCGGTCAGCGCCAGGCCAAAGAGGCGCTGGTAGGCGGTGGCCCCGGCGAGCGCTTCTGCGAGTTTGCCGTCGGCAACCGCCGCAATCAGCCACTCGGTCGCAGCCGAAAGATCGTCCAGCGCCACATCGAGCCGGGCGGCCGTCTCGCCGAAACCGTCGCGGTTCGAGGCGCGAACGGCCGCTGCGATCTCGCGCAATTCGGCAATGAAGCCGCGCACGTGGCCACCATCGGAGAGCGGCAGCTTGCGGGTAACGAGGTCGATCGCCTGGATGCCGTTGGTACCCTCGTAGATCGGCGCGATGCGGGCGTCGCGCAGGTAGCGGGCGGCCCCGGTTTCTTCGATGAAGCCCATGCCGCCATGGACCTGGATGCCGAGCGAGGCGACGTCGACGCCGGCATCGGTCGAGAAGGATTTGGCGATCGGCGTCAGCAGGCTGGAGCGCTCCTTCCAGAACTTCGCCTTCTCGCTTTCAGCCGTGTGCCCCATGTCGACGGCGTGGGCGCAGGCATAGGAGATTGCGCGGGAACCCTGCGTCAGCGCCTTCATCGTCAGCAGCATGCGGGCGACATCCGGGTGCTCGATGATCGGGCTCATGCCCTGCCCCGTCCATCCGGGCGCCTTGCCCTGGGTGCGCTCCTTGGCAAAGGCGATCGCCTTTTGGGTCGCGGCATCGGCGATGGCCACACCCTGCATGCCGACCGCGAGACGGGCGTTGTTCATCATCGTGAACATGCAGGCGAGACCGCGGTTTTCCTCACCGATCAGATAGCCGATCGCGCCCTTTTCAGCCCCGAACTTGCCGTCTCCGTAGATCATCGTGCAGGTCGGCGATCCATGGATGCCGAGCTTGTGTTCGAGCGAATGGCAGAAGAGATCGTTGCGTTCGCCGAGCGAACCGTCCGGATTGACGAGGAACTTCGGCACGAGGAAGAGCGAGATGCCGCGGGTTCCGGCCGGCGCATCGGGAAGCCGCGCCAGCACCAGATGGACGATGTTGTCGGTGAAATCGTGTTCGCCCCAGGTGATGAAGATCTTCTGGCCGAAGATGCGGTAGGTGCCGTCGTCGCGGCGCTCGGCGCGCGTCTTTAGCACACCGAGGTCGGAGCCGGCATGCGGCTCGGTCAGGTTCATCGTGCCGGTCCATTCGCCGGAAACCATCTTCGGCAGATAGGTGGCCTTCAGTTGATCGGAGCCGTGTTTTTCCAGCGCCTCGACGGCGCCCATCGTGAGCGTCGGGCCAAGTGCGAAGGCCATGGAGCCGGCGTTCCACATTTCCATGGCGGCGACGTGCAGCATGTGCGGCAGGTTCTGGCCGCCGAAATCTTCCGGCGCGGTCAACCCGTTCCAGCCGCCGGCGATCCAGTTGTGGTAGAGGTCGCGCCAGCCATCCGGGGTCTCGACCTTGCCTTCGACAAGACGCGAGCCCTGCTTGTCGCCGATGTCGCCAAGCGGCGCCACCTCTTCCGTCGCGAACCGGCCGGCCTCGGAAAGAATAGCATCGACCAGGTCTTCGCCGAGATCGCCCAACGCGCCCGATTGCAGCGCATCGCCCATGCCTGCCACGTGCTTCAGCGTGAACGCGATCTCGTCGACGGGTGCCTTGTACATGATGATCCTCCCAGATAGCCAGGTCGCGCCGGGCGCTGCCTTGTGCGCCGAACACTATTGATTTTTACGTAAACGTCAACGTCAATTGCCGTGGGCATCCCGAGCATCGGGCTTCGGCCACCCGTAACAAAACTGTCATCAACGGCGCATAGAAGCCAAGACAGACAGTGCCGCACGTTGTCGAAGACGCGGCGGTCACTGTAGCACTTTGAATGGCTGCATGTTCCGCCCTTCCATCGCCAGCCATGGATCGGAACAGGTAGCCCACCCTGGACAAGGCGTTCAGATGAACCTGATTTCCCCCGAAATACCCGGCATCGTCTGGGCCTATCGTTTCCTGCCTGGCGAAAGCCGCTGCCAGCGGATCGCCACCGACGCCTCGATCGACAGCCTGCTTGAAGGCGACGGATGGGTGTGGGTTCATCTGGCGCTCTCGGACGCGCGAACGCCTGCGCTCATCGAGCGGGTCGGCAACCTGCCGCCGCTCGCGGTCGCCACGCTGACGAGCCACGACACCCAGGCCGCCATCACCGTTTCAGACGATATCGTGCACGGCACGCTCGTCGACTTCGAGCGCACCTTCGACGCAGTGACGAAGACGATCGGCTGGCTGCATTTCGCCGTGAGCGAGCGCATTATCATCACCACCCGCCTGCATCCGCTGCGCAGCATCGACCGAGTCAAGGCGGCCGTCGAGAAGAGCACGAAATGCGCACGGCCGATCGACCTCTTCGAGATGATCGTCGTCGAATTCCAGCGCACGCTGATTTCGCTGGTTCTGGAGTTGACCGAGGACCTGAACGTCATCGAGGACCATGTCTATGGCGAGGCCGGGCATCGGCAGCAGCCGGGGCTTGCGCCGCTGCGCAGGACCGTGGTGCGGCTGCACCGGCACCTGCGCACGATCCTCGCCTTGCTGCGGCGTGCGGGCGCATCGGATGAGGACGAGGTGCCGCCAGGCTTCATCGACGCAGCGGAGCGGCTTTCCGACCGGCTCGAAGCGGTCGACCGCGACGTCTTTGCGCTGCAGGAGCGGGCACGACTGCTGCATGAAGAGATCGACAGCAAGATCTCCTCGGAGACCAACCGGCATCTTTACATCCTGTCACTGATGACCGCCTTCCTCTTGCCGCCGACGCTGGTCACCGGCTTCTTCGGCATGAACACCGGGGCGCTGCCCTTCGCCGACGGCACTGGCACGCTTTACGCAGCACTGTTTATCGCGCTCTCCATGGCATTTGCCTGGTGGATTCTCCGGCGGATCGGCATTCTCTGAGACGCCGCTCGGAACCCTCACCAAGCGTTCGGTGTTGAAGAGAGCAGCCAGAACGACACCGTGGAGATTGGAAGCATGGCGCTCAAGCGAATGGACAACATAGGTATCGTCGTCGGAGACCTCGAAGGGACGATCGATTTCTTTCGTGAACTTGGCCTTGAACTCGAAGGTCGGGCGGAGATCGAAGGAGAATGGGCCGGGCGTGTTACCGGGCTTGGCGATCAGCATGTCGAAATTGCCATGATGCGCACGCCGGATGGCCATAGCAGGCTCGAGCTTTCCCGCTTCCTCGCGCCGCCGGTGGTCGCCGATCACCGCACGGCTCCGGTCAATGCGCTTGGCTACCTTCGCGTCATGTTCGCCGTCGACGACGTCGACGAGACGCTTGAGCGGCTCCGCAAACGCGGCGCGCAGCTGGTCGGCGAAGTGGTCCAGTACAAGGACGCCTACCGACTTTGCTACATCCGCGGGCCTGAAGGTCTGCTCATCGGGCTCGCCCAAGAACTTTAGCACCGCGGGACAAGTTCTCGCCGGGCACGACGGTGCTATCGGCCAGTCCCAGAGCGCGCGCAGCGACGGGTCTCATGCGAAGCCGGACGCAAAAAGGCCGGGAGCGGAAGCGCCCGGCCCTGCCTCCCCGTTAGCTATAGGGCGAATAGCACTGGCGGCGCGGACCTCCATAGGGCTGATAGGTATTGTCGTAGGCCCGGTACGAGCGGTAGCGGTCGTAGCACCATTGCACATGGCGGCTGCCATAAACGGGCGCCGGACGGGTATAGCGCGGCGGCTGGGCAATCGCCCCGCCGATAATGACGCCGGTGCCAAAGGCTGCCATCGGATACCACCAGCCATTGTAGTAGCGATAGCCAGGACGGCGATAGTTATAACCGCGGTAGCCGTTGTAGTAGTAATAGCCGCCGCGACGCTCCATGCCCGGTCTGCGATACTGGACATCGACCACATCGTTCTGCCGCTCGACGCGCGGCGGGGTCGGCGTGAAGGCCTGCGACGGGGCAGCCGACGTCACCAGCACGGCCGCCGCAACAGCCACGGAAAACCACCGGCCCATCCCGGACTTCAGCACATTCTTCATCAAATCCCTCCATCACCGAAAGCATGTTGCGCGCCCCCGGCTTCGGGTTGCCGCGACATTTCAACCTTTTCCATGATTTCACCCCGACCGAGGCCGATCCGGGGATGTCCCTCAGCCGGGAAATCCGAAATCGACCGACAACGCATAAGTCACCGGTTTTGTTCCATCTTCCGCGTCCTTTGGGATCAGCTCGCGCGGCCGACACCCGTTGCCGTGGCGCGCTTTGCCGCATCATCGACTACCTGTCGCGACCATGAAAGCAATCACTTATATACAGCCGCAGGTCGGTATACATTCGCGCGCCGCTCCCGCACAGTCCGCTCGGGGGCTGGGATTTACGATGCGTTAACGATACTGTCGGCAATCTCAGAGAATGGCAAAGCGGTGTATCTCCACGACAGGGATGATTCTGCGCCTCGCGACCTTCATCGGTCTGGCTTTCGCGGCGGCTGTCGCACGCGCCGGTGAACTGGAGCCCTGGAAGACCAAATCGAACGCCATCATCGTCGACGCCTATGAGATGAACAGTATCGACTGGGAAACGATGCTTGGCGACAAGCGCATTTCCGGCTTCATCGCCAAGGCCTCCGACGGCCTGCCCGAAAGCTTCTCCTGCACCGGCGACCATAACGGCGACACCTTCAACCACTGCAAGACCATGTGGCGCAAATACGCCGTCAGCCGCGAACTCTACCAGACCCGCCGGATGATTGCCCGCTCGCACGGGCTGCTCTGGGGCGCCTACCACCTCGCCCGTCCGGGCAATCCCGTCGACCAGGCGAACCATTTCCTCGACTACGCCGATCCGCGCGACGACGAACTGATGGTGCTCGATCTCGAAGGCATTGATCCGGACAAGTACATGTCGCTTGAGGACGCCGCCATCTTCGCCGGGCACATCAAGACCCGGACCGGGCGCTACCCGATCCTCTACACCAACCACATCACCGCCAAATACATCGCCGCGCACCGGGCCAAGCACCGGCTGCTGTCGCGTCTGCCGCTCTGGTACGCCCGCTACAAGCCGGATATCCGCCAGGTCTTCCCGATGGGCAACTGGGACAGTTACGCGCTGTGGCAGTTCTCCTCGGGCATCAACTGCGGAAAGCGCCGCTGCCCCTACCGCGTGCCGGGAACGCTTGACGACATCGACGTCAATGTGGCGGCGATGTCGCCGCCGGCGCTGAAAGCGATCTGGGCACAAGGCGCCTTGCTGCCGGAAAAGACGCTACCGCTAATGCTCGTCGCCCAAGCCGAGCGGGGAACGGGCATGCAGGCGGTCGCACGGGCGACTGCGATGTTTAGCGAGCCGCTGCTCGTCAGCCGCGCCGACGCTGCGAGCGGCGCCGGCAGCGGCGTCGACATGATGGTGACCGGCTCGATCGATTTCGCCCGCCAGGAGCGCGCCCTGCAGGTGGCGATTGCCGGCAATGAAGCCGCCCAGGGCACATGCCCGAAAACGGCGACCGGCACCGACGCCCCGGCAAGCGTTTCGGCCAATCCGATCCCCTGCAACGCGCCCTAAGCCTGTCGCGTGAAAAAGGATCTCGCGACAGGCTTTAAGCTCTCATCCTTTATGCACGTCGCTGCTGCAAAACCGCGGCGCACTTCTCGCGACATGCATCGACGCCCTCAGGCTTCGATCTGGACGTCGCCAAGTGGTCGCGAGCAACAGGCGAGGATGTAGCCTTCGTCGATCTCGTCGTCGAGAATGCCGCCATTGTGGTTCATCTCGACCTCGCCCGCGACCTTCATCACCCGGCAGGTGCCGCAGATGCCGCCTTCGCAGGCAGCGCCGATGCGCACCCCGTTGGCGCGCGCCGCCTGCAGGATCGTCTGGCCGGGCTTGGCCTCGACCTCCTTGCCGCTCATGGTGAAGGCGACCTTGGCCGCCTGGATCTCGCCCTCGTCACCGGCACCGGCGCGCACGGCGATCTCTTCCGCGGCGGGTGCCGCCGCTGGCTGGAAGCTCTCCTCGTGATAGCGGCCCATGTCGAAACCGGCCGATTTCAGCATCTCGCGCACGCCGCGCATGAAGGGTTCGGGCCCGCAGCAGAAGACGGTGCGGTCCATGAAATCGGGCGCAAGCAGCGGCAGCTTGGCGCCGTCGATGCGGCCGCGCAATCCGTGCCAGCCGTGGCGCGCCTCATGCCCCTCGACGATGAAGCCGAGGTTGAGCCCGGACATCTGCGTGGCCAGGACTTCCAGTTCCGAACGGAACAGCAGATCGTCCGGACGACGCGCGCAGGAGATGAAGGTCACATCCGTCTCGGGCACGCAATCCGCCATCCAGCGCGTCATCGACATCATCGGCGTGATGCCGGAGCCGGCCGAGATGAACAGATACTTGTCGCCCGGATGGCGCACGAAGCTGAAATCGCCGAGCGGACCGAAGGCGCGGAGCTTCATGCCCGGCTTCAGATGCTCGAACATCCAGCGGGTGCCGATGCTGTCGGCCTGCGCCTTCACCGTGACCGCGATTGAAAGCGGCCGCGATGGCGTCGACGACAGCGTGTAGGTCCGCATGACCGGCTCGTCGGCGACCGGCAGTTCGAGCGTTACGAATTGCCCGGGGAGATAGCGGAACCAGGCGGGCTTTTCGGCCCGGAAGGTGAAGGTCATGACATCGGCGGTCTCGACGACAGCCGATGTGCATTCGAGCATCTGCTGCCGATCGATCCAGACATGCAGCGCGTCGAAATGGTGAAACGAAGGGGCCATCTGCATGTCAGGCGACCCTTGAAAGCGGAGCCGCGTCGCCAGCAAGGCGCTGCTCCATGAACTTGCAGTACCACTCGACGAACTGCATCACGCCGCCTTCGTGCTCGGGCGAATACGGGCCGGGCTCATAGGCCGGCGAGCGGATGCCAAAGGCATTTTCTTCGACGATCTGGCGATCCTGATCGTTGGTCTCGGTCCAGACATGCGTCAGTTCCTCGAGATTGTAATCGACGCCTTCGACCGCATCCTTGTTGACCAGCCACTTCGTCGTCACTTGGGTAAGTTCAGGCCCGAGCGGCAGCACACGGAAGGTGATGGCGTGGTCGGCGAGCACATGGTTCCAGGTGGTCGGGTAGTGGAACATCAGAAGCGTGCCGATCTGGCTCTGGGAAACATCGGCCGAAAGCGCCCTCTTCACGGCGCGCGCGCCTGACATGGTGTAGCTTTCGGCATTGTCGATGAGCGGCATGCGGGCGGCGCGGAACTGGCCGGTCGGCGACATCCTGAACTCGCTCGGCAAGCCTTCGGCCTCGCATTTAGCCCAATGTTCGGCAATCACGGGATCATCCTTGGCGCCCTGCACCCCGGTCGCGGTCGGGGCTTCGGGATAGGTGCGGCAGAGTTCCGGGTGATTGGCGGCGCAATGGTAGCATTCGCGGTTGTTTTCCCAGACGAGCTTCCAGTTGCCCTTCTCGACGATGGTGCTTTCGAACGCGACCTTGGTTTCGCCGAGCCGGTGCGGCGCGAGATAGGGCAAGGCCATCTCGCGGAACGCCGTGAAATCCATCGGCTTTTCCGACAAGTTGATGAAGATGTAGCCGCCGACCGTTTCGCAATGGATCGGCTTCAGGCTGTGGGCTGCCTTGTCGAAATCCTCGCCCATCTGCCGGGCGAAGAGCAGCGAGCCGTCGAGCTCGTACGTCCACTGGTGATAGGGACAGACAAGCTTGGCCGAGGAGCCCTTCTGTTGCGTGCAGACGCGCGAGCCGCGATGGCGGCAGGAGTTGTGCAATGCCCGGATGGCACCCTGGCGATCGCGGGTGATGACAACGGGGTAGTCGCCGACCTGGACGGTGAAATAATTGCCGGCCCGCGGGATCTCGCAGTCATGGCCGATGAACAGCCAATCCTTGTACCAGATGTTTTCCAGATCCTGCCGATAGTAGTCGGGATCGATATAAAAGGCCCGATCGAGGCTGTAGCCGTCGCGCCGGCCCTTCAGCTTTCGAAGCATATCGTTTCTGGTTTCCATGTCCTGTCCTCATGCGCCATGTCTTGGAGAGGCAGGACAGGAACCCGCATGGGCGCACGCCCATGCGTTGTCGGCTCCGATCCGGCTGCCCGCCGCAACCCGTTACGGTTATGTCCGTCAAGGCTGGTTTCCGGGCTCAGGAGCCGTCCGTTCGGACCAGCCCGGCGCCTTCCCGGACGAACCGTCCAGTGGCCTTTGCCGAGGCTTTCGCTCCACCACCGTTGCGGGGGCAGCGCCGGGATTTGACCGGCTTCCCAATTCTCCGCCTTCTCTTCGAAAACGGCACCTTGAGTAGGGATATGTAATCGCGGAAACCGCCCTGGCAGCTGCCGGATAGCGACATCCAATTCCAGAATGACGACACGGGAAAAACCGCCATCAACGGCGCCTGTCTTAGAATTTTTACACTACAAACATATAGATAGCCCACGTCTTGGGCATTTGCCGCCTTTTGTGGCGCGGGCGGCGCAGACGCGGGAAAGCTTCGCCCGTTTGCGACATCCGGTCAGATGGGGAACGCTCATGATGCAGCCAGGAGGCAATCATTCATTAACCATGAGCCGCTAGCCTAGCCGGCGGACGAGAGAGGTCCTGCAGGCAGGCAGATGGCGCGCTGACGATCATGGCAAAGTTGAGATACTACGACGCGGCAGCCGAGGCGCCGCCGACAATCCCGCCGAAGATGGCGGTTCATACCGAATTCCTGCGCACGGGCCGGATCAATCGCAGGCAATGGGTGCCGAGCGAGCGGCGCTACCTGAGCTATGAGGAAGTTGCGGACAGGACGGGCAAGAAGCTCAACACCGCCGGCGACACGACCCATAAGCGGATCAACGGGTTTCACACCTCGATCCAGTTCCCGAAGATGATCTTCCACCGCACGCTCGTCGGCCGGCCGCATCTCGGCTACTGTCACGTGACGGCGGCGCGCACGCCGGTTACTCCCTCCAAGGACATCACCTGGTCCTTCTACTTCGCCAACTTCTACTGTGACCTCGGCCACGAGACGCATTTTTTCGAAGGCATCCAGCCCGGCTATTCGCGCATGTATTTCGCCGTTGCCATCGAACCGGGCGCGGAAGCCGGCCAAATGGTCATCAACCGCAATTTTCGTGACAACGGTCTGCTGTTTCGCACCGACGATCCCAAGGTCGCACTGAAAAACGTGCTGATGCTCGGCGCCAAGGATGACGCGTTGCGCCGCATCATCCGCAGCCTCTGAGCCGAACCGGTTGCTTCAAAGAAAATCGTTCTGTTTTTCCGGTGCGTCCGTTAAGGAAGCGTCGGAAAGGAAACGGCATGGCTGAGATCATCGATACGGATAGGGAACCGGACCGCGCGATCGCGCGTGCCTGCGACGTTCTCGCCGAAGGCGAACCGGTCGCCATTCCGACCGAGACCGTCTACGGCCTTGCCGCCGACGCCACCAACCCTGATGCGATCAGCCGCATCTACGAGATGAAGGGGCGCCCGCGCTTCAATCCGTTGATCTCGCATGTCTCCGACATGGCGATGGCCGAAGCCCATGTGCACTTCGATCCGGTTTCCCGGCAGCTGGCCGAAGCCTTCTGGCCCGGCCCGCTGACGCTGATCCTTCGGCAGCGCGCCGACAGCACGGTTCATGCGCTGGCGTCCGCCGGCCTCGACACGCTCGGCATCCGCATGCCCGACGGTTTCTCGCGCCGGGTCATCGCCCGCTTCGGACGGCCATTGGCTGCGCCCAGCGCCAATACTTCAGGCAAGATCAGCCCGACCAGTGCGGCCCATGTCGAGGCCGATCTCGGTGGAAAACTGAAGCTGATCCTCGACGCCGGCCAGGCCCAGATCGGCCTTGAATCGACGATCATCAAGGTCGATGGCGACGAGATCCGGCTGCTTCGGCCGGGTGGCCTCGATGCTGCCGAGATCGAACGCCTGCTCGGCCGTCCGGTGATCCGGCCGGAGACCGCGGGAGCGACGATCGAGGCGCCGGGCATGCTTGCCTCGCATTATGCGCCCGGCGCTGCCGTGCGGCTCGATGCCGCCGAGGTGCATGCCGGCGAAGCCTTGATCCGTTTCGGCGGCAATCGGATTGCCGGCGAGGAACAGGCGGCCATCGTTCTCGACCTCAGCCCGACCGGCAATCTGCGCGAAGCCGCCGCCAATCTCTTCGACTACATGAAACGGGCGGATGCCAGCGGCGCAGAGACCATCGCCTTCGGGCCTATCCCTTCGGACGGGCTGGGGGAAGCCATCATCGATCGGTTGCAGCGGGCAGCCGCACCACGAGGGTAAGATAGTGTGCGGCATCTTCCGCGCACCCGCCCTCACCGAACGGCACCCATTGCGGTTATGATCGCCGCCGACCAGGAACCGAGGATCACATCCTCAGATCGACCGATCCGATAGCGCGCAGGCGCAATGCGAAGTGAGGCCCATGACCACCCTTCCCTCTCCCGAATTCATCGCTTCTTTCGCCGACATCGTCGGAAGCGCCAACGTGTTGACGGCCGAACCGGACAAGGCGCGTTATCTCGTCGAATCGCGTGGACTTTACCGTGGCACGACGCCGATGGTGCTGCGTCCGGGCTCCGTCGACGAGGTCTCGCGCATCATGAAGCTTGCGAGCGCCACCCGCACGGCGATCGTGCCGCAGGGCGGCAACACCGGCCACGTCGCCGGGCAGATCCCGCGGGAGGGCAAGGCGGACATCGTTCTTTCGCTGGAACGGCTGAACCGCATTCGCGACATCGATCCGGTCGGCAATGTCATCGTCGCCGATGCCGGCTGCATCCTTGCCGACATCCAGAAGGCGGCGGACGAGCACAATCGCCTGTTCCCGCTGTCGCTCGGCTCGGAAGGTTCGGCCCGCATCGGCGGCAACCTCTCCACCAATGCCGGCGGCACCGCCGTGCTTGCCTATGGCAACATGCGCCAGCTCTGCCTCGGCCTCGAGGTGGTGCTGCCGACCGGCGAAATCTGGGACGGGCTGCGCCGGTTGAAAAAGGACAATACCGGCTACGATCTGCGCGATCTCTTCATCGGTGCCGAAGGTACGCTCGGCGTGATCACCGGCGCCGTGCTCAAGCTCTTCCCGAAGCCACTCGGACATCAGGTCGCCTTTGCCGGGGTCGGCACCGTCGAGCAAGCGCTCGCTTTGTTCGAAAAAGCTTCCAGCCTTTGTGGAGCGGCTTTGACCGGCTTCGAGCTGATGCCGCGGCTCGGCGTCGAATTCACCGCCAAGCACATCCCCGGCGTTCGTGACCCGATGGCAACGATCCATCCCTGGTACGCGCTGATCGATATCTCGACATCCGATAGCGCCGAAAGCGCGGAACGGATGGTGCAGGATCTTCTGGAACAGGGATATGCGGCCGGCCTCGTCGAGAATGCCGTAATTACCGCCAACGAGACACAGGCCAAGGCGCTGTGGCACATGCGCGAGAGCATGTCACCGGCGCAGAAGCCAGAGGGCGGCTCGATCAAGCACGATGTCTCCGTGCCCGTCTCCAGCATTCCGGCCTTCATGAAGGAGGCGGATGCCGCCGTCATGAAAGCGATTCCCGGCGCGCGCATCTGTTCCTTCGGCCACATGGGCGACGGCAACATCCACTACAACATTTCGCAGCCTGTCGGCGCCGACAAGCAGGCCTTCCTCGACCGCTGGCGCGAAATCAACGCCATCGTCCACGGCATCGTGCTTGGGTATAACGGCTCGATCTCTGCCGAACACGGCATCGGCCAGTTGAAGCGCGACGAACTCGCCGAGGTCCGGGCCCCGATCGAAATCGAGCTGATGCAACGCATCAAGCACGCATTCGATCCCGCGGGCATCATGAACCCCGACAAGGTGTTGCGCGCTGACCGATGACGGCGGCCCGCCTCGCGCGGCGAGCTACCATGCATCCGCCAAGCCGAAGCTCGGCCATCAGGCGGCAGGCCTCAGCGGCCGCCGGCGCGTAGCTGCGAGAGCGTCATCAGCGTTTCGGCACTGACGCTGCCGCCCCCGCCGCCGGTCAGGATCGCGAGACCAGGCGAAACGTCCTGGTTGTTTTCGACGTCATAGAGTGCCGTGAAGCGCTGCAGCAGCTTGTCGATCTTCCCGGGCTCCTGCAATTCCTTGAGGTTGATCGTGCGCTCGATATAGGCCGCCTGGGCTTCGATCTTGGCGTTCTGCAAGCCCTCCGGCATGCTGTAGGCGGTCTTGATCACCTCGAACAGGGCGCGGTCGGCCAGGATGTCGTATGCAGTATTGATCTCCGGGGCCTTGCGCTTGAAGTAGAGCGCAAGACGAATGCCGCCGTTGTCGGCGCCTTCCCGTTCTTCGAGCGACTGGTTGAGGAAGAGATCGACCGTGGTGATGAGACCGCGGCGGGTCTGGATATGGCCTGCCTCGCCCCGGACGATCTTGCCGTCCTTGTCGAAGTTGAAGGACGAGACGATCTCGCGGTATTTCAGCCCGTTCGGATCGGTGTTGATAAAACTCTTCGGATCTTCGAGATCCGACGTGAACATCTCTCTGAGATAATCGCTCTTGACCGTCTCGGGGTCGATACCGGAGCCGACAAGGACCAGATCGACCAGTCGCCGGTTCTTCAGAAAGTCATCCAGTGTTTCGATCTTCGCGATCTCGGCGGTGTAGTATTTGGCTTCGTCCTGGGCCTTTTGCTTGGCGACCTTCTTCTCGTCATCGGTCCCGAAGCGGGACTTGGCGATGATGTAGTCCCTCGCCGTGCTCATGATGTCGGAGTCGCTCTGCGCGAGCTTCGGCGCGCCGAGCGTCCCGTCGGGATTGAAATTGAACGCCTTCACGAGCTTGACGTAGCGCTCGTCACGCAGCGTGTTGGCATAGCTCTTGGGATCGTTGAGATCACTGGTCAGGATGCGCCTCAGCTCACGCGTGCTCAGCCCCTCTTCTTCTAGTCCGAAGGCGCGCAGCGTGAACGTCACCACACCCTTGTCGGCAAGCAGCTTGTCGACCGATTCCATCGTGTTGACCAAGAGCTTGAAGCTCTTGACCATCGCTTCGTCTTCGGCGTCGCCCTTGTCGTTGTAGCGCACCATGTAGCCGTCGGACGTGGTCTTCAACTGATCTGCGTTCTGTGCCGTCTTGCCGGGCTGCAGCGTACCGTCGGCCTGGAAATTGAAGGCCTTGTGCATCGCCTTGAAGGCGGCATTGTACTCGCCGCCCTGTGTGTTGACGTAGCTGTTCGGGTCGTTGATGTCGCTGGTGAGAATGTTTTCGATCGTCGACGGCACCGTTGTCGATGACTTGAGGCCGAAGGCTGTGACGATGTAATTGAACAGCCGGCTATCGCTTGTCAGCTCAGAAATGCTGGTAATGCCGGCGATCTTCTGCTCGTAGTATTCCTTGTTGAGCAGCGCCCCGGCACCGGTCAGGCGCGTTCCGCCCATTGGGGTATCGCCGGGTTTTTCGAAGACGTAGATGTTGTTGAGCGCGGTCTTCTTCTCTTCACTGATCGCCTTCTCACCGGCAGGAACGGTGCCGTCGGCGTTGAAGTTGAACGTTTCCGCCAACTTGATGTAGGTTGCGAAACTGCGGATGCGCCCGTTCAGCTGGTTGATTTCCTGGCCGAGCGATGTCATCAGCGCAGGAGCCTGATCGCGTGGCGGCAGCTTGGCATCGAGATCCGCGACGATCGCGTTCTGTTCGTCGATCTTCGCTTGAATAGCCGGCTTGTCCGCAGAGGGTGCTTCAGCCAGTTGGGCGGTCAGCACATCGATCGCCGCGAGAGACTTCCTCCGTGTGTCGAGGTCCGTCTGCAGCTTGACCGCTTCATCCCGTCTCGTGATGTCGGCCGTGCGGCTTGCGGTTAGTGCGGCCGGGTCACTGGTCAGGGCGTTGCGCACTTCAGTGTAGTTGAATGTCTTCGTGTCCAGCCCGAAGACCGTAAAGGCAAACGAACGCAGCCGTTCGTTGCCGAGAAACTTGTCGACATCGGTGACCAGATCCATGGCCGCGCCAAAATAGGCCATCTCGCCGCGCATGACCGTGTCGAGGCTAGCGATCCGCTCGTTGTAGAGACCGATCAGCGCATCCTGCTGTGCGTTGGTTTGAGCCACCGGCTTCGACGAGCTGAAGTTGAAGGCCTGCGCGAAGTTGCGGTAGCGTTCATCGGTGAGACGGCTGGCAAAGCTGTTTTCGTCCGAAAGGTCGCTTTCCAGGACCTTGCGCATGAAGGCCTTGGCATAGGTCATGTCCTCCAGGCCATGTGCCTTCATCGCGTATGAGTAGAGTCGATAGTCGTCCAGAAACTCCTCGACAGTTTTCACACTGCCGATGTTCTCTTTATAATATTCGGCTTCACGCGCGATCTGCGGCTGCTGGGCAATGCGGTTGAGGCTGCTCCTCATGTCCCGCGTGATGCGACTGTAGTCGAGATAGGTCGATACCATGCCCTGGCGCCTCGTCGGTTACCCATGGGGACAGGCCGGACCCGAGCCCCGAAATAGAATTCTGACGCGTCATGATTGCAGAGCTGGCTTGCGTGTGGCTTTTCCGGCAGTTCGAACGACAGCGCAGGTGCGCCTGATCGGAACGAATGCAGTCGCACTGTTGACGAAACGGAAACCCTGACCGGTCGGCTTTTGCTAACCATCGAAAAACGCAAAGTTTTCTTAACCGCGAATTTTAAGTCGTTCGGAAAGGGCGCCGCCTATTCTCCTGCTCATAGAGGACGAAAAAGTCCCGACGAGAAGACCGGAAACCGGCTCTCAAGGAAAAACAAGGGCGATTGAAATGCGCAACACACTCTCTCAACCCGCATGGGTCGAAAACACGCTCCGTCTTGATCCGCAGCGCTTTCCACAGCAGGCGAGCTACGCTTTGCGCGGTCACACCGGTAATGTCACGATCAGCCTGGACGAGCGTGGCGCAGTTCTGCGCAAGGTGCTACCATCGAGCGGCCTGCCGCTTTCGATCGCACTGCCGGCGCGCGCATTCAAGGGGGTCGCGGCTCGCGCGATCGATCACGGCGACGGAGACGTTACAGTGACGCTGGAACTTCATCACGACGACCCGGACCTCTGTGTCCCGCTGCTCGTCGCACACGACCTGTCCGACATCGCGGCCGACTGGCGCGCCTGGGCAGAAGCTTACCGCATTCCGATGCTGATGGTCGAAGCGGATGGCGTGGCAAGGCCGCTCGAAGAGCACCTTGGCGACGTGCGCACCGCGCCCGTCAAGCCGCGCCGCCGCCACTCCTTCTTCGCCGAGCGCCGCCCGCGCTTCCTCGTGCGCCGTTCCACCGGCACGCTTGGCGTACACATGAAGATCGACGGGCGCGAGATCATCGCCCGCAGCTAATTGCAGAGCCTACCTCCAGCGCGACAGCCGGCCGTTCCCTGCGGCCGGCTGTCGCGTTTGGTGCGGTCAGATCTGTCGGGATATTTCTTACGGGCACGCTTGCCCTGACGGCGTTGCCGCCTCCCCCGACGATTTACCGGATGTTCCCCCGGAAACAGTCGCATCGCCTTCTTCGTGCCATATGGGCTTCATAGCCAAGACCACGAAAGAAGGAGAAACCCGATGCGCAAGCACATCGCCTCAATCGTTGCCGCCGTCCTGTCCAGTTTCCGTGCGCGTCACGAGGCACGCAAGCGCAAGGCCGCCCGCGACATCAGCTGGGCCTGAGATTTTTGCAGGCCCGCAACGGGCGGGCCGACCCATGGGGCAATGAAGACGATCCTCCGCCACAACGGAGGATTTTTCATATCATGCGCAGAATGAGCGCCAGCACCAGCCCGGCGAAGATGATCAAGCCGACGATGCCGTTGAACTTGAACAGCGCCAGGCACTGTGCGGGATCGTGGATGTTCAGGACGAGGATCTGATAGGTCAGCATCGCCGCTGCGATCAGAAGGCCGACATAGGCAACCGCGCCGGCGCCGGCTGCGACGAAGGACAGAAGGACAAGCAGCGTCGCGATGCCGTAAAGGCCGATCAGCCAGGGGCGCGGGTTTTCACCGAAGCGCCGCGCCGTCGAGCGCACGCCGATCAGTTCGTCGTCCTCCTTGTCCTGGTAAGCGTAGATCGTGTCGTAACCGATCGTCCAGGCGATCGCCGCGCCGTAAAGCAGAACGGCGGCCAAGGAGAGCGTGCCGAACTCGGCCGCCCAGCCCATCAGCGCTCCCCACGAAAACGCTAGCCCCAGGAAAAACTGCGGCCAGTCGGTAAAGCGCTTGGCAAAAGGGTAGATCGCGACAATCGCCAGCGACAGGATGCCGAGCACGATCGAGAAGGTGTTGAACTGCAACAGCACCACAAGGCCGACGAGCGCCTGCAGCACCATGAACACCTTGGCCTGAAGGCGCGAAACACGGCCCGACGGCAGCGGCCGCGAGCGGGTGCGGGCAACTTCCATGTCGATGTCGTGATCGACGATGTCGTTGTAGGTGCAGCCGGCGCCACGCATGGCGATGGCGCCGACAGTGAACAGGAAGCAATGGAACAGGAAGCGGCCGAAGGAGAATTGACCGGCGCTGGCCGCCGCGCCCGACGCCAGGGCCACGGACCAGAGGCACGGCAACAGCAGCAGTTGCCAGCCGATCGGACGGTCCCAACGAGCGAGCTGCGCATAGGGCCAGAGCGCACGCGGCAGCACGCGATAGACCCAGTTGTTGGATGGCGCGTCCTGAACGCGGCCGGAATCGGCAGAGATTGTGTTCATATCCCTGTTTGACGCCGCAGGCCCGACCGGTCAAGCGGCGAGATCGCCGCCGACCAAGGGAGCAAAACGCCTGATCAGGGAAGCGTGAAATCGAAGCGGTAGGTTGCCGACAGGCCGACGAGAACCTGGTTGCGGCTGCCGCGTTCGCGAACGAGGCTGGAATCGGCTGCCGGACCAAGCAGGCGCTTGTATTCGGCATAGGCGCTCGTCTCGAGCTTTTCGGTTGCCTGCCAGGTGATCGCGGCACCGACGCCGGCCGATCCGACGCCGCCATGCGGGGTATAGTTGCTGAGACCGGAGGCCGCCGCCTCGCGATCATTCACACCGTAGTAGGCCGTGTAGTAGCCGCTGGTGGCCGCCGACAGGCGCGGGCCGCCGGAAATACGGACATTGCTGCTGACATCAGCAAAGGCGTCCGCCGCAACATCGGCGACGACGCCGTGGTGACTGCGAATGCCCTGGCGGACCTCGGCGCGCACGCGCAGCCAGTCGGTCGGGTAGACCTCGGCAAAGCCGCCGGCTTCACCGCCGAACTTGATCGGATCAAGACCCTTGAGGTCGCTGGAGGTGCCGGAATCGCGTTCGAAGATCAGCTTGCCGACGAGACCGGCGCGGAAGCTGCCCTGGTCGACGAGCGCATAGGACATGTTGTCATTGCGCGAGGAGAAGCGGACCGTGCTGCCGGCCTTGCCGAGCGAGATCAGCGGGGCAGCCTGGAACATGCGCTTGGAAGCGCCTTCGTATTTCGGGCCGTAGAAGCCGGTGGCGCCGACCTTCAGGTACCAGTCGCCGGACCAGAAATGTTGGCCGTCGCCGGCAGAGGCGGCATTTGCCGACAGCAAAAGGGTTCCAGAAAGGAGAAGAAGAGAACGGATACGCAAGAAACAACTCCGGAAGATGCATTCGCCGGGGCGAAATTGGCCGTGCCGTCGGGCCGAAGGAGGGAGTGGGCAGGAACGGCACATGGCGAGTTATTGGCCCTTGTTCCTACGATTCCGTTAACCAGGTCAATTCAGCTTTCGTTTCCCATGAGCGCTTAGCTGCCCACAGTCACTGGCCGAGATAGGTCTTCAGATAGACGCTCGGCGGGCTGCCCAGCATGCGGCGGAACATCGTGGTAAAGGCCGCGACGTTCTCATAGCCGGCATCGAGCGCCACGTTGATGATCGGCTCACCGTCGGCCAAAAGCGGCAGCGAGGCGAAGATGCAGGCCTGCTGACGCCAGGTGACGAAGCTGACGCCCGTCTCGTTGCGAAACAGCCGCGTGAACGAGCGGCGGCTGAGACCCAGCCTGTCGGCCCACTGGTCGATGCTGGCGGCCGCCGATGGCGCCTGCAAAAATTGCCGGCAAAGCGCCGCAAGCCGTTCGTCGCGCGGGAACGGCAGGCCGAGCGGGCGCTCCTGCAGGCGGCCGATTTCCTCCAGAAGCAGATCGGTCACCAATTGTTCGCGCCGCTCCGACATCGCCTCGTTCTCGACGCTGACGAGGGCATCGACGAGGCTGCCGGCCAAAGGATTGATTTCCATGACCATCGGCCGCTCGGCGCGCAAAAGGTCCGGCGCAAAGTAGATCGAGTGCATGCGCACGTCGCTGATCATCTCGGCCGAATGCTCCATGCCCGCCGGGATCAAAAGAGCGTGGCCGGGCGGCACCATCCACCGCCCGCGCTCGGTGCGCATCAGCACGACGCCGCCGCGCGCCCACCAGAGCTGGGTCCGGGTGTGTTTGTGAAAAGGCACGAGGAGGCCGGCATTGTAATCCCGTCCGAGGGCGAGCACCGGGGCGTTTCCGGTCTCGACCCAGTCGAGGTTCCGGAAGTGATCGTCATCGGGAAGCTGCGGTAGCGGATATCGACGGATCGCCATTTGGCCCACTCACGAAAGAAATCGACCAGATCACAAAAGCAGGCCAATCGCAACCTCAGTAGAGATGGGGCCACGCCGCACACAACCTTCGAGACGGCAAGGAATCACCCATGTCTACCGTGACTTCAACTTCCGGGATCTCCCCGGAGAAGACGGCTTTCTCCGTCATCCTCGCCGTCAGCTTCTGCCATATGCTGAACGACATCATGCAGTCGCTGCTGACCGCGCTTTATCCGCTGCTGAAGGCGAATTACTCGCTCGACTTCGTGCAGATCGGCCTCCTGACCTTCACCTTCCAGCTGACGGCATCGATGCTGCAGCCGGCCGTCGGCATCATCACCGACCGCTGGGCCCTGCCCTATTCCCTGCCGCTCGCCATGCTCTCGACCTGCAGCGGCCTGATCCTGCTCGCCAACGCCCATGACTTCTGGGTTCTTCTGGTTGCTGCCAGCCTGATCGGCGTCGGCTCGGCGATCTTCCATCCGGAATCGTCCCGCATCGCCCGCCTTGCCTCGGGCGGTCGCCACGGCCTTGCCCAATCGCTGTTCCAGGTAGGCGGCAATGCCGGTAGCGCCATGGGTCCGCTGCTCGCCGCCTTCATCGTCATCCCGTTCGGCCAGGGGAGCCTCAGCTGGTTCTCGATCGTCGCGATCATCGGCTTCTTCGTGCTCTCCTGGGTCAGCACCTGGTATGTCCGCCATCGCCGCACGACCATGAGCCGCGCAGCCCCGAGCCGGGCCCTGCCCCTGCCGAAGGGCCGGGTGATGTGGGCGGTTGCCGTGCTCGTGCTTTTGACGGCCACCAAGAATGTCTACATGGCGAGCATCTCCAGCTACTTCACCTTCTTCGTCATCGAGAAATTCGGCGTCGAGGTGCAGCAGGCGCAGCTGATGCTGTTCCTGTTCCTGGGTGCTGCCGCAGCCGGAACCTTCCTCGGCGGCCCGATCGGCGACCGTTACGGCGCCCGCTTCGTCATCTGGTTCTCGATCCTCGGCGTCATCCCCTTCGCCTTGATTCTGCCCTATGCGAACCTCTTCTGGACCTGCGTGCTCTCCGTCATTATCGGCCTGATCTTCTCCTCGGCCTTCTCGGCGATCGTCGTCTTCGCCCAGGAGCTGGTTCCCGGTCGCGTCGGACTGATTGCCGGCGTCTTCTTCGGGTTCGCCTTCGGTTTCGGCGGTATGGGCGCTGCCGTACTCGGCATCTTCGCCGACCGGCAGGGCATCGAGTTCGTCTACACGATCTGCTCCTATCTGCCGCTGCTCGGCGTGCTCACCATCCTCCTGCCGAGGATCCCGGCACGATAAAAGATCAGGCAGAAAGACCTGGAAAATCGGACCGGGCGCCGCCATGCGGCGCCCGGTTTCCGTTTCTCGAAAGACACAGCCATCGCCACCCCGCGGCCGCGCGCAGCCCTACGTAATCATTCATAAATTTTTGCGCGCTACGGTCGTCTGACGGGCTTGGGCAGGGGTATACAATGCAGGGGCGAACGGCGATTCCGGCCTTATTGGCGACGTTGCTATTCGCAACGGCGGCACCGGCCGAGACCCTGAACCTGCTCATCTGGGAATCCTATATCGACCAGAAGATCCTCGACCGCTGGTCGTCGATCACGGGCGTTGCGGTGCACCAGGTCTATTACGACAGCGGCGATACCCGCGACGAGGTGCTGGCCGATCCGAACAGCCGCGTCGACCTGGTGGTAACCGGCGAAAACAGTGCCGCCCTCTTCGGCCGCAAGGGCGTTCTCGAAAAGCTCGACGAGACCAACGTCGCCTCGCTCAGGGACTACGACGAAAGCTGGCGCACGCGCTGCTCCGGCCGGGGCCTGCCCTATCTCTGGGGCACGATGGGCATTCTCTACCGCTCCGACGTGTTATCCGAAGCACCGACCTCCTGGCAGGATCTGATGCGCCCTGCCCCTGCGCTTTCCAAGCATGTGGCTATGTACGACGACCACAACGAAGCCTTCGTCGCGCCGTTGATGCTGCTCGGCCAATCGATTAACACCAATGACAGCAGCACGCTGAGGGCCGCCTTCACGCTGATGAAGGAACAGGCCCCTTCCGTGCTCACCTACGAATACGTCATCAGCTCGATCCAGAACCCTGCCGTCAGCAAGGACATCTACATGGCGCTCGGCTACAGCGGCGACCAGCATGTCCTCAATGCCAAGGCCGGCACTCCTGGCATATGGCGTTACGTGGTTCCCAAGGAAGGCACGCTCTCCTGGCTCGACTGCATGTCCGTCGTTGCCAAATCGCAAAACAAGGATCGGGCGCTGGCGCTGCTCGACTATCTCGGCTCGCCGGGGAGTGCCGCCGCCAATGCGCTGGCACTCAACATGCCGACGGCAAGCCGGGCGGCCCACGCACTCCTGCCGGAAGAGGTCCGCTCCGACCCGGCGATCTACCCCTCGCCCGACATTCTGGCCAAGAGCCAGTATCAACAGGAACTGTCCACAGAATCGGTGCAATTGCGCCGACGGATCATCAGCACATTGGCGAATTTCCAGTGAACCTCGGCAAACGCGCGCTCATCCTGATTTTTCCCGTGGTGCTTGCCGGCTATCTGCTGGCGGCGATCTCGGTCCACGTCACGCAGAGCCGCTCCATTCGCGCGCTCGAGCATGCCAAGCTGTCGCAGCGCCTTGAACATGCGGCCGCCGTCTTCCAGAACGAGATCGGTCGCAGCAAGGGCTTTCTCAATGCGCTCTTGAACGGCAATTCGCTGCGCCAGTACGTTTCCGAAACAGATGCGAGCTATCGCGCCAATGCGCTCGGCGTGCGGCTGCAGGAGAGCGTCAAATCGCTGCTCGACGATCCGACGGGCTATGTGTCGCTTGCACTTCTGAGTTCGGAGCTCAAGTCCGAATACTACTTCGAAAACAGCTGGGATCCGTTCGCCGAGATCGACGAGGCGCAGCTCAACCTCGCCCGCCGGCTGATCCGCGAAGACAAGCTCGCCGACTGGACCTATCTCTACGAAGCGGGCCAGAGACCGCGT
Source organism: Ensifer sp. PDNC004 (assembly GCF_016919405.1). Taxonomy (NCBI): domain Bacteria; kingdom Pseudomonadati; phylum Pseudomonadota; class Alphaproteobacteria; order Hyphomicrobiales; family Rhizobiaceae; genus Ensifer; species Ensifer sp. PDNC004. The sequence continues at coordinate 2,001,637 of NZ_CP070353.1, forward strand.
ATCGTCTATTCCTTCTTCCTCGACCCGATTGCCTTCACCCGGCCGTTGCCGAGCAAGAAATCGAACGCCCTGCTCGTGCAGGTCGCGATCCAGCCCGACCGCTTCCTCGACATGCAGCAGGCACTGAAGAAGGAATACGGCTCCGACATCGCACTGCAGCCCTGGCCGTTGGCCGTCACAGACGACCTTTCGGCAAGCGTGCATCTCGGGCCCTCGCTCTATGCGACGCTCACCGTTTCGAGCGAGCATTTCGATGCACTGATGGCGCAGCAGAAGTTCCTGCTGGCGCTCGGCGCCGTCGCCATGAGCCTGTTCTCGATCTGGCTGATCATCATGCTGATCCGCCGCTTCATCACCGATCCGATCGCCACCCTCGACGCCAATGTGATGGCGGTGATGGTCGGTGCGCGCGACGAAATCCGCGACATGGAAGAAAAGGGCGAGATCGGGCGCCTCACGGAAAACATCCGCGAATTGCACCGCCAGTCGGTGCAATCGCTGAAGCTCGTGCAGCGCAGTTCCTGGACCGATACGCTGACGGGGATCAGCAACCGCGGCCATTTCAACGCACTCGCCGCCGGCGTCGTGCGGGAGGCGATCGCGGCCGGCGAGAAGTGCAGCCTGCTGTTCATCGACATCGACAACTTCAAGTTCGTCAACGACAAGCATGGCCACGAGATCGGCGACGAACTCCTGAAGACCTTGGCGACCCGCATCGCCGAGCGGGTCGACGCGATTACCGAACGCCGCGGCCAGAAGCCGGCCATCCTCGCGCGCCTTTCGGGCGACGAATTCGCCGTGCTGGTGCGTTCGCGCCCGGGCGACGGGACAGTCCGGGAAATCTCGGGCGCCATCCTCTCGCTTTTCGAGGACGGCTTCGAAGTCTCCGACAAGCGCTATCCGGTGACCGCAAGCATCGGTGCGGCGATCTGCCCGGATGACGCCACCAACCTCACCGAGCTGATCGCGAATGCCGATGCGGCGATGTATCAGGCCAAGACCAGCGGCAAGAACCGCTCGGCCCGCTACTCGCGCGCGCTTCACGACAAGCGTACGCGGCTGCGCCAGATCCAGGATGAACTGCGCTCGCTCGATCCGGACGAGCAGTTCCACCTCGTCTACATGCCGATGGTCGATACCGAAGGCCGGGTCACCGGCTGCGAAGCGCTGCTGCGCTGGTACTCGCCGGTGCTCGGCAACGTCACCCCGGACGAATTCGTGCCGATCGCCGAAAGCTCGGGGCTTTTCACCAAGATCGACTGGTGGGTGATCAACAAGGCGATGTCCGACTGCGGCCAGTTGAAGGCCCTGTTCGGCCCCGAAACCGTGCTCGCCATCAATATTTCCTCGGCCGAACTGCACTCCAAGGCGATTGCCGACCACTTCGCCGACTGCCTGCAACGGCATGGGCTGGAGGCGCGCTCGATCGAGATCGAACTGACCGAAACCTTTGCCGTCAAGTTCAGCGACCAGCTTCGCCGCAACATCGACGCGCTCCGCCAGAACGGCTTCCGGCTTTCGATCGACGACTTCGGCGCCGGCTACACGTCCGTGCAGCAGATCATCGAATACACCGCCGATACCATCAAGCTCGACCGGGCGCTGGTATCGAACCTCACCGCGTCGCATTCCCTGCCGGTTCTGAAGGCGCTGATCGCGCTCTGCCACGCCAAGGACGTCGCGGTCGTCGGCGAAGGCATCGACACGCCGGAGAAGCTCTCCATGCTGACGGCGGCCGGCTGCGACTTGTTCCAGGGCTACCTCATCAGCAAGCCGCTGCCGATCGAGGATCTGGCGATCTGGGCGCTGACACGCACTGCGCGCTACGCGCATGACGAAGCGCTGGACGAGCAACAGAGCCGCCAGGCCATCGCCTGAGAGGTGGCGATTGCGAGAATCGCCACCGGAACTCCCATTTTCCCTTGACCTTGCCGCCCTGCCGTCCTAACCGCAGCGCAACATTTTCGGGATATCGGGGGCTGCAATGAAGGTTCTTCTGATCGGATCGGGTGGGCGCGAACACGCCCTTGCATGGAAGATCGCGCAGTCGCCGAAACTGACGAAGCTCTATGCCGCGCCGGGTAATCCAGGCATTGCCGAAGAAGCGGAAATCGTTGCACTCGACACGGACGACCATGCGGCCGTCGCCGACTTCTGCCGCAAGGAAGCGATCGATTTCGTCGTGGTCGGGCCTGAGGGACCGCTGGTCGCCGGTCTTGCCGACGTGCTGCGCGCTGCCGGCATCGCCGTCTTCGGCCCCTCTGCCGCCGCCGCCCAGCTCGAAGGCTCCAAGGGCTTCACCAAGGATCTCTGCGCCCGCTACGACATTCCGACCGGCGCCTATGGCCGCTTCACCGATGCGGAGAGCGCCAAGGCCTATGTGCGCGAACAGGGTGCACCGATCGTCATCAAGGCCGATGGCCTCGCCGCCGGCAAGGGTGTCACCGTCGCCATGACGCTCGACGAGGCGCTCGCCGCCGTCGACGATTGTTTCGCCGGTGCCTTTGGCGCCGCCGGCGCCGAGGTGGTGGTGGAAGCCTATCTCGACGGCGAGGAAGCAAGCTTCTTCTGCCTCTCGGACGGCAAGACGGCGCTGGCGCTGGCGTCAGCGCAGGACCACAAGCGCGTCGGCGACGGCGACACGGGGCCGAACACCGGTGGCATGGGCGCCTACTCGCCGGCCCCGGTCATGACGTCAGAGATGATCGAGCGCACGATGAAGGAAGTCATCGAGCCGACGATGCGCGGCATGGCGGAAAGCGGCCATCCCTTCTCCGGCGTGTTCTTTGCCGGGCTGATGATCACCGCCAAGGGTCCGGAACTCATCGAATACAACGTCCGTTTCGGCGACCCGGAGTGCCAGGTGCTGATGATGCGGATGAAGAGCGATCTTCTGCCGCTGCTCTATGCCGCCGCGACCGGCACGCTCGCCGGCATGGCTGTGGAGTGGCGCGACGAGACGGCGTTGACCGTCGTCATGGCCTCCAAGGGCTATCCCGGCAGCTACGCGAAAAACACGCCGATCGGTGCTCTCCCCGCAGCGTCCGACACCACCAAGGTGTTCCATGCCGGCACAGCGATGAAGGAGGGGGCCCTGGTCGCAACCGGCGGCCGCGTGCTCAACATCACCGCGACGGGAACCAGCGCTGGCGCGGCCAAGGACAGAGCCTATGCGGCCCTTTCGGCCGTTTCCTGGGACAACGGCTTCTACCGGCACGATATCGGCTGGCGCGCGGTCGCACGCGAGAAGGCGTGACCGGTAGCCGGTCAATTCGCGGATCATTCTATTTTTACCAATTCTCCTGACGGGAAAGTAAGGGAGCGCGCATATTCTCCCCGGTAACGATCCGGGAGAAAAACGATGCGCCTGTTGCTGATCACCACCGTCCTTGGCCTTGCCGCTGGCAATGCCGCGGCGTCGTCGATCGAAGCGATCGCTTCCGGCACGACCGACAATGCCAGCGTCTCCACGGTTTCCTGCGCCGATTGCCCGCCGCTGCAATCGCGGAAGAAGGTCACCTATGTCGTGCCGACGATTGCGACTGGCGACGAAACGATCGAGCTTAAGAAAATCAACGGCGAGATGAAGATGGTGCGCACCGAGGCCTGGCTCGGTGGTTCACCGGTGGTCTTCGTCAGCAAGCCGTCTCACGAGATGATCAAGACGGCCGAAACCGACGGCGACGCTGCAACCGTGACCGTCTCGAACATTTCGAACGACCAGAACCCGCAGGTTTCCAAGCCGGAGTTTCTTGCCATCGATCAGACAGCAAAGACCGCCGCGGTGACACCGATCGGCGCGTCCGTGGTGGCGACCCCCGCGGCAAACGAGGGCTCACAGGATTTTGATCCGTCCACCCTCGAACTTCGGCTAGACTGATCGCCTATCGGGAAAGTTCCCTGCCCCGCTCAGCCGTCCCCTGCACTAAATGGCTGACGGGCATCGCTGCAAAAGCGAGAGATTGCGCCCCTGAGAGAAGCAGGGGCGCAATCTTTTTATTTCGGGCTTTCCAATTCTTCGATCCGCGCGACCAGCGCCTCGATCTGCCTGTCCGAATATACTTCGACGCCGTTGGCAAGCAGCAGGGCGGCCGTGACGCCCTCACCCGGATGGCGCGCGCCGGAAAAGCTGCCGTCATAAACGAAGCCCGATCCGCAGGACGGGCTGCCATCGATCAAGAGCGCGAAGCGACAGTCAGCTTGCCTAGCAAGCGAAAGCGCGTTCTCGGCCGCCTGTATGAATCCCTCGGTGACATCGCCACCGCTGATCTCCACCACCCTCGCCTTGCCGGCGAGCACATCCTTGCCGACGGCGCCGGCGGCGATCTCGGCCGGCGGGCGTGGCACCGGCATGCCGGCCGACATTTCCGGACAGATGGTCACGAGACGGCCTTCCGCGCGCCAGCGGTCGATCGCCGGATGAACAAGCGGCTTCGACTGGCCATCATAACGAACGGCATGGCCCATGAGGCAGGCGCTGACGAGGATCTTTGCGGGCATGCCTCTCTCTACCCCGGCGCCATGCCGGTCAGCAAGTGCGATCGTGGTGCCCTGGGACAAGGATCAGATCCAGCGGTCGTTCTCCGCGGTGCGTTCGCCACCCTCGTGGCCGGTGTTGAGCGTCCCGCGCGGCTCGATCAAGAGCATCTTCACCTCTTGCTCCGCATAGGGCTTGTGCTCGACGCCCTTCGGCACGACGTACATTTCGCCGGGACCGAGCGTCACAGCCCCGTCGCGGAAGTCGATGCGCAACGTGCCCTCGAGCACGATGAAGGCTTCGTCGGTATCTTGATGATCGTGCCAGATAAAGTCGCCCTCGATGCGCACGATCTTGAACTGGTAGTCATTGAGTTCGGCAAGGACGCGCGGCTGCCACTGATCTGTGAAGAGCGAGAGTTTTTCGGCGAAATTGATCGGCTTGTAAGTCTTCGTCGCGATCGTCATCGGTTGTCTCCATCTTGTGTGATGGAGACAGGATATAGGTCGCCGGGCAGCGAGCCGCTTGAACGTTTGTGCGCGGGCGTGATGCCGCCGGTCTCCCGGCGGCGATTCCGCCTTACCCGACGATCTTCGAGAAGTCCGCGACCGTGCCGGTGGCCGAACGGATCAGGCCGAGCAGCGCCAGGCGGTTGGCGCGGATTGCCGCATCGTCGTCATTGACGAGCACGTCGTTGAAGAACTGGTCGACCGGTTCGCGCAACTTGGCCAACGCTTCCATGGCCGAACGGAAGTCTTCCTTGGCGATCGCATCGCGTGCTTCAGCCGAAGCAATTTCGACGGCCTGGTGCAGCGCCTTTTCGGCATCGAGACGGAAGAGGCCGGCATCGACGGCGTCGGCGACGGCAGTGCCCTTCTTCTCTTCGGCGGCCAGGATCTGGGTGGCGCGTTTGGTGCCGGCCAAGAGGTTGCGGCCTTCCTCGTCGGTGATGAAGGCGGTCAGCGCTTCAACGCGACGGGCGATCATCAGCAGGTCGTCGGCGTCCGGCGTCAGCACGGCGTCGATCAGGTCGTGACGGGCGCCGAGGTCGCGCAGGTAGACCTTGAGGCGATCATGGAAGAAGGAGAGCAGATCGGCCGAAACGTCGTCCGCAAGCGCCGGCTTCTGCGCGCGAAGGGCGGCGAGCGCCGTTTCGAAAGCGGGCAACAGTGCCAGGCGCGCCTTGCCTTCCAGAATCAGACGGATGACGCCGAGTGCTGCGCGGCGCAGCGCGAAGGGGTCCTTCGAGCCGGTCGGCTTTTCGTCGATCGCCCAGAAGCCGACGAGCGTGTCGAGTTTGTCGGCAAGCGCGACGGTCACTGCAACCGGATCGGTCGGCGCGCGGTCCGAGGGACCGTTCGGCTTCCAGTGATCTTCGATCGCCGTCGCCACTGCGTCGTCTTCACCCTGAAGCAATGCATACTTGCGACCCATGATGCCCTGAAGTTCGGGGAATTCGCCGACGGCTTCAGTGCGCAGGTCCGCCTTGGCGAGCACGACCGCGCGGTCGACGAGCTTCACGTCGGCACCGGTCACCTTGGCGAGTTCACCGGCCAGCGCCCGAATGCGGGCGACGCGCTCGCCCTGGGTGCCGAGCTTGGCATGGAAGGTGACGTTCAGCGCATCGAGCTTGGCCATGCGCTGGTCGAGCGGCTTGGCGAGATCAAGATTGAACGTCTTCGCCGATGCTGCCAGCGTTTCGAGGTCCGGCAGGTTGCCCTGGTCGCGGTGCCAGAAGTGCGCTGCGTCCGACAGGCGGGCGCGCACGACCTTGCCGTTGCCGTGCACGATCTCCTTGCCGCCGTCCTTCGCCTCGATGTTCGAGACCAGAATGAACTTGTTGGAGAGCGTCTCGGCACCGGGTGCGCGGGTAACGAAGCACTTCTGGTTGGTCTTGATCGTCAGCCGGATGATTTCCGAGGGGATTTCGAGATAGGCTTCTTCGAAGCTGCCCATCAGCACCTGCGGCCATTCGACGAGGCCGGAGACTTCTTCGAGCAGGCCTTCGTCTTCGACGAGTTCGAGGCCGTTGGCGAAGGCGACGTTGCGCGCGTCGGCAAGGATCATTTCCTTGCGGCGCTCGCCATCGAGAACGACCTTCGCCTTTTCCAGCTTCTCGGCATAGTCGGCAAAGCGGCGAACCGTGATCGCTTCCGGTGCATGGAAGCGGTGACCATAGGTGACGTTGGAGGCGACGATGCCGTCGACTTCAAACGCAATCACTTGGGTCTCTTCGGTTTCAGATCCGAAGGTGCAGACGATGGACTGCAGCGGGCGGACCCAGCGCAAGGCACCGGGCTTGGCCGAGGCCACGCCGGAACGCATCGGCTTCGGCCAGGGGAAATTGCGGATGATATCCGGCATCGCCTCGGCGATGATCTCTTCGGCGGGGCGGCCCGGCTTGACGATATGGGCGACGTAGAAGTCGCCCTTCTTCGGGTCGCTATGGACATGCGCCTCGCTGATCGAGGAAAGGCCGGCGCCGCGAAGGAAACCTTCGATCGCCTTCTCGTTGGCGTCGGTGCGCGGGCCCTTGCGCTCTTCGCGAACATCGGCCGAGCGGGCGTTGAGGCCACGGATGTCGAGCGTCAGCCGGCGCGGCGTCCAGTACTCGCGCGCGCCCTCATAGGTCAGACCCGCCTCGACCAGGGCATCGGTCAGCAGCTTCTTGAGGTCGCCGGCCGCCTTGCGCTGCAGGCGGGCAGGAATTTCCTCGGAGCGGAGTTCGATAAGAAGATCGGGCATGGGAGTGACTTTTTCTGTTCCTGACGGTTGGGCGGACTTAGCAATCTCTGGCAAGATTGTCACCAAGCGCCGCGATGAATTTGGCTTTCCAAGGGCAAGTGCGCGGCGGATTTACCAGCCGCCGCCACCGCCGCCGCCGCCGCCGCCGCCGGAGAAGCCGCCGCCGGTCGAAAAGCCCGACGATGACGACTTGGGCGGGGGCGGCAGGGAGGACGTCATCGTGTCGGCCATGGATCCGGCAAAACCGCCGATGCGATCGCCGAAGGTGCTCGAGCCGAAGCCGTCACCGTGATACCAGCTCGGCTGATAAGCGGCGGCCGCAGCCGCCCCAGCCGCCGCGGCCAGCAGCCAGCGATCGAAGGTCTCGGTCCACGGCTTTTCGACGCCGAGCGCCACGGCGTAAGGGAGCAGCGTCTCGAAATGCCGGGGCGACATTTCGGGCGCCCCCTGCATGTTCATGCGGTCCTTTTCGGCGAGCGTCATGTATTGCCGGAGCCCGTCGATACCATCCATCATCCGCGTTCCGAGCGGCGTCGGCGCACCCATCAGGAAGAAGAACAGCACGTTGATGAGCACGATCGCGCCGATCACGAAGAGCAGCGGCAATTCGTCGGTTTCGGCTGCCGAATAGAAGACGGCCGCAAGGATGGTCGAGAAGATGGTGAAGGCGACGAAACCGATGAAGGCGACCACGACGATCGAGATGATCCGGCTCATCAGGCTCCTCTCGCGACGAAGCGACTTGCCGAAGGAGACGGCGAGGATCGAGACGAAGAAAGCGATGAAAACCGGAACGATCACGAGCGGCAGGCTGTCCTCGCTGAGATCCCCGAACTGGAAGACGGCCGCAACCGCCAATACCGACAGGATGACGCCGGCGACGATGTAACCGCTGTTGGCGTGGTAGTACTTGCCGCGATGCTCGCGCTCCATAGCGTTGCGGAAATCGGCGCCGGTCGCCTGCACCCGGGTGCCATGCGCGCGGTCGATGGTGAGCTTGCCGCCGCCTGCATTGACCGCCTTCATCACCGCCGCCTCGCCGGTCGACAGCTTTTCGTCGGCTTTCTTGCCGGTGGCGGCAATGACGATGGCGTTCTTAAGGTCTTCAAGAACGACGTGGCCGTTGACCGCGAGATTGAGTGCTGCCGCCGACAGCGCCGTCCAACCCTCACCGGAAAAGCCCTTGTTGTCGATATAGTTGACCAGCGCCGGCGAGATGCCCTCCGGCGGATCCCAGCGCGGCACCATGACGCCGCGGTCCGGGTCACGCCCGACCCTGAGCCAGGCCTGGCTATAGTAGAGAAGGACGACGGCCAGGCCTGCACCGGCGATAACGAGCGCCAGATGGTCGTGCAGCCACCAGGCATTCTCCTGGCTGGAGGTGGGCCTGTCGATGCTGCCCTTCGGCATCTTGATCGCGATCGTCAAGCCTTCGCGGGGATCGAGACGGCGGGTGGTGGCAAAGAAGATCTCACTGCCATCCCTGGAGGCGCGCGCATCCTTGCCGGTCGCGCCATAGCCGCCCGTGAAGTAGTCGAGCGCTTCGGCCCTGACGCCCTGCGGCAACGTCACGGTCGCGCTCGCCTCGTCGATCGGGAAATCCCACTCGGTGCCGGTGACGTTCCAATAGAGTTCGTCGTGATCGTCGAAGAAGCGGATCTGCCGGCCGGTTTCGTAGGTGAACTGGAAGGTATGCTCGCCCCGCTCCAGAAAGACCTCAGCCGAACCGGTATAGATGCGGATGCCGCCACTGATCGTCTCGGTGCGGTAAGGTTCCTGCTCACCGTCACGCTCCACCGAGAGCAGCTTGAAATCGACCTTGCTGCGCTTGCCCTTGGCGTCCGTGAAAGTCAAAGGCATATCGCGATAGATGCCGCGGCGGATCTTGTTGCCCTCGACCGTCGCCGTGATCGTCTCGGTCACCGTCATCGTGCCGTCCTTGGCGACATCGACGACGGAGCGATAGGCGGAGAAGACCTCCTCCGCCCGACCAACCCCCGCCGTTGCCAGCAAAAACACCAGAACGGCAAATGCGGCAGCGAAACGAGGCATAAGGATCAAGCTTTCTTCCGGTTGAGGTTCAAGGCACGAGATCGATTCTTATGGGTGAGAGAGCGGGATGCGCGCGGAAACCGCGGACGCGGCCCGCATCCCGCCCGGCATCAAGGCCGGTCGCCGCTGAATTCGACGCCCAGCGAAGCGAGCGCGTCCCAATAGGCCGGATAGGTTTTCGCGACGCAGCCGGGATCTTCGATGGTGATGCCGTGGATCTTCAGGCCGGCAAGCGCAAAGCTCATGGCGATGCGATGGTCGGCAAAGGTGTCGATCGAGGCAGGCAAGGTCTGGCCGGCAAGCGTGGGATCGGAGGAGACGATCAGGTTGTCGCCTTCCTCATGCGCCAGATCCGGCCGGATCGCCGTCAGGCCGAGCGACAGGGCACGCACGCGGTCGCATTCCTTGACGCGCAGGTTGGCGAGACCGACAAAGCGCACCGGCGTGTTGTTGAAGGCGGCAAGCACGGCGATCGTCGGGATCGCGTCCTGCATCTGCGAACCGTCGATGACGGCCGGCAGGTTCGGGAAGCTTGCGATCACCGCGTGGGCGCGGGCATCCGGCTGCGAGAAGGCGTCCGCCGGAACACCGAGATCGATGGCGCCGCCGGTCAGGACTTCCGCAGCCCAGAGATAGGTGGCCGCCGAAGCGTCCGGCTCGATGACATAGTCGGCTGCCTTGTAGCCGGTCGGCGCGACCTGCCAGACAGACGGGCTCACCTGCTCGACTTCGGCGCCGAAGGCGCGCATGGCGGCGACCGTCAAGTCGATGTAACCGCGCGCGCCGATCTCGTCGCCGGCAAGCTCGATGCTGACCGGACCTTTTGCGCCGGGAGCCGCCATCAGCAGGGCCGAGACATACTGGCTCGAAAGGCCGGCATCGATGACGACGCGGCCGGCCGGAAAACCGCCGGTGCCCTTGACGGTGACCGGCGGGCAGCCGGTCTCGGAGGTGACTTCGACGCCGAGCGTTCCGAGTGCCTCGACCAAGGGCTTGATCGGCCGCTTGCGCATGTGCTGGTCGCCATCGACCACGACAGTGCCATCGACGAGAGCGGCTGCCGCCGTCAGGAAGCGTGTCGCGGTTCCGGCATTGCCGAGGAACAAGGGAGCTGCCGGCGGGAGCAACTTGCCCGTGCTGGTGACGACGAAGGTCGTTTCATCCGGCTCGCTGACCTCGACGCCCATCGCGCGCAAGGCTTCCGCCATGTAGCGGGTGTCGTCGCTCTTCAAGGCGCCGGTGAGCCGGCTCGTGCCTTTTGCAAGGCCGGCCAGAAGCAGCGCCCGGTTGGTGATCGACTTCGAGCCCGGCGGGCGAACATGGCCGCGGAGCGGATGGTCGGTCGGAAGGATGGTCAGTTTTTTCATGCTATCGGAGGTCATCGAATGGGTCTCTTGATGCGAATGGCGCCGCGGCGGGATCCCGCGGCGAGGAATGTTCGGGAAGCGTGGCGGTCAGAACTTGACCTGCGGCACCGCGCGGTCGGCCTCGTTGGTGATTTCGAAATAGCCGGCTTTGACGAAGCGGAAGGCGTTGGCGATCAGGTTGGACGGGAAGCTCTCGACCTTGACGTTCAGGTCACGGGCCGCACCGTTGTAGTAGCGGCGGGACATCTGGATCTCGCCCTCGATCGTTTCCAGCGAGCGCTGCAGCTCGGCAAAATTCTCGTTGGCCTTCAGGTCCGGATAGGCTTCGGCCAGCGCAAACAGCTTGCCGAGCGCCTGGGAGAGCGCGCCTTCCGCCTGGGCCCGCCCCTCGACGTCGCCTGCTGGCACCGCCTGCGCGCGGTTGCGCATGGCAATGACTTCTTCGAACGTCGATTTTTCGTGGGCGGCGTAGCCCTTCACCGTTTCGATCAAGTTCGGGATCAGATCGGCGCGGCGCTTCAACTGCACATCGATGCCGGACCATGCCTCCTCGGCGATCTGCCGCGCCTTGACGAGACCGTTATAGACGAAAACCAGATACAGGATCACGACGACGGCGATTGCCAGACCGATCATAGGGCACCCTCCAAAAAACTCGCGCAGAGATTAGCATTCGCTTCTCAGCTTCATAGCGCTTTCTGCAGCAATCGGGCCGAGAAACGCACTCCTCCCCAATTGCGACTTGCAGCGTGAACACACTGTTCACCGCAGCAACGCCTCGCAAGGCGAAAACCTCTCGATTCCTGTTCCAATGGTAACGGCGGACCCGCCGGCGATCGGCGATAGTCGTTTCATCGAACAACCCGGAACCGAAGTGAAGACCATGAAAACGCTCGCAACTCTCATCAACGTGATCGCCTTTTCGGCGCTCTTCGTTGCCTATGCGAGCGCTCACTCGCCCGAACGGCCGGCCGGAGTTCGCCGCGCCCTGCAGACCTATTCCGGTCAAGTCTATACCGGCGCCTACCCGACGATGAAACCGTTCTGCAAGAACGACGTCGGCGCCACCCGGATCATCTGACCGCCGACCGCCCCTTGATCTGCGACACGATTGCTTCTGCCGCCTCATCTGCCCCTAGGGCAGTGACGTCGATCTCGATCAGCAGGTCGCCGTTGCCGCGCAACAGCCTGTGGGCGCGCCGCAATCCGAGGAGCACCTCGGGATCGGTGAGCTTGTGCTGCTTGGCCCGGCCGGCGCGCGTCAGCCGCTTCAAGTTTTCCTCAAGATCGCAATCGATGACGACCGCGACGAAGCGCGCACCCCGTCTTTGCGCGAGTGCTGCATAGTCTTCGAAGGCGCGGCTATCGGCGGCATCGTCGGACAGAGCATCGGTAAAGACGAAGGATTGCTCGGCCGGCGCCTTGGCGACGTGCTCGAACACGCTTTCGCGGATCGCCGCGCGCAGCGACCGGTAGAGCGGCGTGCCGCGCGCAAACAGCGCCTCGGCCGGATTGATCAGCGTGTGATTGTCGGCGAGCCGCGCGCCCAGCCTTTCGGCAAGTTGGCGCGCGATCGTCAGTTTGCCGGTGCCCGGCCAGCCGTTGATATGAACGACAAGGCCGGACGGTTCGACGCTCAAGCGGCGTCCCGGTTGAGGTTCGCGCCACCGGCGTCGGTCAACAGGAAGGCTTCACCGCAGGCCTTGGCGAGCGTGCGTACGCGCAGGATGTAGCTCTGGCGCTCGGTGACCGAGATCACACCGCGGGCATCGAGCAGATTGAACACGTGGCTCGCCTTGATGCACTGGTCATAGGCCGGGAAGACGCACTTGTGCAGGTGGTTGTTGCTGTGGTCGCCGGGAGCGCCGGCAGCCAGCAACGCCTGGCACTCGGCCTCTGCGTCGATGAAATGCTGATGCAGCATCGCGGTATTGGCGTATTCGAAATTGTAGCGCGAATATTCCTGTTCGGCCTGCAGGAAGACGTCGCCATAGCTGAGCTTTTCGGCACCCTCGCGGCCGTTGAAGTTCAGGTCGTAGACGTTGTCGACGCCCTGCACATACATCGCCAGGCGTTCGAGACCGTAGGTCAGTTCGCCCGAGACCGGCGAGCATTCGATACCGCAGACCTGCTGGAAGTACGTGAACTGCGACACTTCCATGCCGTCGCACCAGCATTCCCAGCCGAGACCCCAGGCGCCGAGCGTCGGGCTCTCCCAGTCGTCCTCGACGAAGCGGATATCGTGCAGCAGCGGGTCGAGGCCGATCGCCTCAAGCGAGCCGAGATAGAGTTCCTGCAGGTTGGACGGGTTCGGCTTCAGGATCACCTGATACTGATAGTAGTGCTGCAGGCGGTTCGGGTTTTCGCCGTAGCGGCCATCGGTCGGGCGACGCGACGGCTGGACGTAGGCCGCGCGCCAGGGACGCGGGCCGAGCGCACGCAGGGTCGTTGCCGGATGGAAGGTACCGGCACCCACTTCCATGTCGTAGGGCTGCAGCACGGCGCAACCCTTGTCGGCCCAGTAGTTGTGGAGTGTCAGGATCAGAGCCTGAAACGAGCGCTTCGGGTTCATATGATCAGGCAGAGTGGTCATGGATCGCGTCCGGATTTCTTCTGGAAAATGTGCCGGACAGGTGCCACGCCTGATGACAGGGGTCAAGCGCTACGGCAGCGGGCAGGCAAATAGACCGCCGCCACACTGACGCGTTCAGACCGCCCTCACTCGCCGTCGCGCTTCAGCCTGTATTCGCCGGTTTCCGGATCCTTTACCAATGTTCCCTGGGCCCCGGTCTGCTCCTCGCGGCGCGCCCGCTCGCGCTGGCGCGTCAGCTTCTGGGCATCCGCCACGAACTTGCGATAGCCGAGCCAGAAGACGAAACCTGCGATCAGGAGCAGGATGAGTTGCGGCATTTTCCCTCCAAGGACATGTCAGGCCGGGCAGGCATCAAAGCCCGAACCGGGCCCACAATGCCCTTTCCTCGATGGCTTCGGCAAGTCCCGCCGCTGCGGAAGCGGCCAATGGAGCGGCGATCGCGCCGGCGACGGCCGCACCGCTCTGCCGGCGGCCGAAAAGGCTGCGCACCGGCTGGATGAGTTCGAGCCGCGCCTTGTCGCCATAGCGCTTCTTCACCTCGCCGCGCAGATCGCCAAGACCGTCGATGATGCCGAGCTCCAGCCCGCGCCGGCCGGTCCAGAAAAGACCGGAGAAGATATCGGGATCGTCGGCGAGCAATTGGCCGCGGCGGGCCTTGACCATCTGGATGAAGGTATCGTGGATATCGAGCTGCAGGTTCTTCAGGAAAGCGATATCGTTTTCCTTTTCCGGCTGGAACGGATCGAGCATCACCTTGTTTTCGCCGGCGGTATAGACACGCCGCTCGACGCCGATCTTCTTCAGGAGTTCCGGAAAACCGAAGCCGCCGGAGACAACACCAATCGAGCCGACGATCGAGGTCGGATCGGCGATGATCTCGTCGCCGGCAAGCGCGATCATGTAGCCGCCGGATGCGGCGACGTCCTCGACGAAGATCAGCACGCGCTTTTTTTTCTCAAGGGCGAGATCACGGATGCGCTGGTAGATCAGCCGCGACTGCACGGGCGAGCCACCGGGCGAATTGACGGAGATCGCAACCGCCGGCGCCTCCTTTACGGCGAAGGCCTTTTCGAGAAGCGGGGCGGCCGTTGCCAGGTTGAGCGCCGGCCGGAACTGACCGCCGCCGGCCATGATCGCGCCGTGGAGCCGGACGACGGGGATCGTCACGCCTTCCTTGCGAAAACGCTTGGGCAACAACCGTCTCAGGAACGCCTTCATTTCAACTCCTGCCTGCTGGGCCATGCCTTGATCTTGAGCCGGAACGGCCGGGAATCATAGACTTGACCGTTTCTCATCGGCGATAAGCGGAACGCTTCGCCTCCCCTGCCCGGATCGTCGTCAGGGGCTCTTCCATGCCATGTATGCACTGACGCGGCGAACGCAATGCCGCATACGGTAAATCAACGGCGGCGATAGGCGGCACGGCCATTGTTGAGGTCGTCGACATGGTCGGCGAAGCGATGCCCCTCCTCGTGCATGACGAGCGGCGCGCGGAAGACCAGTCGCTTGCGGCTCTGCTTGATCGCCGTCACCAGGATGCGCACGGCGTTTTCGCCCACCCGCGGATGCAACGCCGTGATCTCGATACCGCCAAAGCGGCGGCCACAGGCGGCGATGATCTCGGCGATCGATTCCGGCCGGGCGATCAGCGACAGTTGCCCGCCCGGCTTCATGATCGCGCCTGCCGTCTTCACCCAGATCTCGAACAGCCCGTCGCTCATCGCATGGGCCTCGGCCTTCAGCGCATCCGGCGTCTTGCGGTCGGAGGCATCGTTGAAGGGCGGGTTCATGATCACGTGGTCGAAGCTTTCATCCGCCAGACCCGTCGCGACGCGCGCCTTGCCGGTCAACGAAACGTCGGCCTCGACGACCGAGACCCGCTGCGCAAAGCGGGCATTTTCTGCGAGCGTCAGGCTGCGGCGGGCAAACTCCGCCATTACCGGCGAGCGTTCCACCAGCACCACTTCCGCTTCGTCGATCCGCGAAGCGACCGCCATGCCGGCCGCGCCCGCGCCGGCGCCGAGATCCGCGACGCGGCAGGGACGATCCGATGCGACGAGCGACGCAAGCAGCATGGCGTCCATGCCCGACCGGTGGCCCTGGCCGAGCGGCTGGACGACATGGAACTTGCCGCGGTGAAAGGCATCGACGGTCTCGGTTGCGGCCGCCGGAGCCGGAGCCGAACTCACGATCGCAACTCCGCCTCGAGCCCGGCGTCGATCAGGATTCGGCGCGCGGCGTCCGCGTCTTCCTCGGCGACCAGAAAGCGGCGGGGCAAGAGGCCAAGCGAGCCCTCGAGAATGCTCATCCCCTGATCGGCAATCAAGCTTGCGATGCCGGCGTCTTTCATCAGGCTCTCGGCGAAGGAGAGCAGGACGGCATCGTTGGTACGGATCAATTCCTTCATCCGGCGGTTTTTCCTGTCCTATTTCAGCAAGCGGGACAATTCGCCTCTTGCCGCACGGGACACCCCTTCCTATTGTCGAAAGCGACAATGAAAACAGGAGTCCCGGTGTGGGCGTAGTGATACCGCTGGAAGACAGCAAAAACAAACAGGCGTCCGTAAAGCCGCTCGTTGACCTGACAGCAGCGGACATGGAGCGCGTCAACCAGCTCATCCTGTCGAAGGCCGGCTCCGACGTCCAGATGATTCCCGAGGTCGCCAACCACCTGATTTCCTCGGGCGGCAAGCGCCTGCGCCCGATGCTGACACTCGCTTCCGCTGCGATGTTCGGCTACGAGGGCGACGCCCACGTCAAGCTCGCAACCAGCGTCGAATTCATGCACACGGCGACGCTTCTCCATGACGACGTCGTCGATGAAAGCGACCTTCGCCGCGGCAAGTCCACCGCGCGCACGATCTGGGGAAACCAGGCAAGCGTGCTGGTCGGCGACTTCCTGCTCGGCCAGGCCTTCCGCATGATGGTCGATGTCGGCTCGCTCGACGCGCTCGACGTGCTGTCGACCGCCGCTTCGGTCATCGCCGAAGGGGAAGTGCTGCAGCTCTCCGTCGCCAAGAACATGGAAACGACCGAGGACGACTATCTCCAGGTCATTCGCGCCAAGACCGCAGCGCTCTTTGCCGCTGCCGCCGAGGTCGGCCCGATCGTCGCCCAGACCAGCAAATCCGACCGTAACGCGCTGAAATCCTACGGCATGAACCTCGGCCTCGCCTTCCAGCTCGTCGACGACGTGCTCGACTATGGCGGCTCGTCGAGCGACCTCGGCAAGAATGTCGGCGACGACTTCCGCGAAGGCAAGATCACCCTTCCGGTGATCCTCTCCTACCGCCGCGGGACGGCGGAAGACCGCGCCTTCTGGCGCGAGGCGATCGAAGGCGGCGACAGCAGCGACGCCAACCTCGACAAGGCGCTCGGCCTGATCAAGCGCTATGGCGGCTTGAGCGACACCATCGCGCGCGCCCAGCACTACGGCACGATTGCCCGCGACGCCCTGGCGCCGCTGCCGGTGTCACCCTGGAAATCGGCGCTTACGGAAGTCATCGACTTCTGCATCGATCGCGTCAGCTGACGGGCTCCGGGCAGGCCAGAACGAACGACAGGATTTTCTTGCCGCGTTGCGCCAAAAAAGCCATTCTGTTCCTCAAGAGTTGCGTTGGGCAATATGTGGCTGACTCCGAAACAACCCTTAGTGGTGCGAAAGCCGAGCAATCGGCGCGAAAGGTTTGACATGCGGCAAAAGACGATTCTCCGCCTCCTCAGCGGCGCAGCACTGCTGGCTCTTGCTGCTGTCAGCGGCGGCTACCAGGCATTTGCCGAGGAGAAGGCCGCAGCCGCCGAGGAAAGCGAACCCTTCGACATCAAATCGGTCAATACCTTTTCCGGCGCGTTTCTCGCTGCCCGCACCGCCGATACGGACCGCGACTTCGCTTCCGCCACCGAGCTCTACAGGATCGCGCTGCAGTTCGAGCCGAACAACAACGACGTCAAGCAGCGGCTGATGATCACGCTTTTGATGGCGGGCCAGTTCGACGAAGGCGCGAAGATCGCCGAGCAGCTTAAGTCCGACCCGGCCGTCGAGCGCATCACGACGGTCATTCGCGCGATCGAAGCGATCCGCAAGCGCGAGTATCGCAACGCGCAGAAGCTTCTGAACTACCAGGGCCCGAACGATCTCGACCGGCTGATGAACGGCCTGCTCTCTGCCTGGGCGAAATTCGGCCAGGGCAAGCCGAAGGAAGCGCTCGCCCAGATCAAGGAACTCGATGGTCCCGAATGGTTCCGCGTGTTCAAGAACTACCATGCCGGCGCGATCGCGGTTGCCGCGGGTGACAAGCAGACGGCACGCACCAGGCTCAACGACGCCATTCTCGACCGCGAGGGCGGAAGTGCCGCTCCCGACACCTTCATGCGTGCGGTGGAAGCGCTCGCCCGTTTCGAGGCGCGCGAAGGCAACAAGCAGAAGGCGCTCGACACGGTCGCCGTCGGCGAAAACATGGTCAATAACTACACGCCGCTGCAGGCGCTGAGGACCGAGATCGAGAACGGCGTCCCGCAGGAACAGCAGGTCAAGAACGCCACCCAGGGCGCTGCGGCCGTGCTGTTTTCGATCGGTGCCGCACTCAACCGCGACGGCGCCGAAGACATCGTCTCGCTCTACCTGCAGACCGCGCGCCGGCTCGACCCTGACAGCGCCGACATCCTGGTCATGCTCGGCGGCATCGCCGAAAACCTGAAGAAGCCGAACGAGGCAATCGAACTCTACAAGGCCATTCCCGAGACCTCGCCGATGCGGCGCGTTTCGGAACTGCAGCTTGGCCTCAGCCTCGCCAGCATCGGCAAGGTCGACGAGGCGAAGAAGCACCTGAAGGCGCTGATCGACGTCGATCCGAAGAACATCCGCAACTATCTCGCCTATGGCAGCGTGCTTTCCGACGCCAAGGACTACAAGGAGATGGGCGAGCTCTACGATCGCGCCGTCGAGCAGATCGGCTCCGTGCCGACGCGCAGCGATTGGACCGTGTTCTTCCAACGCGGTATCGCATACGAGCGCCAGAAGCTCTGGGACAAGGCCGAGCCGAACTTCCGCAAGGCGCTGGAGCTCAATCCGGACCAGCCGCAGGTGCTGAACTATCTCGGCTATTCCTGGGTCGACATGAACATCAATCTCGAAGAAGGCCTGGAGATGATCCGCAAGGCCGTCGAGCTGAAGCCGGATGACGGCTACATCGTCGATTCTCTCGGCTGGGCCTATTTCCGCATGAACCGTTTCGACGACGCGGTCGTGGAGCTGGAGAAGGCGGCCGAACTGATGGCCGGCGACCCGACGATCAACGATCACCTTGGCGACGCCTACTGGCGCGTCGGCCGCAAGCTCGAGGCCGTGTTCCAGTGGACGCAGACGCTCGAACTGAAGCCCGAGGAAGCCGAGATCCCGAAGATCAAGGCGAAGATCGAGAACGGGCTGCCGCCGCTCAAGGAAACGGTTCCCGCCTCGGCCGATGCCAAGGAAACCGCGCCGAAGAAGGTGACCCCGGAAGCACCGGCGCCGGACAAGAAGTCCTGATCGTTCCATGTCGGACGGTAACATCGAGGGCCTCGCGCTGACGCGCGCAGCCCCCGCCAAGATCAATCTGGCCCTTCACGTTGTCGGCCAGCGCGCCGACGGCCACCACCTTCTCGAAAGCCTCGTCACCTTTGCCGATCGCGGCGACCGCATCGGTCTCTCGCGGGCGGATGCGGATCGCTTCACGGTCTCGGGCGCGTTTGCCGCCGCGTTGCCGATGGATGCCGGCGCTGAGGGCGGCAATCTGGTTCTGAAGGCGCGCGACCTGCTGCGCACCGAACTGCGGGCGTATGCCCCCGGCGCGGCCGGGCCGGTTCACCTGCATCTCGAAAAGAACCTGCCGCTCGCCTCGGGCATCGGCGGTGGGTCGGCGGATGCTGCGGCGACGCTTCTTGGGCTTCTCGAACTCTGGCGCGCGACGCTCGAACCTTCCCGCCTCGGCGCCATCGCGCTGCGGCTCGGGGCGGACGTGCCGATGTGCCTTGCCGGCAGGCCCCTCTTGGCAAAGGGCATCGGCGAGGAGATCACGCCGATCGACGATTTCCCCGCGCTGCCGATCGTACTGGTCAATCCGCTCGTCGCCGTCTCGACGCCGGTCGTGTTTCGGACGCTCTCCAACAAAACGAACCCGCCGCTCGCTGCGCCTCACGGTGCCGGAACTGTGGCCGAGTGGATTTCCGCCATCGCCACGATGCGCAACGATCTGCAGCCGCCGGCAGAGAGCCTTGAACCCGTGATCGGCGATGTCTGCAAGGCACTGACGCAAGCCGGAGCGACACTCACGCGCATGTCCGGTTCAGGCGCCACTTGCTTCGGCCTTTTCGACAGCGAGGCAAGCGCGACTGCGACAGCGCGCGCTCTTTCAGAGGCCTACCGCGGGTGGTACGTTCTCGCCTGCAAGACGGTGGGCAAAGGGAATTAGCATGGCCGGCATCGACGAAAAGCGCCCCTTCATTCCTGTCGGGATCGCCATCCTTACGGTCTCAGACACCCGCACGCGCGCTGACGACAAGTCGGGGGACACGCTGGAAGCGCGGGTGCGTGACGCCGGGCACCGCCTTGAGGCGCGCGCCATCGTTCCCGACGACAAGACGAAGATCTACGGCCAGGTGAGGGCCTGGACGCTCGATCCCACCATCGACGTGGTGATCACGACAGGTGGGACGGGCTTCACCGGGCGGGACGTGACGCCCGAGGCGCTGGAACCCCTGTTCGAAAAGCGCATGGACGGGTTCTCCGAGGTCTTCCACCGTATCTCCTACGAGAAGATCGGGACGTCGACGATCCAGTCGCGCGCAACCGGCGGCGTTGCCAACGCCACCTTCATATTCGTCCTTCCGGGTTCGCCCGGCGCCTGCCGCGATGCGTGGGACGGCATCCTCAAGCAGCAGCTCGACTACCGGCACATGCCCTGCAATTTCGTGGAGATCATGCCGCGGCTCGACGAGCATCTGAAACGCGGCTGAAGAGCATGGACCGTTCCGGCCCGGCCGACCTGTTACCTTAGTAACTGACGCTCGCTTCGCCTCCCGATAGTTTTCAAGCGTTGACACAGCGAGGAACGACCGCCGCACGTTCCGTTCCTCGCACCGCAAGACCCTTCCGCCTCTGTCCCCCAGGCGGAATGAAATGTTGGATACGACGGGCAGCCAGAATGCTGCCCGGACAGAAATCTTCCAAACAAGGTCATTTGAGAGCCGCTTGGAGGTGCCGTCCCCTAAGGGACTGGCACCTTTAATTTTTTCGCGCGGGAACCGGCGTTACCGCCTGGCTTCGACAGCGACCCAGGCCGGAACGAGTTCGGTCGAAAGCTTGCGGACTGAGCGGACATTCGTCATGGCATCCAGGCCCGCCTTGCCACGGGCGGCAGCAAGCGCATCGTTCTTGCGCAGGAGAAATCCCGTCTCCAGCGGCTTTCCACGCCCGATCAGCCGGCGGAAGAAAGGCTTCCGATGCAGTCTCGATCCGGAGAAACGGGCCGGTGCCTTGTTCATCGACACGTACTCGGCCAACTCATCGATCCAGCGGCCGATCGGGCGCGCGCCCGGCTCCAGCAACATCAGCCACTCGCCACGCGCCGAGCCCACCACATCGGCGAGATCCCAATCCCGGCAGAAACGGCATCCGGCGGCATCGGCCACGTCGGACGAACCGTCCTTCGAGCCGTGATCGAGGATGATCACATCGCTGACCAGGCCTTCCACGGCGCCTGCCACCAACACGGCAAGCGTCTGCGCCAGTTCGGCCTCGTTGTCGCGGGTTTCCATGATGATCGTGAGCATTGTTTCTCGTAACGCATCGGCACGGCAATTGCTACATCCGGGACACGGCCCGCAGCGGCGCCTTGATCGGCAAATTCGAAAATCCATTTTTTGTTCTTGAATTGTTCCTCAATTCGCGATACGAAAATAATCAGAACAAAACGGGATCAAATATCTGATTCCGGGGAGATTCCAATGACCGAGCTGTCTCAGATCAGGCAGGGTGCGCTTGCGCCCGCCAATACGGCAGATGTGGCCGAAGCGATGATGAGTGCAACGGGCCTGCGGATCGATATCGATCGCCGTCGCGGGCGCGGCGCCGGGATCAACATGTCCGGCCGCTTCGAACCGCGCAGCCGCGAGACGTTCGACGACGGCTGGGAAAGCCTGGAGGATCTGCCGCCCTTCAAGACCGAAGTTCAGGTAGAGAAGCCGCGCACGGTGATCACCAGGAACGAGTCTCCCGATATCTCCTTTGACCGCTCGATCAATCCCTATCGTGGCTGCGAGCATGGCTGCATCTATTGTTTCGCGCGGCCCACGCACGCCTATATGGGCCTCTCGGCCGGCCTCGATTTCGAGGCGAAGCTGTTTGCCAAGCCGGACGCACCGCGGCTTCTGGAGCGCGAACTGGCGCGGCAGGACTACAAGGTTAGGCCGATTGCCATCGGCACCAACACCGACCCCTATCAGCCGATCGAGAAGGAGTGGCGCATCATGCGCCAGATCCTCGAGGTGCTGCGGGACGCCAACCATCCGGTCATGATCGTCACCAAATCGGCGATGGTCACGCGAGACATCGATATCCTGGCACCGATGGCGGAAAAGGGCTTGGTGCGCGTGGGCGTCTCCGTCACGACGCTCGACCGGAAGTTGGCCCGCACGATGGAGCCGCGGGCCTCGACCCCGAGCAAGCGGCTGGAGGCGATCCGCATGCTTGCCGAAGCAGGAATCCCGGCCGGCGTTCTCGTTTCGCCGATCATTCCGGCGCTGAACGACCACGAGATCGAGCGCGTGCTCGAAGGCGCAAGGACGGCCGGAGCAACCGAAGCAAGCTATGTGCTGCTGCGGCTGCCGCTCGAGGTCAGCCCGCTTTTTCGCGACTGGCTGCTGCGCAATTATCCGGACCGCTACCGGCACGTCATGTCCCTCATCCGCTCCATGCGGGGCGGCAAGGACTATGACGCCGAGTTCGGCAAGCGCATGAAGGGCGCCGGCCCCTATGCGTGGCAGATCGGCCGCCGCTTCGACCTGGCGGTCAAGCGTCTCGGCTTCAACCCGACGCGCCGGCAGCTGCGGGACGATCTCTTCGTGCCGCCGCTCGGAACGGGGGTGCAGCTCTCGCTTCTTTGACGGCCTTCCGATGTCTCGGTAGCCGTCCCGCAATTCATAATCGGCGTACGGCGAGAGATGATCGCCCTGTCCGCCAGGCAAGCCCGATGGCGGGCGCCTGAGACCACATAGCAGTTCCGGTGCCCCCTTACCCGCCGTGGGCCCCGGTGATCCCCCGTCCGCCGCCGCACTCGGACCTGGGGGCTTGAAGAGAATCGGTCGATCATGCGATCTAGACTTATGTCTCGCAGATCGTCCGATTCTCCCCTTTTTCCCGATATCATCGTAGCGCCCGATTTCAGTTTCGAGCTTTCGGCCAAGGGCGATGGGTTCTGGCCGGTCGCCGGAGCGGATGAGGCCGGTCGTGGGCCGCTCGCGGGACCGGTGGTTGCCGCCGCCGTCATTCTCGATCCGGACGCCATTCCCGCAGGACTCGACGACAGCAAGAAGCTGACGGCCCAGGCGCGCGAAAAACTGTTCGAAGAAATCCTCGCCACATCCGAAGTGTCGATCGCCTCGGCGTCGGCCGGCACGATCGACGCCACCGACATCCGCAAGGCAAGCCTCGAAGCGATGCGGTGGGCCGTTGCCGGCCTGCCCTCGAACGCGCGCTTCGTGCTCGTCGACGGCCGTGACGTACCGCCCGGCCTCTCCTGCCACGCCAAGGCTGTGGTCAAGGGCGATGCGCGGTCGCTGTCGATCGCCGCTGCTTCGATCGTCGCCAAGGTTACCCGCGACCGCATGATGGCCCGTGCCGACCTTGCGCATCCCGGCTACGGCTTTGCACTCCATGCCGGCTATGCGACGGTGACCCACCGTCGCGCCATTGAGACCCACGGCCCCTGCCCGCTGCACCGCATGAGCTTCCGGCCACTGCGCCAGGACGACTAACCGGCGCGCAACCGCGTCGCGAGCGCCACGCAGGCGCTTCCGGTTTCGGTTCCGACATATCTCGCCAACAGCTTTTCTCGCGTCAGAAGCAATCCGGCGGCGCGCATGCTGCCGTGCGCCACCTTTGGCCTTGAACACTGGCACTACTTCGCTTCGGCAGCTGAAGGCGAGACGCCTGCGTAAATCCTGGCGGAGCTTGGCGCCTCATCCTTCGGGCCAATGCAGCCTCTACAGACAGGCATAAAAAAAGCCCCGCACGATGCGGGGCTTTTTCAATCGGAATGTCCGAACCTTAGTTCAGGCGCGCCTTGACGTCACCAAGCGCCTTCTTGAACAGATCGTTCTGGGCGCCGGCGTCGGCCTTGGCGGCAACGACCTTCTCGGCAGCGGCAATCGCGAGATCGACGGCAGCGGAACGAACCGCGTTGATCGCATCGCTTTCGGCCTGCTTGATCTTCTGTTCCGAAAGAGCCGTGCGACGAGCGACGTATTCCTCGGTCTTCTGCTTGGCTTCCGCGGTCAGCATTTCGGCTTCGCGCTGGGCAGCAGCGACGATGCCGGCAGCTTCCGCTTCCGCATCCTTGCGCTTGCGCTGGTACTCAGCGACGAGGCCCTGAGCTTCTTCGCGCAGGCGCTTGGCTTCGGTCAACTCGTTGCCGATCTTTTCGGCGCGGGCGTCGAGCGCCTTGCCGACCATGCCTGGAACCTTGAGATAGGCAATCAGGACGAAGAACAGGATCAGGCCAACGAAGGCATAGAAAGTTGCATCAAGATGCATAGTTCAGTGCTCCTCAGTTGCCACCCGATGCCTTGACGGCAGCGGTGATCTCGGCCTTGGTGACGGTTCCGCCGATCAGCTGCTTGACGACAGCCGTTGCGGTTTCCTCGGCGATGGCGCCGACGTCGGCCAGTGCCTTTGCCTTGATGTCGGCGATGCGGTCTTCTGCAGCCGAGATCTTCTTGGCAAGGTCGGCTTCGACGGCGGTGCGGTCAGCATTGGCCTTGGCCTTTGCGGATTCGCGGGCGTCGTCGGCGATCTTGTGACCCTTGGACTTGGCGGTTGCCAGGTCCTGCTCGTAGGAAGCGATGGCAGCGTCGGCTTCGCCCTTGAGGCGGGACGCTTCATCGAGATCCTGAGCGATCCGATCGTGACGGGTTTCCAGAATTCCGCCGATCCGCGGAATGATGACCTTCGACATCAGGAGATAGAAGAGGCCGAACGTGATCGCGAGCCAAAGCAGCTGCGATGCGAAATGGGTCGTATCGAAGGGCGGGAACACGCCGGAGCCAGCCTCGCCTTCGTGAGCCACACCCGTTTCGGTGTGCACCTCACCGGCCGCAGCGGCATCGTGTGCTTCGGCGCCTTCAGTGGTGGTTGACTGGGCATAAGCCGCGGTCACAAACATGCTCACCTCCAGGTGCACTCAAGAATATGCGCGGCCGCGACCTTTTGACGGGTCGCGGCCGAAACTCCAGCCGATATTAGACGGCGAAGAGGAGGAGCAGGGCTACGAGCAGCGAGAAGATGCCCAGAGCTTCCGTAACGGCGAAGCCGAATACGAGGCGGCCGAACTGGCCGTCAGCAGCCGACGGGTTACGCAGCGCGCCAGAGAGGTAGCTGCCGAAGATGTTGCCGAGGCCGAGAGCCGTGCCGGCCATGCCGAGGCAAGCGAGACCTGCGCCGATGTACTTTGCTGCTTCCGCTTCCATGTGTGAACTCCTTCGAATGGTGTTGCGGCTTAGGATTGCGCTTCCGACGGAGGACCGGCCGGAAGCAAGCGACTGTTATTCCTTAGTGGCTTCCGGGATGGACAGCGTCGTTGAGGTACATGCAAGTCAGTACCGCGAAGACATAGGCCTGGAGGAAGCAGACGAGGAACTCAAGACCGGTAATGGCGACGGTCATGATGAGCGGCAGGATGGCGCCACCGATGCCGACTGCGCCGAGGGCGCTGAGCGAGGTGACGAAGCCTGCGAAGACCTTCAGCGTGATGTGGCCGGCCAGCATGTTGGCGAAAAGACGGACCGAAAGGCTGATGGGACGGGAAAGGAACGAGATGACTTCGATCGCGACGACGAGCGGCAAAAGCACGCCAGGAACGCCATGCGGCACGAAGAGCTTCAGGAAGCCGAGACCGTGCTTGTAGAAGCCGTAGAGAATGACGGTACCGATAACGAACAGCGCCAGAGCGAAAGTGACGATGATCTGGCTGGTGACCGTGAAGAAGTAGGGCATCATGCCGAGCAGGTTCGCCGTCAGGATGAACATGAACAGCGAGAACACCATCGGGAAGAACTTCATGCCACCGCTGCCGGCGCCTTCGCGCAGCATCGAGGCGATGAATTCGTAGGACATTTCCGAGACCGACTGCATGCGGGTCGGGATAAGACCGCGCTGCGACGTCGTCAGATAAAGAAAGCCTGCGGCAACACCTACGGTCGCAACCATGAACAGCGACGCATTGGTGAAGGAAAAGTCCATTCCGCCAATTTCGATCGGGACAATCTTATTGACCAGGAACTGGTGGGTCGGATCGTTTGACACCGCGCTTCTCTTTCGTTCTACCCGCCCGGAAGCGGAAACCGTTTTCTTCGGGGCAACGCCTCAGCGGGCGTCGCCGTCCTTCTTGTCATTCCCAGAACCGCCTCTTCCGGCTTCCGGTGTCGCCACCATACCGGCCGAGCGCAGCACATTCAGCACGCCAGCGCAGAAGCCGAGAAGCAGGAAGATAATCAATCCCCACGGCCCTGTACCCGCAAAGTGGTCCAAAAGATAGCCCAGAAACGCCCCGACAACGATGCCGGCGATGAACTCGCTCGAGAGCTTCATCGCCGCCGCATAGCCTTTACGGCTTTCGGCGGCTCTGGCTTCCGCTGCATCAGGCGTATTGGGCCTCTTGGACTCAATCTTTTCGCCGAGCTGCTTCAGCCGCGCTTCCAGACTTTCTTCAGGTTTCTCCGCCACGTGGCTACTCCCTTGTCGTCCTTATCGGGTCTCAGACCGCGATTTCGGTCACACAATAGGCCTTCGCACAAGCCACGTTTCGGCCCCATTTGAAGTCGCGCGCAACATAGTTTTAGGCACCCGCATAGTCAAGGCGTGCGGGCCGCTTGATCGTGGACAATTTTTTCCATTAAATTCAATGGGTTAAGCACGCATTCATCGATCTGCAGCAAGGTCGCGGCAGGATTCCGGCCAGAGACCGGCGGGAATCTCCCCTTCTGCGTGCGCGCAGGAAAGACGGCGGAATCGCGTCAGGCGCCGATCAGCTCCAGCCGCCGCCATAGGTGCGGTAGAAGATATGCATGCCGATCTTGCCGACCCGCTTCATCGTCTTCGCCCACGGCGGATTGACGTAGGTCGCATGGTAATGGGTGGCTGAGCCCACTTCCGGCAGCCAGATCTTGCCGGCGGTGACGGCCATCGCAACTTCCTTGGCCGTCTTCCAGTGCGAGCGGGAATAGATAAGGTCGCGGATCATGTCGCAGGCGAAGGAAAACTGGCAACGGTTGCGCCAGGCCTTATTCTGGTAAACGACGCCGCAGATGGTCTTCGGATAGGTGGGATTGCGCACGCGATTGAGAATCACCTGCGCGACGGCGGCCTGGCCTTTGAGCGGCTCGCTGCGGGCTTCGAAGTAGATGCCTTCGGCCAGACAGGTCTGCTCTTCCTTGCTGAAAACCGAGCCCGGCAATGCGGTGGCGGCCCAGGCGTGGTCGTCCGGCGCGATCTCCGGAATGAAGCGACCGGCGTTCTTGTCTTCGCGCAGAATCGAATCGAAGGGCGATTCACGCGCATAGTCCGGCTCGGGCCGGACGTAAGCAGTCGCAAGAATGTCGGAGCGATCGTTCGTAACGAG
The DNA here is from genome assembly GCF_016919405.1 of Ensifer sp. PDNC004. NCBI lineage: Bacteria > Pseudomonadati > Pseudomonadota > Alphaproteobacteria > Hyphomicrobiales > Rhizobiaceae > Ensifer > Ensifer sp. PDNC004. Next base: position 2,028,741 of record NZ_CP070353.1, read on the forward strand.
CTTGGCCAGCATCGGCGAGACGCCGGGCTCCGCCTTTGGCGGCGTCTTCCGGTAGAAGGCGGTGGCGATCTCGATCTCCTTGCCCTTGATGCGGGACTTGGCGAAGACCATCTTCTCCCCCTCCCCCAGGCTTGGCTCCATCAGGGAGCTGGTGCGCTGCAGGATGGAGCCGGCGGAGAAATCCTTGGGCGGCGTTACCGGGGTCACGGCGACGACACGGCCCTTCTTGGCCTGACGGTTGACGCGGTCCTCGTCGGGCGTGCCCGCATGCTTGGTTTCCGCGGTCAGCGCGACGCGGCTGCCATCGGGCATGGTGATGCCGGCGCCGCCGTCGAGCGCGCCCGTGGTGACCGGATCGGCAAACACCATTTCGGCTTCATGGATCGAACCGGCAGGCGACGCGGTCATATACATGCGCCAGCGCTCGCCGCCCCGGTTGATGCCGGACAGGAAGGTCGCAAGGTCGGCATAGGCAGCAGCCGAGGGAAAGCCCAGATACAGTGCAAGGCCGATGATCGCGGGCGCCATCCAGGCAGACGGGCTCAGGCGAGACTTTAGATGCAGGTTCCGACTCTTACGCACCAACCGACTCCACGCAACGCTATCAGGCGGCACGGCTTCGCCCGCGCCGGCTATGCGCCAGCGTCGAGAATTCCGCGCGGGAAGATTAGACAATCAAGCAGCCGGACACTTCGCCGGGACCGCTCCGTTCGTGCTTTGAAAATGAAGCATTAACCTTGATGTTTGGTTAATGCGCGATCGCTGAAAGGCGGATGCCCATAACGCGACGAAGCCGCCCTCCGGTCGGAAGGCGGCTTCTTCTGTTGCAGATCAGCGCTTCTCGCGATCAGCCGAGAACGGCCGAGCGTCAGATGATTACGTGCGATCCGAGTTCGACCACGCGGTTGGTCGGCAGGCGGAAGTAGTCCGACGGATCGATTGCCGCATTCGCAAGCGCGATGAACAACCGGTCCTGCCAGTGCGGCATGCCGCTCTCGGCATCGGGCACGAGCTTGCGGCGGCCGAGATAGAAGGACGTTGACATGATGTCGAACTTCAGGCCCGACTTGCGGAACAGGCCGAGTGCCTGCGAGACGTTCTGCGTTTCCATGAAGCCGAAGCGCATTTCGAGCAATGTGAAGCGGTCCGACAACGGCTGCATGCTCACCCGCTCCGACTTCGGCACCTTCGGCGTATTGGCCGTGCGGATCGTCAGAATGAAGTTCTGATTGTGCAGCACGTGGTTGTGCTTGATGTTGTGGAGCAGTGCGGCCGGCGTCGATTCCGGATCGCTCGTCAGGAACACGGCGGTTCCGGGCACGGCCACCGGCGCATGTTCGCTCTTGCGTTCGATCGACTTGATGAAGCTTGCCAGCGGAATGTCGATATGGCGCGTCTTGGCGTGCAGGATCTGTGTGCCGCGCCGCCAGGTCCACATGATGATAATGAAGGTGGCGGCGATCAGCACCGGAACGTAGCCGCCGTCGTGGATCTTCAGCATGTTGGCGCCGAGGAAGATGAACTCCAGCGCAAAGAGCGGCAGCAGCACCGCGGCGGCCGCGAGCGCCGACCAGTTCCAGCGCATACGCAGGAACTCGAAGGAAAGCACGGTCGTCACCACCATCGCGCCGGTGACCGAGATGCCGTAGGCGGTCGCGAGCGATTCGGACGAACCGAAGACGAAGACCAGAGCCATGACGCCGAACATCAGCAGCGTGTTGACGTTGGGCAGGTAGATTTGGCCCGTATGGGTTTCCGACGTATGGAAGATCGCCATGCGCGGCAGGAAGCCGAGGTGGATCGCCTGGCGCGTCAGTGAGAAGGCGCCGGTTATCACCGCCTGGCTGGCGATGATGGTTGCCGCCGTCGCCAGAATGACCACCGGCAGCAGCGCCCATTTCGGGAACATCAGGAAGAACGGATCCGACATCGCCTCCGGGTTCTTCAGGACGAAGGCGCCCTGGCCGAGATAGTTGAGGGTCAACGCCGGAAAGACGATCAGGAACCAGGCCCACTGGATCGGCCGACGGCCGAAATGGCCAAGGTCGGCGTAGAGCGCCTCGGCACCCGTCACCGTCAGGAAGACGGCGCCGAGCACGATGATGCCGACATAGCCTTCGCTGAGCATGAAGCTCACGGCGTAATAGGGATTGAAGGCCTTGAAGATCGACAGGTCGTCGGCGATGTGCACGAAGCCGATGCCGCCCATTACCAGGAACCAGACGAGCGTGATCGGACCGAAGAAATTCGAGACCGCCGCCGTTCCCTTGGATTGCACCGCAAAAAGCATGAGCAGGATGACCACCGCGATCGGTACGACATATTCCGACAGCGCCGGCGTCACCAGCTTCAGGCCTTCGACCGCCGAAAGAACGGAGAGCGCCGGTGTGATCATCGCGTCGCCGATAAAGAGCGCGGCCCCGGCGATGCCCATGAAGAAGAGAATGGACGCGTGGCCGTTGGCGGACTTCATCAACAGGGCCAGCAGCGACAGCGTGCCGCCCTCGCCTTGGTTGTCGGCGCGCAGAAGGAACAGCACGTATTTGATCGTGACGATGATCGTCAGCGTCCAGATCATCAGCGAGATCAGGCCGATAATCTCCGCATCGGTCACACCGTCATGGGAGACCGGGCGCAACGCTTCGCGAAAGGCATAGAGCGGGCTGGTGCCGATGTCGCCATAGACCACACCGATCGAACCAAGCCCGAGGACCAGCAGGCGGCGCAGGTCCTTCGGCTCTTGAGTGGAAGGGGCATGCGATTGGGTCATGCAAACCTACTGGCGTTCAAAGCCAGCCTTTCCAGCGGAAAAAGAAAAAGGGGATCACGGCCGATATCACCATCGCCGCGATCGCCCAGGGATAACCGAATTGCCATTCCAGTTCGGGCATGACGCGGAAGTTCATGCCATAGACCGAAGCGACCAGCGTCGGTGGCAGGAGCACGACCGACGCGATCGAGAAAATCTTGATGATGGCGTTCTGCTCGACATTGATCAGGCCGAGCGATGCATCGAGCAGGAAGGTAATGTTGCCGGAAATGAAACCGGCATGTTCGGACAGCGATTGGATGTCGCGCGAAATCGAGCGGCAGAGTTCGCGCGTTTCCTTGTCGTCCTGCACCTGCGGGACCGTGTAAACGAATGTCAGCAGGCGCGAGAGCGAGGCAAGGCTGTCGCGGGTCTTGGCGACCAGGCGATGATGCCCGGCGACGTCGCGCAGGCGCGCCTCGAGAAAATGCGGCGGGCGGCGCTTGCCCGCCGCCTTGTCGCCGAAGACGGCGATCGACAGATCGTCGATCTTGGTCACAGCCTCTTCGAGAATTTCGGCGGTCCGGTCGGCGATCGTTTCCAGGAGCCGGGTCAGAACCACCGCACCGTCGCGGCAGTTTCCGGGGAAGCGGTGCATCGACGCCTTGAAGAGCGCAAAGGACCGGGGTTCGGCATAGCGGATGGTGACGAGCCGGCTACCCGCCAGGATAAAGCCGACGTCGGTCAGGCCGGGTATCTCCGTCTCCGACCGAAACACCAGCGACGCCGTCATGAACACGGCGCTCTCCTCGACATAGAGACGGCTCGAAGGCTCGATGTCTTTGAGGTCGTCGCGCGTCGGGATGGAGATGCCGAGCAGCTTTTCCATCATCAGGTCTTCGGCCTTGCTCGGCTCGAGCAGATCCACCCAGATGACGTCCGGGCGCAAGCTCTCGGGCGGGTCGGCGGGCGTCAGGACGACGGCCGTTCCATCGGCGCAATAGCCGGTGATCATGCGAGCATCCTCGTCATGCCAACCTTGGGGTCGAATGGAAGAGGCGAAAGGTCGTGCGCCACAAAATACCCACAATAGAGATCCATCGGATGGAACGTTCCGCCAGTCAGGACGAAGTCTTCAACTCAGTCATCGCGAGAGGCCAAGATCTCGGGCGAGAGGGCGTCAAGTTGGGCACCTTCGCAAGTGCGGCAAGGCATATGGCGCAACGCAAACGCAAAATCAATGCCCTCTTGCAATCCAGCACGCGGGCATGCGCCGCCAGTTCGGCGCCACCCTATCCCATGTTCGCCTAAATCAAAATCGAATCAAGGGCAAAACTACGCCGGGCGAAGAGCCAAAGTTCCCGTGGGCAACTTCACTCGAACACGATGTTCGGCGCGGCGCGGCTCTTGTCCTGCTGCATGGCAGATACCTGCTCCCAGACCTTGGTCGCGATATCGCGATAGACGCGCGCGACCTCGCCGGCCGGATCGGAGGCAACCAGCGGCGTTCCCGCATCCGACGTTTCGCGAATCCCCATTGTCAGCGGCACTTCGCCGAGGAAGGGCACGCCGATGCGTTCTGCCTCCTCGCGGGCGCCGCCGTGACCGAAGATGTCATAGCGATTTCCGGTGTCGGGCGCGATGAAGTAGCTCATGTTCTCAACAATGCCGAGCACCGGGACTTCCACCTTGCGGAACATGGCGAGGCCCTTGCGGGCATCGATCAGCGCCAGGTCCTGCGGCGTCGAGACGATGACGGCACCGGCCAGCGGCACCTGCTGGGCCATGGTGAGCTGGGCATCGCCCGTGCCCGGCGGCATGTCGACGACGAGAACATCGAGATCACCCCAGGCAACTTCGCGCAACATTTGCAGCAGCGCCGACTGGATCATCGGTCCGCGCCAGATCATAGCCACTTCCTCATCGACGAGGAAACCCATGGACATGACCTTGAGACCGTAATTTTCCATCGGGCGGATGAGCCGGCCCTCGATCTGCTGCGGCCGGCCGGATATCTTCAGGAGCCGCGGCATCGAGGGGCCGTAGATGTCGGCGTCAAGCAAGCCGACCTTCAGGCCGTTTGCCTTGAGCGCCAGCGCCAGATTGACCGAGGTGGTCGACTTGCCGACACCGCCCTTGCCCGAGGCGACGGCGATGATCGCGCCGACGCCGGGGATGCCCGCCTTGGCAGGCGGTCCGCCAGCCGGACGCGGAGCGTGGGAATGGCCTGCATGGGATGGCGCCTGCGGCTGCGGGCGCTGCACCGGCGCGCTGCCGGCAGCTGCCTTGCGGTCGGCCGTCAAAGCGACCATTGCCGCGGTGATCCCGGGAATGTCGCGCACCACGCGCTCGGCTGCAGCCCGCATCGGCTCCAGTTCCTTGGCGCGTTCGGCCGGCACGGTGATCGAGAAATAGGCCTTGCCGTCGGAGATGAAGACGTCAGACACAAGCCCGAGGTCGACGATGTTGCCTTCCATGCCCGGGCCACGCACCGTGCGCAGTTTTTCAAGCACCACTTCTTTCGTGACTTCCGGCATCGCGCCCTCTCATTCTTTTGTTATCTCTTAGATAGTCGAGGCTAGGCGCTTCGCCAATGCGACATAACGGAAAAAGCAAGGGCCACCACCCGCCTCGGTGTCCGTACATCCGGGATCACCTTTAAGCGGGCAGTGGCCCTTTTCATCGCGACCTTCGTGGGCGCTGTCTTCTTTTTAGTCCCCTCTGGACATGCCAATAGAGATGCAGGATGCGTGCCAGATTCACATCTGGCGAAAATAATCAGCAATTTCAAAAAGATAAACTCATACTCCGCTTATCGATCGGAGATGGCATATGCCCAGTTTCTGAGCAACCGTCTGCAAATCGTCCAATGATGGAGCAGATTGCCGGGATGACGGAACCTTGGCGACAGCATGCCGGGCTTCCCCAAGCTTCTTTCGATCGCATCAGGTCGAGGACATTCAGGAAGAGGCTTGCGGTGCAGGGCCGACTTGGGGCTAGCTGATGTAGCCCTTCTTCATCGCCTTCACGACCGCCTGGGTGCGGTTGACGGCGTCGAGCTTCTTGGTCACGTGGTTGAGGTAGTGGTTGACCGTATGTTCGGAGAGCCCGAGGATACCGGCGATCTCGGCGCTGGTCTTTCCGGCCGCCGTCCAGCTCAGGCACTGGATCTCGCGCTCGGATAGTGCGGCGCCGCTGCTCTTCCACACGGAGCCAATTTCAGCGAGACGGTTATAGACATGGATTGCAATCATCTGCAGTTCCATGGTCACCGTCATCGGCAGTTCGACCAGCGGGCCCATCAGGATGACCGCGCCACGGCCGCCCTCTGCGTCATGCACCGGGAAGTAGCTAGCCTGGAAGATGCCGTTTTCGCGCAGCATCGCGATGTATTCGGCCGCCATTTCCGGCTTGCCGCCCTCGCCCTCCCACGCCGCAAGCGTCACCTGGAACGGCGTCGTCGTCTCGCGCAGGCGGCGCACGCCGGTGCTGAAGCGCAGCATCGACAGGCTATCATACTTGTTCAGCAGTTCGGCCGGCATATTGGAGATGACGGTGCTCGCGGCAAGGCGCTCCACGTCGATCGAGGGGATCGAGCAGATCAGAAACGTCTTGAAGCCAAAGACCTGCGTGATCCGCCGCATGTAGCGGATAATATCGAACTGGGTCTCAAGCTTTGCGATCTCGGACGCGAAATCGCCGCCCCGGGGCAGATCTGCTTCAGTCATCCCGGTCGTCATCGTATCCTGCATTCGCGCGTTCCATGGCATTCATCACGTATCAAATAGACCGAGCAGCCTGCCAATGCCAACAGATGATCCAAAATCCCTGCCGCCTCGACCCAAAAGTCTGTGTATTTCCCCTCGTGAGGGCCGATATGGCCACCAGCCTCGCGTACGACGCGTGCCGGCGATCAGTTGATCAACCCGGCGCGCACGGCCTTTGCAACGGTCTGAACGCGATTGACCGAATCCAGCTTGCGCGTTGCCCGGTTGAGGTAGTGGTTGACCGTATATTCGGACAGCGCCAGAATTTTCGCCATTTCGCTGGTGGTCTTGCCGGCCGCCGCCCAACGCAGACATTCGACCTCGCGGCGCGAAAGGCTTCCCGCACCGCGCTTGTCGCGATCGCGAACCTCCATGTATTTGCTGTAGAGCACGCCGGCCCAAAGATTGAGCTCCTGAAGCTCGTCATTGGAGACCACAGGACGGTCGCCGCCAAAGGCGATCGCGGCGCGGTGCCCGCTCGCATCGTGCACCGGCAGATAGAGGCCGCGCGGCATGTTCGCCTGCTCGAAGACGCAGACCGCCGCGTCGCCCTTGCCGTCGGCACGGCGGCGCGCGAGCTGGTGCGCGTCGTAGGTAAAGGGAATGGTGCTGCGCCGCAGCCGCTGGATCACCGGGCTGCCGTTGATCAGGCCGGCGCTGTCATAACCCTTGAGAAAGGCAGCCGGGTAGTTCGTCATCAGTGCGCTGACCGACAGGCTGTTGCTCTCCGTCTCCGGAATGGCCAGCACCAGGAAACCACGGAAACCGTAGGAATCCGCGACCTGGGCGATCACGCGCCTGATATCATCCTCACAACAAATCGGCCCACGGATGGTTCGCCCATCAGGAAGCGCCAACGCCGACAAATTCGCGCTGAAATCGATCATCTTCCGCCCTTCTCCACATCCGGTTCCATGCGGGAACCGGCCGCTGACGCCGCATGAAGATCACGTCAAAAATTTATACCAATACCAAAAACGAACCAGACTAAGACCATCCACGAACCTGAGTCTGATATATTAAAGCTATCGAGCGAGACGCGCCACGTCCAGTCGATGTTTCTAATTTACCGTAAAGTGAATTCAAGGTCCACCACGGCCGGGCCCGAGGCGGATCGCCGCGTCCTCGCCAACCGCTCGCGCCGCGGCCCGAACCGCAGCCGCCCAGGCCGACAATTGCTCCATGGTGACCCTGTAGGCGGGGCCCGTCACCGACAGGCCGGCCGCAAGTTCGCTGCCGGGAATGAGGATGGGCGCGGCAACGCAGCGGATCTCCGTTTCATGCTCCTCGCGATCGAAAGCGTGTCCGTCGCGCCGGATTTCCTCGATCTCCGCCAGCAAGGTGGCGGCCGAGCGATGGGTGTGCGGCGTGAAAGCGTGAAATTCGGTTCGAGCCAGAATGCCTTCCAACGCCGGCTGCCCAAGCAGGGACAGCGCCGCCTTGCCGATGCCGGTGCAATAGGCCGGCGAGGCCTTGCCGATCTGCGAACTCATGCGCACCGTCTGGCGGCTCTCGACCTTGTCGACATAGACGATCTCGGTCTCGCGCAGGATGCCGAGATGCACGGTCTCGCCCGTCAACTCGTGCAGGCGCTGCAGGTGCGGTTCGGCAACATCGCGGAAGCGATTGGCAGACCATGAGCGATAGGCAAGCGTCAGCAGCCGAAGGCCAGGCTCATAGGAAAGGTCGCGACGCTGGATCAGCAGCCCTTCTTCGACGAGGTGACTGAGCAGCCGATGCAACGTGCCACGCGGCTGGCCGGATCGAGCGAGAATATCGGTGAAGCGCTGCGGGCCGTCGGAGGTGACCACCGCTTCCAGCACGGCGATCGCCTTGCCGAGCGTGCCCGTGCCAGCCTCCGCACGCCCCTCGTCCCCGCCGCCTGCCTCTTTGCTCGTCATCGTCGCTCGCTTGTGTCCGATTGCCGTCGCGCGATCGGCGCGCGACCTTGACAAGGTAGACGCTTCAACGCGATAATTCCATATAATAAAATCAAGTTCCAAATAATGGAACAATAATCTTGCCACAAAACTGATCGGGGATACAGGAATATGCCGGTGCCGAGGGCACAGTTTCATGATCTCAAGGACCGCGCGGTGCTGATCACCGGTGGCGGTTCCGGCATTGGCGCAGCGCTTGTCGAGGGTTTCGTCGACCAGGGCGCACGGGTGGCCTTCATCGACATCGACGAACGGGCAAGTCTCGACCTCGTCGAAAGGCTCGCCGCCAGGGCCGGCAAGGCACCACTCTATATTCCCGCCGACTTGCGCGACATCGACGCGGTAAAGAAGGCCGCGCAGACGGCGGCGACCGCGCTCGGCGCGATCCATGTGCTCGTCAACAACGCCGCGCGTGACGATCGCGAGCCACTGGAAAGCGTAACCGAAGAGAGCTGGGACGAGAGCCAGGCGGTCAACCTCAGGCATCTCTTCTTCATGAGCCAGGCGGTTGCGCCGCATATGCGCGAAGCCGGCGGCGGGTCGATCGTCAATTTCTCGTCGATCGCCTATCTGCTCAACATGGCCGAAATCCCGGCCTATGCGACGGCGAAAGCCGCAATCGTCGGCCTGACCAAATCGCTCGCCGGAAAGCTCGGCCCCGACAATATCCGCGTCAACGCGATCCTGCCCGGCATGATCGTCACGGAGCGACAGAAGCGGCTGTGGCTGAGCGACGCGGCGATCGCCGGTATGCAGGAACGGCAGTGCCTGAAGCGAAGCCTCACCGCCGACGATCTCGTCGGCCCTTGCCTATTTCTCGCGTCGGCGTGTTCCTCGGGCATGACCGCGCAAACAATGATCATCGATGGAGGCGCACTGTGATGACGGCAGCCTATTATGCCGCGGTCGACTGGGGAACGACGAGTTTCCGGCTGTGGATCATCGGCGAAGACGGCACGGTACTCGCCGAACGCCGAAGCGGCGAAGGCATGACCACCGCCAACAAGACCGGGTTCCATGCGATCCTCGAAAAACACCTGGCCGCCGTCGATGCGCCAGGCCACCTGCCGGCGATCATCTGCGGCATGGCCGGCGCCAAGCAGGGCTGGGTCGAAGCCGGCTATCTCGATACGCCGGCCGCTCTCGCCGATATCGCCTCCCATGCCGTGGCGGTGCCGGATCTCGATCGCGACATCCGCATCCTGCCGGGCCTCGCGCAACGCGACCGGCGGCACCCGGACGTGATGCGCGGCGAGGAGACGCAATTGCTCGGCGCGGCCGGCGATCTCGGTCGCGGTCGGCATCTCGTCTGCATGCCGGGCACGCACAGCAAATGGGTGCGGCTCGAAGACGGCGCCGTCAGCGGCTTCTCCACTTTCATGACCGGCGAATTGTTCGACGTGATCTCCAAGCACTCGATCCTCAGCCACTCGATCGCCGAGGCGCACGCGTTTTCCGGCGACCACCCCGCCTTTGCGGCGGCGGTTGCCGAGGCGCGCACCAATCCGGCGCTTGCCACCAGCCTGATCTTCGGCGCGCGCTCCGGCCAACTGCTGCACGGCGCAAGCGCGACCGACGCCAAGGCGTTGCTTTCGGGCACGCTGATCGGGCTTGAGATCGCCGGCGCACTGGCTTCGGCCAAGACGATCGACAGCATCTGCCTCGTCGCCGCCGGTTCCCTCGGCACGCTCTATCAGGCGGCGCTCGAAAGCCTCGACTGCCCGCTCCAGGTGGTCGATGCCGACACCGCCGTCCGCTCCGGCCTTTCGACCGCCGCCCAGGCGATCTGGCCCCTCTGAACGAAAGACACGCTCATGACCCGCATTCCCTTTCCGTCGATGAAGTACCCGCTGATCGCCATCCTGCGTGGCCTCAAGCCCGAGGAAACCGCAGGCGTCGTCGGCGCTCTGATCGAAACCGGCTTCACCGCGATCGAGATCCCGCTGAACTCGCCCGATCCGTTCCGCTCGATCGAGACCGCCGTGAAGATGGCGCCCGAGGGCTGCCTGATCGGCGCCGGCACAGTGCTGACGACGGCGCAGGTGGAACAGCTTGCCGATGTGGGCGGCCGCCTGATGGTGAGCCCGAATGTCGAGCCGGCGGTCATCTCGCTTGCCGCAAAGAAGGGCATGGTTACCATGCCGGGCGTGCTGACCCCGACCGAGGCACTTTCGGCCGCGGCAGCGGGCGCCACCGGCCTCAAATTCTTTCCGGCAAGCGTGCTCGGGCCGTCGGGCATCATCGCCATCCGCGCGATCCTGCCGCCGGAGTTGGAAATCGCTGCCGTCGGCGGGGTTTCGGACGCGAACTTCGGCGACTATGCCAAGGCCGGCATCCGCAGCTTCGGCCTCGGATCGAGCCTCTACAAGCCCGGCATGAGCGCGGCCGAAGTCCGCGAGCGCGCCGTTGCCACCATCAAGGCCTACGACGCCGTCTACGGAGCACAGTGATGAGCGACACCATTCCCTTTGCCGGCAGCATTCTCTGCGAAGCGACGTCGATCCTCGGCGAAGGCCCGACCTATGATCCGGCGACCGGCACCGCCTGGTGGTTCAACATCAAGGGTCAGGAACTGCATGAACTGCACCTGGAAAGCGGGCGCAAGACCGTGCATGCCCTGCCCTTCCTCGGCAGCGTGCTCGCCGTCATCGATCCGGCCCGGCAACTGATTGCCTCCGACCAGGGTCTCTTTGTCAGGGATACGCGGACCGGCGCCCTCAGCGTGCTCACCACGCTTGAGGACAAGCCGATCAATCGCTCGAACGACGGCCGGGTCCATGCGTCCGGTTCGCTGTGGATCGGCACCATGGGTCGCAGCGCCGAAAAGGGATCGGGCGCGATCTATCACGTCGCCGGCACCAGGGTGACGAAGCTCTACGACGCCATCACCATTCCCAACAGCATCTGCTTCTCGCCGGATGGAACCGTCGCCTATTTCGTAGACACCGACATCAACCACCTGATGCGCGTCGACATCGATGCCGAGACGGGACTGCCCAAGGGCGAACCGAGCCTGCTCGTCGATGGCAGCGGTGAAGCTGGCGGCATCGACGGTTCCGTCTGCGATGCCGACGGCCTGATCTGGAACGCCCGCTGGGGCAGCGGCACGGTCGACGTCTACCGGCCCGACGGCGCGCGCATCGCGCGTTACGCGATGCCGACGACGCAGCCCAGCTGCACAGCCTTCATCGGGCCGAAGGCTGACCGCATGCTGGTGACATCCGCCTGGCAGGACATGGACGAGGCAACGCGTGCGGCGGACCCGCATGCCGGCAAGACCTTCGACCTCGGCATCAGCGTCAAGGGCCGGTTCGAGCCGTCTTTCCGTCTCTGACCGGAAATTCCTGGCCACGGGACTCTTGGCGAAGCGCCAATAAAAAGTCATACAATTCAGCCACGCGTTAGATCGCATGGTGAGGAGGAGCTCGCATGAGCGACAAGAAGAAAGAACTGCGCAGCCGTCACTGGTACGGCGGCACCGACAAGGATGGCTTCATCCATCGTTCCTGGATGAAGAACCAGGGATTTCCGGACCACGTCTTCGATGGCCGCCCGATTATCGGCATCTGTAACACCTGGTCGGAACTGACCCCCTGCAACAGCCACCTGCGCATCCTCGCCGAGGGCGTGAAGCGCGGCGTGTGGGAAGCCGGCGGTTTTCCGGTCGAGTTCCCGGTGTCTTCGCTCGGCGAAACGCAGATGCGCCCGACCGCGATGCTCTTCCGCAACCTGCTCGCCATGGACGTCGAAGAGGCGATCCGCGCCTATGGCATCGACGGCGTGGTGCTGCTCGGCGGCTGCGACAAGACCACACCCGGCCAGTTGATGGGTGCTGCTTCCGTCGACCTGCCGACGATCGTCGTTTCCTCCGGCCCGATGCTGAACGGCAAGTGGAAGGGCAAGGACATCGGCTCCGGCACGGATGTCTGGAAGTTCTCCGAGGCCGTGCGTGCCGGTGACATGAGCATGCAGGAGTTCATGGCAGCCGAAAGCGGCATGTCGCGCTCACCGGGCGTCTGCATGACCATGGGCACGGCGACCACCATGGCCTCGATCGTCGAAGCCATGGGCCTGTCGCTGCCGACCAATGCAGCACTGCCGGCCGTCGACGCTCGCCGCATGGCACTGTCGCATATGACCGGCAAGCGCATCGTCGAGATGGTGCACGAGGACCTGCGCCTGTCGAAGGTGCTGACCAAGAAGAACTTCGAAAACGGCATCATCGCCAACGCCGCCGTCGGCGGCTCGACCAATGCCGTCGTTCACATGCTGGCGATTGCCGGTCGCGCCGGCGTCGATCTCTGTCTTGAGGATTTCGACCGGGTCGGCAGCCAGGTGCCCTGCATCGTCAACTGCATGCCGTCTGGCAAGTACCTGATCGAAGATCTCGCCTATGCCGGCGGCCTGCCGGCGGTAATGAACCGCATCCAGCACCTGCTGCACGCCGACGCGCCGACGGTGTTCGGCGTGCCGATCAGCAAATATTGGGAAGACGCCGAAGTCTATAACGACGACGTGATCCGCCCGCTCGACAATCCGCTGCGGGCAGCCGCCGGCATTCGCGTGCTCAAGGGCAACCTTGCGCCGAACGGAGCCGTCATCAAGCCGTCGGCGGCCAGCGAGCATCTCTTGGTGCATGAGGGCCCGGCCTATGTCTTCGAGACGATCGAGGAACTGAAGGCGAAGATCGACGATCCGGACCTGCCGGTCACGGAAGACACGATCCTCGTGCTCAAGGGCTGCGGGCCCAAGGGCTACCCGGGCATGGCCGAGGTCGGCAACATGCCGATCCCGCGGCGCCTCGTCGAAAAGGGCGTGCGCGACATGGTGCGCGTGTCCGACGCCCGCATGTCGGGCACCGCCTTCGGCACCGTGGTCCTGCATGTCAGCCCGGAATCGAATGCCGGCGGGCCGCTGGCCATCGTCAAGACCGGCGACCGCATCCGCCTCGACGCGATGAAGGGCGAACTCAACCTGATGATCAGCGAGGAAGAGTTTCAGACGCGCATGGCCGCCTGGCAGGCGCCGCCGCAAAAATGGACCCGCGGCTACTACAAGCTCTACCAGGACACGGTGCTGCAGGCCGACAAGGGTGCTGACCTCGACTTCCTCGTCGGCGCCAGCGGCAGCGAAGTGCTGCGCGAAAGCCACTGACGGCTTCGGACCCATTTCGAAGCAGACGCGTTTCAGGTACCCCGCCCGTCCGGCGGGGTATTTTTATCCGGCCAGAGGACGGGAGCCCAATCGCGAAAGGCTCGAGGCCGGCGAGCGCAGCCGCGCCCAGGTTTCAAAGCCGTAGATGGCAAGCCCGAGCGCGATGAAAAACTCCTTGTACTCGGTCGCATCCCAAAGGCGCACGAGCGTGGAAGCCTGGAGGATGAACAGCTCCTGGATCGCGACGATGAGAACGGCGCCGGCCGTCAGCACGATGAACTCGCGCCAATGCCCCGCCCTCAGTGCGATATCGGCGATCACCAGCAGTATGATCACGGTCATCATCACCATCATCTGCGTCGGCAGCATGCTCCAGTTGTCGCTGTTGAAGGCGGCCATCGGGGCGCTTGCCACCAGCACCAGCACGCTCGGGGCGAAGGCATCGAGCCGGCTAAGACTGACGTTCTTGCGCAGATAGAGCCAGGCGAAGGGCGCCAGCGTCAGAAGGAAGAAGCTGCCGGTGTAGTAGAGCAGCTCCGAGAAGCCGGTGGAGATGTTGTGCAGGTTCAGTTCCTGCTGCTTGTTGAGCGCGAGCAGGCCCTCCGGCGTGGCGATGCCGAAGACGCGCTGCATCCAGGATATCTCCTCCATGCCGACCACGAAAAAGCAAAGCGCCAGAAGCGCTGCAAACGCCGCGGCCATCCAGGCGCGGCGCCCCATTCCCGAACGGGCCACGCGCAGTTGCCCGACGGCGGTAAATGCAAAGAAGCCGCTGGCGATGAAGATCAACAGGGCAGACGCCCATTCGACCAGGCCGTCTTCGCGCGCTAGTAGGCTGAAGCCGAGGGGATCGGCAACGAACACCAGCGCCATCAGCACGGCGAGCATCCAGCTGGCGACACAAAGCCCAAGCTCACGCCCGGACGCCAGCCGCAGCTCCGGCGCGCCAAGCCAGGCGGCGTCGCGGGTAAATCCCTGAACAGCCGCAAGCGACAGGCTCAGCGCCACCCAGGCATGCCAGAGATTGTAGGGCTCGACGCCGGGAACCCGCTCCGAAAAATAGCGCAGGCCGAAAAGATTGCGCTCGATCAGAACGAGGCCGGCCATCGCCAGAACGGAGAGCAGGGAAATCGAAAGAAAGCGGCGCGGCAAGAACATCGTGAAAACCATCCCGAGATAACAGGGTGACGACGCTGCGCGCTATTTCCTGCCATGGGACAAGTATCAGCAAGAACACTCAAGAATTCATGAATGGCGCGAAGTACGTAATTGATCACTAAAATACATATATTCGAAGACTGAAATACATGTCCGCAGGAGATTGCCGGCAATCCTTGGAAAATCGCGATCCAAGGCCACGCTCACCGGCAACGGATCTTTCATCCCTGAAACTTTGAGTATTTTTCCGGAACCGTTCGCGCCCCCGGGCGTTGACACCATATCACCGGCGCGGTGGACCTGGCGGCAGAAGCCAGGCCCGCGCCCTGATCGAAACGTCAAGGAAAGGCAGTTTGAGATGATCAAGAAACTCGTAACAACCGTCGCAGCCGGCGCGCTCTTCGCGGGTCTTACTGTCGCCCCGGTGGCTTTCGCGCAGGACGCAACCAAGCCGATGGATCAGCCGCAGACGATGCAGCCGGCGCAGCCTGCCCCGGACGCCACGGCCCCGGCCGACCAGGCTGAAACGAAGCCGCCGATCACGGAAACAAAGCCCGCTGATATGGCGCAATCGAACGCTACCTATCTGACCGAGCAGGAGAGCGACCAGATCGCGGCCAGCACCTATATCGGCCAGAGCGTCTACAATGCCGGAGACGAAAGCATCGGCGAGATCAACGACCTGATCATGAAGAAGGATGGCGGCGTGGAAGCGGCCGTGATCGGTGTCGGCGGCTTCCTGGGCCTCGGTGAAAAGGACGTAGCGGTTCCGTTTGATCGCATCACGATTGCCGAGCAGCCCAACACGGACAAGCTGAAGCTGACGACGACGGAAACCGCCGATACGCTGAAGGCGGCTCCGGAATTCAAGACCAAGTCGCAGAAGATCGCCGAGCAGAACGCCAACCAGCCGGTTGACACATCGACGACCTCTTCGACGAGCACGGCACCGGCTCAGCCGCAGCAGTAATTGGTATCAGGTTGTTGTTGAGTGCACAGGGAGCGGCGGTTCACACCGCCGCTCTTGCCGTGTTTAGACGAGCACGCCGTAACGCAAGGCATCGTAGATCCCCGCATGGATGTTGCGGCTCGAAACCGCATCGCCGATGCGGAACATGTCGAAGCCGGCATCCGGGTTTTTCTGCGGGATGGGGTTCTCGCCGCGAAGCAGCGCCTTGTAGTCGACGGCGCCCAGATTGCGCGAAAGCGGCTTCAGTTCACGATAGAGGTCGTCCATCGGCATCGTGCCATGCTCGACCACCACTTGCGCCACACGTCTCTCGACCGTGGCCTTGTCCGAAAAATCGGAACCGAGCGTCGCCACCAGGCCGTTGCCCTCCCGCCGCACGGTTTTCAGCCGTGTGTTGATCGTCACCCGCACATTGTGTTCGGCAAAGGCAGCGGCATAGGGCACATGGTTCATGCCCCCGACCTCGGGCGCGAACATCCGCTCGGGCGAGACGATTTCGAGTTCGACGCCGGCACGCGCGATCAGCTCGGCCGCCGTCATGCCGCTGTGGGCACCGTTGTCGTCATAGAGCAGCACCGGCCCCTCCGGCTTCACTGTTCCGGCGATGATGTCCCAACTCGACACGACGAGGTCGTCGCCTTTGTCGAGTGTGGGATTTTGGGCAATGCCGCCGGTCGCGACGACGACGAGATCCGGGACGCGCTCTTGAATGTCGTCCACGCCGGCAAAGACATTGTAGTGGATCGGCACACCGAGCCGCTCCAGTTCGGAGAGCCGCCAGTCGACGATGCCGATCAGCTCGCGGCGGCGTGGATTGCGCTGGGCGAGCAGGATCTGGCCACCTGCCTCGCCGGTCGCCTCCAGCACCTCGACCTGATGCCCGCGCTCGGCAAGCACCCGGGCCGCCTCGAGCCCAGCCGGGCCGGCGCCGACGACCACGGCCTTGCGCTTCGGCCCTTCGCTTTTGCGGATGACATGCGGCACGATCGCCTCGCGCCCGGTAGCGGCATTGTGGATGCAGAGCGCACCGCCGCCTTCATAGATGCGATCGAGGCAGTAGGTGGCGCCGACGCAGGGGCGGATTTGGGCCTCCCGGCCCTCCTCGATCTTCCTGACGATGTGCGGGTCGGCGATATGGGCGCGGGTCATGCCGACCATGTCGAGCTTGCCTTCGGCAATCGCGTGGCGGGCGGTGGCCACATCGGCGATGCGGGCGGCATGGAAGACCGGGAACTTCGTCGCCGCCCTCACCTCTCCGGCGAAATCGAGATGCGGCGACGCGGCCATGCCCTGGATCGGGATGACCTTGGTGAGCGGCGCGTCGTGATCGATATGGCCGCGGATGACGTTGAGGAAATCGACCTTGCCGGACCCCGCGAGCCGCCGGGCGATCTCGACGCCCTCCTCCTTCGAAAGCCCCTTGTCCCAATCCTCGTCGGCGACCATGCGGATGCCGACGATGAAGTCCTTGCCCACGGAGGCGCGGATGGCGTCGAGCACCATGTCGGTGAACCGCAGGCGGTTGTCGAGCGAGCCGCCGAAGGCATCGTCGCGCTGGTTGGTTGCCGGCGACCAGAAACCGTCCATCAGATGGCCGTAGGCCTCCAGCTCGATACCGTCGAGACCGGCGGCCTGCATGCGGCTTGCCGCCGCTGCATAGTCGCTAACGATGCGCTCGATGTCCCAGTCCTCGATCTCCTTCGGAAAAGAACGATGCGCCGCCTCGCGCACCGGCGAGGCGGAGAGCACCGGCAGCCAGTCACCCTTGTTCCAGCCGGTCCGGCGGCCGAGATGGGTAAGCTGGATCATCACGGCGCAGTCATGCTCATGACAGTCGTCGGCGATCTTCTTCAGCCATGGCACGATCTCGTCTGAGTAGGCGTGGAGATTGCCGAAGGCCGGCGGCGAATCCTCCGACACGATCGCCGAGCCGGCGGTCATCGTCAGCGCCATGCCGCCCTTGGCCTTTTCCAGGTGATAGAGCCGGTAGCGGTCCTTCGGCATGCCATCTTCGGAATAGGCCGGCTCATGGGACGTCGACATGATCCGATTCTTGAGCGTCAGGTGTTTCAGGCGGTAAGGCTGTAGCAGCGGGTCTTTCGACGATGTCATTTCCTGTTCCTTGAAAGGCGACCGAGCATGCCGGCTTCGTCAGTACCAAGCATCCGCCATGCTGTCCTTGCGACGCGTGACATAATCGATCAGCGCCTCGTCGAGCGCCACATCAAGCGGCGGCGCTTCATATTCGGCAAGCGTCTTCTTCCAGGCGCGGTTGGCGCGTGTCGCCATGTCGGTCTCGCCCTCCTCGACCCATTTCTCGAAGGGTTCGTTGTCCGAAAGGGCCGAGTCCCAGAAGGCGGTCTGGTAGTTGCGCATCGTGTGGTCGCAGCCGAG
Organism: Ensifer sp. PDNC004; assembly: GCF_016919405.1. NCBI lineage: Bacteria > Pseudomonadati > Pseudomonadota > Alphaproteobacteria > Hyphomicrobiales > Rhizobiaceae > Ensifer > Ensifer sp. PDNC004. The sequence goes on from NZ_CP070353.1 coordinate 2,046,873, forward strand.
GAAATGGCTACCGGGACCGACCTGCAGGAAGGCGTCCATGGCGAGCGTGTTGTCGTCGACGACGACGCCGGCGAGATAGGAATGCAGCGCGCCGCAGAAGTCCGTGTCCATGACGAACTTCTCGTAGGACATGGCGAGCAGCCCATCGACGAAACCGGCCGAGTGCAGGATGAAGTTGGCGCCGCAATGCACCGCCGACAGCATCGACATCGCGCCTTCCTGCATCGCCTGCGCATCCGGCAGCTTGGAATTGGAGAAGTTGCCGGCACAGCGCAGCGGCAGGCCGAGCCGGCGCGCAAGCTGGCCAACGACCATGCTGCCGATCGCCGGCTCCGGCGTGCCGAAGGTGGGCGAGCCTGAACGCAGCGACATGGACGACAGGAAATTGCCGAAGATGACCGGGGCACCCTTGCGCTCGAGCTGGGTCAGCGCACAGCCGGCCAGCGTCTCGGCATAGGACTGGGCAATGGCGCCGGCATTGGTGACCGGCCCCATGGCGCCACCGAGGATGAACGGCACGATCACCGCGGCCTGGTTTGCCCGCGCATAGGCGCGCAGAGACCTCGTCATCGTGCCGTCCCAGACGAGCGGCGAATTGACGTTGACGTTGCCGAGGATGACGCAGTTGCGATCGACGAAATCGCGCCCGAAGAGAATGCGCGCCATCTCGATCGAGTCCTCGGCCCGCTCTTCCGCTGTGATCGAGCCCATGAAAGCGCGGTCGGAATATTTGATATGGCTGTAGACCATGTCGAGGTGGCGCTTGTTGACCGGCACGTCGACCGGCTCGCAGATCGTGCCGCCCGAATGGTGCAGCCAGGGGCTCGACTGAGCCAGCTTGATCAGGTTGCGGAAGTCCTCGATCGTGCCGTAGCGCCGCCCCTTGTCGAGATCCATGACGAAGGGCGAACCATAGGCAGGCGAAAAGACGACGCTGTTGCCGCCGATCTCGACATTGCGGGCCGGATTGCGGGCATGCTGGGTGAACTGGCGCGGCGCCGAGGAGACGATTTCCTTGAGCATGCCCGGCTCGAAGGTCACCCGGACGCCATCGACCTTCGCACCGGCCCGCTTCCAGTGGTCGAGCGCTTCGGGGTCGTCGCGGAACTCGATACCCACCTCGGCGAGAATGCGATCGGCGACCGCCTCGATCCGAAGCAGGCTTTCCTCGCCAAGGATATCATAGGTAGGAATGTTGCGGATAATGTAGGGAACGCCAAGGCTGCGCCCCGCGCCCTCGCGCCGGTTCGGCCGTGTGCCGCGCGTCCGTCTCGGTGCCGCCGCATCCGTTGCCAATGCCGTATCCATGCGCGTATCCTCCCATCATCTCAGGTGATGCTATGGGCGAAAAATTCCATTGTAACGCTGGAAAAATTCGATCCATGCTATAAGCATGGTTTATGGAAAACCTGCGCCGCCTGCTTCCGTCAGCCGCAAGCCTCATCGTGTTCGAGGCGGCCGGCCGCCACCAGAACTTCACCCGTGCTGCCAACGAGCTCGGCATGACCCAGGCTGCGGTCTCCTACGCCGTGCGCGGACTTGAGGAACAGCTGGGCGTGCCGCTGTTTCACCGCGTGCACCGCGCCGTGGAACTCACCGAGGCGGGGGAAAAATTCCATGCCGACGTGTCGGTCGGCCTGTCGCGCATCCAGAAGTCGGCCGAAGACATTCGCGCCAAGGGCCGCGAGACCAACGTGACGCTGGCGGCGTCGACCGCCTTTGCCTCGATGTGGATGCTGCCCCGCCTCAACCGCATGCGCGAGGACCTGCCGGAAATCGACCTCCGGATCCAGACCAGCGTGCGCGACCTCGACCTAGAAGAAGAGCCGATCCCGCTCGGCATCCGCGGCGGCGACCCCAGCCATTGGCCGCGCTACCATGCCGCCCTGCTCGCCGACGAGGTGGTCAACGCGGTCGCCACACCCGCCTACATCGAGCGGCATGGCCTGCCGAAGACGGCCGCCGACCTGCCCAACCACAATCTCATCCACCTGGAAGAGCCGGTGCGCCGCGCCTGCGATTGGACCGAGTGGTTTGCGAGCGCCGGCCATGCCTATCCCAAGCAGGCTCGGCGGCTTTCGATCAACGACTATGTCCTGGTGATCCAGGCGGTACTGTCCGGCGAAGGCGTGGCGCTCGGCTGGGAACACCTGATCTATCCGCAGATCCGCTCGGGCGCGCTGGTCCCGGTCGCCGGGCACGTGCTGAAGACCGGCCTTGCCTTCTACGTCGTCTGGCCGCGATCGCGCGAACTGAATGCGCAGGCCAAAAGGGTGCGTGACTGGCTGCTGGATGAAGGACGGCGCGACCGCGCTGAGATGTCCGGGACCGAGGACTAACCCGGATCAGGCCTGGACGGGAAGATCGCGGTAGCGATCGGCAAGATAGCGCATCGTTGCCACCGCATCGGCAGGTTTTCCGTAGAAATAGCCCTGCCCCAGGCCGCAACCGAGCGCCTTCAGCTTCAGGGCCTCGGAAAAATCCTCGATACCTTCGGCGACGACTTCGAGCTCGAGCCCCTCGCACATCGACACGATCGCCTTGATGATATGCTCCGAGGCGCGATCGGCCGAGATGCGCGAGACGAAGGCCCGGTCGATCTTCACCTTGTCGAACGAAAAGTCGCGCAGCCGGCCGAGGCTCGACTGGCCGGTGCCGAAGTCGTCGAGCGAGACGCGGACACCGGCGGCGCGCAGTTCGGCAACGATCTTCTGGGCGATATCCGCATCGGCCATGACGGCCGTCTCGGTGATCTCCAGCTCCAGCCGCCGCGGGTCGAGGCCGATCTGGCTGATGATCGACAACAGGCGCCGGCTGGTGGTCGGATCCGTCAGCTGCGCCGAGGAAAGATTGAAGGAGAGGAAGAGCTCTTTCGGCCAGGAAAGGGCGGCATGGGCCGCCTTGCGCAGCAGCACCTCGGCGAGCGAATCGATGAAGCCGCGCTCTTCTGCGAGCGGCACGAACACTGCCGGCGAGACATAACCGAGATCGGCATCGCACCAGCGCGCCAGGGCCTCGAAGCCGACAACCGCGTCGTTGCGCAGATCGACGATCGGCTGGAAGTGCACGTCGACCTCGTTGGCGATGATGGCATTGCGCAGCGCCTGTTCGAGCTGCGTCGCGCGCTTCATCTCCTGGGCGATCTCCTGCGAATAGACGGTGATCTGCCCGCGACCGCGGCGCTTCGAGCGATAAAGCGCAGTGTCGGCGCTTTTCAGGAGGTCCTCGAACACCTCGCCCGCAAAGGGATAGACGGCGAAGCCGAACGAGGCGGACAGACGAACATGGCGGTCGCCGAGATCGAAGGGGGCAGACAGCACTTCCTTCAGCATCTGCCCGATCTTCTCGGCGCCCTTGCGCTCGAAGATCAGCGGCAACACGAAGGCGAATTCGTCGCTGTCGAAACGGGTGATGGTGGCGCCTTCAGGCGCGCAGGCCTTCAGCCGATAGGCCACCTGGCAGAGGATCTCGTCGCCTGCCTCGGGTCCGAACAGGTCATTGATCGGCTTGAAGCCGTCGATATTGGCAAGGCCGATGGTGAACGGGGCCGGGTCGCTGGCCCGCTCCTCAGCGAGGTCAAGCACGCTCTGGCGCAGGCAACGGGCGTTGCCGAGACCGGTCAGCGGATCGACGTCGCCCCAGGTGGCAGACACCTCGCGGCCAACGCGGTGGTAGGGCGTTTCAGCCGTCATCATCGCCGTCCCCCATTCATCTGGCAGGGGCGATGCCCAATAGACCGTACCGCCAGCCCGCGCCACGACGCAGACCGGCTGTGTCCTTCCGACACGACCGGGGCTTGGGCAACGAGGTGGATGCGAGGCATACGGATGGGGCTCTACACTTTAGCGGCAATTCGGTGCAGACGATCGCAATCGGCGGTTAACAATCCGATATCGCGCCGCTCCAAGATTTGCCATTGGCCTCCCCAATTCTAGCGAGTTGACACGCCTTTTTACTCAACCTGCCGTTCGTACTGCCTTCACCGGCATGAATTTTCTCAGCACCGCCTCGATCATGTCGGGGCTCACCGGCTTCATGATGTGGTCGTCCATGCCGGATGCCTTGCATTGCTGCAGGTCGATATCCAGGGCCTGGGCGGTAACGCCGATGATCGGCGTTTTCTGTGTGCGTCCCTTCTCCGCCGACCGGATCGCGACGGTGGCGTCGAAGCCGTTCATGACCGGCATCGACACATCCATCAGCACAAGGGCCGGTTGCAGTTCGTGCCAGAGTTCGACGGCCTCGCGGCCGTTGGCGGCGATCCGATGAGAAACGCCGAGCCCTTCGAGGATCTGGGTGAAGACGAACTGGTTGATCTGGTTGTCCTCGGCAACGAGCACATCGACCTGCGGCGCCGGCGGCGGCGGCGCGATCTCCTCGGCCTCGAACGACAGCGACCATTCCTGTTGCGGCGCGGCGCCAGCCCGCTCGGAGCAGACGCGAAAGACTTCCGCAAGCACCGCCGCCCCGTCCTGATCCTCAGACACCGGGAGGATCGGGCTGTCGCGCCAGCCGGCGGCGACCTTCCGCCGCTCCGGGAAAGCCGCGTCGAGCAAGAGGATGTCGAGTTTCAGCCCCGCCTCGTCGACGGCCGCGCAGAAGGCGTGCAATTCGTCGGCATCGCGAACCGCGCAGGCGTCGAGCCCGGAGCCGCGCAGCCGGGCGACAAGCCGCTCCTCCAGCGATCGGTCGTCGGTGGCGAGAAGCACCCGCAGGCCCCGCGCCGGCAAGGTCTCGATCATCGACCCCGCCTCGACGAGCTGCTGGACATTCAGCGCCCGGAAAGGATCGTAGAAATTCTGCGCCGCAGTGAAGATGCTGTAATCGCGGATCTGCAGCGTGGCCTCGCTCGAAGGCTCCTCGCCGCCCTGGTACCAGACGGCAATATCGGTCACGTCGTTCATGCAGGTGACGACGAAGTGGCGACCGGGCATGCCGACGCGGTACTTGCGGGTCAGCACCCAGAGATCGCTGCCATCGGCACGCACGATGTGCTCGGCCTGCGAAAACGGCTTGCCGGTTTCGAGCACCATGCGATCGGACTGTTCGAAGCGCTCCGCCAGGTCGCTCTCGACCAGGTCCCATGCCGAGCGGCCGAGAATGGCGTCCTGCGCCAGGTCATGGATCAGGCAGAAGGCCTTGTTGACCGCGATGTAATTGAGATTGCGGTCCTTGACGCAGATGGGATTGGGCTGGGCGTCGAGGATCTGCTCGGTCAGCTCCACCCGCTCCAGGTCGGTCTGGAGCTGTTCGTCGCGCTTCTTCTGGTCGGAGACGTCGCTGATCGACAGGATGCCCATGCCGCTCGACAGACGGCGCTTGCGCATGGAAACCCAGCGGGTGCGGCCGGCGCGCTCGACGCTCTCGTAGCGCTCGCGCCAATGCAGCGCCATATGCTCGGCAATCCATTCCTCGCGGTTGGTGCGCCGGCGGCTGTTTTCCGGAACGGTGCCCGGACGGACGCCGGTGTCGTAAACGGCGCCGAGGAAATCGCGGAGCCGCGTGCCCGGCATCAGGGCTTCCGCCGGCACCGGGAAAAATTGCAGCATCGTGCGGCTGGCAAAGAGAATGGTATCGTCCCGGCTGCAGACAAGCACAGCGATGCCGAGTGCGTCGCAACTCGACTCAAGAATGACCCTGTTGATGTCCGCGCCGTTGGGCGCCCCATCGCTCATCGCACTGTCCTCACTCGCCTACCGCATGTGTCCCTGGATCACCTTTGGATCAAGGCAGAACAGGCGGCCATTCAAAGTGCCACAACGACCTGCCGCGTCTTTCCAAAGACGCGCGGCGCTGCAACGGCGGTTTCATTTCGGGACATGCTGGGGTGGCCTTGGCAGGCGTCTCTTCGAGCGGCGGGAGTGCGGCGTCCAGCTACGCCGCAAGGCTCAAAAGACAAAACCCGTGATCATTCAGGTTGTTGTGGAAAATCGCAGCAGAGTGTTAAGGGCCCATTAAACCCTCGCTCATTTTTCAAGGGTAACCGCACCAGACGCTCGTGACCGGGGACGAGATATCGTTCCCCCCTTCCGTTTCCGTGGCGAATCCCGGAAAATGGGGCATGGCCATCAAGCAGCTTTCAGAAACCCTCATCAACCAGATCGCCGCCGGCGAAGTGATCGAACGTCCCGCCAGCGCCGCCAAGGAGCTGATCGAGAATGCGCTCGACGCCGGCGCGACCCGCATCGAGATCGCAACCGCCGGCGGTGGCAAGACGCTGCTGCGCGTCACCGACAACGGCTCGGGCATGACGCCTGGCGACCTTGAATTGGCGGTGCGAAGGCACTGCACGTCGAAACTCGACGACAGCCTGTTCGACATTCGCACCCTCGGCTTCCGCGGCGAGGCCCTACCGTCGATCGGTTCGGTCGCCCGGCTGTCGATCACGACACGCAAGGCCGGCGCGAGCGAAGGAGCGATCATCGCCATTGCCGGAGGGAAGACCGATCCGGTGCGCCCATCGCCCGCCAATACCGGCACGGTGGTCGAGGTACGCGACCTGTTCTTCGCCACCCCGGCCCGGCTGAAGTTCATGAAGACCGAGAAGGCAGAAGCGGCCGCCATTTCGGAAGTGGTGCGCCGCATGGCGATCGCGTTTCCGGCGGTCCGTTTCGTGCTCTCCGGCAGCGACCGCTCGACGCTCGAATTCCCGGCAACCGGCGACGACCGGCTGGCGCGCATGGCGCAGGTGCTCGGCAAGGATTTCCGCGACAACGCGATCGAGATCAATGCAGCGCGGGAAGACGTGGAACTGACCGGCTTTGCCGGCGTGCCGACCTACAATCGCGGCAACTCGCTGCAGCAATATGTCTTCGTCAACGGCCGTCCGGTGCAGGACAAGTTGCTGCTGTCGGCGATCCGTGCCGCCTATTCCGAGACGATCCCGAGCGGCCGCTATCCGGTCGCCGTGCTGTCGATCACGCTCGACCCGGCGCTCGTCGATGTCAACGTGCATCCGGCAAAGTCCGACGTGCGCTTCCGCGACCCCGGCCTCATCCGCGGGCTGATCATCGGCGCGATCCGCCAGGCGCTGACGCGCGACGGCGACCGCGCCGCAACGACGGGCGCCCGCGGCATGATGCAGGCGTTCCGCTCCGGCGATTATCGCCCGCAGCCCTGGAGCGCCGAGATGTCGCCTTCCCGGCCGACACAATTCGACTCCATGCTGCGCCATCTCGGCGAGCAGCCGCAGGCTAGCTTTGCGGCGTTTTCCGCCCCATCGGCGCGTGTTGCCACCCCGTTCGAGCGGGAAATGCCCGTGCCGGCGCCGGAGGTCCAGCAACCGCCGCAGCCGCAGTCCTTCCCGCTCGGCGCCGTGCGCGCCCAGCTGCACGAAAACTACATCGTCGCCCAGACCGATGACGGCCTCGTCATTGTCGACCAGCATGCCGCCCACGAGCGGCTGGTGTTCGAGGCCATGCGTACGGCACTGCATTCGCGGCCGGTCGCCGCCCAGGCGCTGCTGATCCCGGAGATCGTCGATCTGCCCGAAGACGACTGCGACCGGTTGATGACCCATGCGGAGGAGTTCTCCCGCCTGGGCCTTGCGATCGAGCGCTTCGGCCCGGGCGCGATCGCGGTGCGCGAAACGCCGGCCATGCTCGGCGAAATGGATGCCGTCGGCCTCGTGCGCCAGCTCGCCGACGAGCTTGCCGAATGGGATACGGCAAGCGGGCTGACGAGTCGGCTCGAATATCTCGCCGCGACCATGGCCTGCCACGGTTCGGTGCGTTCAGGCCGGCGCATGCGAATAGAGGAGATGAACGCGCTTTTGAGGCAAATGGAGGCGACGCCCGGCTCCGGCCAGTGCAACCACGGCCGCCCCACCTATATCGAACTCAAGCTCTCCGACATCGAACGGCTGTTCGGCCGGAGCTGATCTTCCCGTCCGGCGAAATGCGACTGGCATTTTTCCGGGCGGCGAGCTAGACCAGAGAACCCATAACGAAGACGGAAACAGGCGCCGAGCATGATGAACCGGTTTGAAGGAAGCGCTTCGCGCGAAGCGAAGATCCGTTATCTCGACGGCGACTTTCAGATCGTGCTTGCGGGCTCGCACGTGATCTGCGCGATGACCGGCAAGACCATCCCCGTCGATGAACTGCGTTACTGGAGCGTCGCCCGGCAGGAGCCCTATGTCGACGCGGAAGCTTCGCTCGAGGCGGAAAAGCGCGCAGGCGCGCTGCCCAACCAACGCCGCTAACCAAGCCCGAGCGCCGGCACACCAAGGCCCGAAAGGCGCCGTTACTTAGCCGCGCCTTCGCGCAGCTTGCGGGCACGCGCCGCGGCAAGCGCCGTCTCGATGATCTTTTTTGGCGCCATCGGGTCGTCGAAGCGTACGTCGATCTCGATCACCCTGCTCGCTGCGGCAAGCTCCGCGGCGCGGCCGTGGCCGGGCTCCAGGCGCACAAGATCCTTGGCGGTGGTGACAAGCTGGCATCCGAGCGCTGCAGCCCGGTCGAGCAGATCGGCGATCTCGTCCTCGGAAAAATGGTGATGGTCGGGAAAACTGCGGGTTTCCTCGATGACGGCGCCCGTCTCCCGGACGGTGCGGTAGAACTTCTCCGGATCGGCAATGCCCGCCCAGGCAAGCACCTTGACGCCATTCAGCGAACCGTCGTCGTGCCTTATGACCTCGGCTTCGTAGATCTGTTTGCCGGCGCGGGCGGCGCGACGGATCAGGGCGTCGGCTTCGGTGCCGTCGCCGATCTTGAGCAGGGCCGTAGCATGGCGGAGCTGGTTCGACAGCGGCGCGCGCACCGGACCGGCCGGCACCAGATAGCCGTTGCCGATGCCGCGGCGGGAATCGATTACCAAAAGCGCGAAGTCGAAGGCCAACCGCGCGCTCTGGAAACCGTCGTCCATGATGATGATGTCGACGCCTTCCTTCACCAGCCGACGAGCCCCATCGACGCGACGGCGGCAGACGACGGTCAAGGCTTCCTTCGCCAACAGCAGCGGTTCGTCGCCGACATCGCGGGCGCGGTGATGTTCCAGGTCGACGACTGTCGTCACGTCGAGCGAGCCGCCATAACCGCGGCTCAAGAACCCGGGCTTCAGCCCCTTCTCGCGGATGACGCGGGCAAGCGCGATGGAGGTCGGCGTCTTGCCGGCGCCGCCGACGGTGAAGTTGCCGACGCAGATGACCGGGACCGGCACCGAGGCGCGCTGCGCGCGATCCATTCGCATGCCGGCGATCCGTCCGTAAACCCATGACAACGGCCACAACGCGCGCGCACGCCAATCCGCCTTGGTCCACCAGAATGGCGGCGCTTCCGATACCATCTTCGTTCCGTGGCCTCCCGGCCGCTCAGGTCCTTCCTTCTCCGGGAGGGACGGTTTGTTCGCAGGTCGAAACCGGCGGATTGCGACAAAAAACGTCAGAACGGGAAAAAACGCAAGCTATGGAGACCGATGCAGCCACGGCAGGGGCGCTGAACCGGACCGATCGCGGTGCGCAACCGAAGGCAATCGCGGCAAGCCGCTGCCACAACCCGATCTAGAGGACAGCTTCCAGTTCGGTGATGTCGGCGAGGCAATGGTCCGAGGCCGCCGCAAGCGACTGGCGCGAGCCGGTGCCCGTAAGGACCGCGACCGTCATGCCGACGCCGGCGCTGCGGCCCATGTGCATGTCGTGATTGTTGTCGCCGACGACGACCACCTGCTGCGGCTCAAGGCCGGTCGCCGCACAAAAGCCAAGCACCATGCCCGGCTCGGGCTTGACGCCGTAACCGCTGTCGTAGCCCGCCACATAGTGCAGGTAGTTCTCGAAGCCGAAGCGCTTTGCGGTTTCGCGGATCGAGCGCTCGTTGTCGCTGGAGGCGACACCAAGGCGGTAGCCCTTGGCGTGCAGCCCGGCGAAGAAAGCACCGAGATCGGTCACAGGCACCGCATATTCCGCCGAGCGCGCAAACAGGCCGTCAAGCAGGGACGTCAGTTCGGCAATCGTGAAGGGCGCGCCCGCGCCGACGAAGCCGGTCGCGATCTCGACCGTGTTGCCGGCGGCCAGCAGGCTGTCGGGCAGCACGTGACCGGTGTCAGCATCCATGCCGCCGGCTGCAAGCAGCGTTCGGGCCAGGGTCACGTCACCCTTTGCCGCGATCCGCGCCAGTTCGTAGTTCACCGGCACCCAGCTCTTTGCGTAGTCGAGCAGAGTTCCGTCCTTGTCGAACAGGATGCCGGCGATGGCTTTGGCTGCGGTCATGACGAGGCTTCGTCTCCTAGTGGATCAGTTGTCGGTCGGCGGGTTGAGGCGCGCCTTGACGACGAGCGGATTGATATAGGGCTCGAGCCCCTTCATCGTCGCCGACAGGGCACCGCGCATCTCTTGCACGGTTTCAAGGCCGGCATCGATCATCGAGCGACGCATGTCGTCGTTGGCGAGCAGATAGTTGACGCCCTTGGCCAGCATCTCGACATCGCGCACGATCTTGGCGCTGCCGTTCTTGGCCAGCGTCTGATAGGTCTCGCGAAAGTTCTGGACGTTGCCGCCGGAAAGGATGGCGCAGCCGAGCATCGCCGGCTCCAGCGGGTTCTGGCCGCCTTCGGCAAACAGCGAACGGCCGACGAAGGCAACCTCGGTCAGGCGAAGATAGAGGCCCATTTCGCCGATCGTATCGCCAAGGAAGATATCGACGTCCGGCGTCAGCGGATCGCGGCGCGTGCGCCGGGCGACCTTCAGCCCCTTGGCCGTCAGCGCCGCCTCGATGGCGTCGCTGCGATCGGGATGGCGCGGAACGATGATCGTCAGAAGGCCGGTTCGCTCCTTGAGCGCGCGGTGCACGACGCCGGCGGCGGCCTCCTCGCCGTCGAAGGTCGAGATCGCCGCCCAGGTCTTGCGGGCGCCGATCTGTTGGCGATACTCCTTCAGCGCCTGCGGATCGTGCGGCGGCGCGTCGGTATCGACCTTGAGGTTGCCCGACACCATCACCGGCAGCGCGCCGAGCGTGCGGAAGCGCTCGGCATCGACATCCGACTGGGCAATGACGAGCGCGAGGTTCTCGAACAGCGCGTCGGCAAGCGCCGGCCGGCGCTTCCAGCGCGCAAAGGTCCGGTCGGACATGCGCCCGTTCACCAGAACCTGCGGGATATGGCGACGGCCGAGTTCCAGGATGGTCATCGGCCAGATTTCGGATTCAGCGATGATCGCCAGATCCGGCTCCCAATAGTTCAGGAAACGGCTGACGGCCGGCTTGAAATCGAGCGGGACATACTGGTGGATGACCGTCGACCCCAGGCGTTCGGCCACGACGCGCGCCGAGGTCATCGTCCCTGTCGTCAAGACGACGTGGATGCCGCGCCGCCTGATTTCCTTGATCATCGGGATGACGGCGTTGGTCTCGCCGACGCTTGCCGCGTGGAACCATACCAGGGGGCCTTGCGGCCGCGGCTCGCTGGCATGGCCGTAGCGCTCGCGGCGACGCGCCGGATCCTCCTTGCCCTTCGCGGCGCGAACGGCAAGGTAGGACCAGACGAGGGGATAGATGGCCGAGCCGATCCAGCGGTAGCTGGAGAGCGCCAGGCGCGCGCGAAAGCTGCTCATGACAGGTCACCTTCCCCGGCCGTTCCGGCCCGGAGAGACTTAAGGGCGACTGGCATGCGGGTAAATACCGCGCATCCCGACCTCATCGGCATCAGCCGTTTTCCGGGTCGAGCAGACGGTGCATGTGGACGATGAAGTAACGCATGTGCGCGTTGTCGACGGTCATCTGCGCCTTGGATTTCCAGGCAGTCAGGGCGCTGTCGTAGTCCGGGTAGATGCCGACGATATCGAGCTTGTCCAGGTCGCGGAAATGCACGTCAGTCAGCGTGGTGAGTTCGCCGCCGAAGACGAGATGCAGACGTTGTTTTTTCTCGGTGTCGTGAGCCATCGGACTTCCATTTATTCTTGTTGGGTGTGGCCGTTGATTTGAGGCATTCGGCCTCAAAGGTCAATGGGGCTCCATGGACCGCGATGCGGCGACCAGGCCTGGCAAGAGCGGCTTTGCCGCCGCGCAGAGAACCCCGTGAACGACAGTGGATCGATTGTAGGAGAGCGCCTGCCCGTCGAGATCGACCAGCGCACCGCCGGCGCTCGCTAGAATGAGGTCGGCCGCGGCCAGATCCCAGTCGTGGGCGTTCTTCTTCACCAGCGTTCCGTCGATCCGCCCGTCGGCAACCATGGCCAGCCGATAGGCAAGCGACGGCACATGCGGAATACGGGTAACGGCGCTGCGATAGGGCGCCGGAAGCTTGTCGATCGTGTCTTCGGCGGCCGCCAGATACAGCGTTTCCGCGGGCTTTGCCCCGCGCACCGAGATTTGCGCACCGTTCTTCAGCGCGCGGCCGCCTGCGACCGCCTCGAAGAGTTCATCGAGCGCCGGAGCATAGAGCACGCCGGCAACGGGCTGGCCACGATGCACGACGGCGACGCTGACGCACCAGAGCTCCTTGCCGGCGATGAAGGCGCGTGTGCCATCGATCGGATCGACGACGAAGACGGTTTCGCGCGACAGCCGGCTGAGATCGTCGTCCGTCTCTTCCGAGAGCCAACCGTAATCGGGCCGGGCCGCAAGCAGGCGCGTCTTCAGCACATCGTTTGCGGCGAGATCCGCCTCGCTGACCGGCGAGCGGCCTTCGTTCTTCCAGCGGACGTCGGGCGCCTTGCGGAAGTAGCCGAGCGCGGTTTCGCCGGCGACGACCGCCGCGGCGCGGATCACGTCGAGATCCGGCTTCCAGTCCGCGCCCGATGGTGCAGTGTCAGACATTCAAAACCCCGTCAGCCCGCCTCTCCCTTGTCCGGAAGGCGGGATCGGCGCGGTCTCCCCGCGCCTGCTTTTCCTGCGGCCTTGTCAAAGGCCGGCGAGCGTCATGCCTTCGATGGCGAGCGTCGGTGCCGCGACGCCGAACTTGCGGTCGATGTCGTCTGCCGGCGTCAGCGCCATGAACATGTCCTTGAGATTGGAGGCGATCGTGACTTCCGAGACGGCAAAGGTCAGCTCCCCGTTCTCGATCCAGAAGCCGGAGGCGCCGCGGCTATATTCGCCGGTCACCATGTTGACGCCCTGGCCGATCAGCTCGGTGACGTAGAAGCCGGTGCCGACGCTGCGGATGAGGTCGTCCCGTGAGATCGATCCCGGCTCGAGCGCCAGATTGGTCGAGGACGGATTGACGGTGGGCCCGCCGCGCACGCCGCGTCCGTTGGTCTGAAGCCCGAGCTCGAGCGCCGCCGAAGTGGACAGGAACCAGTGGTTCAGCACGCCATCCTCGACCATCGCCAGCTTTTCGCCGCTGACCCCTTCGCCGTCGAACGGACGCGACGAGGAGCCGCGCACGATCAACGGGTCGTCCGTCACCGAAAGACCCGATTTCAGGATCTGCTTGCCCATCATGTCGCGCAGGAAACTCGTCTTGCGGGCAACAGCCGCGCCATTGATGGCGCCGGCCAGATGGCCGACGAAGCCGCGGGCCATGCGCGGATCGAAGACGACGGTGACATTCTTGGCGGTCGGCACCTGGCGCGGGTTGATGCGGGCGACCGCACGCTCACCGGCTAGACGGCCGATCTCGTCGGCGTCGCGCAGGTCGGCAAAGAACAGGCGGCTGTCATAGTCGTAGTCGCGCTCCATCTTGGTGCCCTCGCCAGCAATCGCGCTGACGGAGCGGCCGAAGCGGGTGGCCATGTAGGAGCCGGAAAAGCCATGCGAGGTGACGAGTACGAGCCCGCCCATGCCGGCCGAGGCGCCGCCACCGCTGGAATTGGTAACGCCCGAAACCGCAAGTGCCGCCTCTTCGGCCGCAAGCGCCGCTTCGGTCAGGGTTTCGGTCGAAACCGCCGTGGCGTCGAAGAGGTCGAGGTCCGGATAGGACTTCGCCAGCCGGTCGGCGTCCGCCAGCGAGGCAAAGGGATCTTCCGGCGAAGCCTTGGCCATGGCCACCGCGCGCTCGGCGAGCAGCTTCAGGTCAAAACCCGGATTGGCCGAAACGCTGGCGACACGCCGTCCGACAAAGACGCGGAGCGAGAAGTCGTCGCTTTCGGAGGCTTCCGTCGCTTCGACCTTGCCGAGGCGGACGGAGACGGAGCGGGAGCGTCCGCGCACCACCACCGCGTCCGCCGCATCGGCGCCGGCCTTGCGGGCGAGGTCCACGAGTTCGGATGCGCGTTTTTCGAGGTCGGCAGAATCGATCGTGTCTGACATGGTGTGGCCTTTCATTCCTGCCCCATTTATTGTGCGGCGAAGCAGGCATCAAGGGCATCGACCCGATTCCCGCTCAAACACCGCAAATGAAGCGCTCTCGAAAGCTCCGCTTGGGGCCGGGTTCAGCAACAGTGAAAGCCTGAGGCATGGCAACGACACCGATCATCTATTCCCAGGCCCTGATGCTGCTCGGTGGCGCGGTCATCGCCGCTCCGCTTTTCAAGCGGCTCGGGCTCGGCACGATCCTCGGCTATCTCTCGGCCGGCGTGCTGATCGGACCTGTGGCACAGAGCATCACCGAAGGCGAGCAGATCCTGCACGTCTCTGAACTCGGCGTCGTCTTCCTGCTCTTCATCATCGGGCTCGAACTGAAGCCTTCGCGGCTCTGGCAGATGCGGCGCGACATCTTCGGCCTTGGCACGGCGCAGGTGCTTTTGACGGGCATCCTGCTTTCCTACGCCATCTACGCCCTCGGCCTGCTCGATCATGGCGGCAGCATCATCGCCGGCTTCGGACTGTCGCTCTCGTCGACGGCCTTCGCCATGCAGATCCTCGACGAGGGCAACGACCGCAACACGCGCTATGGACAGCGCGCCTTCTCGATCTTGCTGCTGCAGGACCTCGCGATCGTGCCGCTTCTGGCGCTGATCCCGCTGCTGGCGGCACAGGCGCCCGAGGACACCACGCCACCGCTCGAGGATTTCGCCATCGCCACCACTGCGATCGTCGTGCTCTTCGCTGCCGGGCGCTACCTGGTGAATCCGCTGTTCCAGCTCATCGCTCGCACCGGCGCACGCGATGTCATGATCGCCGCCGCACTGCTTGTGGTCATGGGAGCGGCGACCATGATGCAGCTCGCCGGATTGTCGATGGCTATGGGTGCCTTCCTTGCAGGCGTGTTACTAGCCGAGTCCTCCTACCGCCATGAACTCGAGGCGGATATCGAGCCGTTTCGCGGTATCCTGCAGGCGCTGTTTTTCATGGCGGTCGGCCTGTCGCTAGAGCTCGGCGTCATCGTCGAGCGGTACCAGCTGATCATCATCGCCGTGCCGCTGCTGATGGCACTGAAGAGCCTGGTTCTCTATTGGCTCTGCCGCTTCACCGGATCACATCACAATGACGCCGTGCGCATCAGCCTGCTCTTGCCGCAGGGCGGCGAGTTCGGCTTCGTGCTGTTCACGGCGGCGGCAAGCGCCGGCGTCTTCTCGGACGGCAACGCCTCGCTGCTGGTCGCGATCGTGACCCTGTCGATGGCGCTGACGCCCCTTGCCGCCATGCTCGCGCCGAAATTGATGCGCGAGCAGGACGAGATGGACGAAGAGATCGAAGAAGACTTCGATGGCGCCAATGCCGATGTGCTGATGATCGGCTTCTCCCGCTTCGGCCAGATCGCCGCCCAGATCCTGCTTGCCGGCGGTCGCGATGTGACGATCATCGATCATTCCGCCGCGCGCGTGCGCCAGGCCGCGACCTTCGGCTTCCGGATCTATTTCGGCGACGGCAACCGCCTCGACGTGCTGCGTGCCGCCGGCATCGAACGGGCCAAGATCGTGGCCGTCTGCACCCAGAAGAAGGAAACGACCGACCACATCATCGATCTCGTGCAATCCGAATATCCGAATGCCCGCATCTATGCCCGCTCCTACGATCGCCTGCACACGCTGGAACTGCGGGCCAAGGGCGTCGACTACGAGCTGCGCGAGACCTTCGAGTCCGGCCTGCTCTTCGGCCGCAAGACGCTGGAGGCACTTGGGGTCGGCGACGACGAGGCGATCGCGATCATGGACGACATCCGCAAGCGCGACGAGGCTCGGCTGGTGCTGCAGGAGGCCGAGGGCATCACCGCCGGCCGCGACATGCTGCACTCGCGGCCTGTGCGTCCGGAGCCGCTGGTCAAGCCGAAGCGCGAGGTCGACCATTCGCAAGAGACCGGCGAACGGATCCTCCCGGGCCTTCCCGCGGACGAGCGCGAAAGCGCCTAACCGCTCACGCTGCGACGGCACGCGCCGTCATTGCCAAGGTTGTTCAGGCCCCAAGCTTCAAACACCAAGGTTCAGGTGAGCCTTGGCGCTGTCATCCGCTCTTCGAGTGCGCGCTTGAGTTCGTCCTTGATCGCAGCCGTTGCGTTCAGCACGTCTAGGGCGCGCAGGAAATCCATCACGCGGTAGCGGCCGACATCGGGACGCAACAGGATGTCCGGCGCCCCCTCCTTCAGCTTCATGGCGATGATCGACTGCATCATCAGCTGGCTCGCGCCGAACAGGCTGTCGATCCGGCTGGGGATCGCCTTGCCGTCGCCATCCGGCCCGCCGACGACATCGACCGCAATGACGATATCGGCAAGGCCGCGCAGGTGATCAAACGGAATGGGATTGTAGATGCCGCCGTCGATCATGACCCGCCCGTCGATCCGGACCGGCGTGAAGATCGCCGGCAGCGCCGCAGACGCAGCCAAGGCCTTGCGGAGGTCGCCCTTCTCGCAGATCTTCTCCGTCTGACCGTAATAGTCGGTGGCGACTACTTTCAGCGGGATTTCGAGGTCGGAGAATTTTTGCGGGATGGCCTCGGGCAGGAAGGCCTTGAGCACCCGCTCGACATTGAACTGGCCGAAACGGAAGCCGCTCGCCATGGCTTCGGAAAGACTCGATGGCCGCAATTGCCACAGGCGGTTGACCACTTCGCGCCGGTGGCCGACGGTGGAAAGCGTATGGGCCCGGATCTCTTCGCCGCGCAAACCCGCCGCCATGCCCGCGCCCATGATCGCGCCGATCGACGAGCCCGCGATCGCGACCGGCCGAATGCCGAGTTCATCCAGCGCCTCGATGACATGGATATGCGCAAGACCGCGGGCGCCGCCACCGCCAAGCGCCAGCGCGACGGTGGGCCGCGCCGGGGCTTCCGCCGATCCATGCGCCATCGAAAGATCCTGCTTCATCGGCATGCCTCCGCGCTGGGCGGTTGAGAATGTAGCGTCGTCCGGCTGAGCCTATCCCGGTAACTCAACCGAAATTACGGCATCAGGCTCCGCGAAACCGATAGAAATGCATGCGGGTGTCGCCGAACACCCTGACATCGAGGTTTTCGAAGACGGCGACCGGCGCCGGCTGGACATCCGCCCGCTCCTCGAGGATCACCAGGGCGCCGGGCACCAGCCAGTTGCCGATGGCAGCCGACTCCAAGGCCTTTTCGCCCAGACCCTTGGCGTAGGGCGGATCGGCGAAGACGAGATGAAACGGCTCCATCGTACCGACACCACCGAGACTGGTCGCATCGCGCCGGAAGACCTTCGCCCGCCCCTGTAGCGCGAGCGTCTCGATATTGGTCTGCAGCAGGCCCCTGCCCTCGACGCTTTGTTCGACGAACAGCGCCTGCCGGCACCCGCGCGACAGCGCCTCGATGCCGACCGCGCCGGTGCCGGCAAAGAGGTCGAGCACACGGGTGCCGTCGAGCGCTTCCGGATAGGAATGGCTCAGGATGTTGAACAGGCTTTCGCGAGTCCGGTCCGTGGTCGGCCGGATATCGTTGGACTTGGGGGTCGCCAGGCTGCGACCCCGAAACTCTCCACCGACGATCCGCACGGCCGCTTAGTTTCCTCTGCCACGCGGCTTGCCGCCACCGGCCGGGCGTCCAGCGCCACCGGGGCGACCAGCGCCACCCGGACGTCCGCCGGGTTTTCCACCGCCTGGCTTGCCGCCACGCGGGCCACCGGAGCGTTCGCCGAAGGATTTTCCACCCGAGGGCTTGCCGCCGAACGACTTGCCGCGGGGCTTGTCGCCGAACGGACGGTCACCGCCTTCGCGACGCGGCGCGCGGTCACCGTCTGCGCGCGGAGCCCGCGGCTTGTCGAAGCGGCGATCACCGCCTTCGCTGCGGGCCGGGCGGTCGCCAAATGGACGGTCGCCACCTTCGCGACGCGGCGGACGGTCACCGTCGGCGCGCGGCGTGCGCGGCTTGTCGAAACGGCGTTCGCCCCCCTCGGCACGGGCCGGACGGTCACCACGCGGGCGGTCGCCACCTTCGCGGCGCGGCGGGCGGTCACCTTCGGCGCGCGGCGCGCGCGGCTTGTCGAAACGGCGTTCGCCACCCTCGGCACGGGCCGGACGGTCACCACGTGGGCGGTCTCCACCCTCGCGGCGCGGCGGACGATCTCCGTGATCGCGCGACTTGCGGTCGCCGCCGTCAAAGGACTTGCGACGATCGAAGCCGCCATCCCGGCCTTCGTCGCGGCGACGAACCGGCTCGGCGGCACTGATCCACTCGCCGTCCTCGTCACGGCTCTTGACGAAGGGGCGGGCAGGCTTGTCGGCGCCACGGCCGAAATCTTTGGAAGCGCCCTTGCGGTCCGGGTCGAACTTGCCAGTCGTCTTGGTCGCCAGGCCATCCTTGTTGCGGCCGTAGCGCTTGGACTTCGGTGCGCTCTCCGGACGCTCGCGACGGGCGGACTTCTCGGTGGCGTCGCCGTCAACGGACTTCGGCTTCTTCTCGGCGAGCGGGCGGGCGCCCGGCGCCATCCAGACATTGGCCGTGCGGGCGCGCTGCGCCGGCGCACGCTTCGGCCGGTCCTCGAACTTGGCGTCGCGGTCTTCGCGCGGGCCGCCCTTGCCGCGGGGGCCATCGCGACGATCGTCGCGGCGAGTATCGAGCCGCGACAGAGCACGTTCGCGCTTGTCCTCAGGCTTTTCCCAACGGTTGGAGCGTTCCGGCCGGCGCGTATCGCCGCCATCGTCGTCCGCCGCATCGCCGGCAACGGTTGCCGCCTGGTCGTTGTAGAGCGGCGCGTCGAAGTTCGCCTTGGCGTCCTCGATCAGGCGCGGTCCCAACTGGTCGCGCAGGGTGCGTCCGCGGATTTCCTGGACATGCCCTTCAGGCAGTTCGCCGAGCTGGAACGGGCCGTACGAGATGCGGATGAGGCGGTTGACGTCTAGGCCGAGCGCGCCGAGCACGTTCTTGATTTCGCGATTTTTGCCTTCGCGAAGCCCCATCGTGATCCAGACGTTCGAGCCCTGGACGCGGTCGAGCGTCGCTTCGATGGCGCCATAGAGCACGCCGTCGACGGCGATGCCGTCCTTCAGCTTGTCGAGCGCTTCCTGATCGATCTCGCCATGGGCGCGCACGCGGTAGCGGCGCAGCCAGCCGGTCGACGGCAGTTCAAGCACGCGGGCAAGGCCGCCGTCATTGGTCAGAAGCAGCAGGCCCTCGGTGTTGATGTCGAGGCGGCCGATCGACAGAACCCGCGGCAACTCGTCCGGCAGGTTTTCGAATACGGTCGGACGACCCTCCGGGTCGGCATTGGTGGTCACCAGACCGGCAGGCTTGTGATAGAGCCAGAGGCGCGTGCGCTCGATACCGCGGATCGGCTGGCCATCGACCTCGATCGCATCGGCAAGCGTCGCGTTGACCACGGGCGTGTCGAGAATGACGCCGTTGAGCCTGATGCGACCTTCCATGATCATGCGCTCGACGTCGCGACGCGAGGCAACGCCGGCACGCGCCAGGATCTTCGAGATACGCTGCGGTTCGTCGGCCGCCGCTGCAGCCGCAGCCGGACGTTCCCGGGCTGGACGCGAGGCACCGGCCTTGGGATCAGACGTCTTTGCGTCGAAGCTCCTGCCGGGGCCCTTGGCACCGAAAGATTTCGGGCCGGAAGCCTTGGCTCCTGCAGCCTTTTTCGGCGCAGCGCCCTTCTTGTCGGCGAAATGCGGTTTCTTGTCCCGGCCAGCGGACTTGCCGCCAGGCCGCGTGGGCTTGTCTTTGGATGTCATTTGTGTTGCCTGCCTTTTGCGGCTGTCCTATCAGGTCGCGGCCCGTGGGTTAAGAGAAATTATTGTTTGAGCGATGGCTGAGACGACACGCTTCATGGATGCGGCCCTTGAAGAGGCCCGCAAGGCTGCCGAACGCGGCGAAGTGCCGATCGGCGCCGTGGTGGTTTTCGACGGCCGGATCATCTCGCGCGCCGGCAATCGCACCCGCGAACTCAACGACGTGACCGCCCATGCGGAGATCGTCGCCATCCGCGAGGCTGCCGCCGTCCTCAAGGACGAAAGGCTGACGGGCGCCGATCTCTACGTCACGCTCGAACCCTGCACCATGTGCGCGGCGGCGATTTCGTTTGCGCGCATCCGCCGCCTCTATTACGGCGCCGACGATCCGAAGGGCGGCGCGGTCGACAGCGGCGTGCGTTTCTTCGGCTCGCCCACCTGCCACCATGCGCCCGATGTCTATTCGGGCCTCGCCGAGCGGGAAGCCGCCGATATCCTCAGGGATTTCTTTGCCGGCAAGCGGTGAGAGATCTCTTCGCGACTTGCGACGGCGTGATTTCCTGAAATCGCTTCAGTCGGCGGCGAAGCTATCGAGTGCCGCGCCAGACAGGCGGTAGCGCGTCCATTCGGACATCGGCTCTGCGCCAACCGATTCGTAGACGCGGATCGCCGGTTCGTTCCAGTCGAGCACGCTCCATTCGAAGCGGCCGCAGCCTTCCTCGACGGCGATCTTTGCCAGATGCTTCAGGAGCATCTTGCCGGCGCCGGAACCGCGGCAATCCGGGGTGACGTAAAGATCTTCGAGGTAAAGTCCCTTGCGCGCCTGCCAGGTGGAATAGTTGTAGAACCACATGGCAAAGCCCGCCGGCTTGCCATCCTTCTCGCAGATCACCGCGCGGGTGATCGCGCCGGGACCGAAGAGCGAAGCCTGCAGCATCTCGACCGTCGCCTCGACAGCGTCGGGCTCCTTCTCGTAGATGGCAAGTTCGGTGATGAAACGCAGAATGGTTTCGGCGTCTTCCGGGCGGGCTTCACGAATGCTGATGGTCATGGCTCAGGCGCTTCTCAAGCAGCTCCAGCAACAAACGCGCGTTTAGCCGAAACTGCATGGATCAAGGGGAGAGATGCATTTCGCCGTTTCAAGGGAACGGCGAAAACGGGTTTAGAAGGGCCAATACCACTTGGAGCCGGAATTCTTGATCTGCGCCTCCTTCTTGCGGCGGCGCTCCTTGTCCTTCTCCGGCTCGCCGAGATCGGTCTCGGTGCCCTCAGGCAGGCGACGGTAGTCGAGCGGCGGATCGCTCAGGAAGCGGCGCTTGTCGGAATAGGCGCCCATCTCGATCTTGCGCCCTTCGCGATAAGCCTCCTGCTGCTCCTTTGCGGAGAGCCGGCGACCGTTGGCGCTTGCCTTGGCAAGCGGCGAGACATAGTTCGGGTTGTTCTTGTTGGCGTCGGCCTCTTCACGCAGGCGCTTGCGCACCTCTTCCGGAGACTCGACCCATTCCGGGTTTGCCTCGCGGCTGGCGAGCGACTTCTGCGGCTCGACGAGCGAGGCCTGCTGGGCCGACGGCGGCAGGACGAGGCCCGGACGCGGCTGGTACTTGACCGGATCCCGCTTCGGCGGCCCGAAGCTTGCGACGCTCCCGAGGTCGTCCATGAGCTGTTCGCCAGCGGTCTTGTCCGTGCCATAGGTCGGGCCACCGATGCAGCCCGTAAGCACCAGGCCGCTCGTCAAAATGGCGGCCACGCTGGCAAGCACTCGCAACTCTCGCGTCATTTCCATGAGATTCCTTCCAGCCGGCCACCGGTCAGCGCGGCCACTCAAGCGCCCATGGCGGAGAAATCCGCCAAATTTCGGGCAGGTTTTACCGGATGAACGCAAGGAGTGCAATTCATCCGGTAACAATGCGTTAAGCCTTGAAACCAAGCTCGCGCAAGGCAGCGGCATCCCGGGCGGAAACGTCCGGGTAGAGTGCGTCGGAACCGACGTCGGTCGTGATCCGCCAGGAGCGGGCGCATTTCTGACCTTCGGCAAGTTTCGGCACGACGCTGACCTTGGCCACTTCGGCGAGGCGGAACGCGTCGGCCGGACCTTCGGTGGCTTCGACGGTGATCCCCGAGGTGATGCAGATCTCGGCGAAGTCCTGGCCTTCCAGCGCCTTCAACAGCTCCGGATCGGCGACGTGGACGACCGGTGCCGCCTCCAGCGACGAGCCGATGCGCTTGTCCTTGCGCTCGATCTCGAGCGCGCCGGTGACGACGGTGCGGACCGCGCGGATCTTTTCCCACTTGGCTTCGAGCGCATCGTTCTTCCATTCCGCGGGGATCGCCGGGAACTGTTCGAGATGCACCGAGACCGCATCGGGCTTGCGCGACAGCCAGGCCTCTTCCGTGGTGAAGGGCACCATCGGCGCCAGCCACAGCACGAGGCAATCGAAGAGCTTGCGGATGACGGCGAGAGCCGAGCGCCGGCGCAGGCTCGACGGCGCGTCGCAGTAGAGCGCATCCTTGCGAACGTCGAAATAGAAGGCCGAGAGCTCGACATTCGAGAAATCGATCAGCGCGCGGGCGATCTTCTTGAAGTCGAAGGCGTCGTAGCCTTCGCGCACGACCTGGTCGAGCTCGGCCAGGCGATGCAGCATCAGCTTTTCGAGTTCCGGCATCTCGGCATAGGCAATCTCTTCGCCCTTGTCGTGGGCGAGCGTGCCGAGCATCCAGCGGATCGTGTTGCGCAGCTTGCGATAGGCGTCGATGTTGGTCTGGATGATCGTCTTGCCGAGGCGCTGATCTTCCCAATAGTCCGTCGTCATCACCCAGAGGCGCAGGATGTCGGCGCCCGCATCCTTCATCACCTCTTGCGGGGTGACCGTGTTGCCCTTGGACTTCGACATCTTCTCGCCCTTCTCATCCATGGTGAAGCCATGGGTGACAACGGCGTTGTAGGGTGCGCGGCCGCGCGTGGCGCAGGCCTCGAGCAGCGAAGAATGGAACCAGCCGCGATGCTGGTCCGAACCTTCGAGATAGACGTCGGCCGGCCACTTCAGATCAGGACGGTCTTCGAGCGTGAAGGTGTGGGTCGAACCGCTGTCGAACCACACGTCGAGGATGTCCATGACCTGGTGCCACTTGGCATGATCGTGGTCGTTGCCAAGGAAGCGATCCTTGGCGCCTTCGGCGAACCAGGCATCGGCGCCTTCCAGTTCGAACGCATCGAGGATGCGGGCGTTGACGGCCTCGTCGATCAGGATCTCGCCCTGGTCGTCGGCAAAGATCGCGATCGGCACGCCCCAGGCGCGCTGGCGCGAGAGCACCCAGTCCGGACGGCCTTCGATCATCGCGCGCAGACGGTTCTGGCCGGCACCCGGAACGAAGCGGGTGTCGTCGATCGCAGACAGTGCGCGCGAACGCAGCGTCGTGCCGTCGCCGAAGGCCTTGTCCATGTAGACGAACCATTGCGGCGTGTTGCGGAAGATCACCGGCTTCTTCGAGCGCCAGGAATGCGGATAGGAGTGCTTCAGGCGGCCGCGGGCAAAGAGCGCGTGGCGGGCGATCAGCGCCTTGATGACGCGATCGTTGGCGTCGCCCTTCTTGCCCTTGTCGTCGATGACGCGGCCGGCGCCACCTTCGGCGTCCGGGCCGAAGCCGTGGGCGTCAGCGGTGAAGTAGCCGGCGTCGTCGACCGTGAACGGGATCGCCGAGGAGATGCCGCGGGCTTCGAGCGCGCGGGCATTGTCCATCCAGGCGTCAAAGTCCTCGCGACCGTGGCTCGGGGCCGTGTGCACGAAGCCGGTGCCGGCATCGTCGGTGACGTGGTCGCCGTCGAGCAACGGCACCTTGAAGGCGTAGCCACCGCCCAGACCGTGCAGCGGATGGGCGCAGGTCACGGACGACAGTTCGTCGGCCTCAAGGTCGCGAACGAAGTTGAAGGTGAGCTTGGCCTTGGCGGCGGACTCGTCTGCCAGGCGCTTGGCAAAGATCAGCTTCTCGCCCGGCTGCGGACCGAAGTCGTTCTCGGCGGTCGCCACCTCATAGAGACCGTAGGCATAACGCGAGGAATAGGCGATGGCGCGGTTGCCGGGGATGGTCCAGGGCGTGGTCGTCCAGATCACGACGAAGGTGCCGGCAAGGCTGTCGGGACCTTCGGTGACCGGGAACTTCACCCAGATCATGTCGCTTTCGATATCGGCGTATTCGACTTCGGCTTCGGCCAGTGCCGTGCGCTCGACGACCGACCACATGACCGGCTTCGAGCCGCGATAGAGCTGGCCGAGCTTGGCGATCTTCATCAGTTCGCCGGCGATGCGCGCTTCGGCGTGGAAGTTCATCGTCGTGTAGGGATTGTCGAAGTCGCCCTCGATGCCGAGACGCTTGAACTCCTCGGCCTGGACCTGGATCCAGCCGGCGGCGAAGTCACGGCATTCCTGGCGGAACTCGTTGACAGGAACCTCGTCCTTGTTCTGGCCCTTCTCGCGATACTTCTCCTCGATCTTCCACTCGATCGGCAGACCGTGGCAGTCCCAACCGGGCACGTAGTTGGCGTCGAAGCCGCGCATCTGGAACGAGCGGTTGATGACGTCCTTGAGGATCTTGTTCAGCGCGTGGCCGATGTGGATGTTGCCGTTGGCGTAGGGAGGACCGTCGTGCAGCACGAACTTGTCGCGGCCGGCAGCCGACGCGCGTAGCTTCTTGTAAAGGCCCATCTTCTGCCAGCGGGCCACCGTTTCCGGCTCCTTCTGCGGCAGGCCTGCGCGCATCGGGAACTCCGTCTGCGGCAGATAAAGGGACGAGGAATAGTCGATCTTTTCAGCGGTGTCGGTCATGGTTTTTGCAATCGCTTCTTCGCGCGAACGGCCGCGCATACGAAATGGGCTCGGTATCGAGAGATGACTGGGGCGTCGGAAACGCCGAAATCCCGGACCTTCCGGCTGATCACAGCACGCGGAAGGCCGGGCCAATAATTCGCTGATCGATGATCAATCGACGGTGCCGGGTCATGGTGGCCGGTTGTTTAAGGCGTTTTTCGCCTTTTGAAAAGGTCCGCCGCCGCGCGAAGACCGAAATCTTTTATCGGGCGAAGTTGAGCCTGCGGTCGATGTCGCCGAGCGGCGTGACGCCGGAAAGCAGCGCGCGGGCTTCGGCCTCGTCCTGACGGATCTGCGCAACGAGCGCATCGAGGCCATCGAATTTCAGTTCGTCGCGCAGGTGACCGAAGAAGGTGACGGCGCAGACCTCGCCATAGAGATCGCCGGAGAAATCGAAGACGAAGGTTTCGAGCAGCGGCTCGCCGTCGCTGTCGACTGTCGGCCGGCGGCCGAAGCTCGCGACGCCGTCGTAGAGCGAGCCGTCGGCGCGACGGAAACGCACGGCATAAATGCCGGGCCGAAGCTCCACCTCGGGCGCGAGCCGCATATTGGCGGTGGGAAAACCGAGTTCGCGGCCGAGCTTCTTGCCGCCAATCACCTCGGCTTCGACGAGATAACGGTAGCCGAGCATGCCGGCGGCCTGCGCGACATCGCCCTCGCCGAGCAACGCGCGGACGTAGCTCGACGAGATGACGGACGCATTTTCATCACGGAAGGCGTCGACCAGCGTCACGCCAAATCCGTTATCGCCGCCCGCCGCCATCAGAAACGCAGGGCCACCCTCGCGACCCTTGCCGAAATGAAAGTCGAAACCGGTCACCACATGCGAGGCATGGAGCCATTCGAGCAGGATGCGATGGATGAAGTCCGACGCGGAAAGCTGCGAGAAGGTGCGATCGAAGGGATATTCGATGACGGCGCCGAAGCCCATGCCTTCGAGGATGCGCGCCTTCAACGGCGCCGGCGTCAGCCGGAAGACAGGCGTGTCCGGGCGGAAGACGGTTCGCGGATGCGGTTCGAAAGTGAGCACGAGCGCCGGCACGCCGCGCGACTTCGCCTCTTCCAGCGCCCGATTGAGAACCGACTGGTGACCACGGTGCACGCCGTCGAAATTGCCGATGGCGACGACACCGCCGCGCAAGTGCTCCGGAAGCGGATCACGGGTCTCGTTGCGATGAAAAACCGTCATCTCCATCTTCCCGTCAGGCGAGCCGTGGCATCCAATATTTAGGCGAGGCGCCCTCCTTCTTGAGGAAGGCGGCAAGCTTCGCCTCGTCGGTCCGGCTTTCGTTCATGTATTCCTGGGCGTGGATACCGGCGCTGATATAGAGCAGATCCAGGCCCGCATCCTGCGCACCCTTGACGTCCGTCGGCATGCCGTCACCGACAGCGATGACGCGGGTGAGGTCAATCGGTCCGCGCGCGGCCTTCGCCTCGCCGAGGGCGGCGCGGTAAATCGCGATGTAGGGCTTACCGGCAATGCGCGCCTCGCCGCCGAGTTCCTCGTAGAGCTTGGCAATCGCGCCGGCGCAAGGGATCAGCCGGTGGCCGCGCTCGACGACGAGGTCGGGATTGGCACAGATGAACGGGATCTTGCGCTTGGCAAGGCCCGTCAGGGTCGCGCGGTAATGCTCGGGCGTTTCGGTCTCGTCGTCATAGAAGCCGGCGCAGACGACCGTCTCGGCATCTTCCGAGGAAACGATCTGCGTCCCCAGGCCCTCGAGCAGCGGCAGGTCGCGCTCGGCTCCGATGAAGAAGATCTTCTTGTCGGCGGCAGCGATCAGAGCCCGGGTCACGTCGCCCGAGGTGACGATCCGGTCATAGGCTTCGTCGGGCACGCCGAGGCTGCGGATCTGCACCTTCACCATCGGGCTCGGGCGCGGCGAATTGGTGATGAGTACGACGGTCAGCCCGGCGGCACGCGCCTCGGCCAATGCTTCACAGGCGGAGGCGAAAGCCTGCACGCCGTTGTGAAGAACGCCCCAGACGTCGCACAGAACGACATCGTAGCGCTTGGCGATTTCGCGAAAACTGTTGATCCTTGCGGCCATTCTGGCTTCCTGCAAACACGGTTTCCGGCTTGCATGGCAAGGAAGGCAGGAGATTACAAGTCTCGTCTCCCGAAAAAGGCGCCCCTTCCCAAGGATTCCGGCCGTGTCGAGAGCCAGGAAAAAATGCATTGCAGACGCCGCCCGCCCACGCAGAAGCACCTTGTCGTGGTTATCAACCATCAAAATCCGGCCGATGCCATTCATCGACGCGATCGCCTAGATTTCGCCAAGAATGAGGCTAGGCTGCCTACGCTCTCGCCTGCTGCGCCCACCCAAGGCAACCGCCGCCAGCAAAAAATCTAGGCGCCGATCCTTGACTCACCCCATACCCAAGCTTATCTCGGCATCGCTAGCACTCGATAAACAAGAGTGCTAACACCCATCCATCGGGTCCATCTGCGATCCGTAGTGTCATTTGATCGAGGGATTAGACTAATGGCAAGCACCAACTTCCGCCCGCTGCACGACCGCGTTGTCGTTCGCCGCGTCGAGTCTGAAGAGAAGACCAAGGGCGGGATCATCATTCCGGACACCGCCAAGGAAAAGCCGCAGGAAGGCGAAATCGTCGCCGTCGGTTCGGGCGCCCGTGACGAAAGCGGCAAGGTTGTCGCTCTCGACGTCAAGGCTGGCGACCGCGTTCTGTTCGGCAAGTGGTCGGGCACCGAAGTCAAGATCAACGGCGAAGACCTTCTGATCATGAAGGAAGCCGACATCATGGGCATCATCGGCTGATCCAGCCGTCGTCCACCCTTTTCATGACAACCAATGGGCAATGAGCCCGGGAGTTCTCTAATGGCTGCAAAAGAAATCAAGTTCGGCCGCACCGCGCGCGAAAAGATGCTGCGTGGCGTCGACATCCTCGCTGACGCCGTAAAGGTCACGCTCGGCCCGAAGGGTCGTAACGTCATCATCGACAAGTCCTTCGGCGCTCCGCGCATCACCAAGGACGGCGTATCGGTCGCCAAGGAAATCGAACTCGAAGACAAGTTCGAAAACATGGGCGCCCAGATGGTCCGCGAAGTTGCTTCGAAGACCAACGACATCGCCGGCGACGGCACCACGACTGCAACCGTTCTGGCCCAGGCGATCGTTCGCGAAGGCGCCAAGGCTGTTGCTGCCGGCATGAACCCGATGGACCTGAAGCGCGGTATCGACCTCGCTGTCGGCGAAGTCGTCAAGGATCTCCAGGCCAAGGCCAAGAAGATCAACACTTCGGAAGAAGTTGCACAGGTCGGCACGATCTCGGCTAACGGCGAGCGTCAGATCGGCCTCGACATTGCTGAAGCAATGCAGAAGGTCGGCAACGAAGGCGTCATCACGGTTGAAGAAGCCAAGACCGCCGAAACCGAACTCGAAGTCGTCGAAGGCATGCAGTTCGACCGCGGCTACCTGTCGCCCTACTTCGTCACCAACCCGGAAAAGATGGTCGCTGACCTCGACGACGTCTTCGTTCTCCTCCACGAGAAGAAGCTCTCGAACCTGCAGGCCATGCTCCCGGTTCTCGAAGCTGTCGTTCAGACCGGCAAGCCGCTGCTCATCATCGCTGAAGACGTCGAAGGCGAAGCTCTTGCTACGCTCGTCGTTAACAAGCTGCGTGGCGGCCTCAAGATCGCTGCTGTCAAGGCTCCGGGCTTCGGCGATCGCCGCAAGGCCATGCTCGAAGACATCGCCATCCTGACCGGTGGTACCGTGATCTCGGAAGACCTCGGCATCAAGCTCGAAAACGTCACGCTCGACATGCTCGGCCGTGCGAAGAAGGTTTCGATCTCCAAGGAAAACACGACGATCGTCGACGGTTCCGGCCAGAAGAGCGACATCGAAGGCCGCGTTGCCCAGATCAAGGCTCAGATCGAAGAAACCACTTCTGACTACGACCGCGAAAAGCTGCAGGAACGTCTTGCCAAGCTCGCTGGCGGCGTTGCCGTGATCCGCGTTGGCGGCTCGACGGAAGTTGAAGTCAAGGAAAAGAAGGACCGCATCGACGACGCTCTCAACGCGACGCGCGCTGCTGTTCAGGAAGGCATCGTACCGGGCGGCGGCGTTGCCCTGCTGCGTTCTTCCGTCAAGATCACCGTCAAGGGTGTCAACGACGACCAGGAAGCCGGCATCAACATCGTTCGTCGCGCTCTGCAGGCTCCGGCCCGCCAGATCGCAGAGAACGCTGGTGACGAAGCTTCGATCGTTGTCGGCAAGATCCTCGACAAGGACCAGGACAACTTCGGCTACAACGCCCAGACCGGCGAATACGGCGACATGATTGCCATGGGCATCATCGACCCGGTCAAGGTCGTTCGCACCGCCCTTCAGGACGCAGCTTCGGTTGCTGGCCTCCTCGTCACGACGGAAGCCATGATTGCCGAACTGCCGAAGAAGGACGCCCCGGCTGGCATGCCTGGCGGCATGGGCGGCATGGGCGGCATGGACATGATGTGATAACGGCGACAGCCTTATCGCAGCATCGTCCATAAAGCTTCGCCCATGCACTTAAAGTGGTTCAGCGCGTCAAGCGCGCTGAACGGGCGGCATGGACATGATGTGATAACGGCGACAGCCTTATCGCAGCATCGTCCATAAAGCTTCGCCCATGCACTTAAAGTGGTTCAGCGCGTCAAGCGCGCTGAACGGGCGGCATGGACATGATGTGATAACGGCGACAGCCTTATCGCAGCACTGATCCATCCGGATCGGAAAGGCGGCCTTCGGGTCGCCTTTCTTGTTTTTTATCAATGCCATTCATCGCCGGTAAAGCATCTGCCGAACAGTCGGCAGGAAAAAACCCATCGGTTGTAGTCAGGCTTCAAAAAACCGTTGAAGTCGAAAAAAAACGAACTATAACAGCGCCCCAAGTGAGCGAAGATTGAGGGGAGACTGGGCGGCACACGTGAGGCAGGCGGGCAATCGCCGGGGCTTTTTCGTATTCGCTGCCCATCCGGAAATTCTTCGAGACTATACCTAAAGAATAAAAGTATTTAATCGCAAATTAAGCCGACACTCTCCTTCGACATAAGTTCGCCGGCGAGATCCACTACCATCTATCGACCTTTCTACTTGAGAAAACACCCACACCATGTGGCGTGCGCTCTCGTATTGGTCATGTCGGGCGCTGTTTGCACATTGGGACGTGTTTCCCTGAGGCGCCGAAGGCGGCTCCGGGAACTCTGCTGGGGTAGACCGTGTTTAAGATCACCAGAGCAAATTCCGCTCCCCTCGGCGTTCCGGGACAGCCGCATCCCGGCCTTCCGCATCATGAATTCATGGAGCAGTTTTGCGTTTCCGAGGGATGGTCCGGCGATCTGTCGACGGGCCTGTTCCGCCTCGGCGAGAAGGCGGCCGCCATCCATGGCCTGCGAGACGGGGAGTGCGGCCTTCTGAACTTCGTTCGCTGCTACGATCCGGCCGATCGCAACCACGTGCTCGAACTGTTCGAGCAAGCGGCAACGAGCTGCTCGTCCTTTTGCTTTTCGACGACGATCGCGCTGGAGGAATCCGGCCAGAAGCAGCCGCTGTTCTGCATCGGTGAATCTTCCGGCCTCGAACAGCGCTATTCCGGCATGATCACCGGCATCTTTTTCTTCCCACGCTTTCTCGTGGAAGTCGCGGGCCGCGCGCTGCTGCGCCAGTAGGCCCGCCCTCGCCCGCGCACGGGTGTAGATAATCCCTGATCACATGCATGGCCGTCGCAACCGCCCCGGTGGGCGACTGCGGTGAAAGCGTGCGGCAGAGACGCGGACGTACGGCTCAGGCGGCCGCCGCGTCGTCCTTGCCCGTGAAGAGCACCGCCATCGGCGCCGGGCGGCCGAGCAGATAGCCCTGCGCCTCATCGCAGCCCTCGGCCTGCAGGATATCGAGCTGCTTCTGCGTCTCGACGCCTTCGGCAAGAATCGGCACGGACAGGCTCTGGCCGAGTGCAAGAATGGCGCGCACGATCGCCTTGGCCTGCGGGCTGCCCTCCACTTCCCACATGAAGCTCCGGTCGAGCTTGATCTTGTCGAAGGGGAAGGAGCGCAGCGTCTCGAGCGACGAGTAGCCGGTGCCGAAGTCGTCGATCGCGATAGTGACGCCGAGTTCCTTGATCTGGCGCAGCGTCAGCAGCGCCCGCTCCTTGTCGTCGATGATCGTCGATTCCGTAATTTCGAGCTCCAGCCGGTTCGGGTCGAGACCCGTCTCGGCAAGCACGTCCTGCACCAGGCTGACGATGTCGCCATTGGCAAGCTGGACCGGCGAGAGGTTGACCGCAATCTTGTGGCTGCTCTCCCAGCCCGCCGCCTCGCGGCAGGCTTCGCGCAGCACCCATTCGCCGATCGGCAGGATCGCGCCGCACTCCTCGGCAAGCGGGATGAACTCGCTCGGAGGCACCATGCCGCGTTCCGGATGGCTCCAGCGCAGGAGCACCTCGTAGCCGATGACGGCTCCGGTCATCACAGACTTCTGCACCTGGTAGTGCAAGGCAAGCTGCTTCTTCTCCACCGCGTCCCAGAGATCGTTAGCAAGCGCGCGCCGCTGGCGGGCGGCCTCGTCCATCGACACCTCGTAGAAGCAGACGGTCTGGTTGAGGGCAGCCTTCGCCCGGTACATGGCGAGGTCGGCATTGTTGATCAGCGTGTCGGCCGTCTCCGCGTCCTGCGGATAGATCGCGACACCCATGCTGCCGCCCGACTTGAGCTCGAAATCGCCAAAGCGCATTTCCTCGTGCAGGCTCTTTTCGATGCGGCGCAAGAAGTCGTTGAGCTCGGAGAGTTCCTCGAAGCGCTTGACCGCCGCGAACTCGTCGCCACCCAGGCGCGCCACGAACTCGCCCTCCTGCAGAAGGCCCTTGACGCGCTGGGCGATCGTCACCAGCACGAAGTCGCCGGCGGCGTGACCATGCAGGTCGTTGACTTCCTTGAACTTGTTGAGGTCGATGCCGATAACGGCGACCTTGCGGTTGAACCAGGCGGCTGCGTCCAGCTCCTCTTCGAGGTAGCTGCTGAACTGCAGCCGGTTCGGCAGGCCCGTGAGGCTGTCGTGCCGGGCAAGGAAGGTGATCTGCTCCTCGGTGTCCAGCCGCTCGGTGATATCCTCATAGGTGCTCACCCAGCCGCCATCGGGCAGCGTGCGATGCTTGGTCAGGATCGAACGGCCGTTGACCAGCTTCTCGACGATATCGCCGCCGCCGTTGCCGACCATTTCGATGCGGTGCTTCTGGTAGAGCTCGTCGGCCTTGGTCCGCGCCATTTCCGGATCGGAGTAGATGCGGGCAAAGACGATGTCGAGGATCTCGCGGAAGGTCAGCCCCTTGCCGGCGAGCGTCTCGGAAAAGCCGAAGATCTCGCGGCAACGACGGTTCGATAGCAACAGCCGGTCGTTGCTGTCGAACAGGCAGATGCCCTGCGACATGTTTTCGAGCGCGACATCGAGATTGTTGCTGACCTCAGCGATGCGATCGGCGTCAAGCTTCGCCTTGGTGATGTCTTTGACGATCTTGATGAAGCCGGCGTGCTTGCCCTCATCGTCCATGAAAGGGTCGAGCACCACATGGGCCCAGAAGCGGGATCCATCCTTGCGATAGCGCCAGCCTTCGTTCTCGAAGCGGCCATCGGCCAATGCGACCTCGAGCGCGCGCTGCGGCACGCCATCGCGCTGATCCTCCTGCGAGTAGAAGCAGGAAAAATTCTTGCCGACGATTTCCTCGCCCTTATAGCCCTTGTTAGCCTCGGCGCCGGCGTTCCAGCTGGCAACGCGGCCGTCGGTATCGAGCATATAGATGGCGTAGTCCTTCACGCTGCGCACGAAGCGGGCGAATTCCCGTTCGGCAGCGGCGGCGGAAAGCTCGGCGTGATGGGCGAAGCCGGCGGCGATCAGCACCATCGACAGCAGGAAGAAGGCGGTGCCGGCGATGACGAAGGCAAGCAGGTGCGGCTGGATCATGCCCGCATGGGTCGGCGTCAGCAGGTCGGCCTCGATCGTGACCGCGCCCATGGCGGTGAAATGCAGCGCGACGATCCCGAGCGTCATCAGCAGGGTGGCAAGGACTTTCGCCTTCAACCGGTTGCCGATGCTGGCGATCGTACGCAGGGCGGCGATATCGAACAGCGAGCCGACGACCACGGAGGTGACGACCAGCGTCGCATCCCAGCGGATGCTGCCCGGCACGTCGAGCGCCGCCATGCCGAGGAAATGCATGCAGGCGACGCCGCCGCCGAGAACGAAGCCGCCGGCAATCCAGCCGAGCCGGTCCTGAACATGGGTGACGATCAACAGCGCCGTCGTGGTCAGGATAATCGCGACGGCCAGCGACAGGCCGGTGAGATCCATCTGGTAGCCGAGGACGACGCCAGGATCGTAAGCCAGCATGGCGATGAAGTGGGTCGCCCAGATACCGAAGCCGCTGGCGATGCCAGCCGCCGTCGCCCAGATCGCTTTTGCCTTGCCCGAGGAGCCGCGAGCACGCTGCAACAGCGTGACTGCTCCGTAGCTCGCGAGGAAGCAGACAAGTGCGGCCAAAACGACCAGTCTGGGATTATGCTCTACCACCAGGCATGTAAGAACCTTGAACATCGCCAATCGCCTAAATCAACAACCACGGGGAAACGAGACCTCTCGCCTCCAGTTAATCGACCTGTGTTGCCGGTAGGTGATTTAAGGAAATGATAAATCGTCGCTTTGCCGCCCGGTTGCGCGGCAAAACAATAGCGGCGTCGTTAATGAAAATTGAAACCAAGCCGCCTTGAAGTTGCACTTTGCAAAAGGCGCTGCCTGGCGTGGTTTCGCCGCCTATGCTTGCGACAGCAGCGCCTTGAGGTCGGATTGCGGATCGGCGATGACGGCCCGGTCGGGGTTGACGCCGGTCTCCAGCATCTTCTTGCCCGTCACATAGGCCTTGGCGTCGTTGATCGCATCGACGGCCACCAGGCGCCCCTGCCGGAAATACCAGACCGACACGCTGCCTTCGCGCTGGCCGGGCCTGACGATCGTTTCGTCGTGGCCGAGCCCGAAGCCGGCGATCTGCAGCTTGACGTCATACTGGTCGGACCAGAACCAGGGCTTGGGCTCGTAAGGGGCGTCGCTGCCGGCAAGGATCGCGGCGACCGCTTCGGCCTGATCCACGGCATTCTGTACCGACTCCAGCCGGATGCGCAGGTCCTCGAAGGGCAGAACGGCGCAATCGCCCATCGCGAAGATCGCCGGATCTAAGGTGCGGCCGTGTGCGTCGACGACGATGCCGTTTGCGGTTTCGAGCCCGGCATCATGCGCCAGGCGATCATTGGCGGTCACGCCGATGCCGACGATGACGACGTCGACCGGCAACGCGGAGCCGTCGGAGAGTTCCGCTGCGGTGACACGGCCATTGTCGCCGACGAGGCGGTTGAGACCGGTACCCTCGCGAATATCGACGCCGCGACCCCGATGAATGTCGCGCACGAGCCCCGACGTCGCCGATGAGGCAACACGCTGCAGGATGCGGTCGGCCATTTCGATGACCGTGACGTCGAGCCCGCAGGTGCGCGCGACGGCTGCCGCTTCAAGACCGATGTAACCGCCGCCGATGACAAGCGCGCGACGGCCGGGCTTCATCTCCTCGGCGAGGCGATCGGCGTCCCTGAAGTCACGAACGACGAAGACACCCTCGAGATCGCCACCGACAGAGGCAGGCAGCCGGCGCGGCGTGGCGCCGGTGGCAAAGGCCAGCACCTCATAGTCGAGCGACGTGCCGTCGCTGAGCGACACGCGCTTGCCGGCCCGGTCCAGGCCTGTCACGGTCGTTTCGAGGCGCACGTCGACAGCGTGCTCGCCGTACCAGGATTCCGGCCGGTAGAGCAGCCGGTCGAGGCTCATCTCGCGCAGGAGATACTTTTTGGAGAGCGGCGGGCGCTGGTAAGGCAGGCTTGCTTCGGAGGCGACGATGGTAATCGGCCGCTCGTCCTTCAGTGCACGGAGCTTCGCAACCAGAGCAAAGGCGGCCTGACCGCCACCGACAACAACAAGCCTTCCGGACACGCTTCCCACCTGCCTTTATTCAACTGTACAACAAGGCCTAGCCTTCCGCCCGAGCTTCGTCAACTCTGGCACAGACCACGCCGTTTGCTATTCCTTGCGCGGCACATCCATGCCCTTTTGAGCCGCCGGGCGCGACAGGCCGCGCTCCACCCAGGCCATCACCTTCGGGAAGCTCTTGTAATCCAGAACCTCGGCGCCGCCATAGAATCTGCGCGCGCCTTCGACCCAGGGATAGGTGGCGATGTCGGCGATCGTGTAGTCGTCGCCCATCAGCCATTGCCGCCCTTCAAGGCGGGTTTCGAGCACGCCGAGCAGCCGCTTGGCTTCGTCACGGTAGCGCTCGACGGGGTAGGAATTGTTGGCGACCTTGTCGGCGGCGAACTTGAAGAAGTGACCGAACTGGCCGAACATCGGGCCGACGCCGCCCATCTGGAACATCACCCAGGCGATCGTTTCGTAACGGCCGGCCGCGTCGGCAGGCAGCAGCTTGCCGGTCTTTTCCGCGAGATAGATGAGGATCGCGCCGGACTCGAACAGCCCGATCGGCTTTCCATCCGGGCCGTTGGGATCGATGATCGCCGGGATGCGTCCGTTGGGGTTGAGCGAGACGAACTCGGGCGACTTCTGGTCGTTGGTATCGAAGGTGATGCGGTGCGGCTCGTAGGGCAGGCCCAACTCTTCGAGCGCGATCGAAACCTTCACGCCGTTCGGCGTCGGCAGCGAATAGAGCTGGATGATGTCAGGGTTTTTCGCCGGCCAGCGCTTGGTGATCGGAAAGGCGGACAGATCGGCCATGAAGGTCTCCTGGAACGGAACAGCGGGAAACGGCAGGAACGCCGCGCGCAGGACTTACATAGGAGTGGAGGGCGCGCCTTTTGAGGGCCCTACTTTATTTTTGTAACCGGCGGGATCGTGAGATCCCGCCCTGCCCCGCTTGCAGCGTCAAAGCACGCTACGAACGGCCGCGATAATTCGTGCCACGACCGGATCACCGTCGTGGGCGGCCTTGCGCGCCCGAACGAGGCAAGCCTCTGAACGCAGGATCACGCCGTCCGTCAGGATCTTCAGGTGGTTTGCCTTCAGCGTCGAACCGGTCGAGGTGATGTCGACGATGATGTCGGCCGAACCGGAGGCCGGCGCGCCTTCGGTGGCGCCAAGGCTCTCGACGATGCGGTAGAGCTGGATGCCGTGGCTGCCGGAGAAATGGTTTTGCGTTAGCCGCCAGTACTTGGTGGCGATCGCCAGACGCCGGCCGTGGCGGGCACGGAAATCGGCGGCCACGTCACCGAGATCGGCCATGGTGTCGACGTCGTACCAGATCTCCGGAACAGCGACGACGACATCGGCATGGCCGAAGCCGAGGCGGGCGCAGAATTCGACGCGGGCGTCGGCATTGGCAAGCCCCTCGCGCACCAGGTCTTCGCCGGTGACGCCGAAATCGATCGAGCCGTTGCCGAGTTCGCGCGAGATTTCCGACGCCGAAAGGAACGCGATCTCAACGTCGTCGGCGCCTTCGACGCGGCCGCGATAGGAGCGGTCGTTACCGACGGCAACGATCTTCAGGCCGGCGCGTTCGAAGATCGCCGAGGCGTCATCCTTCATCCGCCCCTTGGACGGCAGCGCGATGGTGATGGTCATTGAGCGCCTCCTTCAGAGGCAATCGCCTTTTCGATGCGGTCGAGCCAGAGCGAGAAGCCAACGGCCGGGATGTGCTCGCGGGCGCCAAGTAGGGTCAGCAGCCGGTCGAAGCGGCCACCGCCGGCAAGAACGGCATGCGTGCCGGCAAGCTCGACCTCGAAAACAAGGCCAGTGTAATAGTCGAGCGGGCGACCGAAGGCCGCGCGATAGCGAATGGCGCCGATGTCGGCACCGGTCTTGGAAAGTGCGGACACACGGGCATCGAAGCGGGTGAGCGCATCATCGATCTTCAGGCCGGATTTCTGCGCGAAAGCGAAGAGTGCAGCCGGCGCATCGGCAAGCGGCACGTCGAGCGCCAGGAACGCAGCGACATGGTCCAGCGTCTTGCGGTCGAGTCGCGTGTTCGCCAGCTCCATCTTTTCCTTCAGCCGGCGCGCGATGTCCTCAGGCGAGCGGCTGGCATTGGTCGAATAGCCGGTCGCTTCCATCGTTGCGGCAACATGCGCGACGAGACGCTCCTCGTCCTCGAGCAGGCCGTCCATCGACAGCCGCACGACTTCGGGGCCGAAGACGCCGACGGTCCGCGGATGGGCAAGCTCGGTCAGAAGCTTCTGCAGGTGCTTCTGGTCGCCGAAGGCGTGGATCAACCGCTTCTGCCATCCGGCCGGCAGGCCACAGGCGCCGACGACGGCTTCAAACACGGCCTGGTCGCCAAGCGTGACGCTGAGAGACTGCCCCGGCACCCGGTTGGCGACGATGCGCATCGCGTCAGAGACGGCGCGCGCATCGGCTGCCGCCGTGTCGGTATCGCCCAGATCCTCGATGCCGGCCTGGTAGAATTCGTTGCCGCCTTCGCGGCGCTGGCGGAAGACCTCGCCGAGATAGGCATAGCGCTTCGGCGTTCCGGTGACCGCCTCGATATGGCGGAGACAGACGGGGATGGTGAATTCCGGCCGCAGGCACAGGCTCTCGCCGGTCTCGCTCTCGGTCATGAAGATACGGCGGCGCAGATCCTCGCCGGCCATGGCGAGGAAAGGCTCGGCCGGCTGGATCACCGGGGTGTCGACACGCAGCGTGCCGAGGCTTTCGAAGTCGGCAAGCAGCGCATCGGCAAAAGCAGGCAGATTGATAAGGGCCATGACCGTCAGCCCCTTGCCCGATCCTCGGCCTGCGCCGCCAGCATCTCGCGCACCTTCTCGACCAGTTCGGCCGTCTGTACGGAAACCTGAGCCACGCGCGCCTCGCGCCAGGCCGCATTGTCCTCGATCTCACCGGACAGGCGCTTGCCCTCGATCAGATCCTTGATCTGCACGACACCGGCGGCGCGCTCGTCGCCGCCCTGGATGATGGCAAGCGGCGAGCCACGGCGGTCGGCATATTTCAGCTGGTCGCCAAAGTTCTTCTTGTTGCCCTGGTACATTTCGGCGCGGATGCCGGCATGGCGCAGCTGCTGCACGAAGCGCTGATAGTGGCCCATCGCCTCGATATCGCGGTCCATCACACAGACGACAACAGGCGCGAGCACGTCCGAGGCACCGAGCTTGCCGAGGTTCTTCAGCGCGGTCATCAGGCGGGAAACACCGATCGAGAAGCCGGTTGCCGGTACGGGCTGGCCCATGAAGCGCGACACGAGGCCGTCGTAACGACCGCCACCGCCGACCGAGCCAAAGACGACCTTCTCACCCTTCTCATTGGTGACGGCAAACTGCAGCTCGGCCTCGAAGACCGGGCCGGTGTAATATTCGAGACCACGCACGACCGAGGGGTCTATCTTGATACGGTCGGCCTCGTAGCCGGCACTAACGACCAGGCTGCGGATCGTGTTGAGTTCCTGGACGCCCTCGCCACCCCTGGCAGTGCCTGAAACGAGCGCTGCCAGTTCGTCTGCGCTTTCGGCATAATTCTGGATACCGACGAAGAACAGGACCTTGTCGATCTGCTCGCCGTTAAGCCCGGCACCCTTGGTGAAGTCGCCGCTTTCGTCCCTGCGGCCTTCGCCGAGCAACAAACGCACGCCTTCGGGGCCGAACTTGTCGAGCTTGTCGATGGCGCGCAGCACCGTCAGGCGGGCATTGACCTTGTCGTCGCCGCCAAGACCGATCGCTTCCATGACGCCGTCGAGTACCTTGCGGTTGTTGACGCGGATCACGTAGTCGCCGCGTGCGATACCGAGGGCTTCCATGGTGTCGGCCATCATCATGCACATTTCGGCATCCGCCTGGACGCCGGCAGCACCGACGGTGTCGGCATCGAACTGCATGAACTGGCGGAAGCGGCCGGGACCGGGCTTCTCGTTGCGGAAGACGTAACCGGCACGGTAGGTGCGGAACGGCAGCTGGATTTCGTTGAAATTCTCGGCGACGTGACGGGCGAGCGGCGCCGTCAGGTCGTAGCGCAGCGACAGCCACTGGTCGTCGTCGTCCGTCAGCGAGAAGACGCCCTCGTTCGGCCGGTCGCTGTCAGGCAGGAACTTGCCGAGCGCATCGGTGTATTCGAACAGCGGCGTTTCGACCGGATCGAAACCATAATGCTCGTAGACTGCTCTGATCTTGCCGATCATTTCGTCGGTCGCGCGGATATCTGCAGCGGAGCGATCGACGAAGCCGCGCGGAAGACGCGCCTTGAGCTTCTGCGGTTTCTTCTGTTTCTCGGTCATGGGAGCATTCCGGACTGTCACGTGTTGGCTGCTTTCCCTATCGGATCAGTCGAGGTGCGGCAAGGGTTTGGACCGCGCAAAGCGTTCGCCCGGACCATACGCCGGCGCTTTGCGCCCGAGCCAGGCAACGGTCGGCTTCGCATCATCGGGATCGACAAGCACCATCGCGACGCGCCGGGGAGGACTTGACCTCAACCACAAGGCGTATTAGACGGCATGCAATCACTAAAAGTTTATCGCCCGACCGATCGACGACGTTCCGGCCGCACCGGTGATCGGCTATCTTCGCGGCCAAGGGCCGAGTACCCACAAACGACTTCTCGCTGCAATGACTGCATCGGGGAAACACTTCAATGGCAAACAACGCATCGAAGCGCCTTGCGGCATGGCGGTCTCTGGCACGAGCCATCACGTCCGCGCGGCGAGAGGAAGGGCATCATGTTGAGGT
The DNA here is from genome assembly GCF_016919405.1 of Ensifer sp. PDNC004. NCBI lineage: Bacteria > Pseudomonadati > Pseudomonadota > Alphaproteobacteria > Hyphomicrobiales > Rhizobiaceae > Ensifer > Ensifer sp. PDNC004. The sequence continues at coordinate 2,086,441 of NZ_CP070353.1, forward strand.
TCATGACACCTGGCTCGGGAGCCATCCAACCCGGGCATCTCGGGACGCACTTGGCCTGGATCGACCACCTCGATGAAAGCGACTATTTCGTCGAGACATGGCGCTGCGATCTGGCCAGCGGCGTCTTTCACCTCGGCCAGCGAACCGCCGCCCTGCTCGGCGCTTCCACCCGCTCCTGCGGCATCGTCGACCTGGTGCGCGCCTATGGCGACCGGGATCGCGCGACCGTGCTCAATATTCTCGAACAGGCAACCGCATCGCCGTCTTCATTCTGCTTCACGGCACTCGTGCGCTTGCCAAACTTGAAGGCGGCACAGCTCTTCTGCGTCGGTCGGTCGTCGCTCGACGCGTCCACCGGTGAAAACACACTGCAGGGCATTTTCGCCTTTCCACGCGAGCGCCCGGCGCTTGACGCCTGAACGGACGGGTTGAAACTGCAGACACCCCTTCCCTAGATTGATGGAGTGCCAGGATGCCGGCCACGGCCGGTCTCTTGGCGCGGGACATCAGATAAGGAAGGAAACACCATGTCGCTGAAACCGCTGATCGCCGCCTTCGCGCTTTCCGCCTGCCTCGGCTTTCCCGCGCTGGCCGAGGAGTCCGGACACGGCAACATGCACCATGGCGCGACCGAAGCCGCGGCGCCGAAGGGCGACAGTTCGCCTTCGAGCAAGGCCTTCGCCGAAGCCAATGCCCGCATGCACAAGGACATGGACATCACCTATACCGGCAAGGCGGATGTCGACTTCGTGCGCGGCATGATCGCCCATCACCAAGGCGCGATCGACATGGCGAAGGTCGAACTCGAATACGGCAAGGACGAAACGCTGCGCAAGCTCGCCGAAGAGGTCATCAAGGCGCAGGAAGGCGAGATCAAGACGATGAAGGCGTGGCTCGCCAAAAACGACGGCTGATCCCGCAATCCCACTGCCATCGGCAAAAACCAGTCGCCAAACGGACGACGGGCGCACGCGTCAGGCGACGCGAGCCCGGGGCCTTGCAAGCTTGCCGCGCAGCTCCTCGACGACCGTGCGGCAATGACAGCCTTCGATGTGGTCGTTGACGAGGCCCATGGCCTGCATGAAAGCGTAGATCGTCGTCGGGCCGACGAAGGTCCAGCCGCGCTTTTTCAGATCCTTGGAGATGCGGGTCGAGGTCGGGGTCGTCGGATTGGCGACGATCGCCTCATAGGTCACCACCTGCGGACGCTCGGCCGCCTGCGGCTCAAACGACCAGAAATACGCGGCCAACGACCCGAACTCGTGCCTCAGCTCCTGGGCGCGGCGCGCATTGTTGATGGTCGAGACAATCTTGCCGCGATGACGCACGATGCCGGTATCGGCAAGGCAACGCTCGATTTCCGCATCGCCGAAGGTTGCGACCGCGTCGAAATCGAAACCGGCAAAGGCGGCGCGGAACGCCTCGCGCTTGCGCAGGATCGTCAGCCACGACAGGCCGGACTGGAAACCTTCTAGACAGATTTTCTCGAACAGGCGGCGGTCATCGGTGACCGGGCGCCCCCATTCCTCGTCATGGTAGCGACGATAATCGTCGAGATTACCCTGCCAGGCACAGCGCAGAAATCCGTCCTCACCGATCACAATGCCCTTGGCCGTCATCGCCCTCTTTGCTCCATCCTGCTCATTTTTATGCCTTTACCATTTGCAAACCAGATTCCTAAAGCCGCGGATAACCCTACCCAAAGCTTTATCGGCGCCTTCGCCTTTTAACGAGGTACCGTTTACCATTCGGTCGCCCTCCAAATGACACGATCGCCCCCATTGCCAAGGCGCAACCCGTCCGTTCGAGCATTCCGCTCTCGGGCAGACTGCGCCCCCTTCAGTGATTTTCGGCGAAAGGTAGCGAGTCCGTCCGATGTTGAAAAAGTCTCTTCTTATAGCCGCCTCTCTTCTGACACTGGTGGCCGGCCCGGCCGCGGCACAGGACCGGTATCAGAACAGGCCGCCTGTCGTCGTCAGCCCTGATCTTACCGCCCCCTGGGTGATGCAGCTCGGCGGGCAGCAGCCCCGGGCGCGGCAGGTGATCTACCGGCAGCAGATTCCGCAGGCCACCCGAAAACAATACTATCAGCAGGGACAGGCCGCGCAGCCTCAGGTCAAGCGCCGCGTCGTCAATCCGCTGCTTCAGCCGGCCAACGCCACTCGCGCCCAGCGGCCGGTGAAATCGAAGTTCGACCCGCAGTACCTGCCGCAGACGGTTGCCTATGAGAGCAAGGAGAAGCCGGGCACAATCGTCATCGATACCAACAACCGCTTCCTCTATCTGGTGACCGGCAACGGCGAGGCACGGCGCTATGGCGTCGGTGTCGGCAAGCCCGGCTTCGAATGGGCGGGCGCCCACAAGGTCACCCGCAAGGCGGAATGGCCGAGCTGGACGCCGCCGCAGGAGATGATTTCCCGCGAGGCGGCCAAGGGTCACTACCTGCCGGCGCGCATGGATGGCGGTCCGGAAAACCCGCTCGGCGCCCGCGCCATGTATCTCGGCTCGACGCTCTACCGCATTCACGGCACCAACGCGCCCTGGACGATCGGCTATGCTGTTTCCTCCGGCTGCATCCGCATGCGTAACGAAGACGTCGTCGACCTTTACGAGCGCGTCAAAGTCGGCACGAAGGTTATCGTCATTTAATTGCAGCACAGCATAGAATATTCCCCTCTCCTCACCCGTGTTGCTGTTGCCGATGCGTGATATTCAGGCAACAGCGGCATGAGGACAGGCAAGTTTTGTGATCACGTTTGACCTACCGGATGTATCGCGCGCTTGAACTTCGATGCATTTTGCATAGCCTGCCTGCAACGAGGGTTTAGAGGGAATCGTAAATGAAGCGTCATGCCAGCAAAGTGGTCGCAATCGCGATTGCGACCAGCACTATTCTTGTGGCCGCCAGCGCCTCGGCTTTCACGCCGGCGCCCGTAGCAGGCCCCAAGGTCAAGTCGTCAGACGTTGTACTCGTGGCCACTCCGAAGAAGCCGGCAAAACAATACTGGCGCACCAAGGTTCGCTTCCGCACCGATGAAGCCCCCGGCACGATCATCGTCGATACCAACAACAAGTTTCTCTACTACATCGACGGCCCGAACCGCGCGACGCGCTACGGCATCGGCGTCGGCCGTGACGGCTTCGGCTGGTCGGGTGTGGTGAAGGTTGGCCGCAAGGCCGAATGGCCGACCTGGACGCCGCCGGCGGAAATGCGCCGCCGCGAAGCCGCCAAGGGCCGCATTCTGCCGATCACCCAGGAGGGCGGCATCGACAACCCGCTCGGCGCCCGCGCCATGTATCTCTACAAGGGCGGCCGCGACACCATCTTCCGTATCCACGGCACCAACCAGCCCTGGACCATCGGCCAGAACATGTCGTCCGGCTGCATCCGCATGATGAACGAGGACGTGGAGCATCTCTACGACCGCGCCGACGTCGGCACCAAGGTCATCGTCATCGGCCCCGGCAGCAAGGCCGGCGACACCTATTTCGACGATCGCGGCGTCGATATCTTCCGCCAGATCTTTGGCGGCTGATTACGCCGAGACCTCCACCCAACAAAAAGGCCGGCTCCCGAAAGGTGCCGGCCTTTTTCTTTGTCTCAGAGCCCTTGAGGCTTCGCGCCGCCATAGGCCCAGTCGAGCAATTCGACCGTATGCAGGATGGGGATTTTCGTGCCGCTGGCGATCTGCGTGATGCAACCGATGTTGCCGGTCGCAATCGCGTCCGGCTTCGTCGCCTCGATATTCTTGACCTTGCGCGCCTTCAGCTTCGCCGAGATTTCCGGCTGCAGGATGTTGTAGGTGCCGGCCGAACCGCAACAGAGATGCCCCTCGGCCGGATCGCGCACGGCGAACCCGGCGCGCTTCAGAAGCTGCTTCGGCGCAAGCGTGATCTTCTGCCCGTGCTGCATCGAGCAGGCGGAATGATAGGCGAGCGTCATGCCGCGCGCCTCCTGCTCCGGCAGGTCGAGGGTCGCCAGGTATTCGGTAATGTCCTTTGCCAGTGCCGAGACCCGGGCGGCCTTCTCAGCATAGGCAGGATCGAGCCGCAGCATGTGACCGTAGTCCTTGATCGTCGTTCCGCAGCCCGAAGCTGTGATGACGATGGCATCGAGCCCGCCCTCGTCGGCGACCTTGAGCCAGGCATCGACGTTGCGGCGCGCGGCGTCGAGCGCCTGGTTTTCCCGCCCCATGTGATGCACCAGCGCGCCGCAGCAACCTTCGCCGGCCGAAACGACCACCTCGATGCCGAACCGCGTCAGCAGCCGGATCGTCGCCTCGTTGATCTCCGGTTTCAGCACCGGCTGGGCGCAGCCGGAGAGAAGCGCCACGCGGCCGACACGCTTGTCCTTGGGCGCATGAACGCCGGGCGTCGCCGATGCCGAGGGCTCAGGCACGGCCGCCGGCGCCAGGTCGAGCATCACCCCGAAGGTCTTCAGGAAGGCGACGCGCTTCATCAGGCCGGCGAGCGGCCGGGCGAGGCCGGCCGCTTTCAGCGACAGCCGGAAGCGCTGGGGATAGGGCAGGACGGCTGCGAGCACGGAACGCGCCAGCCGATCCTTGAACGGGCGCCGATAGGTGTTTTCGATATGCACGCGCGCATGGTCGACGAGGTGCATGTAGTCGACGCCCGAGGGACAGGTGGTGGTGCAGGCGAGGCAAGACAGACAGCGGTCGATATGGGTGACCGTTTCCTTGTCGGCCGCCCGGCCGTTTTCGAGCATGTCCTTAATGAGATAGATGCGCCCACGCGGGCTATCGAGCTCGTCGCCGAGCGTCACATAGGTCGGACAGGTCGCGGTGCAGAAGCCGCAATGCACGCACTTGCGCAGAATGGCCTCGGATTCGGCCACGTGCGGATCGGCGAGCTGCGCGGCGGTAAAATTGGTCTGCAAGTGCGAACTCCACTCTTCGTCCTGCGGAACCGGGCGCTTGGCGCCGCGGTCGATTGCAACATTCTGATTTCAGCTTCCGTCGACTTGGCCGGTCCCCGGTTGCATGCCGGCCTAAACCATCCAGCCCTCGGGATTGGTGATCGGCTCCTCCCGCGCGGCCCTTTGCAGGCCGACGACGCAGCGCACGACGATCCAGACGGCGGTGGCGATGAAGCCGAGGATGCCGACAAGCACCACCGTCAGCAACAGCGAGATCAACAGGAACAGCAGCGATATCCAGAAGGTCCGGATCGCCCAGACATAGTGCGTCTGGACCCAGGGCGCGCCCTTGCCGCGGTTGAGATAGGCCATGACGACGCCGATGACCGGAGTGATGCCCACCGCAAACCCGACGAGATAGAGGACATAGATCACCTGGACATTGATCTTGCCCGGCTCCAGCCAGCGATCGGTCTCCCGGGAGAACGGTGTCTGCGGACCATCATCGCTCATTCTTGTCTCTCCTGTTCCCTCGCGGAGGCGCTTAGGAATTGGCGGCCATGCGGCCGGGATTGAAGATGCGGTGCGGGTCGAACTTCGCGCGCACGCGCTCGCTCAACTGTGCCACGGGCAAGGGCTGCGGTTCAAACGATGGAATGGCCTGGCGGTAACTATCATCGGCCCTGACGAGGGTCGCGTGGCCGCCACCGAGAACCTTGATGTAGCGGCGCACCAGTTCCGCTTCCGGATCGGCCTCCATGCGCAACCACACGAGACCGCCCTGCCAGTCGTAGAAGGCGTCGACGCCGGTCTGCAGCCGCAGGGCAGCCACCAGCTGATGGCCGAGCGACGGGGCGACGGACACGCGCCAGAGCGGCCTCCTGGTACCGTCGGCATAGGGTTTGACGTCGCGGATGTCAGTCCAGAGCTTTGCTGTCTGCGATGAATCGAGCCGCGTCACTGCGCCGAAGCGGCCGACCGCCTTCGTCAGCTTCTCGGCCCTGATGGCAACGGATGCCTCGAGCCCTTCGAGGCGCAGCACGGTGGCCGCACCATCCGGAAGGCTGCCATCCAGGAACCGTCCGCGCACGCTCTCCGGCAGATGCGCCGCGCCGGAAACCTCTGTCGTCTGCGCCATCGCCTCGGCCATGACCGCCGCGGCCTCCGCATCGTTCAGCCCGGAGACGACGATGGTCTGCGACGCCGGCGGCAGCGGCAGGACGCGGAAGGTGACTTCGGTGAGGATGCCAAGCGTGCCGTGCGAGCCGGCCAGAAGCTTGACCAGATCGAGGCCGGTGACGTTCTTCATCACCCGTCCGCCGGCCTTGATCGCCTCACCCTCGCCGTTAACGAAGCGAATGCCGAGCAGGCTGTCGCGGGCCGCACCGGCGACATAGCGCCTGGGACCGGACGCATTGGCGGCAAAGACCCCACCGATCGTCGGCTCCCCCGAGGAGGCAAAGATCGGCCGGTGATCGATCGGTTCGAAAGCGAGCATCTGCCGGTTTTCGGCGAGCGCCTCGTTGATCTCGCGCAACGGCGTTCCGGCAAGCGCGGTGATCGTCATTTCGGCCGGGTTGTAGCTGACGATGCCGGACAAACGGCGGGTCGACAGCACCCGGTCGGCGCGCACCGGATTGCCGAGACCGGAGCGCGTGTTGCCGCCGATTACCGCGAGCGACGCCTTGTCCGCCGCCATGGCGCGAACGACGGTCGCAATCCCCTCTTCACTGGCCGGTTCGAAATGCACGATCATGCGGCGGGACGCCCTTTAAGCGGGAAGACCTTGGACGGGTTCAGGATCCATTGCGGATCGAAGGCGGCGCGCGCCGCCATCTGCTGGTCGAGGTCAATCTGGTTGTACTGGTGCAGCATGAGATCCCGTTTTTCGATACCGACGCCGTGCTCGCCCGTCAGGCAGCCGCCCGCATCGACGCAAAGCTTCAGGATATCGTGACCGGCGGCTTCGGCGCGCGCCGCATCCTCCGGATCGTTGATGTTGTAGAGGATCAGCGGATGCATGTTGCCGTCGCCGGCGTGGAAGACATTGGCGACGCGCAGGCCATAGCTTGCAACGATCTCGCCGGTGCGGGCGAGCACATGCGACAGCTGGCTGAGCGGCACGGTGCCATCCATGCAGATATAGTCGGCGATGCGGCCGGTGGCGCCGAAGGCGGATTTCCGGCCCTTCCAGATCGCGGCCGCTTCCATGGCCGACTGGCATTCCTTGATGGTCGCAACCCCGTGGCGGCGCGCAACGGCGACGATGCTTGCGAGCACGGCATCCATCTCCGGCTCGGAGCCTTCCACCTCGACGATTAAAAGCGCCTCGACATCGAGCGGGTAGCCGGCATGGGCGAAGGCTTCGCAGATCTCGATCGCCGGCTTGTCCATGAACTCGATGGCGACCGGGATGATGCCGGAACCGATGACGTCGGCGACGCAGGCACCGGCCGCTTCCGAAGACGAGAAGCCGAAGAGCACCGGGCGGGCTCCCTCCGGCTTGGCGATCAGCCGCACCGTCGCCTCGGTGACGATGCCGAGCTGGCCTTCCGAGCCGCAGACGAGGCCGAGCAGATCGTAGCCCGCCGCATCCAGCGCCTTGCCGCCGAGTTCGACGACGGTGCCATCGAACAGCACCATCTTCACGCCGAGCAGATTGTTGGTGGTGACGCCATATTTCAGGCAATGGGCGCCGCCGGAGTTCATGCCGATATTGCCGCCGATCGTGCAGGCGAGCTGCGAGCTCGGATCGGGCGCATAGAAGAAGCCGTCAGCGGAGACCGCCTCGGAAATGTTGAGGTTGGTGACGCCCGCCTGAACGGTCGCCGTGCGGTTGAAGAGATCGACATCGAGGATGCGCGACATCTTCGAGAGGCCGATGACGACCGCATCCTCCTGCGGGATGGCGCCGCCCGAAAGCGAGGTGCCGGCACCGCGCGGCACGACCGGAACGCCGTAGCGGCTGCAATATTTCAGAAGAGCCGCCACCTGTTCGGTGGTTTCCGGCAAGGCGACCGCCAGCGGCATGCGGCGATAGGCGATGAAGGCATCGGTCTCGAACGGCTTCAGTCCGCGCTCGTCGCTGATCAGACAGCCCTCGGGCAAGAGGTCCGAGAGGTCGGCGACAATCTCGCGACGCCGGGCGATAACCTCTAGTTTCGGCTGCAGAAAACCGATTGTCTCCGCCATCAGCTCCTCCCGCCGCGTATCGATTGGTTCATTTTCTTTACCACTAGGACAGAGGCCTCGCAAATGCTATTGAGCTTTTCCGTTTTGGAAACAATGGCAACGATTGATGACGAATTTAGGCGATCTTGAGATTTTTGCACGGGTCGTTTCCACCGGCAGTATGTCGGCAGCGGGGCGGGCGCTGGGGTTTTCCCCAGCTGTGATCTCCAAGCGCATCAAGAGACTCGAAGACCGGCTCGGAACGCGCCTGCTGCAGCGCACGACACGCCAGATTTCGCTGACGGAAGCCGGCCAGGGGTTTTACGACCGGGTGCTCGGCATCCTGACCGGCATCGAGGAGGCTGAAGCCTACGCCTCGGGCCGCTCGTCGCATGCGCTCGGGGTGCTGCGGATATCGGCGCCCACTTCCTTCGGCCGCATGCACATCGCGCCGCATCTGACGACGTTCATGAAGGACCACCCGGATCTGAAGCTGCATATCGTGCTGACGGACGAATTCACCGACATCGTCGCGGAAGGCTTCGACATGGCGGTTCGGATCGGCGAACTGGTGGATTCGTCGCTGGTCGCCCGCAAGCTTGCCCCCGTGCGCCGCCTGCTCTGCGCCTCGCCGGACTACATCGCCCGCAACGGCGCACCGAAAGAGATCGGCGACCTCGCCAGCCATCTCTGCCTGCCGGCGCACAACAACGACAACTGGAAACTCGAAGGGCCCGAGGGCGCGCTGGTCTGGCACCCGGAAGGGCCGCTCGTCACCAACTCCTCGGAGATCGTGCGCGCCGCCGTCATCGCCGGCGCCGGCATTGCACTGCGCTCGACCTGGGATATCGGCCCGGAATTGCGCAGCGGCCAGCTGGTGCAGGTATTGCCGCAATGGGAAGGCTCGAAGCAGCTGACGCTCTCGGCAGTCTACCCGAGCCGGCAGTTCCTGCCGGCCAAGGTGCGCCTGTTCATCGACTATCTCGCCGAACTCTACGGACCGATCCCCTACTGGGAACAGTAGCCGGACCGGGCTGGATTTTTTTGTTTTCCGCAATTCCGGACGCAAAACCGCTGCGCACTTTTGCTGGAATTGCCTGCCTCTCGCAATTCCGGACGCAAAACCGCTGCGCACTTTTGCTGGAATTGCCTGCCTCTCGCAATTCCGGACGCAAAACCGCTGCGCACTTTTGCTGGAATTGCTTACTTGTGCTCGCTGTCCTCGTGGTGCCGCCGGATGCGGCGCACGATCAACCAGACGCCGGCGACAGCGAAGGGCACGGCAAGCCCGGTCAGCAGACCGGGATCGATCGGCAGTTCGTGGCTGACCGCCTTGGCGAGATAGCCGAACAGCCCGACGACGTAATAGGAAATGGCGGCAACCGACAGACCTTCGACCGTCTGCTGCAGGCGCAACTGCAGTCTGGCGCGCCGGTCCATCGAGTTCAAAAGCGCGCTGTTCTGCCGCTCCAGCTCGACATCGACCCAGCTTCGAAGCAGCGCTGTCGCGCGGGCGAGCTTGCGCGACAGGTTGGCCTGACGCTCCTCGACCGACTGGCAGGTGCGCATCGCCGGCGCGAGGCGGCGCTCAAGGAAGGTGCCGACGGTCTCGTAGCCCGGCACGGGTGTTTCGGCGAGCGTGCGGATGCGCTCCTGAACGATGCCGTAATAGGCGCGGCTGGCGCCGAAGCGATAGAGGCTGAGCGCGGCACCGGCCTCGAGATCGGCCGCGAGCCGGGTGATCTCGGCCAGCATGTCGTCGGCCTCTTCGCGCACGTTTTCCTTCATGCGCTGCGTTATCGCCGTCAATCCGTCCTCGGTCCGGCGGATTTCCGGCGAGAGCGCCTGCGCAAGCGGCAGGCCCATCATCGCCAGCGTGCGGTAGGTCTCGATATCGAGCAGGCGTTGGACGAGCGCGCCGGTGCCGGCTTCGGTCATGCCGCAATCGATCACCAGGATCTGCGTCAGGCCGTCGCCGTTCTGGCGGAAGTCGGTCACGATCACCGCCTGGCCGTTCTTGGTCTCGCTAAAACAGAGGCTCGTCGGATCGAAGAGCTTGATCGCCTCGCGGGTTTCGGGCGTATCCGGCCGGATCTCCAGGCGGATTCCGGAGATCAGCGAGCCTGGCGGCGAAAAGCCGTCGCCGAAGGGATGGATCGGCACCTCGCCGCCGAACTGCTCCGGCGCCGGCGCATCCCAGAAATAGGTCGAAAACTCCGTATGCCGCTCCCAGCGCAACGTGCCCTGCCCCCACGGCATGGCATGGTGGTTGGCGTCACGTCCCGGCGGCGCGATACCGCGCGCTCGCGTCAGCTCCGACAGAACGGCATGGTCGACGATCGAGCCGCCATCCGTCAGGAAGGCGAGTTGAAAGATCACCCGTGGCGTGGTCACCAGCGCGTAAGGGCGCGAATGAACCTCGCCCAAGGCGACGGCGCGCATCGGCGCCACTGGAAATGCAAAACTACCCTTTGCCATGAAGCGCCTTGTCCCCCTCACGCGTTCATCACGACTTCCTTATCAACGGAAAGAGCAAAAGAACAAAGGACGCATTGCCGCAGTTTGACTTTTGTCAGTCGCATCCCATCGGACACAGCCAAGTGGACAATCAAATTGACCACTTGCCGCGACCTGCCTAGATTGCGGCGCTGATGGGAGGAGCGCCGAGCATCGACGCTCTTCCACCGCCCTTGCCGCATTGCAAACCGACCATCCGCGATTTCGGACGAAACCCGGCCGAAATCCTCGTGGTCTGGAGACCAGACGTGACCGAAGACCAGATCGACCTTTTCGCCCGTATCAGCCACAGCCGCACGGCGGACGAGGTCGTGCAGCAAATCGAACTTCTGATCCTCGAGGGTGTATTGCGCGACGGCGACCGCTTGCCCGGCGAGCGGGAGCTCTCCAAGCGCTTCGACGTCTCGCGGCCGATCTTGCGCGAGGCGCTGAAGGAACTCGAAGGGCGCGGCCTCGTTGAAAGCCGCCACGGCGGCGGCACCTTCGTCGCCGACGTCGTCGGGCAGATCTTTTCCAGGCCGCTGATCGATCTCATCGCGCGCCATCACAAGGCGACCCAGGACTACCTCGAATACCGGCGCGAGCTCGAGGGTCTGACCGCGGAACTGGCGGCGACCCGCGCGACCGATTACGACCGGGACATCCTGACACGGATCATCGAGCGCATGCGCAAGGCGCACGCCGCCGGTGATTTCGATGCCGAACTCGAAGCCGACATCGAACTGCATCAGGCGATCGGCGAAAGCGCCCATAACATCATTCTCCTGCACACGCTGCGCGCCTGCTACCGTCTGCTGCAGCAAGGCATCTTCTTCCATCGCAATTCGGTGTTCGATGCGCCGGGCGCGCGCGACCGGCTTCTCGTCCAGCACGAAGCGATCTACGAGGCGATCATGGCAAGGGATCCGGCGAAGGCGAAAGCCGCCTCGCAGAACCATATCGACTTCGTCGCCGCCGCCACCCGCGAGGCGGAACGCACCGGAGAATGGAACCGCATCGCCCGGCTGCGCATGCAGCAGCGCGACCGCGCGAACTGATGGATCGGCCTACGCCACCCTCGGCTCCGCCTCCGCAGCTGCCTCCCCGGGGCGGAACCGATCGCCCTTGTGATCTCGGACCGTTCCAGCCCGCAACCAATCGTGATCGGAAGACAACGTATGGCTGTCGGTCGGTTTGTAAACTTGCCGCGAAAACACCATATCCTGTCGTATCCGGACCACAGTTCTGCGGAAAGCAAGCGGCATATCCGGCTGCCGAATGACCGCGACATTTACACGCTACAGGACGCTGCCATACTGGCCGGCAAAGCAACTGAGATCACTGATTCGCCGAGAGGAGCACAGACGACCTTGAACTTCTTGAACAGGCTCGCATCCGATGTCCAATTGATGCTGCGTCGACCGGCGCGCATGCAGTACGCCGCGCTCTGCTATCGGATCCGCAAGAAGACCAAGGCTCTCGAAATCCTCCTGATCACCAGCCGCGATACGGGCCGCTGGGTCATCCCCAAGGGATGGCCGATGCAGGGCAAGCGCGCCCACGAAGTGGCCGAGCGCGAAGCCTACGAGGAGGCCGGCGTCAAGGGGCATGTGCAGAAGGCGACCGCCGGGTACTATCTCTATCAGAAACGCATGGACCACGGCCTGAAGATTTCGGTCAAGGTGCAGGTCCACGCGCTGGAAGTCGACGACCTCTGCAAGCACTTCCCCGAGGAAGGGCGCCGGCAGCTCGAATGGGTCGACTACAGGGAAGCAGCCTCACGGGTTGCCGAACCGTCGTTGAAAGATCTCATCCTCGCCTTCGGCGAGCGCATGGAGAGCGCGTCAACGCCGATCCCGAAGGCCGTGAACGGCTAATCTCTCCGTCCGTCCCCCGAGGACATTCAAAGCCTCCCGACACGGGTTCCCGGCCTGCGCCACACGGATGTCCATCAAATCCACTTGAATGCGTGTCGCAGTGGCCTTAGTGGCCGTTGTGACAATGGAGTTTCCGGCAGTGGCCAAGCCGCGCACGCACCTCGCAAAACAGACGATCGATAAAGACCTCGACAAGTTCAGCCTTGCCGAAGAAGCCTCGCAGCATGTCAAGCGCAGCCTGGCGGCGCCCGCGCTCGCCGGGCTATTCCTGCTGTTGAGCATGGCCTTTGCCGCGAGCTTCGTGACGAGTTCAGCAACCGCGCCGATCATCATCGCGGCTGCCGCCATCGCCGGCTACATGGCCATGAACATCGGCGCCAACGACGTGACCAACAACGTCGGTGCGGCCGTCGGCGCCAAGGCGATGTCGATGGCAACGGCACTCACCATCGCCGCCATTTTCGAAATCGCCGGGGCTCTGCTTGCCGGGCGGCAGGTCTCGCTGACGATCGAGGCCGGCATCGTCTACGGCGAAGACGTGCTCGGCGCGCAGACGATCGTCTGGATCATGATGGCGGCCCTCGCCTCCTCGGCGGCGTGGATCAACATCGCCACCTATTCCGGAGCGCCGGTTTCGACCACGCATTCGGTCATCGGCGGCATCGTCGGCGCCGGCATCGCGGCCGCCGGCTTCTCCAGCGTGCAATGGTGGTCGCTTGCCGGCATTACGCTCAGCTGGTCGGTCTCACCGCTACTCGGCGGCGCAATCGCCGCCGCCTTCCTCGCCTTCCTCAAGGAATTCATCATCTACCGCGAGGACAAGATCGCCGCGGCCAGGCAATGGATGCCGGTCATCCTCGGCGTGACCGCCGGCTGCTTCACGGCCTATCTCGCGGTGATCGCCCTGGTTCAGGTGGCAGCGATAAGCATGCCCGTGGGCCTTGCCGCCGGCGTCGTTGCGGGTTTCGCGGTCTATCTGCAGGCAAAGCCGTGGATCGTCAGGCAATCGGAAGGGCTCGACAACCGCAACCAGTCGCTGCGCCGGCTCTTCCGCCTGCCATTGATCGTGGCCGCCGCGCTGCTCTCCTTCGCCCACGGCGCCAACGACGTCTCCAACGCCATCGGGCCGTTGTCAGCGATCGTCTCGGCGCTCGACGGCGTCGTCACCACGGACAAGTCGCCTGCCCCCTTATGGGAACTGGCGATCGGCGCGCTCGGCATTTCGATCGGTCTTTTGCTCTACGGCCCGAAGCTCATCCGCGTCGTCGGCCAGGAGATCACCAAGCTCAACCCGATGCGCGCCTTCTGCGTCGCGCTTGCCACCGCCGTCACCGTGCTTCTGGCATCCGCGCTCGGCCTGCCGATCAGCTCGACCCACACGGCCGTCGGCGCTGTCTTCGGCGTCGGCTTCTTCCGCGAATGGTACATCCGCAATTCCAAGCGGCGCCTGGAGTATGTCCGACAGAAAACGGGACAGGCCGACTTCATGGAATCGGCCGAAACGAACTTCGCCGAAGTTCGGCGCCGGCGGCTCGTGCGCCGCTCGCATTTCCTCACCATTATCGGCGCCTGGGTCATCACCGTCCCGGCATCGGCGGCCCTGTCGGCCGTGCTTTATTTCATCCTCTCCGGCATTTTCACCTGAAGGTCCTCTCGATGCGCGCCAATTTTCGCATGCAGCGACTGTTCGTCGAACACTCCTTGAGCGCCGGCTCGGCGCACGAGGCGACCAAGGAGCAGTTCAACTACCTGGTGAACGTGCTGCGCTACGAAGAGGGCACCTCGATCCTGGTCTTCAACGGGCGCGATGGCGAATGGCGGGCCGAGCTTTCCTTCGCAGCCAAGAAGCGGCTGGTGCTCACCCCCGTCGAGCAGACGCGCCCGCAGCCTAAGCCTTGCGACCTCGTCTACCTCTTTGCCCCGCTCAAGGTCGGGCGGCTCGACTATCTCGTGCAGAAGGCTGTCGAAATGGGCAGCGGCACCTTGCAGCCGGTCATGACGCAGCACGTGCAGGGCAAGCTCGGCAACATCGAGCGCGTTCGCGCCAATGTCATCGAAGCCGCCGAGCAATGCGGCGTGCTCGGCATTCCCGATGTCGCGGAGCCGCGCCGGCTCGAAGACCTGCTCGCCACCTGGCCGGGCGACCGGCGCATCATCTTCTGCGACGAAGGCAGCGACAGCCAGAATCCGCTGCCGATCCTCTCCAGCATCAAGGAAGAGAAGCTCGCACTTCTGATTGGCCCGGAAGGCGGTTTCTCGGAAACAGAGCGCACACTGTTGCACAGCCTCGATTTCGTGACCGCCATTCCGCTTGGGCCCCGCATCCTCAGGGCCGACACGGCAGCGGTCGCCGCCATGGCGGTCATCCAGGCCACTGTCGGCGACTGGCGATAGCCGGTCGCTGCCAAGCAAATCGGACGCCGCTCGCTCCCCTAGAAGAAGGCGATCACTGCGACAAGGCAGAGTTGGGTCAACAAACCCCATTTCCGCGGTGCTTGCTCCAGAGCAAGCAAATGTCCTAGTTTTTTTGATGAGATCTTGAAAGAAATTGACTTGCACCGCACCTGATAACGGTTCAAGCAGCCTCCATCATCTCCCGCTAACCTGCGGGAGCCGCCCAAACAAAAGAAGACGCTCATGGCCCGAGATACCACCGACCAGACGCCGGTAACCTCTGTCGCTGACCTGACCGCCTACCTGGCCGAAGGTTCGAAACCGGAGGAGCGGTTCCGGATCGGCACGGAGCACGAAAAGTTCGCCTTCTTTAAGGCGGATAACAGCCCTGTCCCCTATTTCGGCGAGGCCAGCATCCAGGCGCTTCTGAACGGCATGGCGGCGAAGAGCGGCTGGGAACCGATCATCGACGAAGGCAACATCATCGGCCTTGCCGAGCAATCGGGCAACGGCGCGATCTCGCTGGAACCGGGTGGACAGTTCGAGCTTTCCGGCGCGCCGCTCGAAAACCTGCACCAAACCTGCAAGGAATCGAACCAGCATCTGGCGGTCCTGCGCGAAGTCGCCGAGCCGCTCGGCATCCGTTTCCTCGGCATCGGCGGCAGCCCCAAGTGGACCTTCGAAGAAACGCCGCGCATGCCGAAATCGCGCTACGGCATCATGAGCCGCTACATGCCCAAGGTCGGCACCAAGGGCCTCGACATGATGTACCGCACCTGCACCATCCAAGTGAACCTCGACTTCTCCTCGGAAGAGGACATGCGCCGCAAGATGCAGGTGTCCCTGAAGCTGCAGCCGCTCTCGACGGCGCTGTTTGCCAGCTCGCCCTTTACCGATGGCAAGCCGAACGGGCTGCTCTCCTGGCGCGGCGACATCTGGCGCGACACCGACAACCAGCGCGCCGGCCTGCTTCCGTCTGCTTTCCGCCCGGATTTCGGCTTTGCCGACTACGTTGAGTGGGCGCTGGACGTGCCGATGTACTTCGTCGTGCGCGACGGCCACTACCACGATTGCACCCATATCACCTTCCGCCAGTTCATGGGCGGCGCGCTCAAGGGCGAGGTCGCCGACTGGCAGCCGAACATGGGCGACTGGACCAACCATCTGTCGACGCTGTTCCCCGACGTGCGCCTGAAGCGCTTCCTCGAAATGCGCGGCGCGGATGGCGGCCCGTGGCGGCGGATCTGCGCGCTGCCGGCCTTCTGGGTCGGCCTGCTCTACGACGGCGAAGCACTCGACGCCGCCGAGGCACTGACGCGTGACTGGACGCTCGAAGAGGTGAGCGCCATGCGCAACGCCGTGCCGGCGCAGGCGCTTGCCGCCAAGTTCCGCAGCGGCAGCCTCTACGACATCGCGCGCGAGGTCATCGCCATTTCGCGTGGCGGCCTGAAGCGCCGCAACCGGCTGAACGGCGACGGTATCGACGAAAGCCAGTTCCTGGCGCCGCTCGACGAGGTGCTGGCCAAGAAGGCGACGCTCGCGGAAGACCTTTTGGCGCTCTACAATGGTCGCTGGAACGGCTCCGTCGATCCGGTCTTCGCCGAATACCAGTACTAAGGCCCACACGGGCGCGCGACGCCTGTCGCGCCCCTTCAAAAAGCGGTTCCCAGGCCCCGATTTCCCGTTATAGTGCAAGGATATGCGTCGCTTAAAGCGCCGCGCGTCCATAAAGGGGAACTGGGATGGCACCGCTTTTCGACATGTTCGCGCAGGCACAGAACGGCAAGGCCATCGAGTTGATGGCGCAACAGTTCGGCATCGCCCAGGAGCAGATGACGAAGGCGACGGCGGCACTGCTGCCGGCCTTCTCCGCCGCCTTCAAGCGCAACACCGCCAACCCCTATGACTTCGGCGCCCTGCTGACCGCGCTTGGCAGCGGCAACTACGCCAAATACTTCGAAGACATGAGCCAGGCCTTTACGCCGCAGGGCATGGCCGACGGCAACGGCGTTCTCGGACAACTGTTCGGCTCGAAGGAAATGTCGCGCGCGATCGCCGCGCAGGCGGCCCAGGTCACCGGCATCAGCCAGGAAATCTACAAGCAGATGCTGCCTGTCATGGCCGATACGCTGATGGGCGGGCTGTTCAAGCAGACGACCGGCCAGTTTGCCGCCGCAAGCGGTGCCTTTGCCAACAATCCGATGGCAACCGCGATGCGGCAATGGATGGAAGCGGCCGGTTTCGCCAAGAAGGCGGAACCGCAGCCGAACCCGTTCGACAATCCCTTCACCCAGGCAATGCAGGGTTTCTTCGGCATGGCTCCGAAAAAGGAAGAGAAGCCGAAGACAGCTGACGTCTTTGCCGACAACCCCTTCGTCAAGGCATTTCAGGACATGATGCAGGCGGGTGCCGCCGGCGCGCAGAAGCCGGCACCCGACAATCCGGCGCTGGCCCAATTCTCCCAGGTGATGAACAGCATGTTCGACACCGGGCTGGAGATGCAGAAGGAATACCAGAAGAACGTCGAGGCGCTGTTCGACCTCTACAAGGCCGGCCCCGGCACAAAGGGCTGAGGCCACCCCTCCCCGACGAAAGACATCCCGCGCCTCCATCGGACACAGCGATCGCCTGCGCGGCGTCAGCGCGTTGTCTCTAATAGCTTCGGAAAGAAAAAGGCCCGGTACATGTCTTGGTCATGCACCGGGCCAAGCGGCAGGGTCTATTGGCTCTACCCTGCGGGGAACGTTTGGGCACGCGACCCTTGAGGTCAGCAGCGCCGAAACTCTGAAATTCGCAGCATGACCCGCGGCGGCGGCAGGCTTTCGCGGATCATGCTCGACTGGCACATCTCAAGCGGCGGGATGCGCCATTGGGGTACGTTCAGTCGTGGCGGGCCCCTTTGTAGAAGAGGCTCGCCCGGTTTCGCGACGCGCGGGTCAGGTAGCTGGCCGGATTGTCGAAGAAGGGCGAGGTGGTCGCCTCGCGCACATCTTCGCGTTTCAGCCCCATGTCGAGGAGCTGACGGTCATCCAGGTCATTCAGACGGCCGATCGCATAGCGGTTTCGGAGTTGCTGCCATACGGACGTGAGCATGCCTGTCACGCCGACGGCGCGGGAGGCATAGGAATGCTTTCCGGCAACGAGGTCGAGATCGAGGGCGTGCTGTGTCGTGCGCATGACAATTTCTCCTTTCAGGCACGAAGAAGCCCATCCCCTGCGGGGAGGTCGAACGCAGGGGCGGGCCAAAGAGTTTGGGATTCGCCGGCGAAATTGCCGGCCGGGGATCGATGAATTTGCTTCCGATAGATCGCAAATCCTTATTGATCAGTCCAACGAATGTTTTTAATGATATTCATCAAACAATCTTATGGATGCATCACGGCCATGTCCGCACCCCTTGATATCGATCAGCTCCAGACCTTTGTCGCGATCGCCGATACGGGCAGCTTCACCAAGGCGGCCGACCGGGTCTTCAAGACTCAATCCGCCGTTTCCATGCAGATGCGCCGCCTGGAAGAGCGCATCGGCAAGGCACTGTTCATGAAGGACGGCCGCGGCAACAGGCTGACGGTCGAAGGCGACCGGCTGCTCAATTTCGCACGCCGGATGATCCGC
Organism: Ensifer sp. PDNC004; assembly: GCF_016919405.1. Lineage (NCBI taxonomy): Bacteria > Pseudomonadati > Pseudomonadota > Alphaproteobacteria > Hyphomicrobiales > Rhizobiaceae > Ensifer > Ensifer sp. PDNC004. The sequence continues at coordinate 2,104,870 of NZ_CP070353.1, forward strand.
CTCAACAACGAGGCGATCGCCTCCTTCGACGACAACCGCCTCGAAGGCACGCTCCGGATCGGCACGCCCGACGACTATGCCGACCGCTACATGCCCGAGATCATCATGCGGTTTGCCAAGACGCATCCGAATGTCGAGCTGTACATCGTCTGCGAGCCCTCCGTGGACCTCGCCGAAAAGATGGCCAAGGGCGACCTCGACATCGCGCTCGTCACCCACAATCCGCGCGCCCGCGCGTCGGACGTGGTGCGAACCGAGCCGCTCTGCTGGGTGAGCTCGATCAACCATCCGCTGCCCGAGAACGCGCCGATCCCGCTAGCTGTCGGCCGGCGCGACTGTCTGTGGCGCCAGGCGGCCTGCGCCGCACTCGACGCAACGGGGAGGGAGTACCAGATCCTGTTCACCAGCTGGTCGTCGACGGTCGTCGCCGCCGCGGTGCTTGCGGGCATGGCCGTCTCCGTCCTACCGGAATCGGCGCTGCGGCCGGGCATGAAGGTCCTGACGCTTGCCGACGGCTTCCCGGCGCTCGCGCCGGTCCAGATCGGCATCATGAAGCGGCCGGGCCTGTCGCCCTCGCTTTCGAACGCGATCAGCAACCACATCACCGCCTGCCTGGACAACATCACGCCGATCAGCGCCAACGACGACCTCGAGGCCGATATCAAGGGCTTCCCGCGTTATCCGCGTCTCCGGCAGAGCCATATGCTGCCGGGCTGGTAAGAGCGGAACGCAGAGACAAGAAAGGCCACGCACCAAGCCGGTGCGTGGCCTTTTTCTTATCCGGAGATCGGCACGCGGCCGACCTCGCCACCGGTCTATTCGGCTGCCGCGCCGACAGCCTCCGCTTCGTAGCCATAAGCCGCGTGAAGCGCCGCGCGCACGCCGGCTTCATAGTCTGGATGGACCCGCTTGAAATGCGCAAGCTGGCGCTCGACGATCAGCCCCGGCACGCCGCGCATCGCCGCGGCGATGTTGGAGAACAGGCGCGCTTTCTGGCCGGCATCGAACAGGTTGAACAGCGCGCGCGGCTGGCTGTAGTCGTCGTTGCCTTCGCGGTGGTCAAAGCGAGCCATGTCGCCGCTGATGCGCGGCGGCGGCTCCATCGCAGAGGGCTGCTCGACCGGGCCGTTGAACGAGTTCGGCTCGTAGTAGGCGTTGGAATTTCCGGTCTGGATGCCACCGAACGTGTTCATGTGGCCATCGCGGTGATAATGATGCACCGGGCATTTCGGCCTGTTCACCGGAATGTGCTCGTAATGCGTGCCGAGCCGATAGCGGTGGGCGTCGGCATAGGAGAACAGCCGCGCCTGCAGCATCTTGTCCGGCGAGAAGCCGATGCCGGGCACGATGTTGGACGGCGAGAAGGCGGCGTTCTCGACCTCGGCAAAATAGTTCTCCGGATTGCGGTTGAGCTCCAGCACGCCGACCTCGATCGGCGGATAGTCCGCATGCGGCCAGACCTTGGTGACATCGAAGGGATTGTAGGGGGTCTTTTCCGCCTCGAGCTCGGGCATGACCTGAACCTGAAGCGTCCAGCGCGGATAATTGCCCTCCTCGATCGCGCCATAGAGCGCTTCCTGGTAGCTTTCGCGCGTCCGACCGATCACATCAGCCGCCTCGGCATTGGTGTAGTGCTTGTGGCCGTGCTGGGTCTTGAAGTGGAACTTGACCCAGTAGCGCTCGCCGGCATCGTTCCAGAGCGAGAAGGTGTGCGAGCCGTAGCCGTTCATGTGCAGCGGCGAGACCGGACATCCGCGGTCGGACATCAGGATCGTGACCTGGTGCAGGCTTTCCGGCGACAACGACCAGAAGTCCCACATGGCGGTGGCCGAGCGCAGGTTGGTCTTCGGATGACGCTTCTGGGTGTGGATGAAATCCGGGAATTTGTAGGCATCGCGGACGAAGAAGATCGGCGTGTTGTTGCCGACGAGGTCCCAATTGCCCTCGGGCGTATAGAATTTCAGCGCAAAGCCGCGCACGTCGCGTTCGGCATCGGCGGCGCCAAGCTCACCGGCAACGGTGGAGAAGCGCGCCAGCATCGGCGTCTCGGCGCCCGGCTGCAGAACCTTGGCCTTGGTGTATTTCGAGATGTTGCCAGTGATCTTCAGCGTGCCATAGGCGCCCCAGCCCTTGGCATGCACGGCGCGCTCGGGGATGCGCTCGCGGTTTTGATGCGACAACTTCTCGATAAGCTGATAGTCCTGCATCATGACGCCGCCGCGCGGGCCGGCCGTCAGCGAATTCTGGTTGTCCGGCACCGGGGCTCCGGCACTCGTCGTCAATATGGGTCGATCAGACATCGCGTCCTCCTGTCAAAGGGTTTCGCGTCCGGGCGGTCACACAGGACCGACGGCAGTCACGGCGGCTGCCAGCCGCAGGTTGCGGCGACGATCAAGGCCCGAACGCTCTGGCAAGAGGGTTTTCCCACAGCGCTTCGATAATCTCCAATTGCATAAAAATTAAAAATCGATAAGATTTTCCTATCATGCTTACACTCAGACAGATGCGCTATTTCGAGGCGCTTGCCTCTGCTCGCCACTTCGGGAAGGCCGCCGAACTCGTCCATGTCAGCCAGCCGGCGCTCTCCGCCCAGATCATGGAAATGGAAAACCACCTGGGGGTGAAGCTGGTGGAACGCAGCCGCAGCGGCGTCTTCCTCACGCGCAAGGGCGAAGAGGTGCTGGCCCGCACCCGCGCCATCCTCGCCGAAGTGGATCAACTGGAACTGAGCGCGCGCACCAGTTCCGGCACGCTCGAAGGGCGGATCCGCATCGGCGTCATCCCGACGCTTGCGCCCTATCTCGTGCCGCGGCTGGTGCCGCACCTGCGCCAGGTCTACCCGGCCATCGAGATCGAACTGAAGGAATCGGTGACATCAAGACTGGTGGCCGATCTCGGAGAGGGCCTGCTCGATGCCGTCGTCGCCGCCTTGCCGATCGAGACCGACGGGCTTTCGACGAAGCCCCTCTTTTCCGACCGCTTCTTCATGGCGATGGCGGACGACGAGCGAAACATCCTGATGTCACCGCTGACCGAAGACCAGGTGGATGTCGAACAGCTGCTGCTGCTCGAAGAGGGCCATTGCCTGCGAGACCAGGCGCTCGCCGTCTGCAGCACGGCGGGCAAGCGACGCCTCGTCTCGTTCGGTGCGACCTCGATGACGACGCTCCTGCAGATGGTCGCCAACGGCATGGGCATGACGCTCATCCCCGAGATCGCGATCGCGACCGAGGCAGCCCGCAATTCCATCCGCATCGTGCCCTTCGCCGCCCCTGAACCGGCGCGCGAGATCGGGCTTATCTGGCGGCGCAGCAGCCCGCGCGAGCGCGACATGGAAGCGCTCGCAGCGGCGATCAGCGGCTGCGCCGACCACATTCTCCAGGCGGCAGCCGCCTGACCTAACGACGCTCAGGCCAGCTTGGTCTTCAGGAACTCGACCGTCCGGCTCCAGGCGAGATCGGCTGCGGCCTTGTCATACCTCGCGGCAGAAGTGTCGTTGTTGAAGGCGTGGTTGACGCCGTCATAGACATAGATCGTCGCGTCCTTGCCGTTGTCTTTGAGCGCTTTCTGGTAGGCCTCGATGCCGGCGTTGATGCGCTCGTCGAGGCCTGCATAGTGCAACAACAGTGCCGCCTTGATCTTCGGCACGTCCTCGGCCTTGGGCTGCGCGCCGTAATAAGCAACGCCTGCCTTCAGATCCGGGGAGCCGACCGCAAGCCGGTTGACCAGACCGCCGCCCCAGCAGAAGCCGATGGCGCCGACCTTGCCGGTCGATTGCGCATGTCCTTCCAGAAACGCCACGGTCGCCGCCGCATTCGCGGTCGTTGCCGCCGCATCGAGTGCGCCGATCATCTCGCGCGCCTTGTCCTCGTCCGTCGGCGTGCCGCCCGCAGGCGACAGGAAGTCGGGCGCCAGCGCCAGGAAGCCTTCGAGCGCCATCCGCCGCGCGACATCGCGGATATGCGGGTTCAGGCCGCGGTTCTCATGGATGACGATGACCGCCGGCAGCTTGCCGCTCACCTCTGCCGGGCGAACGAGGTAACCCTTCATGTCGCCGCCAGCGCCGGGATAGGTGATGTCCTCGCCGGTCACCCGGGTATCGTTTGCAGCCACGATCTCCGCCTTGGCGCCATTGGCCGCCAGCAGCGGCGCGATCGCCGCCGCCGCGGCCGCGGAACCGGCAAGGCCGGTGAGTTTTTCCATGAAACGACGGCGATCGAGGGTCAGGTGCGTGTACTCGTCATAGGCGTCGATCATCGCCTGCGTGATCTTCGGTTCCTGCATGCCAGCCTCCTCCGGTTCATATCTCCCGCGGCGGCAGACAGAACCGCCCGCGACAGAATAGGTCGGCGGGCGGTCTGGAACATACAAACTTGCGTTACTGCCGCGTGTTTCCTCGCCCTTAAAGGCCGAAGGCCCCACGCAGGTCGATCAGCCGTTGAGGTCGAGTACGATGCGGCCGTCGATCTTGCCTTCCTCCATGCGCTTGAAGATGTCGTTGATGTTCTCAATCTTGTCCCAGGTGAAGTGCGACGCGACCTTGCCTTCGCCGGCAAACTCGAGCGATTCCTCCAGGTCCTGCCGCGTGCCGACGATCGAGCCGCGGATGGTGATGCGCTTCAGCACCGTGTCGAAGATCGGCAGGCACATCTGCCCGGGCGGCAGGCCGACCAGCGCCATCGTTCCCTTGGAGCGCAGCATGTTGAAAGCCTGCTCCATCGCTTTCGGCGCCACGGCCGTCACCAGGGCGCCATGCACGCCGCCGGTCGCATCTCGCACCTGCTCGACCGCATCCTTGTCGCGCGCGTCGACGACGAGGTCGGCACCGAGCTTTCGCGCAAGTTCCAGCTTATCCGGGAAGATATCGACGGCGGCGACATGCATGCCCATGGCCTTGGCATATTGCACCGCCATGTGCCCGAGCCCGCCGATGCCGGAGATCAGCGCCCATTCGCCCGGACGGACCTCGGTTTCCTTCAGGCCCTTGTAGACGGTAACGCCCGCGCAAAGGATGGGGGCCGCCGGTCCGAATTCGAGCTTTGCCGGCAGGCGGCCGACGAAGTCAGGATCGGCGAGGCCGTATTGCGCAAACGTGCCGTTGACGGAATAGCCGGTGTTCTGCTGGCTGCCGCAGAGCGTTTCCCAACCGGTGCGGCACGGCGTGCAGCCGCCGCAGGCGGTATGCAGCCATGGCACGCCGACGCGGTCGCCTTCCTTCAGGCGCTTGACGCCGCTGCCGAGCTTGGCGACGTAGCCGACGCCTTCGTGTCCGGGAATGAAGGGCGGCTTCGGCTTGACCGGCCAATCGCCGTTGGCGGCGTGCAGGTCCGTGTGGCAGACGCCGGTCGCCTCGTATTTGATCAGCACCTGGCCGGGACCCGGCTCCGGGATCGGCACATTCTCGATTACCAGCGGCTTGCCGAATTCGCGCACCACGGCGGCTTTCATCGTTGCGGTCATCTCGTCCTCCGATGCGTTGTTGCCCAACGGCAGAGAGATTACGCGCGAAAGCGGTGCCGGGTAATTGATACGCATCAAGGCGGGAAGATGAAGGCGCAGACTGATCTGCGCCAGAATGCCGGTTGGTCTATCCGGATCAGCTCATCGCCATCCAGACGGCGAGCCACACCCACATCGCAAACAGCGTTGCGCAGCCGCCCATGAACAGCGGGCGGCGATAGCGCAGGCGGTTGCTGGTGACATGCACGAAGGCGTGCACATAACGCAGGGCGACGAAGAGCCAGGCAAGCGCGAGCGAGACGATGTTGTCGGCCTCGGTGATGTAGAGCAGTACGCAGCAGACGTAGAAGAGAACCGGCAGCTCGAACTGGTTGGCGATGCTGTTCTTGACCACCAGGCTTTCGCCCGGCTCGTCGCGGTTCTCGCGAAACTGACCGGCATTCGCCTTGCCGGCACGCACCAGACCCATGCGGCGGACGGAGAGAAGAGCGTAGAGGCAGAAGACGAGGAAGACATGCGCCACGATCGGCCAGAAAATCTCGAAACCCGTCATTACGTTACTCCCTCAAACACGCTTACTCTGGAAAAGCGAAGGGCGCCGCACGATGCCGCGGCTCCCTTCGAATGCAATCGCAATCAGTGCGCGCCCGGATAGTTCGGGCTTTCGCGGGTGATCGTCACGTCATGGGCGTGGCTTTCGCGAAGGCCAGCACCGGAGATGCGCACGAACTGGGCGCGCTCCTGGTATTCCTTGATCGTCGGGCCGCCGACATAACCCATGGAGGCCTTGAGGCCGCCGGCGAGCTGGTGCAGGACGCCTGCGACCGGACCCTTGTAGGGGACCTGGCCCTCGATGCCTTCCGGAACCAGCTTCAGCGTGTCGCGTACTTCCGCCTGGAAGTAGCGGTCTGCCGAGCCGCGCGCCATGGCGCCGACGGAGCCCATGCCGCGGTAGGCCTTGAAGGAACGGCCCTGGTAGAGGAACACTTCGCCCGGGCTTTCATCGGTGCCGGCAAGCAGCGAGCCGATCATGACGGCCGAAGCACCGGCAGCGATCGCCTTGGCGAGGTCGCCGGAGAACTTGATGCCGCCATCGGCGATAACGGGAATGCCGGCCGCCTGAGCGGCTTCGACGGCGCCCATGATCGCGGCGAGCTGCGGCACGCCGACACCGGCGACGATGCGCGTGGTGCAGATCGAGCCCGGGCCGATACCGACCTTGACAGCATCCGCACCGGCATCGATCAGCGCCTTGGTGCCGGAGGCCGTCGCGACGTTGCCAGCCATGATGCGAACCGAGTTCGAGAGCTTCTTGACGCGGGCGACCGCGTCGAGAACGCGCTGCGAGTGACCATGGGCGGTGTCGACGACGATGAGATCAACGCCGGCATCGATCAGTCGCTCGGCACGCTCGAAGCCGTCATCGCCGACGGAGATGGCAGCGGCGGCGCGAAGGCGGCCCTGCGCATCCTTGGAGGCGTTCGGGTTCAGCTGCGCCTTCTCGATGTCCTTGACGGTGATGAGACCGACGCAACGGCCGTCGCCATCGACGACAAGCAGCTTTTCGATGCGATGGGCGTGCAGCAGGCGCTTGGCTTCCTGCTGGTCGACGCTTTCCTTGACCGTGACCAGGTTCTCATGGGTCATGAGTTCGTGGATCTTCTGGTTCGGATCAGAAGCGAAGCGGACGTCGCGGTTGGTGAGGATACCGACGAGGCGACCCTGCTTCTGGCCACCGGCACCGCCATTTTCGACGACCGGAATGCCGGAAATGCCATGCTGCTTCATCAGGCCGAGCGCATCGGCGAGCTTGGCATCGGGGCCGATGGTCACCGGGTTGACGACCATGCCGCTTTCGAACTTCTTGACCTGGCGGACCTCTTCGGCCTGCTCGACCGGTGTCAGGTTGCGATGGATGACACCGATGCCGCCGGCCTGCGCCATGGCGATGGCGAGACGACCTTCGGTCACCGTGTCCATGGCCGACGACAGGATCGGCAGGTTCAGGTCGATGTCCTGGGCAATGGTGGTCGCGATGTTGGTCTGACCGGGCATGACTTCGGAATGTCCCGGCAGGAGCAGGACGTCGTCGAAGGTCAAAGCCTCCAGACCAGTTGCCGTTTCGATGATGCGCGCCATGGCCAATTCCCTTCAAATAGCGAAAATCCCCGGGGACGGGCTGCGATTTGTCCACCGGGCGACTTCAAAGCGTGTCTTGGAAGTTGGCGAGGGCTCGTAACACGGATATCTCAGGATGAAAATAGCCAAAGCCGGGAAATGTCCCGCCTTCGGCCGATATTTGTTGCAGAGCAGCAATTTCGCGCGAAGAGACGTGAAATCGATCAGATATCGAGCTGATAGCTTGCGGGCACGAAACGGTAGCCTTCGCCCTGTTTCTCGACGAAACCGACCGCCGGAAACGGCATGTGGTAACCGATGAAGGGCAGCCGTTCGCTGGCGATCATGTCGAACACCCGGCGGCGCGTTTCTGCCGCCTTCGGCTTGTCCATGTCGAAGCGCACTTCCCAATCCGGCCGCTGCAGCGACAGCACATAATGGTTGGCGGAATCGGCCGTCAGCATCATCGCCTTGCCGTCGGAATCGACCCGGAACACCATGTGACCCGGCGAATGGCCAAAGGCGGCCATCGCCGAGATACCCGGAACGACTTCGGCGCCGTCTCCGATGAACGTCGTCTTCTCGGCAAGCGGCACGACCTTTTCCAGCACCGCCTTGTGGCCGTTTTCTGCCGGTGTTCCGGCGCGCGCCGGATCCTTCCAGAAGGCGTATTCGACCTCGCCCATCACATAGCGGGCATTGGCGAAGGCCGGTTTTCCGGTCTCCAGCAGGCCGCCGATGTGGTCGCCATGCATATGGGTGACCACGACGACCGAGACCTGTTCGGGCGCATAGCCGGCAGCGCGGATCCCGTCGAGCAGACGGCCCGCCCCGGCGTCCCGACCGCCCTCGCCCATGCCGGTATCGAAGAGCACGAGGTCAGACCCGGTATCGACCAGGACCGGCGAATAGCTGTTGAGCAGTGCATCCGTCGGCAGGAAGTTCTGTTGCAGCAGTTCGGCCACGGCCTCTTGCGGCTGGTTGGTGCCGTAGGTCTCGTGCGGCTTGTCGCTGATGCGCGTGCCGTCGTTGACGACAACGATCTTGAACGCGCCAAGCTTGAGCATTCTTGTTGGAGGGCTGGCTTTCATTCCGGTGTTTTCCGATTTTTCCTGAGCGACTGCAATGCCCGTCATCAGCGAGGGCGCTGCGATCACGCCAAACGTTCCCGCTCTCATCAAAGTCCTGCGCTTCATCGACATTTCCCTCATGGTCCGTTTTCGCTTTCTGTTGGATCCGCTGCCATCGGCAGCAACCCGGCCAGAACTAGCGTCTTGACAGCAAAGGCCAGTCGGGATCACAGGCTTTTGATCCGCAATCACCGGTTTTGCCCCGACAAAAGCCATGACCGGTATTATTAGCTTCTGCTTATCGCTGACCGTCCGAAGCATCGTTTCATGAACCGTATCGTCCCGATGATCCTCGCCGTCGCTCTTTTCATGGAGCAGATGGACTCGACCGTGATTTCCACGTCGTTGCCGGCAATCGCCCGCGACATCGGCGTCGGGCCGATTACGCTGAAGCTGGCGCTGACCGCCTATATGGTGGCGCTGGCGATCTTCATCCCCTTGAGCGGCTGGATGGCCGACCGCTTCGGCGCCAAGAAGATCTTTCGCGCGGCGATCCTGGTCTTCATTGCCGGATCGATCTTCTGCGCCATTTCGAACAGCCTGCTCGCCTTCGTCTTCTCCCGCTTCCTGCAGGGCATGGGCGGCGCGATGATGACGCCGGTCGCCCGCCTGGTGCTGGTGCGCGGCACGCCGCGCAGCGAACTGGTGTCTGCGATGGCGCTGCTGACGATCCCGGCGCTTGTGGGTCCGCTTGCGGGGCCGCCGCTCGGCGGCTTCATCACCACGTATTTCTCCTGGCATTGGATCTTCCTGATCAACGTGCCGGTCGGCATCGCCGGCTACATCCTGTCGGGCATCTACCTGCCGAAGATGGAGCCGTTCGGTCCGCCGCCGGTCGACGTGCTCGGCTTCCTGCTCGGCGGCGTCGCTGCCTCCGGCATCGTCTTCGGCCTGTCGGTGATCAGCCTGCCGGCCCTGCCCCCGGTCATCGGCATCGCCTCGGTATTGATCGGCCTCGTTTCGGCGCTGCTCTACATCCGCCACGCGCGACGCCATCCGGCCCCGGTCCTCGATCTCAAGCTCTTCAAGGACAGCGCCTTTCGCGCCGCCTCGATCGGCGGCACGATTTTTCGCATCTCGGTCGGCGCCGTTCCCTTCCTGATGCCGCTGATGCTGCAGGTCGGCTTCGGCCTCAACCCGTTCCAGTCCGGCCTCATCACCTTCATCGGCGCGGTCGGCGCGATCACCACGAAGTTCTATGCGCGCCGGGTCCTGGCCTTTGCCGGCTTCCGTACGACGCTGATCATTGCGGCGATCATTGCGGCGATCACCACCTTCGCCAACGGCTTCTTCACGCCGGAGACGCCCTATCTGGTGCTGATCACGATCCTCCTGATCGCCGGCTTCGCGCGTTCGTTCTTCTTCACCAGCGTCAACGCGCTGTCCTTTGCCGATATCGACGATTCGGACGCCAGCAAGGCGACCTCGATGAGCGCCGTGCTGCAGCAGATCAGCCTGGCACTCGGCGTCGCCGTCGCCGGTGCGATCCTCGAAGTCGAGACGAAGCTCAGCGGCGGCCCGCTGCAACTCGACGATTTCCATACCGCCTTCATGATCATCGCCGCCGCCAATCTGATCGCGGCGATCCCGTTCCTCACCATGGCGAAGAACGCCGGTTCCTCCGTATCGGGCCACCGGCTACCGGCGCGCGAGATCGAAACGGCTGCGGGGAAATAAGCCGCCCGACAACTGTGCCGGCGGCGAACAAGGCGGCGGCTTCTCGAACGGCTGCTGCATGTCGCCTTAAACCGTCCTCGTTAAGGACGGCGGCATGCAGAAAATCAAAGGGTTACAGGGTCCGTTGCGTATCTGATCACGGCACGGGGGAGCCCAGCTGCCTCAAGCGGTTCTCGCGTCGCCTAATAGTCGGCCAGCACCTGCTCGGCACCCACGTCGCCAAAGCGGGGCTTCACGCCCAGAAGCGGTGCCGCGCGGCCGATGATGGCCTTGACCATGGGGGCGGCATTGGCCGCAGCCGTTCGCCCGCCGTTTTCGCCAGTTCGTGGCGCATCGATGATCGAAAGAACGATGTATTTGGGCTTGTCCATCGGGAACGCCGCCAGGAACCCGTTGAAATTCAGGTCCTTGGCATATCGCCCGTTGATGACCTTGTCGGCTGTGCCGGTCTTGCCGCCGACATGGAAGCCTTCCACCTGCGCCCGCCGGCCGGACCCCTTCACGCCGTTCCAGTTGTAGAGGAAGCGCATGTCGGCGCTGGTCGTTTCCTTGATCACCCTCTGGGCAACGAGCTTCGTTTCCTCCTGCGAGCGCGGCAGGAACGTCGGCGGGATAAGATGTCCGCCGTTCATCAGGGCAGCAGCCGCTACCGCCGTCTGCAACGGGGTGGTCGCCACGCCATGACCGAAGGAAATCGTCACCGAGTTGATCTTCTTCCAGGTGCGCGGCTGGGTGGGCGTTGCCACGCCCGGCATTTCGGTTTCCATCTTCGACAGCAGGCCGAGCTTCGTCAGGAACTGCTGGTGTGCTTCGATCCCGACCATGTCGGCGACAGCGGCCGTGCCGATGTTAGACGAGTACTGGAACACTTCCGGGATCGAGAGCGGGCGGTTCTTGCCCTTGAAATCCTTGATGGTGAAGCCGCCCATGCGGATCGGCCGCGACGCGTCGACGACCGAATTCAGATTGACCTTGCCCGCATCCAGACCCATCGCCAGCGTGAAGCTCTTGAAGGTCGAGCCCATCTCGAAGGTGGCGTTGCTCATCCGGTTGAACCAGCCCTTTTCGTACTCCTTGTCGACGCCGCCGCCGGGCAAGGTTCGCGAGGGTTCGTTCGGATCGTAATCGGGCACCGACGCCATGGCGAGCACTTCGCCGGTGTCGGCGTCGAGCACCACCGCGCCCGCGGCTTCGGCCTCATAGGCCGTCATGGCGTCTGCCACCACCTCGCGCACGATATTCTGCACGCGCAGATCGATCGACAGCCGTACGGGCTCCAGCGACGCATTGCTGGTGAGGCCAGCCGCCCGCAGATCGGCAAAGCCCTGCTGATCGAGGTAACGCTCTATGCCCGCCAGTCCCTGGTTGTCGACATTGACGTGGCCGAGGATGTGCGAAGCGGTGACGCCGCCGGGATAGAAGCGGCGCTTTTCCGGGCGGAAACCGATGCCGGGAATGCCGAGCGCCAGAATGTCAGACTGCTGCTTCGGAGTGAGTTGGCGCCGCAGCCACTGGAAGGCCGAACCGGACTGGAGCTTGCGGTGCGTATCGCGCCAATCGAGATTGGGGATGACCGTCGCGAGCTTCTCGACGACCTCGTCGGCATCGACGATCTTGCGCGGCTCCGCATAGAGCGACATCGTATTAAGATCGGTCGCCAGCAGATGTCCGTTGCGGTCGACGATATCCGGGCGAGAGGCAATGACATGGCCACTGCCACCGATCGATGCGGTGTCAGCCGGCGCCGACAGGCCATACTGAACCAGCCTTCCGCCGACCACGAGGAAGACCACGGCAAAGCCGGCGATCAGGATCCCCACGCGCTGCCGCGCCTGGTTCCTGCGGCCGGCGCTGGTGCCGATGATGACCCCCGGCTTGCCGGCACCATTCCTCTTTACAGAAAAATGCGCGCGGCTTCTGAGCCGAACGGCAAGCGAAATCATCGACATACAGGTACTTCCAACATGCAGGCCAACCGAGCACGTGCTCGACCCGTCGCCAATCGTCGATCGGCAGCCAGCGCTCGGTGGAACTAAAACCTTAGGAGGTCCTAATGGACCAGAGAGTAACACCAGAGTTGCACTCAACTGGTTAATGGCCGATTAACCACGATGCACCGTCTTTAGGGGGAACCGGGTTTTACAGGGCGATCAGGGGTGCGGCCGATCGGCACAAGCCAGCCCGGGCCATCGCACGGCCCTGCCTTCATGATCAGGAGATTTCTGGAAAGTCGGCGTCCCGCGAGGCGGTTACTCCGGCCGCTCGCAGACCGCGGCAATCTTGTTGCCGTCGTGATCGCGCACCCAGGCGCCGTAAAAATTTGCGTGAAACGGGCGCAGGCCCGGTGCGCCCTCGTCCGTACCGCCATTGGCAAGGGCTGCCGCATGAAAAGCATCGACGGCGGCGCGCGTCCCGGCTTCAAGCGCGATGCTCACGCCATTGCCATAGGTGGCGGGCGCGCGGTCGAAGGGCGTCACCACCCAGAAGCGGATGCGGTCACCCTCAGCACCATAGCCGATCTCGGTCTCGTCCTGGCGTTGCCTGTGAAACCCAAGCGCCGGCAACACCGCATCGTAGAACGTGCCGGCGCGTGTCAGATCGTTGCTGCCGACGGTGACGTAGAGCAGCATGCTATTCGGCCGCTTCGTCTTCGGCTTCGGTTTCGCTGGCGGTCTGCTGACGTCCCTTGAAGTCCTTGGCCAACAGGAACATTTCGACCGATTCGGCGCGCGAGGAGGCCGGCTTTACATGGATGACCTGCCGGAAATTCTGCTTGAGCATGTTGAGCAGCTCGCGCTCGGTGCCGCCCTGGAAGGTCTTCGCCAGGAAATGTCCACCCTTGCCCAGCACGTCGACGGCGAAATAGGCGGCGACCTCGCACAGATGCATGGTGCGCAAGTGGTCGGTCTGGCGGTGGCCGGTCGTCGGCGCCGCCATGTCGGAGATCACCAGGTCCGGCGTTCCGCCGATCGCTTCCTTCAGTTTCGCCGGCGCCTCAGGATCGAGGAAATCCATCTGCAGGATGCGCACGCCCGGGATCGGGTCCACCTCTAGGAAGTCGATCGCGGCGACGCGCGGATCGGCATCGGTCGAATTGGTGACCTTGGCGGCGATCTGCGACCAGCTACCGGGCGCAGCGCCCAAGTCGATGATGCGGCGCGCGCCGTTCAGGATCTTGTGCTTCTCATCGATTTCCAGCAGCTTGAAGGCCGCACGGGCGCGATAGCCCTCGAGCTGCGCCCGCTGCACATAGGGGTCGTTGATGTGGCGCTCGATCCAGCGGCGGGAGGATGCCTTGAGCTTGCCCTTCTTGACCTTCTGGCCAAGCTTGCGGCCGCTGCGGTTGCCGCCGACAGGAGGTTTCGTCATTGTTTGTTTCCTTCGTGGCTGCCGGAGGCATTGGAGCCGCGCTGGTGGCGGCGCGGCCGAGAGCGGCGCCAGGCGCCGTCGTCCGCCATCATATCGGTGAGCAGGCCTTCGCGCAGGCCACGATCGGCGACGCGCATGCGGGTCGACGGCCAGCGCCGGCGGATCGCTTCGAGGATGGCGCAGCCGGCAAGCACCAGATCGGCGCGATCCGGGCCGATGCAGGGATTGGCGGCGCGTGCGTCGAAATCCCAGGACAGAAGCCGCGCCTGCATGGCCGAGACTTCATCGTCCGTCAGCCACAGGCCATCGACGCGACGGCGATCATAGCGCGGCAGATCGAGATGCACGCCGGCAAGCGTCGTCACCGTGCCCGACGTGCCGATCAGGTGGAAACCGCTGCCTGACGTGCCGTTCGCCAGAGCTTCGACGGGCGGGCTGTCGAAGCGGGAAAGCATGCCTTCCACTTCTTGCACCATCGCCTCGAAGCTTGCCGGCGTCACATGCTGGCCGCCATGGCGCTCCGAAAGCGTGACGACGCCGACCGGCAGCGAGGTCCAGTGGGTGATGTGGTTGGCGAGCCGGTTCGAGCGCGAATCACCGATGCGGATGACGGCGATCTCGGACGAGCCGCCGCCGATATCGAAGAGCACGACCGAGCGCGTCTCGCGGTCAACCAACGACGAGCAGCCGGAAACGGCAAGCCGTGCCTCTGTTTCACGGTTGATGATTTCGAGATCGAGACCGGTTTCGCTCGCAACCCGCTGAAGGAAGCTTTCACCGTTTTCAGCGGCGCGGGCAGCTTCCGTCGCAATCAGGCGGCTGCGGCGGATGGTACGGGCGCCGAGCTTCGACGCGCAGATCTTCAGGGCCTCGACGGCGCGCTCCATCGCCTCGTCCGACAGCCGGCCGCTGGCACCGAGCCCTTCGCCCAAGCGAACGATGCGCGAGAAGGCATCGACCACCCGGAACTGGCCGGGACGGGTCGGCTGCGCGATCAGCAGGCGGCAATTGTTTGTGCCGAGATCAAGCGCGGCATAGAGCGGCGCGGGAGGTTCGCCGGCGACAACATAGGGTGCACGCGGTTGTTCACCGCGATTGCCCGGCCGCGACTGCGCGCCCGCATGACTGCCGCCGGAAGCAGAAGCCTGCCGCGCATTGCCGCCACCATCGGCGCCACGCTGCGGCGCTGGCTGGCGCTCGCCGCTCGTCAGCGGGCGACCCTGCAGCCCACGGCGATGCTTGGCCTTCTTGCTGCGCTTGTGGCCCTTGCGTTCGCCAAGCGACGCATCGACGACCTGGACGCCGCTGTTTTGCGAGGCGGATCCGGCCTGAGCCTGCTGTTTCGCTGATTTCGAACGACGCCGCCGCTTGCGCTTGCGCGCCGGCTCCGTTTCGTTCTCTCCTGCGGGACGCCCTGACAAGCCGGCTGGGCCGGACTGGCTGGCAATTGCAGACGGCGAAGCAGACGACTTACGTCGCTTGCGCTTGCCCTTGCCGTTGCGCGGACCGAGCTTCGATCCATCACCCCGGCCTGCTGCCGACGCCCCGGATTCGGACGGCTTATCACCGTGATCGGGGTCTTTCACTTGTTTCAACCATGGCGCCGCGCAAGGCCTTACGGCCGCTCAAGGCGCTCTCTCGATTTTTCGTTGGCGCGACTGTACCAGCGCAACCCCCATTCGCCAAACTTTTTTTGAGAACCGGCTTGTGCACAACAAAGGCGCCGGGCACCCGAACCCAGCAAACACAACGGGTTGAGCATAAGGCCGCTTGTTCCGGTCACCCCTGATGGCCGCGATCTTCACTTCATGCGCGATTTTTTTTGCAAAAGGTATTTGCATCAGCCGCCGATTTGTTTATAAGCCCGCCAACCACACCGACGGGCTTCGCTCCGACGGCGGCTTTGGGGAATAGGTTAACGGTAGACCCACGGACTCTGACTCCGTTAGTCCTGGTTCGAATCCAGGTTCCCCAGCCAACTTTCACCGAGAATTCAATAAGACATCAATGACATGCGAAACGCTCACGCGTGACGGACGCTCGCTAATGCAATGTTTCGCCCGACGAACCAGACGGCTGAACTCGGCGAGCGACTCGTCTGGGCATGGCTGCCGTTACCCAACGGCAACGGCGCGCTTCCCGCGGCGAAATCAGCTGTAATACGCCCCTAAACACTGCAGTTTCCGAGTTTGCGGATATTCAGACCTCTTAGAGAGGCGCATAATCTTCGCCGCCCACAATCGATCAGGCGGAGACAGGCCGATGCTGGAGACAAAAGCGGATGCGGCATATGCGATCGAGTACTTCCAGGAACACCCGGAAGCCGGGCTGTGCCGGGAAGGACGGCGCTGGTGGATAACACCGAACGCAAACGAGACCGATCGGCGGGTCTTCCGTATCGACAGCGCCGAAGCAGAGCGACTGAAGGAAGACGCCCGCCTTCAGTCCGTCACCGATATCGCCCATGCGGACCGGTCCCTCTGGGTGATGAGGGACATGACGTAGGTGCCCTTGCGGCTGGACGCATGCCGCCACGGAGCATGGTCCCTACAGCAGCCCCCGTCCCGCAAGATTGCGCATCAGCGCCGCGGATCCAAAGCTCCAGGGCGCGCACTCCGTCGATAGCTTGACCGTATTGCTCAGCGATCCGAGTTCGGCGTTGGCGATCGTCACCACGTCGCCGCGCTTGTGGGTGAAGCCCTGGCCGGGATCGTCGCGATCCTCGACAGGGGCGAAGAGCGTGCCCATGAACAGCACCAGGCCATCGGGATACTGGTGATGCGAACCGATCGTCTGGGCGACGAGGTCGCACGGATCGCGGCTGATCTCGGCCATCGAACTGCGGCCGGTCAGGCGGTAGCCGTCCTCGCCTTCGACCAGGAGGCTGAGTTCCGCCCGGCGGACATCGTCGATGGCGTAGCTTTCGTCGAAGAGCCGGATGAAGGGGCCGATGGCGCAGGAGGCGTTGTTGTCCTTGGCTTTGCCGAGAAGCAGCGCCGAGCGCCCCTCTATGTCGCGCAGGTTGACGTCATTGCCAAGGGTGGCACCCCTCACCTGGCCGCTTGAGGAAACCGCAAGCACGATCTCCGGCTCTGGGTTGTTCCAGCGCGACGCCGGGTGCAGGCCGACATCGGCGCCCGGGCCGACCGCCGAGAGGACCTGCGCCTTGGTGAAGACCTCCGCGTCCGGGCCGATGCCGACCTCCAGATATTGCGACCAGACGCCCTCTTCGATGAGGGCGGCCTTGACGCGGGCCGCCTCGGGCGAACCAGGCTTCAGGTTTCGCAGGCTGTCGCCGATGACGGCGGTGACGCGGGCTCGGATCGCTTCGGCGCGCGACGCATCGCCCGCCGCCCGCTCCTCGATGACGCGCTCGATCATCGAGCGCGCGAAGGTGACACCGCAGGCCTTTACCGCCTGGAGGTCCGAGGGCGCGATCAGGTGGGCATGCGCCGGGTCCGGTTTTCGCTCGAGGATTTCCTCGAGCGCGCCCAGGCGCTCACCCGGTGCGGTGCGGGCATGGTGAACCGGATCCGAAAGCTCGAGCAGGTCGCGCATGGTCGGCGTCGCCTTACTGGTGATGTCGCAGAGCGCTCCGTCGCGCAGAACGACAAGCGACGGCCCGGCCAAATCCGGCCGCCAGACCCGGCCGACAAAGGTGCCAGTGCGAAATGCCGGATCCATCATGTCTTCCATCCTCCCGTGAACACCTATTTCTTGCAGCGGAAGACGGGGCTGTAAAGCCGGCAGCGGCGCTCAGGCCTCCCTCCGGTTGCAGCATCCGGAACATTGCAAATCCTCATACGTTTATGCCTATGCCACGCGCCCTCCGGGCGCCCTTGTCGCGCAATCGCGACGGCGCGAAATCCGATGCCACGACTGCCGGGAAGGTTCAGGAGCAGTCGCATCAAGGCCAGGAGGACGCCAAGAAAAGGATGCACACAATGAACCAGCACGAGGAATTCAAGGACAAGCCCGTGATCGATCCGGTGACCGGGCAGCCGCTGCCGCAGACTCAGATGAATGACGCGCCCCCGCCCCGCTCCGGCCGCAGCAACTGGCCGATTGTCATCATCCTTCTCGCCGGCCTGGTATTGGCGCTGATCGCCTGGCTGCCGGCCGAACTCAGCCGCGACACTGCCAACACGGCAGCGCCGCCGGCGACCACCGACCAGCCGGCAACGGGGACGACGGGCCAGGCCACACCGCCGGCCGATACGGCCACGCCCCCCGCCGGTGGAACAACGACCCAGCCGGCACCGGAAACGACGCCGCAACAGGGAACGCAGGCCCCTGAAACACAGGGCGCCACCCCGAACTCGACCCCTGGCACGACACCCGACATGACGCAGCCGGCGCCGTAAGCGAACGAGCTCGCGGAAAGTGGTGGGCCGGAGGTTTTGATCTCCGGCCTTCGCGTTGTCGTTCACTGGAACGAAAGCGCTGAGGCCGAATGACGGATCGGGTGTGTCCGTCCAACGTTGTCGGTCAGTGCGGCCGGGTGTTTGCGGAAATCATCGCGTCCCAGCCTGCTGCGGCGCAGTCGGCGATCACAAGCAGGGTTTCCCGCGTAGCGCCATCGCGCGCCTGGATCGACATGCCGTGCTGCAGCGAGGCGACGTAGGCGGCAATCGCGGCGCAATCGACACCGGCAGGCAGGTCGCCCTCTTCGACTGCGCGCTCGAAACGCTGCTCCAGAGCCACCTGCTTCTCCAGTCGACGCAGCTTCAGAGCGTCGCAAACCTCCGCATCTCCCCCTGCCATCTGCGGCGCGGAAAGGACCACCATGCAGCCTCTCGGCTCGCCCCGCTGGGTAAAGTTCGCAGCCGTGCGTCTCAGCAGGTCGTGCACCGCCGCCTTTGCGGTCGGAACCGCCTCCAGTTCATCCCAGATGCCGGCACCGTCGGTGCGGCCGTAAAGATCCACAGCCTCGATGAAGAGCTGCGCCTTGCTGCCGAAGGCCGCGTAGAGGCTCGGTGGGTTCAATCCCATGACCCGGGTCAGGTCCGAAAGCGAGGTATTGTCATAACCCTTGTCCCAGAAGAGCTGCATGGCGCTTGCAAGCGCCTCGTCCCTCGAAAAACTGCGTGGCCGCCCGCGGCTCATCCTGGCTGATCCTTTTTTGTATCGATCAATACATAAATCGCTTGACAGCGGATGGCAAGTCGCTTCCCTTTATATGTATCGATCACTACAAATTTGGAGAAACCAGTGACGAGTTTGAAAGACAAGGTGGCCCTGGTAACGGGCGGCAGCCGCGGCATCGGTGCTGCGATCGCAAATCGCTTGGCGAGCGACGGCGCAACGGTGGCGGTGACCTACAGCCAGTCGAAAGAAAGGGCCGACGCGCTCGTGGCGGAGATCAAGCGGAATGGCGGCAGCGCGCTGGCAATCCGGGCGGACAACCGCGATCCGGGCGCGGTCGAGGCTGCCGTCAAGTCGGTTGCGGAGAAGCACGGTCGCATCGACATTCTAGTCAACAATGCCGGCATCTTCGATGCCGGGACAGTAGACGAAGTAACCGCGGCGGATTTCGACCGGACGATCGACGTCAATGTGAAGGCAGTGTTTCTCGCCACGCGCGCCGCGGCAGCGCACATGCCGGATGGCGGGCGCGTCATCACGATCGGCAGCAACCTTGCCGCCCGTGTCCCTTGGCCGGGCATGAGCCTTTATGTGCTGAGCAAGAGCGCGCTGATCGGCTTCACCAAGGCGGTGGCACGCGATCTCGGTCCGAAGGGCATCACCGTCAACATCGTCCATCCGGGCTCGACGGACACGGACATGAACCCGGCCAATGGCGACCATGCCGGCCCACAGCGCGGACTGATGGCGATCCCCCGCTTCAACGAGGCAAGCGACGTGGCAGGCGTCGTCGCCTGGCTGGCGGGTCCTGACGGCCGCAGCGTCACGGGCGCCGAATTCACCATCGACGGCGGCACCAACGCCTGATCAGCCAAAGAACAAGGCCGGAAACGCAGCTTCCGGCCTTTTCCCACTGCGTGATGCTGTGGTTTCGGACCTCATCAGGCCAGGAAGCGCTCCGGCCGGTAGGGCGCGATGTCGATGACCGTCTTTTCACCGGTCATGGCTTCCGCCAGCGCCCGGCCGGTGACCGGCCCGAGCGTCATGCCGTGATGGGCGTGACCGAAGGCAAACCACAGACCCTCGTGACGCGGCGCCTTGCCGATCAGCGGCATCATGTCCGGCGTGCAGGGACGCGCGCCCATCCACGGTTCTTCGTCACGGCGTTCGGCCAGCGGGAAGAATTCGCGCGCCACCCGCTCGGCCCGCGTCAGTTGCACCGGCGTCTTCGGCGCGTCGCGCCAGGCAAATTCCGCGCCGGTCGTCAAACGGATGCCGCGCAGCATCGGCGCCAGGAAATAGCCCTTCTCGGCATCGAGCACCCAGTTGTTGAGCTGCGCGCCCTCCTGCGTGCCATAGTGCATGTGGTAACCGCGCTTCACGGCCAGCGGGAAATGGTAACCGAGCTTGCGGGTAACCGTATCGGCCCAGGGGCCGAGCGCCACGACGACTTCGCGCGTCTCCAGCGGCCCTTCCGGGGTGGCGACACGCCAGCCGGGACCTTCGAGCACATGTTCGGTCGTCGCCGCATCGCCGGAAATGAGCCGGCCGCCGAGCGACTGGAAGTAGGCGAGATAGGCCTTGTTGAGGCTGTGCGGATCGCGGATCGACCAAGGATCGCTCCAGCGCAGGCCACCGACGAGATCCGCCTTGATCGACGGTTCCAGCGTCTTCAACTCGCTGGTCGAAAGCTTCTGGTGGTTGACGCCGAAGCCGGCCGAGAGCTTTTCCGCTTCCTTGTACGCGGCGTCGCGCTCCTTCTCGGTGCGAAACACCTTCATCCAGCCATCCTTGCGGATGAGCTCGCCGGCGCCGGACGCCTCGATCAGATCCTGATGTTCGCTGATCGAATGCTCGATCAGCGGCGCATAGAGCTGGGCGATGCGCCGGTGCTGGGTGAAACCGGAGTGCCACCAGTAGCGCGCCAGGAACGGCACCAGGCCCGGCAGGGCGCGGAAATGGTAATGGGCGTCGATGGTGTTGTTGAGCGCGTAGCGAAAGAGCGCCCCGAAATCATGCGGGAAACCGTAGGGAAAGACGCCCTCGCGCTGGATCAGGCCGGCATTGCCGTAGGAGGTTTCCTCGCCGGGGCCGCGACGGTCGAGCAGCACCACCGACTTGCCGCGGCGGGCGAGATGGATGGCGGTGGAGATGCCGACGATGCCGGCGCCCAGGACCACTACGTCAGACTTCATCTAAAGGCTGCCCCGTTGCTCGATCAAGACAAGCCGCGGCTTTGCGTCGGGCCGCGGCACCAATATCACTTCTTCTTCAGCGCAGTCATGATCTGCTCGAGATAGCCGAGCAACACGGCCGATACGACGAAGGCAAGATGTATGATCGTCGCCCACATCAGCTGTTCGCTCGAATATTGCTGCGCGTTCAAGAAGATCTGCAGCAGGTGGATCGAGGAAATGGCCACGATCGACGACGCGACCTTGATCTTCAAGCTGCCGGAATCGAGTTTGCCGAGGAAGGAGACCTCCGCGTCGCCTTCGTCGAAGCGGCTGACGAAGTTCTCGTACCCTGAAATCATCACCATTACGATCAGGCTGGCAACCAGCGCGGCATCGATCAGGGCGAGCATCGCCAGGATCATCTCCGCATCGTCATAGACGAAGACCATGCTGGCGATCTTGAACAGCTTGAAGGCGAACGAGATGCCGTAAAGGGCGAGCGCGGCTACCAGGCCAAGATAGAAGATGACGAGGAGCCAGCGGCTGGAGAGGATGATCCGCTCGACGAGCAGTTCCAGCGATTTCATGGTGTTCGGTTCCTCAAGGCTATTGCGACGGTTTCGGCATCAATAGCCAAGCAGGCAGGCAAGGGCAAGCAAGACGATCCAGCCCCAAACGCACCAAGGGCGGCCGTAACG
Source organism: Ensifer sp. PDNC004 (assembly GCF_016919405.1). Taxonomy (NCBI): domain Bacteria; kingdom Pseudomonadati; phylum Pseudomonadota; class Alphaproteobacteria; order Hyphomicrobiales; family Rhizobiaceae; genus Ensifer; species Ensifer sp. PDNC004. The sequence continues at coordinate 2,126,584 of NZ_CP070353.1, forward strand.
CCGCCCATTTTCATCCATTCGTATCCGCTCAAATTCGGGCTCCGGTCAGCCGCGGCGCACGAGGCCAGCAACGAGCGAAATCACCAGGAAGACCAGGAAAAGGAAGAAGAGGATCTGCGCGATGCCCGCGGACGTGCCGGCAATACCCCCAAACCCAAGTACACCCGCTATGATTGCCACAACGAGGAAGACAAGCGCATAGTATAACATAGCAATTCTCCTTGCCTAAATCACTGCAAAGCAAACGCCATAGCTTTCAATTTGTTCCAGTCATCGATCAAAATCGGCGCGCAGAATTCCGCGGCTTCACTCGACATTAATATTCTGTTTACGATGAAAGACGAAAGAGTCCCAAATCGGCACGGTTTGCACCGGAAATGCCCGGAACCTTCGCAATACTCTGACGTTCTTCATCCATGGAACACGCAGGGTCGAAATGAAGATGCCGACAGCACACATCTGGAAAACGGCGATCGAAGCCGGACGGGAGCGGACGCATCTCTCCGATAGAAATCTTCACATCGGAAAGACGATGCGCGACCTATACACCGACGGTGGCGAAAAGAGCGCCAAGCTTCAGTCTCTGCTGGAAGAACTCCGCAAGCGAGAGGCCAAGGCAAAGAAGAAATAAGCGCGATGCGCACCACAAACAAAAGCCGCGCGACAGATGCCGCGCGGCTTTTGCTTTGGCGGTTGCGATTCCAGGAAAGAAGAGTAACTGCGTTCCTCGAACCATCTAACGGCGGGACATCCAGTCGTCGATCTGGCGCTCCGCCTCGTCACGCGCGACGCCGTACCGCGACTGGATCCGTCCGGCGAGTTCTTCCCTGCGGCCATCGATGACATCGAGGTCGTCATTGGTGAGCTTACCCCACTGCGTCTGAACCTTGCCCTTCAGCTCGTGCCATTTGCCTTCAACAATATCCCAGTTCATTTTCCGTCCTTTCGGTTGATGCGGCCGCCCAGTGCAGTTGCGCTTGGGCAATCGCGCTGGGCGGCCGGTGAAATCAGTTGCGAGTCCTGGCGCCGATGTCGTGGCGCGCGGCTACGGCGTAGCTGCCGTCATCGATCTTGACCTTGACCTGAAGCCGGCCAGGCGCCTTCACCTGCCATTCGATGGTCGCGTCTTCCACGAACAGCGCCGGATCGACTTCCGCGCAGGCGCCATAGGCATGTTTGAAGGTCGTTCCTGTCGCCTCGATCGCGGGCGAAAGCAGTTCGCGGCATTCGTCCACGGTTTCGAAAGCCACGGTGGGCGCCGGCACTTCGCGGCAGGCCTCTGTCGTCTGCATGCAGCCGACCAGGATCATGATAGCGGCAATATGTTCCATTCGCATGCTCCCTTCCGTCAAACTCCAACAGCAAACGGCAACGCACGATCTGCGGTTCCGAAAAGAGGCGCGAAATATTTCCCGGAACTTTGGCGCGAGCTGCGCGTTTAGCCGCCCGTCAAAAGCCCCCATCGGCGGTTAGGAGACGGTCGAAAACCTGCATCCATTCGCAGCGTTCAACAGGGCGCGAGGGCGCGCAACGGCGACTGCCACCGACCATCGGCCATACCAATAATGGAACAAAAACGCCGCGCTCTCGTTTTCGCAACGATAACAAGCGCTGCGACCGCGGCCGAGCGACGGAGGAGATACTGGCGAGGCAAGGACACACCACAAGGAACTCGCCCCATTGCGAGCGCCGAACGGTTACATCAAAGGTCGATCGGGACGGCGCGGTAGCGGGTACGGGCTATGCCTCATTGTCGTCATTCTGTTCGTCACCAGTCGCGGGCAAATCGATTTCACCGAAAATTGATTCTCAGTTCAACAAAGCAACCCTCGGATAGGAACGCGTCATGAAGAAGATACTTATCGTAGCAAGCCTGATCCTGCCCCTCGCGGCATGCACGCAGACAGAAAAGGGCGCGGCGATCGGTGCAACCGGCGGCGCGATCGTCGGCGGCGCCGCGACGGGCAACGTCAGGGGCGCGGCCGTGGGCGCTGCCATCGGCGGTGTTGCCGGTGCTCTGATCGGCAATGCCAACGAGCCGGGCCGCTGCATCTATCGCGACCGCTACGGCCGCCGCTACGAAGCCGCCTGCTGATCGGCGCATCTCACGAAGAAACGGGCAATTGCCCGTTTCTTCCCCCTCAGAGCGGAACCCCACCCTTCGACGGGCCTTTGGCCGCGGCTTCCGCTTCATCCAGTTTTTCAAGAAGATTGAGAAATAGTTCCGGAACGGGCTCCTGCTCGAGCGACCGATAGAACGCCTTCAAGCTGGCGCCGATCGAGCCGCCGATATCACGCGTTTCGGCCGTGCCGCCGCGCCGTTGGCTCGCGCCTTCATGCTTTCCGGTTTCATCGTCCATGCTGCGTTCCGCCACCGCTTCGTCCTTCACGGTTTTGCTGCCTGCGCGAAATCGCTGGCACACCGTTCGAACACGTCCCCCATTTGCTCTAAGCCGAAAAACGTGTTCAAAACATCCATCTATTCCGCCACATACCCCCTATCCTCAGAAATCAAACGAATCGCATTGCACGTAAGGAAGTCGTTGATGTCACTTTCGACCCGGATTGCGCCCCACCTGCCCTTTCTGCGCCGTTACGCGCGGGCCGTTACAGGCTCGCAGGCCGCAGGCGACGGGTATGTGGCCGCTGTTCTCGAAGCCCTGATCGAGGACATCAGCCTCTTTCCAGAAGCCTCGAACGACCGGATCAGCCTCTACAAGCTGTTCTGCTCACAGTTCGAAAAGATCTCGATTGACCGCAGCGAAAACACCTCGCCGTTCGCATGGGAGAAGCAGGCTGCCGCCAATCTGTCGCTGATCGCGCCTGTGCCGCGCCAGGCGTTTCTGCTCGTGTCGGTCGAGGGCTTTTCCATCGCCGATGCGGCCGAGGTCATGAGCCTGAGCCAAGCCGAATTTTCGAAGCTGCTGACCGTCGCCTCGGAGGACATCTCGCGCCAGGTCGCAACCGACGTCCTGATCATCGAGGACGAGCCGCTGATCGCGCTCGATATCGAGGATATGGTGACCAGCCTCGGCCATCGCGTGACCGGAATCGCCCGCACCCACGGCGAGGCGCTCGATCTCTACCGCAAGACCTCCCCGAAGATGGTCCTGGCCGACATCCAGCTTGCCGATGGCAGCTCGGGCATCGACGCCGTCAACGAGATCCTCACACAGGCCACGGTGCCGGTGATCTTCATCACCGCCTTCCCGGAACGGCTGTTGACAGGCAAGCGGCCGGAGCCGGCTTTCCTCGTGACCAAACCATTCAATCCGGACATGGTGAAGGCACTGATCAGCCAGGCGCTGTTCTTCGACGAGCACGCACGCTCTGCCCGGCGCTAGGCCGGGCAACATTTCCGTTATCCAGGGAGCTGCCGTTCCGGCGGCTGGTCGGTGATTTCCTCGACAATGGCGAGAACGATGAGAGAGAGCGGCAGTGCCAGCATGGCGCCGACCGCTCCCCACATCCAGGTCCAGAACACGATCGCCAAAAAGATCAGGAACGGGTTCACCTCGAGTTCGTTGCCGAGGATCGCCGGAATGGCAAGGTTTTCCATCGCAAGGTGGACCACAAAGAAGGCTATGGCCGGCGCCAATGCCAGCCACAGCACCTCGTGCGTCATCAGCCCCGCCACCAGCAGGCTCAGCGTCATCGCGGTCACGCCGAGATAGGGAATGAAGCTGGAGACGAAAGCGAACAGACCCCACAGCGGCGCCATGCCCAGGCCGCCGACAAACGCGATCACCGTCGTCACCAAGCCGAGCGAGAGATAGATCACGCTGGCGATCGAGAAGTATCGCGCCAACGCATCCTCGATGCCGTTCATGATGCGAATGGCGCTAAGCCGCCGCTCACGGCTGGCAAAGGCAAGGATGACGGCCTTGCGCAGTTGCAGCCGCCCGAGCAGGAACAGGCCGAGTGCCGCGAGGAAAATGAGGGTCTGCACCAAGGCGGGCGTCAGCCCGGCTGCGGTGGCGGCAAGCATCGGTCCGGCATTCTTCATGACGGTGTCAGCAATCGCATCGTTACCGATGCTGCGCGCGACGGCCAGCCGAAGCCACTCGAACCGATCGATGAACGGCATCACCCGCGCCACCACGCTCTCGGCGAGCTTCGGCGCCTCGGAGGCGAGCGCCGTCAACGGGCCGAGAAGCGCATTGACGAGCCATGACAGGCCGGTGACGAAGATGCTCGCCAACAGCAGCCCCCCGAAGATCGGCGGCAGACCGTAACGCGCCAGCCCGTCGGCGGTCCGGCCGAGCACCACTCCGACGACGATCGCCAGCGTGATTGGCAGCAGGATCGTTTCCATGGCGTAGATGCCCGCACATGCGGCAATGGCGAAAAGGCCGATGGTGCTCCAGGCGACCATCAGGTCGATGCCGTCGCGCCGCGGAGCGGTCGATGGCGCCGCCGTCGCGACTGCAGCCTCTTCCTCGACGATCCGCCGCGCGCGCTTGCGCTGCTGGGCGGCACCCGCCCCCCGCAGCGTAGTCGCGATCATTCCGCGCCGTCCCTCGGCCAGGGCGGCGCGCGGGTCGTTCGCGTTTCCTGTCAACAGATCGGGCCGCCCTGTCTTTTGCTCGGGCCCTGATTGCGGCACATCGCGTGATTGATCTTGCACGGTCAATGGTGTTCCGGCGGGAAGACATGCAGGGTCAGCGACAACAGGCCGAGCCCCAGGATGATGACGAGCAAGGTATGGGCGACACCTGCGGCGGTGTAGGGAACGAGCCCGAAACCGATCATGACACCCGCCAGGAGAAGGACACAGACACGGGGCAGCCAGTAGAGCATTGACAGTCCTCCCAATGGTGGCGGCCGGTTTTGGCCTGCTTCTTCGGATCTGACACTTAACGTGCCGGCGCGCCGTTTGGTTCCGCGCGAGGGAGCTGGAATGGGAACGAAAAACGCCGCCGGATGGCAATCCGGCGGCGCAGGAATAAGAAGACGGAAAATTCCCGTAGTGCAGCCTTAGGCGGCAGCGGCGACGACGATGACTTCGACGAGGTATTCCGGGGTCGCGAGCTTGGCTTCGCCGGTGGCGCGAGCCGGGGTGTTGCCCTGCGGTGCCCAGGCGTCCCAGACCGAGTTCATCTTCGGGAAGTCTGCCATGTCGGCGAGCCAGATGGTGGCCGAAAGGATGCGGGTCTTGTCGGTGCCGGCGAGCGCCAGAAGACGGTCGACCTCGGCAAGCGCCTGCTTCGTCTGCGTCACGACATCGTCACCGGCGTTGCCGACCTGGCCAGCGAGGTAGACGGTGTTGTTGTAGACGACGGCCTGGCTCATACGGGGGCCGGTTTCGAAACGCTTGATTTCCATGGACGTGTTCCTGAGGTTGGGCCGGACGATCTGTCCGGCCGAAAAGCGGCTGCCCGCCGCCGAAAGGCGAGAGTTGAAGGCGGCGCGACACCTCTACACCATCATGCCCTCAAGTCAAAGAAGCCGGGAACGATGTCCCGGCTTCCTGTTTCATTGACGCTAGATCGACGAGATCAAGCCGCCTGCTTCTTCTTGGCGAGACGCGCCTTGATGCTCTCGACATCCGCACGCGGCGTCGCTGCAAACAGCGTCTTGGTGTAGCTGTGCTTCGGATCGGCAAAGACCTCGTCGCGGCTGCCGTATTCGACCGCTTCGCCGAAATACATCACCATGACATCGTCAGCGATGTAGCGCACGACCGACAGGTCGTGGCTGATGAAGACGTAGGTGAGCTTCAGTTCGTCCTGAAGGTCGGCGAGCAGGTTCAGCACCTGTGCCTGAACCGACAGGTCGAGCGCCGAGACCGGCTCGTCGAGCACCAGCAGCTTCGGGTTCAGCATCAACGCACGTGCAATGGCGATACGCTGGCGCTGGCCGCCCGAAAACATGTGCGGATAGCGGTTGAAGTGCAGCTCGGTGAGGCCGACCTTTTTCAGCATCGTCATCGCCCGGTCGCGACGTTCGTCGGCCGGCGTGTCGGTGTTGATGACCAGCGGTTCCATCAGGATGTCGCCGATCTTCTGGCGCGGGTTGAGCGAGCCATAGGGGTTCTGGAAGACGATCTGCACCTTGCGGCGCATCTCCGGCGTCATGTCGCCCTTGGAGATATCGATCTTCTTGCCCTCGATCAGAAGGTCGCCCGAGGTTGCCGGATCGATCAGGGTGAGGATGCGGCCGAGCGTAGACTTGCCGCAGCCGCTTTCGCCGACGATCGCCAGCGTCTTGCCCTCTTCGACGGAAAAGCTCACGCCTTTCAGCGCGTGAACCGTCTTCGCCTTTTTGATGAGGCCGCCGGGGATATGGTAGTCGCGCACCAGATTGCGCGCTTCGAGGATCACGCTCATTGGGCCGCTCCTTCGTCGACGAAGAGTTCGGAAATCGTCGGCAGACGATCGCCGGTCGCGTTGTCAGGCAGAGCCGCCAAAAGTGCGCGCGTGTAGTTGCTCTTCGGGTTTTCGAAGAGCGTCAGCACGTCGGCCTCTTCCATCTTGCGGCCCTTGTACTGCACGACCACCCGGTCGGCGGTCTCGGCGACCACGCCCATGTTGTGCGTGATCATGATCAGGCCCATCTTGTGCTCGGCCTGAAGCTTCATCAGCAAATCGAGGATCTGCTTCTGGATCGTCACGTCGAGCGCGGTGGTCGGCTCGTCGGCAATCAGCAGCTTCGGATTGCAGGCGATCGCGATCGCGATCATCACGCGCTGGCACTGGCCGCCCGACATCTGGTGCGGATAGTGGCTGAGCCGCTCGGCCGGATCGGGAATACCGACCGCCTCGAACAGTTCGATCGCCCGCTTGCGCCGACCGGCCTTGTCGAGACCCATGTGGATGCGCAGCACTTCCTCGATCTGGAAGCCGACGGTGAAGCACGGGTTGAGGCTGGCGATCGGCTCCTGGAAGATCATGGCAATGTCCTTGCCGACGATCTTGCGCTTTTCGCTGGCCGACATGCCCAAGAGGTCGCGACCGTTGAAGGTGAGCTTGTCTGCCGTCACCTTCGCCGTCCAGGGCAGAAGCCCCATGGCGGCCAGCATCGACACGGACTTGCCCGAGCCGCTCTCGCCGACGATCGCAAGCACTTCGCCTTCATGGACCTTCATCGATACGCCGTTGACGGCGCGGAAGGGACCGGAGGCCGTCTGGAATTCGACGACCAGGTTTTCGATTTCAAGAAGCGCCATGATCAGGACCTCTTCAGCTTGGGATCGAGCGCATCGCGCAGGCCGTCACCCATCAGGTTGATCGCAAGCACGGTGATCAGGATCGCGATACCCGGAAGGGTCACCACCCACCAGTGGCTGCTGATGAACTCGCGGGCTTCGGCGAGCATCGTGCCCCATTCCGGTGTCGGAGGCTGTGCGCCCATGCCGAGGAAGCCGAGGGCCGCAGCGTCAAGGATCGCGCTCGAGAAGGAGAGCGTCGCCTGGACGATCAGCGGCGCCATGCAGTTCGGCAGGATCGTCTTGAACATCAGACGGCCATGACCGGCGCCGGCCACCTTGGCGGCGACGACATAGTCACGGGTCTTTTCGCTCATGACGGCAGCACGCGTCAGGCGCACGAAGTGCGGCTGGAAGACGAGCGCGATGGCGATCATGGCGTTGACCAGGCCCGGGCCGAGGACGGCGACCAGCACGAGGGCGAGCAGCAGCGACGGGAAAGCGAGGATGATGTCCATCACGCGCATGATGACGGTATCGACCCAGCCACGGAAGTAGCCGGCGATGACGCCAAGTGCGATGCCGCCGACGAGCGACAGGGTCGTGACGATGACACCGACGAACAGCGAGAAGCGCGTGCCGTAGATCAGGCGGGACAGCATGTCGCGGCCGACGGCATCGGTGCCGAGCAGGAATCCGGCGCGGCCGCCTTCCTGCCAGACCGGCGGAACCAGCACCGCGTCGCGGTACTGTGCCACCGGATCATGCGGTGCGACCCACGGTGCGAAGACCGCGAGCAGAACGAGGAACACGAAGAACACGAGACCGATCACGGCGCCACGGTTCTCGGAGAAGTAATACCAGAATTCGGCCAAACGCGCCCGGCGGGACGGATCGGTCGAAACGGTGCTTGTTGCAGCAGCTTGAGACATGACGCCCTCCTTAGTGCCGGATGCGCGGATTGATGAGACCGTAGAGCAGGTCGACGATGAGGTTGACCAGCATGATCACCGCGGCGATGACGAGCAGGCCGCCTTGGATGACGGCGTAGTCGCGACGCGACACCGAATCCACCATCCACTTGCCGATGCCCGGCCAGGAGAAGATCGTTTCGGTCAGGATCGCGCCGGCGAGCATGACGCCCACCTGCAGGCCGATGGTGGTGACCACCGGGATCATCGCATTGCGCAGCGCATGGACGCCGACGACCCGGAAGGTCGAAAGGCCCTTGGCACGTGCCGTGCGCACGTAGTCTTCGGAGAGAACTTCAAGCATCGCCGAGCGCGTCTGGCGCGCGATGACCGCAAGCGGAATAGTTCCGAGCACGATCGTCGGCAGGATCAGGTGGCTGACGGCCGACTTGAAGGCGCCGGCCTGGCCGGACAGGAGCGAGTCGATCAGCATGAAGCCGGTGACCGGCGGGAAGAAGTACATCAGCGAGATGCGGCCGGAGACCGGCGTCCACTGCAACATGCCGGAAACGAGCATGATGAGCAGCAGGCCCCACCAGAAGATCGGCATGGAGAAGCCGACGAGGGCCGTGCCCATCATCGCCTGGTCGACGGCCGAGCCGCGCTTGATCGCGGCAATCACGCCGGCCGGAATGCCGAGAATGACCGCAAACAGGATCGCGCAGAGCGAAAGCTCGACGGTTGCCGGGAACAGTTCGAAGAACTGGTCGATGACCGGCTTCTTGGTGACGATCGAGGTGCCGAAGTCACCCTGGAGAACGCCCCAGAGATAATCGAGATATTGCACCACGATCGGCCGGTCGAAGCCGAGTGCGTGTGAGATTTCCGCATGTCGCTCCGGCGACATGACGCGCTCGCCCGAAAGCAGCGCGACCGGATCGCCCGGAAGCAGGCGGATGAAGGAGAAGGCGATGATGGAGACGC